>JACQDL010000007.1 GCA_016201065.1 Actinomycetota bacterium
GTGGGTGGCGAGGGATCGGTCTGTGGAGAGTATGGCGATGGCGGCCCGTTTGGCTTCTTTGTTGCCCCGGTTGAGTGAGCGGGACCGGCGTGTGGCGTTGGCTGTGGAGGCCAGGTCGTGGGGTCGTGGGGGGATTGAGGAGGTTCATTGGGTGACCGGGGCGGCGCGGTCGACGATCGCGCGGGGTATCCGGGATCTGGATGCGGGGACCGATGTGGTGGGGTCTTCTCGGGTGCGGGCTGTGGGGGGTGGGCGGAAGAAGGTTGAGGATACCGATCCGGGGTTGCTTGGGGCGTTGGACGGGTTGATCGAGCCGGGGACGCGGGGGGATCCGGAGTCGCCGTTGCGGTGGACGACGAAGTCGACCCGGAACCTGGCGCGGGAGTTGACCGGGTTGGGGCATCCGGTGAGTCATTCGGTGGTGGCGTTGATCCTGAAGGACCAGGGGTACAGCCTGCAGGGGACCCGCAAGAAGTTGGAGGGTGCGCAGCACCCGGACCGGGATGCGCAGTTCCGGCACATCCACGACGAGGTGGTGGAGGCGTTGGGTGCCGGGGAGCCGGTGATCAGCATCGACACGAAGAAGAAGGAGCTGGTGGGGCGGTTCACGCAGGCGGGACGGGAGTGGCGGCCGGCCGGCTCACCGGAGGACGTTCAGACCTACGACTTCCCGTCCCTGGCCGAGGGTAAGGCGATCCCCTACGGGGTGTACGACGTGGCCGATGACAGCGCGTGGGTGTCGGTGGGTGTGGATCATGACACGTCGGTGTTCGCGGTGGCGACCATCCAGACGTGGTGGGAGCGGATGGGGCGGGAGAGGTACCCGCACGCCCACAGGTTGGTGATCACCGCGGACGGGGGTGGGTCCAACGGGCACCGGCCCTGGTTGTGGAAACACGAACTTGCCCGCCTGGCGGCGGTCACCGGTCTGGACATCGTGGTCAGTCACTACCCGCCCGGTACCAGCAGACGTATCCAGTGGAGACCGTTGCCTTCATTCTGACGCGACTTGTATCGAGTCGGTGGTCGGCCCAGACGGTTTCCAAAGGCATAAAGGTTACGTCGGTTTCGTCGGCCAATAAGTCAAAGGCGGGAGTCGCTGGGTTGATCTCGGCGATGTAGCGCAATCGGGTCATGGCTGCCGTCATCGAACGAGGCCATTCATCCATTGTTGGACCTGGGTTTCGATGTTGTCGATATCAGCCCAAATTTCGGCGACGGGTCGTGGTGGAGTGTAGACATAAAATTGGCTGGTGATTGAAATTTCATAGCCGATGCGGGTTTTGGTGTGGTCGATCCATGCGTCGGAGACGTAGGGGTGGATTTGCGTTTCGAGGTGGTGTTCGGCGGCGCGGCGGATGGTTTTGTCACGGTCGAGGGTGCCCATGGTGCTGGCGCCGGTGGGGAGGGGAATGTTTTCTTGGTCGCGGAGGTCGGGGTCGGGTTCGTACCCACCTCCTTTTTTCGCTTTGATCGGTTCGGCGTCCGGGTCGTGGACGGCGATTGCTTTGAGGACCGCGTTGAGAGTTTTCGTGTCCAGGCCGTGGGTGTTGTGGGTGAGTGCGGTTTTGGCGTCTTTCTCGGTGGGCCAGGTGTGTCCGGCCAGTGGTGTGAGGAGGTCGCGGGCGGTGGCGGGGATGGTGTTGAGAGTGATGTCGTCGAGGCGCCATACCCGGCGGAGGGGGCGTTCGACGGTGAGGCGGGCATACCCGAACTCCTCGTTCCGCATGACCTTCACCCGCCGGTCGGGGTCCGGGCCGGTGGTGATGCTGATCGCGTCGGTGAAAAGGCGGGTGATGTCACTGATCGCAGTGTTGGTGAGTTCTTTGCGTTTGTCACCGAGGGATTTCCGCATTTTGGTGCCCATGTCGCGGGCGTCAACGAGGGTGACCGTCCCGGCCCGTTCCGGGGGTTTGCGGTTGGTGAGTATCCACACGTAGGTGGAGATACCGGTGTTGTAGAACATTTGGTCGGGTAGCGCGACGATGCCTTCGAGCCAGTCGTGTTCGATGATCCACCGGCGGATGTCGGACTCCCCGGACCCGGCCCCGCCGGAGAACAGGGGTGAGCCGGACAGGACGATCCCGATGCGGGACCCACCGTCGACCCAGGGGGTTTCGGGTCGGTCGGTGACCGGTTTCATCTTGCTGATCATGTGCAGGAGGAACAGCAGCGACCCGTCAGAGATCCGGGGCAGGCCCGCACCGAACCGCCCGTCGAACCCCAGCTTGTCGGCCTCCTCACGGATCGGGGTGGCGTATGCCTTCCAGTCGACCCCGTAGGGGGGATTGGCGAGCATGTAGTCGAAGCGGCGGCCCCGCCACCCGTCCGCGGTGAGGGAGTTGCCCAGCACCATCCGGTCCGGGTCCCCACCCTTGATCATCAGATCGGAGCGGGCGATCGCCCACGTTTCGGGGTTCAGTTCCTGGCCGTAGACCTCCACCCGGGCCTGGTTGTTCAGTTCGGTGAGGTAGGAACTCGCGGTGGTGAGCATCCCCCCGGTGCCGGCGGCCGGGTCGTAGACGGTGCGCAGTGGGGCGGGACCGGACAGGGCGTCGGTGTCCTCGGCGAACAGCAGGTTCACCATGAGCCGGATCACCTCGCGGGGGGTGTAGTGCTCCCCGGCGGTTTCGTTGCTCATCTCGGAGAACTTCCGCAGCAGTTCCTCGAAGACGTACCCCATCGTCTCGTTGGAGACGGTGTCGGGGTGCAGGTCCAGGTCGGCGAAGTCGGAGAGGACCTCATACAGGATGCCGGCCTTGTCCAGGCGGGTGATCTTGTCGTCGAAGCGGTACTCCTCCAACACCTCCACCGTGCCCGGGGAGAAGCCGTTGATGTAGGCACGTAGCGAGTCGGCGACGTTCTTGTCATCAGCGATCACGGTGGCCAGGACCAGTGGGCTGGTGTTGTAGAACGGCTGCCCACTGATCCGCATCAGGATCGGGTCGGCCGCCCGCACCCCGCTGGCCTCCAACGCGGTCGCCTTCGCCCGCAAACCCGTCTTGGTGGGGGCCAGCACCGCGTCCAGGCGGCGCAGGACCAGCAGGGGCAGCATCACCGAGCCGTACTCGTGTGGTTTGAAGTGCCCCCGCAGCTTGTCTGCGACTTTCCACACGAACGCAACCTTGTCGCTGAACCCGGCCGGCACACTCACGTTGACCTCATCCTCCGCACACTGTTGGTGACAGGTATTCTCCGCCACCCCGACCGTCCCGCTCACCACGACTGCCACCACAGGCAGTCTGCCCGGTGGGGCGGACAAGACCAGCTCACCCACGCGGGTGACGGGGCGTCCCCGATCCACGAGCCCCGGCCCCGCGAGCGGCCTTGCGTGGTGTGCCGGATGGCACGACCGGCACCGGCCCCGCGCATCTGCGTGACCCGCGCCGGTGCTCTGGACGGTGGTGGCCTGCTCGCGGGACCCGCCCGGTGGGTGGGAACCTGAGGAGGTGGTGGAACAGGGTGGTGACGACCCGCACGGTGACCCGCGGCGGGTCGCCGGTGACCCACCCGATGGTCCTGGGGTGGTGATGGCGCGACGGGTGGGGTTGGCGGCACGGTTGGCGACAGAGCTGTGCGACCTGTCACCGGGCGTGTGGCGGCGGCGGGCGGTGGGGTCGGTGTCCTCGCAGGTCGCCTACGTCAACGACGACCCGGAGTTGGCGGATGTGATCGCTGAGGCGTGGGGCACGGTGCAGACGCAACCTGCGGGGGAGTGGGTGCGGACCCGCACCGGGGGGTTCGGTGCGGTGGTGGTCACGCACGGCGACTGGTGGAGCCTCATCGCCCGCACTGGTGGTCCGGTGCTGGTCCTGTCGGATCGGGTCCGGGGGGTGCTGCGGGTGGATCAGGACCCGAGCTGGCGGGAGGAGCTGACGGAGCTGGTCGCGGAGCTGGCGAACGTCGGCCGAGGGTTGCCGCCGTTTGATGAGTCCCGGTTGCCGCCGGTACCGATGTTGCCGTGGCGGCACCGCGACTGACCGGCGACCCCCACCCCACCCGGTCGGCGGTGGGCCGGCGTTCCGGGTCGGTGGTGCGGGTGAGGAGGACACGCAGGTGGTGTTCGGCGCGTTGCCGGCGTTTGTAGGCCACCTGGGGTGGGAGGCCGAGCTGGTGGGCGGCCTCCAGCAGGGTGTGCCCGTCGAGGCGGGTGAGCGCGATCAGCATCGTATCGCGGGGGTCGAGGGGGCGCCCGTCGTCGGCGAGGCGCGCGGTGAGGTGATCGAGTTCCACGCGCAGGTCCCCCGACCATCCACCCACCGGCTGGCCGGTGCTGGTGTCGATGTCGGTGCGGGTCTGGGGTCGGTGGGTGTGCTCGCGCCTGCGACGGGCGGCGTAGCTGGTGGCACTGTCGATGAGCCGCCCCCCGAGGTTACGGCCCTCGGGGTTGATCGATTCCAGGCGTCGTAGGAGCCCGTGGACGATGTCGGCGTCCAGGTCGGCGAGGTCGCTTCGGGTGCGTACCCGGAGCCGGTTTCGGTAGCCGCGTAGTCCGGGGAGGGCGAGCCCGAGGGCGAGCATCTGATGCACGGTGGCGGTGGCGGTGGTGGTGCCGTGTGGGTGGGTGCGGGTGATGATCCCGGCCCAGACCTGGTCGCGTTGGGTGTAGGTGGCGTCGTGGAGGACGAACCGTTGCAGGACCCGTGGGGGCATGTCCCGCCGCGGTAGGCCGGGGGCGAACGTGCCGGCGGTGATCACCCAGGGGAGGGTGGCGTAGAGGTCACCGAACCAGTCCAGGATTGGTCCGTCGGGGACGAGCACCGGTTCGATGGGGACCCGCATGCCCGCATTGTCCCCATGCCACCGGTCGCCGGCATCCCCATGGGCGCTGATCGGCCTGCCGACCTCACCCGTCATGGTTGTGGTGTGGGTCACATTTCGTGGGGTGGTGTCCAGAACGTGATCGGGTGGCGCCTTTCCCATGGGTGACAGGGCCAGTTCCCCCGGAACCTCTGGCCTGGTTGGGTGTCCGCCGGAGATGTCCGCACCGGTTGGCGGCCTAGGGACGGTCACCCGGCGCTACGGGACACCAAGGGTCTGGTGAGGCGGTTCGTGGGCCGTGTCGGCGACGTCACCTGCACGCCCGCGCCCCAGGTGCGACTTGCTGCGGCGTCTGGCCGTCTGGCGGTCTCGGACGGGGGTCCGCCGACGCGGACGGCGACCGCG
Organism: Actinomycetota bacterium; assembly: GCA_016201065.1. Classification (GTDB taxonomy): domain Bacteria; phylum Actinomycetota; class Actinomycetes; order Mycobacteriales; family JACQDL01; genus JACQDL01. The sequence continues at coordinate 5,167 of JACQDL010000007.1, forward strand.
ATACCCACCAGAACGCGGGGCCACAGCCGGACGCCGCACCGCGCCGTCCCGTTCGCTGTACCGCGCACCGTGGCGCGTCTGGTTTCTGATCATCCGTGTCGGCACCCGGCGCGGGCCGCTTGTTGTCCACCACCCGAAGGGAGGAACGCTGATGTTCACATTCCATGGATGCGCCACCAGGGCGCGCCAGCCGTGGTCGCCGCGACCCGACCGCGCCGGCCCGGCGACCAACACGACCAGTTCAGCGACAGACGTACCGCCGTCATGTGTCACAACGACCACATGGTGGTCGCCGACGCCGTGGTCGCGGTCGTTGGGTGTCGTGGTCGGGGTGCCGCGACGGAGAGCGTCTGGTCGCGGTTGGTCGCCCTGTTGGGTGGTGGGGTCCCACGGCACGCGGGTCCGCCGTGGGGTCGGTGTGGGGGACCGTGTGGGGGTCTGTCTTGATACCGACCCCTATCCGGACACCCCCCGCCACCCAACAGGGCAGGCTGGGGCACCCAACAGGGCGGGTGGGTGTGTCGCGACAGACCCTCGTCATAGGGTCCCCCCCAAGGGGAAGCATCCGTATGGGTGCTGAGCATCCGCTGCTGCGTGCCCAGGCCAGCCTCACCGACCGGGACCTCCGGTTGCTGGGCTGGTTGTACGACCACGGGGTGCTGACCACCCCCCAGATCGCCTCGGCGTTGTTCAGTTCCCTGGACTTCGCCCAACGGCGCCTGCTGCGGCTGCTCAACCTGGGGGTGGTGGCCCGGTTCCGGCCGCAACGCTTCGACGGTGGCTCCTACCCCTACCACTACCTCGCGGACCAGTTGGGTACCGACATCATCGCCGCGCAGCGCGGTGATGCCCCACCCCGTCGCGACCAGGCCCGGCGGCGCCGCGCGCACCTGACATCCCGGGCGAACCTGCCGCACCTGTTGGGCACCAACCAGATCTTCATCGACCTCGCCACCCATGAACGCACCCATGCCGGTGCCCGGTTGGTGCGGTGGTGGCCACCGGCGGCGTTTCACACCTCCACCGGCTACTACCAGGACGGCGACAACCCACAGGTGTTGGCGACCCGCCTACCCCGCCCCGACGGGCACGGCATATGGGTCGACGGCGACCAAATGGTGGCGTTCTTCGTGGAGTACGACACCGGTAGCGAACGGCTGGACACCCTGACCACGAAAATCCGCCGTTACACGGCGCTGGTGGAACTCACCGGCCGGGACTGGCCGGTGCTGCTGTGGTTGCCCGGCACCCGCCGGGAACTCCACCTCCACCAGACTCTCGCCACCAGCCGCACGCCCGCCACGGGTGGCGGCGCTGGGGTGACGGTCGCGACCGCGACCGGGGAGCACACCACCCACACCGCCCGCACCGCCGCGGACGCGGTGTGGTGGCTCCACGGCCGGCAAGGCGACCGGCTCCACTTGGCCGACCTGCCACACACCTCACCCGACGCGGAGACCATGACCACACTGCACCCCGACCCAACCATTTACCTTCCGTAATCACACACTCCGGAAACTGTGTCCGGTTGTGTGTTCACCGACCCCACCAGCAATAGCCATGATCACGCGCTGGTTGGTGGCTATTCGTATTCACGTCCCAACAGGAGGCGATCACCCATGCCCACCAGTGTCCCACCCGTCCGCGCCTATCCCACCAGTGGAGGGAAATGGTCACAGGCGCCGACCCGGAATCCGGGTATGATGACACCCAATCCCACACTCACCACCGCACCCGCACACCGCGGGCCACCCACCGACGGGCACGCCCCGCGATCACCACGATCCGGATCACCCGCATCGAGACCGTGCCAATGACCCCGGTCGAGTACGACACCGCCGTTGAAGCCCTCGCCGTGCTCATCGCCCGATACGAACGCACCCACCCCGACCCCTGACCCCGGTGACCCGTACCCGGGTGGTCGGACACCCGTGACATGTCCGACCACCCCCACCATCACCCGGAGCACCCGCCATGCCCACGCCACGACCCACACCAATACATCGACGACCCAGAAGCCGACGCGGCGACCCACCCGCGACCCCCAACGACACCAACACCGGCACCCGGCGGGTCGCGATCTACGTGCGGCGCTCCACCGATGACGAACACCAACCGTTCACCATCGACGCCCAACTCACCGCCCTCACCAGTTACGTCAACTCCCAACCCGGATGGATGCTCGCCGGTGACCCCTACAGTGACGACGCCTCCGGCGCGATCCTCGACCGCCCCGGCCTGCAACGCATCCTCACCGCCGCGAAAGCCGGGCGCTTCGATGTCCTACTCGTCTACCGCGTCGACCGGTTCTCCCGACGACTCAGTGATCTTCTGGACCTCCTCAACGAACTCGACGAGGCGGGGGTGGCGTTCTGCTCCGCCACCGAATCCTTCGACACCTCCACCGCCATCGGGAGAATGCTCATGCAACTCCTCGGCGTGTTCGCCGAATTCGAACGCTCCACCATCGTCGACAGGGTCATCAACGGAATGACCACCAAAGCCAGCAAAGGAAAATGGGCCGGCGGTACCCGCCCCTACGGCTACCGCGTCCAACCCGACACCCACACCCTCACCCCCCACGAGGACGAGGCACCGATCCTGCGGGAGATCTACCGCCTCTACACCCAACAACGGCTCGGCACCCGGGCGATCGCCACCGAACTCAACCACCGCGGCATCCCCAACCGCGTCGGCAAACCCTGGTCCGGTCTCACCATCGGCCGCATCCTCACCAACCCCGCCTACCTCGGCGCCATCGCCTACCGCGACGTCTACGTCCCCGACGCCCACCCCGCACTGGTGGACCAGGCCACCTGGCAGCGTGCCCACGACATCGCCACCACCCGCGCGCAGGCCAACACCCACCGCGCCCTCAGCGACTCCACCTACCACCTCACCGGACTGATCACCTGCCCGACCTGCGGCACCAAATACATCGGCACCTCAGCCACCGGGCGCAGCCGCACCTACCGCTACTACACCTGCTTCTCCCGGGTCCGCTACGGCCCCGCCGGCTGCACCAGCCCCCGCCTGGCCGCACCCGAACTCGATGCGGCGACCCTCCAGGCACTGCGGGACTTCTACACCCATGCCGACACCCTCATCGCCGACGCCATCACCCGCGCCCAGCGGCACCACCACGACACCCACGCCGACCGGCACGGCGAACTCCAGGCCATCACCACCCAGATCGCCGCCAAGACCGCCGCGATCAGCCGCTACCACACCGCATTCGAGGCAGGCACCATGGACGAACATGAGGCACCCCGGGTTTCGTGGAGGCTGGTTTATCCCGCGTGTTCGTAGGTGCGGGGGTTGATGTCCCGGTCGTTGTCCCGCTGTTCGTCCGGCCCGGTGGTTCCGGTGTCCGTCTGGTCGGCTGGCTGGTCCCCGGGTTCGGGGAGTTCACCGTTGCAGTAGGCGTTCTCATACTCTATCGGTGAGCGGTAGCCCAGACTTGAGTGCAATCTCCGAGAATTGTACCAAGCAACCCACGAACTGGTCGCGTACTCGATTTCCCTGACGTCCACCCAGGATTCCTGCCGCCAAATGCATTCGGTCTTGTAGAGTCCGTTGAGGGATTCCGCCATAACATTATCGTAGGAATCGCCAACGGTGCCTATCGACGCGACCGCCTCGAAATCGGTCAGGACGTTGCGGTACCGGATCGCGGTGTACTCACTACCCGCGTCAGAGTGGTGGACCAGGTCTTTCACGTCCTGCCCGGCGGCCCCCCGGGTGTACAACGCCATCTCCAGAGCGGCCAACGGCAACTCGGTGAGGTGGTGATCGGCGACCGCCCAACCGACGATCCGACGGGAGAACACATCCAGCACGAACGCCGCGAAGGCCCTCCCGGCGGTGGTATCCAGGTAGGTGAAGTCCACGACCCACAACCGGTTCGGGGCGGCCGCGGTAAAGTTACGACCCACCAGGTCCGGGGCACGCTCGTGGGACGGGTCACTACGGGTGGTGCGGTAGAAGGACTCCCCACGGCGGGCCCCGACCAGGCCCAGGGAGCGCATCAGCCGCTCGATCGTGCACCGGGCCACCGGTCCGCCGTCGACCGTGATCCCCCTCTTGCGCATCAACTGCCACATCTTGCGGGCCCCAGCCACCTCCCGGCCACCATCGGGGTCACGCCAGATCTCCTCCAGCACCACGCCGATCTTTTCGTCCCGCTGCTCGCGGGCACTGGGCGGCCGCGACCTGGCCGCGTAGTAGGTACTCGGGGCGATCTTGCACACGAACTGGCTCAGCACGCGGCAGACCGGCTCGACCCCGAACCGTTCCTTGACCGAATCGATGAACGCCACCAGCACCTGCGTGGACAGGTGGGTGCCCAGTGGGGTCACCACCAGCCCGATCAGCCCACCACCACCAGCATCCGCACTCTCCACCGAGGAACCAGTGGAGGAACCCGACGGTGAATCCGGTTCCTCAGCTACCAGGGAAGTCGCGGGTCGAGCTCCCGCGCGAAGAAACTTGACGCCGCCAGCAGGATCTCGTTCGCCCGCCTGAGCTTACGGACCTCCCGCTCCAACTCCCGCGCCCGGGCCGCGTCCGCGACCGGAACACCCGGCCGGCGACCCCCATCGATATCAGCCTGCTTGCACCAGCCCCGCAACGTGTCCGGGCTGATCCCCACCCTGGGCCCGATCCGCTTCGCCGCAGCGTTGAGCGACAACCCAGACTCTTCCCCACGCGCCTCCGTCACCAGACGGATCGCCCTGTCCCGCAACTCCGCGGGATACTTCCTCGGTGCTGGCATGACTGATCCTTCGGCTGATCAGAGCCTCCACTTTAGGAAGGGCGCATCAACACCACCTGCGGGCAACGCCTGAAAGAACTCACCCACGACATCGACCAACTCAAGATCCGTCAGGACGAACTGACCGACACCCTCAACCAGACCCCCACCGCGCCACCAGCCAGCACCATCGACCGCATCCGGGTCACCCTCGACCGGATCATCACCGACGGCACACCCGCCGAACGCAAAGCCGTCATCGAGGCACTCATCGCCGAGATCCGCATCGAAGAGGAAGGAATCATCCCCGTGTTCCAGCCCCTTGATGTGCGGGACAACTGTACAGGCTGGCCCGCCTCCCACCGTACCCGGCCGGCCGGCGCGATCGCGCCGTGGCCGGCCGGGTGACCGTCGCCGGCTACTTCGGTGCCGAGGCCGCCGCGTTGACCGCGTCCACGATGTTCTGTACCGACTGCCAGTCGATGTCCTGGTTGCCGATCCGCACCGTCGGGGTGCCCTGGAAGCCCGGGATCTGGGCGGCGGCGGCATTCTGCTGGTCCGGCCAGGAGGCGTGGGTGCGGTCCCGGACGCAGCCGCCGAACGTGTCGGCGGGGGCACCGGACTGGACGCCGTACTTGGTCAGCTCGTCATCGGACAGGCCGGGGGAGTGTTCCTTCGGCTGGTTCGCATACAGCAGGGAGTGGAACTGGACGAACGGCGCTCCGAGGTCGGCCGAGCAGGCCGCCGCGTTGGCCGCCCGGGTGGAGTACCGGGTGTTGTTCGACAGCGGATCGAGGAAGTTGAGCATGTGGTAGCGCAGCGTCGCCCTGTGATCGCGGGCGAGCTGGAGGAGGGTCGCCCCCGAGGTCTCCTCGAAGTGCCCGCAGATCGGGCACATGAAGTCCTCATAGACGTCCACGGCGACCGGCGCGTCGGGGTAGCCGACGACGATCCCGTCCGTCCCCGCGGCGCTCACCGGGCCGGTGTAGTTCACGGTGCCCACTGCCGGCCCGGGCGCGTCCCGCTTGGCCTGGACCGCCCCGCCCACCGCGGCAACGCCGACCAGCGCGACGGCCGCCACCACGGCCACCAGCCGGGTCCGCCGCCGTAGGTCGGCCCGCTGCCGCTCCAGCACGGCGAGCGCCCGCTCCCGGGCCTCCTGGGTGCGCCGCGACGCCAGGTCGACCCGGGTGGCGACGACGCTCGCGCGGACCGCGTCGTCGGCGGCGTACCGGCTGCGCGGAAACCCGATCAGGAACGCCGCGGCGACCAGCAAACCCGCGTCCCGCAGCAGCTCCACCGTGTACGTCGTCTGCCCCGGCTGGACCGCGCCGCCGCCACCGAAGCAGCCGCAGTCGATGGACAGGCCACGCGCCGCCGCTGAGGCGACCCCGATGATGAACGCCGTGAGCAGCAGAGCCGAGGCAGCCGCCGCGAACCGGGTCGCCAGTCCGGCCAACAGCAGCAGCCCCACACCGATCTCGCCGATCGGCAGTGCGTAGGCGACCACGTGCGCCAGCCCGTCCGGGAGCAGCTGGTAGGCCTTGACCGCGACGACGAACTGGCCCGGATCGCGGGCCTTGTCGATGCCGGCGTAGAGCCAGACCGAGGCAAGCAGCACCCTGGCCGCCGTGCCGAGCCAGGGCTGGAGCCGTGCCCAGCCGCCGGCCGACTTCGACGCCTGGTCCGGCCTCGCCGTTTGGGCGGAACGCACTGAACTACCCCTTCGCGATCAACGGGATGTCGTGGGCGATATCCCTCGGGCTGGCGCCCTGCAAGTAGAACACTCGGGACACATCGTCCGGACCGTACAGCAGGAGCTGGGCCGAGTGCGTCTGCCCGTCGTCCTCGGCCAGCGGCACTCCGGCCGCGCGCTGGGCGCCGTCGATCTCGGCCTGGCCGCCGGTCAGACCGACGAACTTGGTGTGCAGATCCGGATCGAAGTGGGCCAGCCAGGCCCCGATCGCCTTCGGGGTGTCCCGTTTCGGGTCCGTGGTCACGAACACGACCTGGACCGTGTCCCGGAGCGGTCCGGGGAGGCTACGCAGCGCGGTCGCCAGATCGGCCATCGTGGTCGGGCACACGTCCGGGCAATGGGTGTAGCCGAAGTACAGGAACGTCACCGTCCCGGCGGTGCGGGCGCCGAAGTCGTACCGCTGGCCCTGCTGGTCGGTGAGGACGAAGTGCGGCCGCGGGTGCGGATGCGGGTACATCGCCCCCCGGAACTCGCTGGTCGGGGTCGGACTCACCGATGCCACGGCACCGGACCGGGCGGCGTTCCCGCAGCTGGCCAGGGCCAGCAGGGCGGCAACCCCCAGTGCGACAGCCACCGCCGGTACCGGTGCCCGCCTGCGCGCCGGCGAGGTGCGGAACGGTCTCATCGTTGTCCTCCTCGGAAGTGGCTTCGTCCGGGCCCGACTGCATTGTCACGCCCGTACCTGAGCCGCCTGCCGCCGCCCCTGGTCCGCCGGCTCACCGCAGCGTCACCGAGGCGTGCACGGTGTAGGCATCGAACTCCGACAGCCGGACGGTGACGATGAGATGCCACGCCCCGGCCACCGGGAGCGCCACCCGAACCGCCTGGTAGTCGCCGGGGCCGAGGCGGCTGAGGGTGACCGGCAGCCGGTCGTACCGGCTGCCCGGCAGCTCGGCGAAGGCGGTCACCGATCGGGTGTCGACCGGCTCACCGTGCGGGGCGAGCACGCTGAACCGGACCGTGTTCGCGCCGGGTCGCGCCGGCGTGACCGCCACCCGGAGCTGGTTCCCGCCGGATAGCGCGATGGTGCTGTCCGCGGCGCGGATCACCGTCGACCGGGCTGGCGCGGCGTTGACGAGCACCGCGGTGACACCGAGCACGGTCGCCGCCACCACCAGCTCGGTCAGCACCGACCGGCGCAGCATGGTCAGCACGGGGGTCGAGGCCACCGCGGACCGCTCGCCGGTCACCCGGAGCCGGTGGACCCAGGTGCGGCTGGAGTTGCCGAGCAGCAGCGCCGGCACCGTCAGGTCGCGGTCGGGAAGTGGTAGCTCGCCGGCTCCGGTCCCGCCCGGTGCGGCCACCGGCTGGTGACCACCTTTGCGCGGGTGTAGAAGGACACCCCCTCCGGGCCGTGGATGTGCCGGTCGCCGTACAGGGAGTCCTTCCAGCCACCGAAGGAGTAGTACGCCATCGGCACCGGGATCGGGACGTTGATCCCGATCATCCCGACGGTGACCTCCCGCTGGAACTGCCGCGCCGCCGCGGCGCTGGAGGTGAACACCGCCGTGCCGTTGCCGTACGGGCTGGCGTTGATCAGGCCGATCGCCTCCCGGAGTGTCGCGACCCGCAGCACGACCAGAACCGGCCCGAAGATCTCATCGGTGTAGAGCTCCATCTCGGGCGTGACCCCGTCCAGCAGGCACGGCCCCACGAAGAACCCATCCTCATGGCCGGGCACCGTCAGGTCGCGGCCGTCGACGATGAGCGCGGCGCCCGCCGCCACCCCGCGGTCGACGTACCCGATGATGCGGTCGCGGGCGTGCGCGGTCACCACCGGCCCCATCTCGGTGTCGGCGTCCCGGCCCGGCCCGACCCGGATCGAGGCCGCGCGCTCCTTCAACGCCGCCACCAGCGGGTCGGCGGCGGAGTCGACCGCGACCACCGCCGAGATCGCCATGCACCGCTCACCCGCCGAGCCGTACGCCGCGGCGATGAGCTGCCCGGCGGTGAAGTCGAGGTCGGCGTCCGGGAGCACCACGGCGTGGTTCTTCGCCCCGCCCAGCGCCTGGACCCTCTTGCCGGCCGCCGAGGCCCGCCGGTGGACGTAGGACGCGATCGGGGTGGAGCCGACGAACGAGACGGCCGCGATGTCCGGGTGGTCCAGGATCGCGTCGACGGCGACACGATCCCCGTGCAGCACCGTGAACACGCCCGCCGGGAGGCCCGCCTCCGCCCACATCTGCGCGACCAGCATCGACGCCGACGGGTCGCGCTCGCTCGGCTTGAGCACGAAGGCGTTCCCGCAGGCGATGGCGACCGGGTGCATCCACGCCGGCACCATGACCGGGAAGTTGAACGGCGTGATGCCGGCGACCACACCGAGCGGTTGCCGGAACGAGTGGGTGTCGACCCCGGCCGAGATCTGGTCGGAGAAGTCGCCCTTGAGCAGGTGCGGGATGCCGCAGGCGAACTCCACCACCTCCAGGCCGCGCACGACCTCGCCCCGGGCGTCGGAGACCGCCTTGCCGTGCTCGTCGCTGATCACGGCTGCGAGCTCGTCGATCCGTCCGTTCATGATCTCCCGGAACGCGAAGAGGACCCGGGTCCGCGCGGTCAGCGAGGCGGTGCGCCAGGCGCTGAACGCGTCGACCGCCGACCGCACGGCGAGATCGGTGTCCGCCTGGTCGGCCAGCACGACCTCGGCCTGCTGGTGGCCGCTCGCCGGGTTCCACACCGCCCCGCGCCGATCACCGGAGCCGGTGGTCGGCCGGCCCGCGATCCAGTGCTCGATGGTGCGCATGGGCTGTCTCCGTCTCGACCGGGCAACGGCGCGGAGGTTCGTCGGTGCGGACCGATACCGAGGGCCCCGCGACCTCGTGCGGTCGCGGGGCCCTCGTTCTGACGAGTCCGGATACGGCGGCGCCGTCGTCCACAGCCTACTTCCTTGGTGCAGTTGTGGGCAGCCTGATCCGGAGCTCCCGGTCAGCCGGTTTCGGCGGTGGGTTCGGGTGCCAGGACGGCGGACAGCAGCCACTCGACCGCGTCGTCGGCACCCCACCCGTCCGGGAAGACCTTGAGCAGGTGCCGCGCACCGTCCAGGTCGGCGCCGAGGGTCACCACCCGCTGCTCGACGTAGCCGTCCCGGCGGCTCTGGGCCAGCCCGACGTTGGCGGTCAGCCCGTTGCACAGGCACATCCGCCCGGTGGTCTCCTCCGGCTTGCCGCCCTTGCGGACGTAGACCTGTTCGGGTTCGGCCGCGCACCGGTATCCGAGCGCACCGTTGCTGCGCTGGTACGGCGTCCGCAGGTATCCCAGGTCACAGATCCGCGACCGGCGCCCGAGCGTCTCGCCGTCGGCCAGCGTGTCGGTGAGCTGCACGACCTTGAACGGGAAGCCGGTCGGCGAGGCGAGCGGGTCGGTCCGCACCTGCAGCGAGCCGTCCGCGAGCTGCCGCAGCAGCTCGTCGCGCAGGTCTTCGGTGAACCCGGAGTCGCGGCACAGCGCGAAGACGGTGCCGACCTGCACGCCGGCGGCGCCGGTCGCCAGGGCGGCCTGCACCTGGTCCGGGGTGCCGTAGGTGCCGGCCAGCCAGAACGGCAACCCGATCTCCGCCATCGCCGCGAGGCTGACCTCGTCGCGGACCCCGTAGATCGGCTCGCCGTCCTCGTTGAGTGCCACCCGGCCCCGCGGCGGTGCGTTGTGGCCACCCGCCCGGTGCCCCTCGATGACGAACCCGTCCGGCCGGGTCGCCTCGTCCCGGGCGAGGTAGCCGCCGAGCACATGCGCGGAGATGATCGCCAGGAACTGCGGCCGGGGGAGTTCCGGTAGTCGGGTGCCGAGCAGGTCAACCGGGTCGAGGTGCACCGCGAACTCGTCCTGGGTTCCCGGCACGTCGACGCGGAGCCGGGCTGGCTCGTGCCGGGCGAGCAGCGTGAGCAGGCCCGGTACCTCGCGCGGTATGCCGGCGCCGACGAGCACGTAGTCGACCCCGGCGAGCACCGCGCCATACGCCGCGGAGGCCGTGGCCATCTGGACCTTTTCCAGGAAGTTGATGCCGACCAACCCGTCGTGTCCCTCCTTCGCCAGCCACACCTCGACGAAGTTGCCGACCACCGCCAACTCCTGGGAGGCCCGGCTCTGCGGTACGGCGAGCCGGGGGATCGGCGAGTACGGCGTGCCGTCGGGCCGGCCGTCCGGGAGGAAGTACCGGGACAGCACCCGCTCGGCCATCTCGGGCACCGGGAAGTGGGCCAGCGCGCGGCGCAGGTGGCCGCCGGCGTCGCCGTCCTGCAGGCGCCGGGCGACCACGACGTCCAGCGCGGTGCCGGAGACGACGCCGAGCTGACCGGTCCTGGCCACGGCCGAGGCCAGCCGCCAGGACGACACGGCAACGCCCATGCCGCCCTGGATGATCACTGGTTGGTTGGCGGTCCGCATCGGTGACCCCTCGATCAGTTACGGCTGCGTAGGTTACGCAACCGTAACTTATCTCAGGGTGCCGTGTCGCCGGAAGCCGGAATCCGCACGTGTCGAGAAGATCTGCCGCCGGACAAGCCGGAAACTGGAGGCGCGGCCGACCGAGCCGGCGGCCCTGTTCCCGAGCGGAGGACGATGACCACCGACACGGCGCAGTCAGCATCGACCCGTTCCTGGTCTGCCGTGGTGAACGGGCGCGGGCACCGGACGGCGATGAACATCTTCATGGCGATCGTCATCGCGCACTGGGCCGAGCACATCGCCCAGGCGATCCAGATCTGGGCCCTGGGCTGGCCCAGGCCCCGCGCGCTCGGGCTGCTCGGAATGGCCTTCCCCTGGCTGGTCAGCTCCGAATGGCTGCACTACGGGTTCGCGCTGGTCATGCTCGGGGGGCTGTGGCTGCTTCGAGCCGGGTTCCACGGGCGGGCGACGAGATGGTGGGTTATCGCGCTCGGCATCCAGGTCTGGCATCATCTGGAGCATTTCCTCCTGCTGGTGCAGGCACAGACCCATCACTACCTGTTTGGGGCATCCGTGCCGACGAGCATCATCCAGCAGTTCCTGCCGCGGGTAGAGCTACACCTGTTCTACAACGCCCTGGTCACCGTCCCGATGGCGGTCGCGGTGGTCCTGCACCTGCGACCGAACGCCGGAGAACGCGCCGTGGCGCGGTGCACCTGCGCCGTGGGGCGGCGCGTCCAGCCGGTGGGCGCCTGATCGGCGGCTACTCGGTGGGTTCGGCCGGCGGGACGAACGGACCCCACCGGAACGCCGGCAGCCAGGGCGTCGGGTCGCCGTCCCAGTCCAGCGCACGGATCTGGACGGCGGTGCGGCGCCCGGTCAGCGACCGGAACAGGTCGTACCGGGAGGCGTGGACCGTGCCTGCCGGCTCGCCCGCACCGATCACCCATTCCTGACCGGTGTCGGTGCGCAGCCGCAGGACCGGAAGCTGGTGGGACGCTGCTGCCCGGGCGAAGCCGCCAGTGACCACCGCCACCATCGCCGGCAGGACCGGATGCTCGTGAGGTGGCGGCTCGCCGAGCGCGATCCCGAGGTCGAACCGGTGTGCGGTGGCGTCCATGAGCAGCAGCGTGGACGGGGTCGCGCCGGCGGCCCAGCGCTGCTCCAGCTCTGCCGCCGCCTCATCCCAGATCGCCAGCAGGGCGTCGAGGCTCACGGTCCGGAAGCCGGCGACCTGCTGCCTGGTCCAGTCCGGGTCCGGTGGTCCAACCCGGCCGGCGCCGATCCCGATCCCGATCCCGATCGCGGTGTGGCAGTTACCGGTCAGGTGCGCCACGGTCTCCCGCACCGTCCACTCGGGACAGGCCGGCACCGGCGTGTCGGCTGCCTCCGGTGCCTGGGTCACGAGCCGACGGATCTCGTCGCGGATCGTCCGGTACGCCGCGGGCCGCGGCAGCGCGTCGGCAGGCACGCCTGGCGCGGCACCACCCATGTCCTGGATAGCCAACAGGGCACTCCCGTGGGTGTCAGGGAACAACGACGCAGACACCGTAACCGTATCGGATCAGGGCAAATTCGAACCTGGGCGTGGCGGTTGCCCGCATCCTCCGCCGTCGTGGGCGAAGGACCCGCGCCGCCGCGTGGCGACGTCCGTTGAATGGAGGCTCGGTCCCGGCAAGTTTCCGGCGTGTTCGGCCGATCTCTGGCGGTGGAGGTGGTTGAGCGGTCACCCTGTTCCGGTGGCCAAGACCAGAAACGCCGAGCGCCGGGAGACCCAGCCCCGCCTCGGTGACAACCCGCGGTTCCGTGACAACCCACGCCTCCGGGACGACCCCCGGCTTCGGGAGCCCGGCTGGGTGCTCCTCCCGCTGCGGGTGTTCCTGGGCGTGACCTTCGTCTACGCCGGCCTGTCGAAGCTCCTCGACCGGCACTACCTCGACGGAGGTTCGGTACTGGGCGTGCGCGCCCAGATGCTCCGGGCGGCGGCGACCTCGCCGATCGGCGGCCTGGTCCGGCTGAGTGCCGCGCACGCCACCACGACCGGCCTGCTCCTCGCGTTCGGTGAGCTCGCGGCCGGTCTCGGCGTCCTGCTCGGGCTGATGACCCGGGTGGCGGCGCTGGGTGGGATGCTGCTCGCGCTGAGCTACTACCTCACCGTGAGCTGGCGGACCTCGCCGTACTTCTACGGGCCCGACATCGTCTTCCTCTTCGGGTGGACGCCGCTGCTGCTGGCCGGCGACGGCGGGGTCTACTCGGTGACCGGGTACCTGCGCGCGCGGGAACGGGAGCGGTTGCGCCCCACCCCGAAGAGCAAGGGCCGGCAGGTCGCGGTCGCGGCGGCCGAGGTGGAACGCCGGGCGGTGCTGCGCGGCAGCGTACTCGCTGGCCTGGTCGGAGCGGTGACCGTGATCGGCGGCGGCGCCCTCGCGCTGCTCCGCCGCGGGCACACGCCGTCAGGTGGCTCCGCGCCGCGGCCCGCCGGTACGTCGACCCCGGTGCCTACGGCACCCACCGCGGCACACGGTGTCATCGCCGCGGCCGCCAGCGTGCCGGTGGGCGGCTCCGTCGCCTTCACGGCTCCGGATGGGAGGCCGGCGTACCTGCTGCACCCCACCAAGGACGCCTTCCGCGCGCTCAGCGCGGTGTGTACCCATCAGGGGTGCACGGTGGAGTTCGACGGGTCGGCCTTCCAGTGCCCCTGTCACGGCTCGACCTTCGACCAGACCGGTCAGGTGACCGCGGGCCCCGCGCCGGTGGCGCTGCCCGAGGTCAGGGTCAGGGTGGTCGACGGCAACGTCGTCACGAGCTGAGCGGGGGACCCGCCGCCGGCAGCGGGGTGCTCAGCGCGTCCCGATGCAGGTAGACCCCACGGCGGCGGAACGGCGCCGGGCTGCCGGCGTACTCCCAGGCGCGCAGCGGCGCCATCGGAACGACCCACCAGCCATGGCGCAGGTACCGGTCCTTGTGCCGGGTCCAGGCGGGCACCGCCAGGTTGGCCTGGATCGCGAGCCACTCGGTGAGGGCGGCCACGAACACATCCCATCGACGATCGCCGGTGCTCGGGGGCTCGGCGGTGATCATCCGTCGCTGGGCGTCCGGGTCGGACCGGCGGAACCGGTCCGCGAACTCGGCCGCCCGGAGGACCCGCCGGTCCCGGTTGTTGCGGGCGCGGTCGGCGCCGATCGCGCGGGCCAGACCGAGCATGCTGGCGGAATGGTCGGGTTCCGACTCGACCCTCAGCCGCATCCCGGCCGCCTCGACGATCCGCCGGAGCATCTCGACGGTCGGCTGGAGTTCGCCGCGCTCGATGCGATGCACCGTGCTGGCGGCCACACCGGCCGCGTCGGCCAGGGCACGCACCGACAGGCCGGCCTGGGACCGGGTGCTGCGCAGCAGGTCGGCCGCCGTCACCAGGCTGAGCCTATTCGTCCGCCTCCGCCGCCACCAGAGCAGCCGGCTCGAAGGTCACCCGCGCAGGGCTGAGGCGAAGATCGCCGGCACCTGCCGGGCGCTGGGACGCGCCGCGAACCGGGTGATCCTGCGGACCGTGGTCAGCGAGGTCCGGTTGCCGACGAAGTACGGTGGGCGCGGCGACAGCGACGGCGCCCCGGTGACCAGACCCCGGGGGAACGGCGCGAACGGTCCGCGCAGCACCGTCTGCTCCACGTCCGCCAGCAGGAAGGTGTTGTGCGCGGTGCCGACGCCGCTGCCGATCTCGGCGAGATCGTGACCGGGGTAGGCGCCCCATGGGGTGGCGCCGAGCAGGAACCCGACACCGGACCAGACATTGATCCCCACGGTGCCGAAGCGCAGGGCGTGCACCGCGGCGGTGACCGCCCGCCGCTCACGGCGCCCGGTGCGCGGGTCGATCAGCACGGTGGCGCCGAGCGTGCCCGGCAGCTGGTCGTTGGCGAAGTCCACGGCACGGCGCAGGTAGTCGGCGGTCGTGGCGGCCGGCAACCGCACCACGCCGAGCGCGGTACCGAACACCTCCTCGCAGACCAGCGGGCCGGTGCCGGGGTCGCCGGCGGTGCCGGCGGTGCCGGCGAGCTCCGGGACCAGCAGCCAGCTGCCGTCCGGGCCGAGGGACTCCGCGTCCGGGTAGGCCTCCCGCACCGCGCGCAGCCGCCGGTCGGTGCCGGGGTAGTAGCCCGGTCGTCCGGGCAGGCCGGCGAGCACGTTGCGGATCTCGGCGAGCAGCCGCGGGCCACCGGGCCACCCCTCCGGCAGCACGATCACCTGGGTCGCGATGCAGTTGTGCCCGCTGTTGTTCAGCTTGCTCGTCACGATGAGCTCGGCCTGGAAGCGCAGGTCTGCCGCGCTCCACCGGCCCGGCACGACGATGCAGGGGCTGACCCCGCCGAGCTCGCTGCTGATCGGCTTGGCGAGCAGCGGCGTCCCCTCCCGACGGCGCCGCTGGGCCTCCGCTCCGGTGCCCCACACGATCGCGTCATGCGTGTGGGCACTGCCGGTCAGGTGCACCGCGTCCACGTCCGGGTGGTGGACCAGGTAGTGCCCGATCTCCGGGCCGCCGTCGAGGAAGCGGACCCAGCCGGCGGCCACGAAGTCGGCGAAGATCCGCCGTAGCAGCGGGCTGAGGTAGCCGTTGACCGGGTTGAGCTTGCCGGCCACCACCTGACCTTCGGAGTAGAGCTTGTGCAGGACGTCGAGGGGGGTGATGGCGGCGACGTTGCCAGCGCCGAGCACCGCCGCCACGCCGGGGTTGGGCCGCTGGCCACGGTATGCCCCGCCGGCGGAGGCGAGGGCCTGCTCGGGGGTCACCCCGGGGCGCAACCGGACCCGCGCGGAGAGCCCGTTGAGGAGCAGCCGGTCCCAGCCGCTGGCCGGGAACACGTCGACGGCGGTCCGCCCGTCGCCGTCACGATGGACCGCGCCGGCAGCGATCGGGGCACCGCCCGCGGCAATCCGGCGCAGCGCCCGGCGGTACCCGTCGATGTGTTGCAGGAGCGCCCACGGTCCACCGGACCAGTCCTCCGCCGCCCACAGGCTGTCCGCCGGGTACCCCTTCGCCAGGGCAGCCGCGGCCACCATGCCGTCGGCCTCGGCGAGGACCCGGGCGCTCAGCCGATCCAGCAGGTCGATCCGCTCGGCCAGACCGGTCCCGGACCAGGCCGGGGCGGCCCCGCGGAGGCTGGCCAGCGCGGCGTCGACGGACGTGGCATCGCCGGTCGCTGCTCGCTCGCCGTCCACTGCTCGCTCGCCGTCCACTACTCGCTCGCCACTGCGGCGAGCACGTTCAACCGGGCCGCGCGTCGGGCCGGCAGCCACGCCGCGAGCATCCCGGCGAGGCCGGAGAGCAGGAAGAAGGCGAGCAGCCGGCCGCCGGGTATCGACAGCTCGGTGACCCCCTGCCCGGCGAGGGCATGCTGCACCGCCACGCCGAGCCCGGTGCCGATGGCGAGCCCGAGCACACCGCCGAAGAGCGCGATCACCACCGCCTCCACCCGGATCATCCGCTTCACCTGCCGCCGAGCCATCCCGACCGCCCGCAGCAGGCCGAGCTCCCGGGTGCGTTCCAGCACCGACAGCGCGAGGGTGTTGACGATCCCGAGGACGGCGATCCCGACGGACAGCGCGAGCATCGCGTTCATCACCGCGATGAGCTGGTCGACCTGTTTGGTCTGCTCGGCGACGAACTGCGAGCGGTCCTGGAGGTTCAACGCCGGGTACGCCGCGAGCACGTCCCGCAGCGCGGTGCCGACCTGCCCGGTGTCCGAGCCAGCCGCCGCCTTGATCAGCACCAGGTCGTAGCTCGCCCGGTGCAGGTGGCCGGAGACTGACTCGGCGAGCACATAGTCGCCGAGCAGGGCGTTGTCCTCATAGGTGGCGGCCAGCCGCAGCGTTTCCCGCTGGCCGTCGGCGAAGCCGACCGACACCGGCGTGCCGACCGCGAGACGGTTCATGTCGGCGACCTTCGCCGACATGAGGAGCCGGCCGGCTCCGAACTCCGCGAGCTGGCCGGCGGTGACGGTCATCGACACGGTTGAGCCGAGCGCCGTCGCCGGGGCGATGAGGGCCTGGCTGGCCTTTCCGTCGATGGAGACCCGGTCCACCCACATCGCCGACACGGTCGCCGCTCCGGGCACCTGCCGGAGCCGCTGCACGGCGACGGGGTCGATCTTGGCCCGTTGCCCGGCGACCAGGAAGTCGGCGCCCATGACCCGGTCGGTGACCTTCGCGATGGTCGCCGTCGTCGAGGCGCCCAGCACGCTCAGCGCGCTCACCAGGGCGATGCCGATCATGAGCGCGGCGGCGGTCGCGGCGGTGCGGCGCGGGTTGCGGCGGGAGTTCGCCCGTCCGAGTTGGCCGGAGACACCACGGCTGAGCGGCGTCCCGAGCGCCGCCACGACCGGACGGGACAGGGCGGGGGAGAGCAGCGCGACGCCGAGGAAGGTGACCAGCGCGCCGGCCCCCACTATGGACAAGCCGTGGCCGGAGAGTCCGAACCACAGCAGGCCGCCGCCGATCAGGGTCACCACCGTGCCACCGACCACGAGCCGGTGCAGCGACCGGTCCGGGGTTACCGCGTCACGCATCGCGGCGAGCGGTGACACCCGGGCGGCCCGGCGGGCCGGTAGCAGCGCGGCGAGGACTGTCACCCCGATGCCGACGGCGAACGCGGCGATGATCGTCCGGGGCTGCACCACCGTGCCCGCGTCGGGGAGGCTGAGCCCGATCGCGTTGAACAGGCCCTTGATCCCGTACGCGACCCCGACGCCGAGCCCCAGCCCCACCGCCGAGGCGATGAGACCGACCACGGTGGCCTCCACCACCACCGCCACGGTGACCTGCCGCCGGCTGGCGCCGAGCGCTCGCAGCAGCGCCAGCTCCCGGGTGCGCTGCGCGATGAGGATCGTGAAGGTGTTGAAGATGATGAACGCGCCGACGAAGAGCGCGACCGCGGCGAAGACCAGCAGAAATGTCGAGAAGAAGCCGAGCGCCTCCTTGACGCTGTTGGATTGCTCGGCGGCGAGCTCGGTGCCGGTGACGGCCTCCAGGCCGGCCGGTAGGACGGGTTGGATCCGGTTTCGGAGTTGCTCCTGGCTGACCCCGCCTGCGGCCGCGGCGACCACCTCCGTGTCGCCGCGGTCGGCGGTGAGCAGCCGCCTCGCCGTGGCGGTGTCGAACAGCACCAGCGTCTCGCCGGCGAGTGAGGAGCGGTCACCGGAGTACGCCACGACACCGACGATCGTGTACCGCTGCTGCCCCACTGGCGTGCTGACCAGGGCGGTGTCGCCCACGCCGTAACCGGAGCTGGTGGCCAGTCCCCGGTTGATCGCGATCTCGTCCGGGCCGTGCGGCGCGTGGCCGGCGACCAGGTGGACGAGGTTCAGCCTCGGTGAGTCCACGAGGTTGGTGCCGATGTTCGGGGCGCCGGTCGAGGCGCGAGGCTTTCCGTCCCGGCCGATGAGCACCGCCGTACCGGAGACGCTCGGCACGGCCTCGGCGACCCCGTCGACCCGGCTCACCGCAGCCAGCACCGAGGTGGGCACGAGGCTCCGGGGTGCCGGCATGCCCCGGTTGGGCTGGTCACCCACCGTGGGCAGTCCCCGGACCTCGACCGCGATGTTCTCGTTGATGGTGGCGAAGAGCTGGTCGAAGCCACGCTGCTGGCTGTCGGTGAGGATGAGGGCACCGGCCACGAAGGAGACGCCGAGCACGACGGCGAGGGCCGAGAGCAGCAGGCGCAGCTTGCGGGCCAGCACCGACCTGAGGGTGGCGCGGAGCATCAGGACTCCGGGCGTGGCGCGTCGAGTGACTTCATGTGGTCGAGCACCCGCTCCGCGGACGGTTCGGTCATCTCGTGCACGACCCGGCCGTCGGCGAGGAACAGCACCCGGTCGGCGTACGCGGCCGCGGTCGGCTCGTGGGTGACCATGACGACCGACTGGCCGAGCTCGTCGACGCTGCGGCGGAGGAAGCCGAGCACCTCGGCGCTGGAGCGGGAGTCGAGGTTGCCGGTCGGCTCGTCGGCGAAGACCACCGCAGGGCGGGTGATGAGGGCGCGCGCGCAGGCCACCCGCTGCTGCTGGCCGCCGGACAGCTCGGTCGGGCGGTGCCGGAGCCGGTCGGCCAGCCCCACCGCGCCGATGACCTGGTCGAACCAGGCCCGGTCCACCGGACGCCCGGCGATCCGCAGCGGCAGGACGATGTTCTCCTCCGCGCTGAGCGTCGGTAACAGGTTGAACTGCTGGAAGACGAAGCCGACCCGGTCCCGCCGCAGCGTCGTCAGCTGCCGGTCCGACATCCCGGTGAGCTGGTCCCCGCCGATGTAGACCGCACCGGAGGTCACCGAGTCCAAGCCGGCCAGGCAGTGCATCAGGGTCGACTTACCGGACCCGGAGGGACCCATGATGGCCGTGTACTCGCCAGCGGCGAGCTCCACCGAGACCTCGTCCAGCGCGCGCACCTCGGTGTGCCCGGACCCGTAGGTCTTGCTCACGCTCACCGCGCGGGCCGCTGACGGGTCCCCGCGCTCCACCCGTGTGCTCGTCACCGAGCAGCCTCCCTCCGGTTGGCCGCCGGGTCGTGCGGCACACGATCACCTTGGCTGGCAACGTCGGTGATCGGCAGCCTAGCGGCGGCAGCCCAGCGGCGGGAACCTAGCGGCGGGAACTGTCGAGGGCGGTGATGCCCAGCTTCTCGACCTCCAGGGTCAGCGCCTCACGGGCCGCCTTGAGCTGCACCTCGACGCCCTGGATCGCGCCGAGGAAGGTCCGGGCCCAGGCCAGCCGGCGTTCCAGCTCCTCGATCTCGGCGGTGTACGCCGTGCCGGCCCGCGCGCGGTAGTCGCGCACCGCGCTTTCGGCCTCCTCCCGCGCCTGGTGTTGCGCGGAGCGCAGGACGTCCTCGTACTGCGACCGGGCGTGCTCGGTCACCCTCCGGGCGTAGTCCTGGGCCTGCGCGACCAGGGAGTCCGCCTCCTGCTGGGCGCGGGACATCAGCAGCACGGCGTCGGGGTTCGGTTGGCGTTGCGCCGGCAGCGGTTCGAGCTGGCCGCCGTCGGGCTGGTTCCGTCGGTGCCAGTCCCGCCAGGCCGTCTTCAGCCGCTCGTTCTCGACCCGCAGACCGGTGTTCTCCGCGATCCACCCCTCCACCTCGGTGGCGAGGCGGCGCAGGAGCAGGTCGACCTCCGGCTCGCTGTAGCCGCGCCGGCCGAGTGTCGTGCGCGGGAGGTTGACGTTGCGGATCTGGTCGGGGCTCAGCGGGCTGAGCCGCCGGCCGGGTTGGGCCAGCTCACCGGAGCTGGCGCTGGACTGCGGTGTCATGCGTGCTCCCGGACGTTCGCGGCCCCGATCACGGCGGGCGGGTACTGATGGCTCTGGAATTCCTCGTAGTGGATGCGATCGGGAGCAACACCGGCATCGACGACGGACTTCACGGTGCCGTGGACCATCTCCGCCGACCCGCAGGCGTAGACCTCGTACTCGTGCCACGGCTCGAACCGTCGTGCCGCGTCCACCGCGATGGCCTGCGGGCCACCGCGCAGCGGGTCGTCGGACAGGACCGGCAGGACGGTCAACCACGGTAGGCGGTCCCGCAGTTCGAGGACCGCCCGCATGTCGTACAGCTCGCGCGCGGTGCGCGCGCCGAGTACCAGGACCGCCCGCCGCCTGCCTCCCTCGGCCGCCACCTGCTCGATCAGGGCGCGAAGCGGAGCCAGGCCGGTGCCTCCGGCGATCAACAGAAGGTCCCGGCCCTGGCTCGCGTCCAGGGTCAACCGGGCGCCGACCGGCGCCCCGAGCCGCAGCACGTCGCCGACCTGGACGAGCTGCACGAGCGCCGAGGACACCAGGCCCCCTGGCACCTGCCGGACGTGCAGTTCGAGGGTGTTGTCCACCCGCGGCGAGTTCGCTGGGGAGTAGTAGCGCCAGAGTCTCGGGCGAACCGGTGTCTCGACCGCCACGCTCTGCCCGGGCCGGTACGGGTAGTGGTGGCTCGGGCGGATCGTCAGCACCGCGACGTCGAACGTCCGGAGCTCACGGCTGACCACCTCGGCGTCCCACCACGGCGGCTCGGTCCGGGAGGCGTCCTCGGCCGCCCCGGTCATCACCGAGGCGATCACGTCGTACGCCTCCGCCCAGGACCGGGCCAGCTCGTCGGTCCAGCGCGGGCCGAGGAAGTGCGCGAGCGTCGCCAGCAGCGCGGCGCCGACCGCCGGGTAGTGGTCGGTCACCACCTGGAACTTCCGGTGGTCGCGGCCGAGGTGCTGCAGGAACGGCACCAGCGCGTCAAGGTTGTCCACGTCGGAGACGATCTGGCCGAGAGCGCCGACCAGGCGGTCTCGCTGGGCCGCCAGGCTCACCGGGAAGAGCTGGCGGGTCTCCGGGTACATCAGGAACAGGGTGGCGTAGAAGTGCAGCGGAACCTGGTCGCCGTGCTGGGCGACCGCGTTCCAGCTCTCCTTGAGGCGGGCGGCGTCGATCACCTGTTACCCGCCCGCGCCGGGGACGCTGGTCGGCTGGTCGAACACCTCCACGATCTGCCCTCGGACCGCCGTCAGGATCTCGGTGACCGCCGCGACGATCTCGGTGCCCGCGTCCAGCTCGCGCAGCACGGCGGTCAGGTACCCGCCAACGGTTGCGTAGTCACGCTCGGTGATCTTGAGACCGTGGTGGGCCTCGGCGAGGTCTCGGCCCTCGTAGCCGCCGGGACCGCCGAGTGCCATCGTCAGCAACGCTGCCATGTGCGCCTTGAGGGTCGGGAGATGCACATGGTCGAAGTAGCGGATGAGCGAGTCGTCGGCACCGATTAGCCCGTACAGCCGATCCACTGCCTGCCGGATGGTGGCCGCACCGCCGAGCTGGGCGTAGTAGGACAACTCGGCCGTGCGGGTGCCACCGGTCGTCTCGCTATTGCTCACCGGGATTCTCCTTGCCGCGAGGGGTACGCGAAGGCCTGATGAGTGCATTACCTTTGTCGCCTCGGCAATTGCGTGTCAATCACCTTGTCGTGTGTTCGCTGGCGGCAAATTCGTGTGATTCACGCTCAGTAGTCGAAGAGTAGTCCATTCGGGGGACTGCCGCGCGGCCGGCTTGGTGGGAGGATCGCCCCGCGATTTCTGTCCGGCCGGTGGTCCGGGTCCAGCGGTGCGCGAAACCGCGCCGGAAACAGGCACCCTTTCGATGGTTCGCGATCGTTCGGGTCATTTATCGCGGTGTCCGGCAACACAGTGCCCGGCAATTTCTTGGTGCAGATTTCGCGACGCAACACGAACAATTCGCGGGTACGACGGCGCCCGGACTCGGCGCACGGATGCCGGCGATCGGGCGACGGCGCGGCCGGCCCGACGGCCACCCGGAGCACCGCCGCCTTGACATCTGGCCGCAGTGGATGTCAAGTTCCGGGCTGGCCCCTCGGGGGTGGGTCGTGTCGTGTCCGTGTATCGGCTGCCTACCGGAAGGGGTTGGCGGTGGAGGACCGAGCCTCCAGGTTCTCGGAGCTCCTGACGGCCGCCCAGGCCGGGGACCCGGACGCCTTCGCAGCGCTGTGGCGCGGCGCCCACCCGATGTTGCTGCGGTACCTGCGGGTGGTCGCCGGTGACGCGGCCGAGGACGTGGCGTCGGAGACGTGGCTCCGGGTGATCGGTGGGCTCGGCGGTTTCTCCGGCGAGGAGCCAGGGTTCCGGGCATGGCTGGTGCGGATCGCGCGCAACACCCTGATGGACGGCCACCGCAGGCGGTTCCGGCGCCCGGAGACGCTGACCCCGGATCTGACCAGGGCCGACGGACCGTCGGTGCCCGACGTGGCCGACACGGTGATCGACCGGATCGGGACCGAGGACGCGCTCCGGTTGGTGGCGCGGCTGCCGGCCGAGGTCGCGGAGATGGTGACGCTGCGGGTCGTCATGGGACTGGAGGTGGCCGACGTCGCCGCGCTGGTCGGGCGTAGCCCGGGCGCCGTCCGGGTGGCCGTGCACCGGGGGTTGCGCCGGCTCGCCGACCAGCTCCGGGCGGACGGCGTAACGCAACACGGAAAGGCGGCGTTCAGTGGTCGAGATGTCTGAGCCAACACCACTCGCAGACGCGCCGCTGCTCGCCGATCCGGCGCTGCGCGCCGTGGTCGAGGCGCTGCGCGCGCCCGGTACCGAAGCCGAGTTGGTGGGGCAGGAGGCCGTCGTGGCGGCCTTTGTCGCGGCTCAGAACCGCTCTACGTCCCGACCGACCAGGAGGAGCTCAGTGCTGTCCAGCCTGCTCGCCAGCAAGATCGCTATGGCCGCCGCCGTCGGCGCGGTCACCGTCGGTGGCACGGCCGCCGCCGCCTACACCGGAACGTTGCCCGGGTCACTCCAGGGGATCGCGCACCGCACCATCGGCGCACCTGAGGCCACCGACGGCAAGCAGGTCACCGACCCGAACGAGCGGACCCATCCGGGGGCCGAACGATCGGAGCACGCCAAGGGCCCCGACGCCACCGGTCCGGCCGCGTTCGGGTTGTGCACGGCCTTCGAACACGGCGGCCTGGCCACCCCGTCGACCGCCTACGCCAGCCTCGAGCGGGCCGCCGGTGGGAAGGACCGGATCAAGGCCTACTGCGCGGCGATCCGTCGCCCGGGCGAGCACCCGACGCCGACCGGCGCACCCAGCGACCACCCGACCGGCATGCCGACCGACCACCCGACCGGTATGCCGAGCACTCACCCGACCGGCATGCCGACCGGTCACCCGACCGGTCACCCGACCCCGTAGTTGGCGGGCTGGTGGTCCTGGTGGACGTCCGCCAGGACCACCAGCCGTCACGGACCGATCCCGGTCGGGTCAGGGTCGGTGATGATCGATCGGATCGGCTCCATCGGCCTCCCAGGTCACTCGATGCGGTGCCACCCCCGCTCCCACAACATACCCCAAGGGGTATACTCGGCCGTCCGGCGATCGGATGTCACTGGGGCGCTCGCCGCCGTACACCGCGGCGGACCGGTCCGCCTTGGCGAGTTGGTGAGAAGGGACGGCACCGTGGCCCGCAAGACCAGCTCACGCCCTGGCCGGGCGGCCCGGCCCACCGGACGGCGGGCTGCCGAGGCCGCCCGCGAGAAGGCCCGCCGGCAGTGGCGGACCGTCGCGGTCGTCGGTGCCGGCCTGGGCGTGTTCGCTGTGGTCGTCGCGCTCTCCCGGGCACCCGCCAGCACCGCTCCGGCGGCTGCCAGCACCGCTCCGGCGGCCCAGGGGTACCGGGCCGACAGGACCGCATTCGACCTGCCGGCGCTGACCGGGGACGGGCACGTCCGCCTTGCCGACCACCGGGGCCGCCCGGTTGTGGTGAACTTCTTCGCCTCCTGGTGCGTGTACTGCAACGAGGAGCTGCCCGGGTTCGTCCAGGTGGCCAGGGCGACCCATGGCGGCGTCGACTTCGTCGGCGTGCAGACCTCGGACACCGGTGACGGTGTGGCGATGGCCCGCCGCTTCGACCTCGCCGGCGCCGGCTTCAGCCTGGCCCGCGACATCGGGGCGGCGCCCGGCTCCGACCTGTGGTCCTCCTTCGGTTCCGACGGCCTGCCGGTGACCGCGTTCTACGACCGGAACGGGGCGCTGGTCGACTTTTCCGGCGGCATGCTCACCCAGCAGGCCCTGGAGGACCGGCTGAGGAAGAACTACGGCGTCGACGTCCGCGCCGCCGAGGCGGCGAACCTCGTGCAGCCGGTCATCCCGCTCATCCCGCCCGGCGCGGCCGAGCTGATCCGGACCAACGCCGGCAACCCGTCGTTCGTCGTGCTCGACGCCCGGCCGCCGGCGGACTTCGCGGCCGGCCACATCCCCGATGCGGTCGACGTCGACGCGACCGCGGCGGACTTCCGGCAGCGGCTGGGCGCGCTCGACCACACCGCGTCATACGTGGTCTACAGCGGCACGGCGGACGCCAGCGCCGCAGCGACCGCGACCATGCACGACCTCGGCTTCAGGCATGTCTACGACATCACCAGCGGCATCGCCGGCTGGCGGCAGGCTGGACTGCCGGTCACCAGGTAGCCGGCGTGCCACCGGCGTCCGGCGTCCGGCGGTACGGGTATCGGCTCGGCGGGACCGTAGGATTCCGGCGTGCGCTCATCACTCGCCACCACCGCCCGGACCGGCACCGAGACCGCCGGCTCGGCGTCCTCCGAGGTCGTTCTCGTGGTCGACCTCGGTGCCCAGTACGCCCAGCTCATCGCGCGCCGGGTGCGGGAGGCGCGGGTCTACTCCGAGATCGTGCCGCACACGATGCCGGTGGAGCAGATGCTCGCCCGCAGGCCGAAGGCGATCATCCTCTCCGGCGGGCCGGCCTCGGTGTACGCGCCGGGCGCCCCCGCCGTCGATCCGGCGCTGTTCGCCGCCGGGGTGCCGGTGCTCGGCATCTGCTACGGCTTCCAGGCGATGGCCGTGGCCCTGGGGGGCCGGGTCGAGCACACGGCCGGATCGGAGTTCGGTCGGACCGAGCTGACGGTGACCGAGCCCGACGTGCTGCTGCACAACCTGCCGCGTAGCCAGGTGGTCTGGATGTCCCACGGCGACGCCTGCACCGCCGCCCCGCCGGGCTTCGCGGTTGTGGGGCGCACCGCCGTCACGCCGGTTGCCGCGTTCGAGGACGCCGAGCGTGAGCTGTACGGGGTGCAGTTCCACCCCGAGGTCGCGCACACCGAGTACGGCCAGCGGGTGCTGGAGCACTTCCTCTACGACGCCGCCGGCTGCCGGGCGCTGTGGACGATGGACAGCGTCGTGGAGGACCAGGTCGAGCAGGTCCGGGCCCAGATCGGCGACAGGCGGGTGCTCTGCGCGCTGTCCGGTGGCGTCGACTCCGCGGTTGCCGCGGCGCTCGTCCAGCGGGCCGTCGGGGACGCGTTGACCTGCGTCTATGTCGACACCGGCCTGATGCGCGCGGGGGAGACCGAACAGGTCGAGCGGGACTACGTGGCGGCCACCGGAGTGTCGTTGCGGGTGGTGCGGGCGGCCGACCGGTTCCTCGCCGCGTTGGCCGGCGTCGTCGACCCGGAGCAGAAGCGGAAGATCATCGGCCGGGAGTTCATCCGGGTCTTCGAGGACGCCGCACGCGCGGTGGTGGCCGACGCCGGCGCGCACGGTGAGGTCGTGCGCTTCCTGGTGCAAGGGACGCTCTACCCCGACGTGGTCGAGTCCGGCGGCGGCACCGGGACGGCGAACATCAAGTCCCACCACAACGTCGGCGGGCTCCCCGACGATCTCGACTTCGAGCTGGTCGAACCGCTGCGCACGTTGTTCAAGGACGAGGTGCGGCGGGTCGGTGAGCAGCTCGGGCTCCCCGAGGCGATCGTGTGGCGGCACCCGTTCCCCGGTCCGGGCCTGGCGATCCGGATCATCGGCGAGGTCACCGAGCACCGGCTGGCGTTGCTGCGGGCGGCTGACGCGATCGTGCGGGCCGAGATCACCGATGCCGGTCTGGACCGGGACATCTGGCAGTTTCCGGTGGTGCTGCTGGCTGACGTCCGCTCGGTCGGGGTGGCCGGTGACGGGCGGACCTACGGCCATCCGGTGGTGCTGCGCCCAGTGACCAGCGAGGACGCGATGACCGCGGACTGGGGCCGGCTGCCCTACGACGTCCTCGGCCGGATCTCGACCCGGATCACCAACGAGGTCCGGGAGATCAACCGGGTCGTGCTGGACATCACCTCCAAGCCGCCGGGCACGATCGAGTGGGAGTGACCCGTCGCGGAAAGTGACACCGGGTCGCGATCAGCCGGTGAACGGCGCGCAGCTGCTGGTGTTGCTGTAGGCGGTGCGCAGCGCGGCGGGTGCCGAGGTGCTGGCCAGCGAGTCGGTCACCGCGCCGATCACCTGGTCGGTCTGGGCCTGGAGGGCCTGTACCGCGGGATCGAACGAGGTCCGGGCAGCCGGGTCCAGGCCATGGGTGCGCTGCGCCGCGTCGCGCAGCGACGAGATGGTGCGCTGCAGCAGGCCGTCCAGGGTTGCCGCGTAGGCACTGCCACCCTCGATGGCAGGCGTGCCGGCTGCGGCGATCTCCGTCCGGAGCCGGTCGGTCCGCCCGGCGACCTGGTCGAAGTAGCTCGCGAGGGTGTCCCGGACCGCTTCGGGGTCGTCGTTGGAGCTCAACGCCCGCTGAAGCTGGCCGTCCTGCGCGGCGACGTCGTCGCGCCAGCTCTGGGCGGTGGCGCACACGGCCGTCGCGTAGCGGGCGGGCGGCACGCTGTTCCGCTTCCGCAGCACGAACCACCACACTCCGGCCGCGACGATGGCCACCACCAGCAGCAGCGCGAGAAGGAACGCCGCCCGCCCGCGCCGGTTACCGCGCCTGCCCGGCCCGCCCCGGCGTGCGGCCATCCGGGCGGTGGGCACCACATCGGCCGCGTCGGGGGATCGCCCGGCACGCGGATCGGGGACGGGGGTACCCCACAGCAGCTGCCGGCGGCGCGCCTCGTACTCCGCCAGATCGATCTCGCCGCGGTCACGCATCCGTCGCAACGAGGAGATGTCGTCGTGCTGAGCCACCTCGCCCCTCCTCGCCCACCGTGCCCTGGAGCTTCAGGAGCACAGGGTAACTGGCGGGTACGCCCGCTCAGGCGGTGCTGATGACGTGGAACACCTCGGCCAGCCGGCCCTCCGGCAGTCCGCCGGCGGCCGCCGTGGCCGACAGCCAGCCGCGGACCATGCCTTCCATCTCGGGCAGGTGACTGATCTGCGAGACGTGCGCGCGAAGCGCCGCGAGCTTCCGCTCGATGGTGTCGGTGATGTCGACGTAGTGGTTGTTCAGCGACGCCGGCGCGGCCATCATCCACACCTCCCGCACGGCCCAGTCCGCCAACCCCTCCTCGGCGAGCAGCCGCGGATGCGCGAACGGGTTGCGGGCGTCCGGGTAGACGGCGCAGAGGGCCGCGTCGCCGGTCGCCCGGTGATCGGGGTGCGATGCGGCGATGCGCTGCCAGTTGCGCTCCGGGGACTGGCACAGCAGTCGCTGGGGGCGAAACCGCCGGATCTCCCGGGTGATGTCCCGGCGCAGCTCCTCGGAGGCGACCACCCGGCCGTCCGGGTGGTCGAGGAAGGTGACGTCCTTCACCCCGACCACGGCTGCGGCGGCCCGCTGCTCGGCCTCACGCAGCGCCGGCATCTCCTCCCGGGGCGTGTCGTCGAACCCGCCCGCGTCGCCGCGGGTCGCCACGCAGTAGGCGACCTCGATGCCAGCGTCGGTCCAGGAGGCGATCGTGCCGGCCGCACCGAAGTCCGCGTCGTCAGGGTGGGCGGTGACGACCAGAATCCGGTCGATCTCGGCGTCGGGTAGTGCCAGCGGCATGGTCACGGTGTCCCATGGTAGATCGTGACCCGGTCGATCCCGTGCCGCGCCACGTCGTACCCCCGTGGACGGTCAGAGACTTCCGCGGCAGGCACGCAGCACGGCCTCGGCGAGCCCGGTGCCGGCGGTGCCCACGGCCTGCCGGTAGCGGTCCAGGATCTGCCGCTCACGCCCCAGCTCGACCCGGACCCCACCGGCGGCCAGCCGGGCCGCCTGGATCCGCCGTGACAGCCGGGCCCGTTCGGTGACGAGCCGGGTGATGGCCAGGTCCAGCGCGTCGATCTGGTCGCGGAGCACGGGGATCGCCGCCGCGGTGTCGGTGGCGGTCTCCTCAAGGTTGATCATGGTCGGTCCTCTCGGGGTCGACCCGCATCCGGGCCCGAGACGACGAGCGCCCCGGGTCTGGAGACCCGGGGCGTCGGTTGGCTGCGATGATCAGGCAGTGGCGGCGACGGCTACCGGACTCCGGTAACCGTAGAAAAATCGACCCGCCCGCTGCCGCACGGCGCTAGCGTGCCACACGGTCGGGCGGTTGTCACGGCGGGACCGGCCGGCTGATCGCCGGGCGTCGGTGCGCCGCAGTAGGGTGGCGCCGACATGAAGAGCGTGCCGGCCGTCGACCTCGACGCGATGCTGCAAGGGCTCAACCCGCAGCAGCGGGAGGCCGTGGAGTACAGCGGCGGGCCGCTGCTGATCGTGGCGGGCGCCGGTTCGGGCAAGACGAGGGTGCTCACCCAGCGCATCGGCTACCTGCTGGCCCGCCGTGGCGTCCAGCCCGGCGAGATCCTCGCGATCACGTTCACAAACAAGGCCGCCGGGGAGATGCGGGAGCGGGTGGCTGGTCTCGTCGGCCGGCGGGCGGCGATGATGTGGGTGTCCACCTTCCATTCCATGTGCGTGCGGATACTGCGCGCCCAGGCGTCCCAGCTGGGGCTGTCGAGCAGCTTCTCCATCTATGACGCGGCCGACAGCCGGCGGCTGATGAGCATGGTCTGCCGGGATCTCGACCTCGACGTCAGGCGGTACCCGGCCCGCGCGCTCGCCGCCCAGGTGAGCAACCTGAAGAACGAGCTGGTCGACGAGGAGACCTGGGTGGCTCGGGCCGGGTCCGGGTTGGACAAGGTCGTCGCCGAGGCGTACACGCTGTACCAGCGGCGGTTGCGGCAGGCGAACGCGCTGGACTTCGATGATCTGATCATGACGACCGTGCACCTGCTCCAGGCCTTCCCGGACGTCGCGGAGCACTACCGGCGGCGGTTCCGGCACGTGCTCGTGGACGAGTACCAGGACACCAACCACGCCCAGTACGTGCTGGTCCGCGAGCTGTCCCAGGGGCCGACCGGGCTTGCCACGGTGGACGGCGACGTGCTGCGTGCGGCCCCGGTCGGGCCGCCGGCCGAGCTGTGCGTGGTCGGCGATGCCGACCAGTCGATCTACGCGTTCCGGGGCGCGACGATCCGCAACATCCTGGAGTTCGAGCGGGACTTCCCCACCGCCCGGACACTCCTGCTGGAGCAGAACTACCGCTCCACCCAGACGATCCTCAGCGCCGCCAACGCGGTGATCGCGCGCAACCCGAACCGGCCGGCGAAGCGACTCTGGTCCGAGGCGGGTGCCGGCAGAAGGATCACCGGCTACGTCGCGGACAACGAGCACGACGAAGCCGCCTGGGTGGCCGGGGAGATCGACCGGTTGGCTGACACCGAGCAGGTCAGCCCCGGTGACGTGGCGGTGTTCTACCGGACCAACGCGCAGTCGCGGGTCTTCGAGGAGATCTTCATCCGGGTCGGGCTGCCCTACAAGGTCGTGGGTGGGGTCCGGTTCTACGAGCGGCGCGAGGTGCGTGACCTGCTCGCCTACCTTCGGGTGCTGGTCAACCCGACAGACGTGGTCAGCCTGCGGCGGATCCTCAACGTGCCCAGGCGCGGCATCGGGGAGCGGGCCGAGGCGTGCGTGGAGGCGCTCGCGTCCCGGGACCGGATCGGCTTCCCCGAGGCGCTGGAGCGGGTCGACGAGGCGCCCGGGATCAACACCCGCTCGGCCCGCGCGGTGCAGGACTTCCTCGCCCTGCTCTCCGAGTTCCGGGCCGTCGCCGCGGGTCCCGACGGCACGCCGGCGGCCGTGATCGAGGCGGTGCTGGATCGCACCGGATACCTCGCCGAGCTTGAGGAGAGCGAGGACGTGCAGGACGAGGGCCGGGCCGACAACCTGCGCGAGCTGGTTGCGGTGGCGCAGGAGTTCACCGAGCAGAACGGCGGGTCGCTGGCCGACTTCCTCGAACAGGTGGCGCTGGTCTCCGACGCGGACTCCATCCCGACCGCCGACGGAGGGGTCGTCACAATGATGACCATCCACACCGCGAAGGGGTTGGAGTTCCCGGTGGTGTTCCTCTCCGGCGTGGAGGACGGGGTGTTCCCGCACCAGCGGGCCCTGGCTGACCCACGGGAGCTGGAGGAGGAGCGCCGGCTGGCCTACGTCGGGATCACCCGGGCCAGGCGCCGGCTGTTCCTGTCCCGCGCGGTCACCCGCAGTGCCTGGGGGCAGCCGTCCTACAACCCGCCGTCCCGGTTCCTGGACGAGATTCCGGCCGAGCTGATCGCCTGGGAGCGGGAGGAACCGGTCCGTCAGCCACCGGCCCAGGCCAGGGTGGCGGCGCGGGCGCTGGCCACCGGCACGGTGCGGGGTGGCGCGGGAAACCGCCCGATCCCCACGTTTGCCATCGGTGACCGCGCCAGCCACGACGTGTTCGGTCTCGGTCGGGTGGTGGCCGTCCGGGGTGCGGGTGAGAAGGCTCAGGCCCAGATCGACTTCGGTGGCGAGAACGGCGTCAAGTGGCTGCTGCTCCGCTTCGCTCCGATCGAGAAGCTGTAGCCAGCGCCAGCCCCGCCACCACGAGCTGGGCCACCAGGAGCCACTGGTTGAGGAAGCTCTGCTTGTTGACGAGGTCCCAGCCACCGAGGATCACCCCCCAGCCGACCAGCAGCCCGGCACCGTCGCGCGGCAGTCGGGTCACCGCCAGCGCGTAGCCGAGCACCCCGGTCAGCAGCAGCAAGGGCGTGCCGACGCCGGTGGGCAGCCAGTGCCAGATCGACAGGGAGTCGTGCCGGGGCGCCAGGTCGAGGAAGAACGACACCGTGCAGGTGGTGAACCGCTGCGGGTCCCACAGGAACCACGGCAGGCTCAGCGCCGCCCCACCCGCGGCTGCGGCCACGGCCCGCCGCCATCCGAACGACGGCCAGAAGGCCAGCAACGGCAGCAGCACCACCACGTGTTGCTTGGTGGCCAGTGCCACGGCGACGCAGGCGACCGCCCACCAGCCGCGACCCCGGTCGGCGAGCACGGCCGCGCCGACGAGCAGGCCCAGCAGCAGCGTCTCGTTCCACGCCTGCTGGACGTCGTGCAGGGAGCCGGCGAGCAGGCCGGTCAGCAGCGCCAGCGGCAGCGCCGTGCGTACCGTGGCCGATGAGACGCGGGTTCGCCAGACCAGCGCCGCCACGCCGGCGAGCAGCGCGGCGGCCTCGGCGTACCGGACATCGCCGAAGACGAGTCGGCTGGGAGCCGGTGCGAGGAAGGTCATCGGCAGGTAGTTGAAGCAGTCGTTGACCTGGCCCGGCGGCACCTGGTCATACACCATCGTGTACGGGTTCAGACCGTGCCAGACGCCCAGCGAGGCGCCCTGCAGGATCACCCAGACGTCGATGCGCGCCCGCGGGCTGCCCGCCACGACCAAGCCGTAGGCGAGTCCCAGGCCGCCGAGCAGGCCACCGCCGAGCGGCCACCGCCACCGTGGTCGGACCACGAGCAGGAGCCCGGCGAGCAGGGTCACCGCCGCGCCCAGCCACACGCCGCCCCACAGCAGACCGGTCACGTCAGCGTTCCGGTGCGGTGGCTCGACGATCTGCGCCGCGAGGGACAGCGCGAGGGCCACCGCGACCGACACCGGATGCGGCGTTCGCCACCCGGCGCCACGCAGCACCGCCCAGCCGAGCGCCACGACCGCCACGACCAGGATGAGCACGCCCGGACGGGCGTACACCCGGTAGTGGGTCATGGTGGCCGCGATCACAGCCACCGCCAGCAGCGCGACATCGCCTGACCGGGCGTGGCCGACCTCCGCCGCCCGCGCTGCCTCCGCCGCCCGCGCCGCCTGCGTCGCCTGGTCCGCCTGGGTCGGGCCAGCGGTCATGACCGGCCGGCCACGGGTCGACCGGTGAGGGTCCAGAACCGGTGCAGCGCCAGCCAGGTCAGCGCCACCAGCGTGCCGTCCCGGAGGGTGGCCAGCGCCACGGCCAGCGGGTGGAGCTCGGCCAGCAGCGAGTACAGGTTCGGATAGACGATCTGGGTCAGCACCGCCACGAGCAGCAGCAGCCGGTGCAGCCGGGCGGTGCCGGCGTCGGTTGCCGTCACCCCGAGGGCGGCGGTCAGCGCGCCGAGCCAGATCAGGTACTGCGGGCTGAACGTCTTGTCGGTGATGATCATCAGACCTACCGTGCCCACCGCGAGCAGCCCCGGCGCCGCGGGCGCCGAGCGGCCGGCACGGGCCGCGCGCAGCCACAGCACGGCGAGCCCGACCACGGCCAGCGCGGTCAGCGCGGTGGAGACCACCAACATCGCCGACACGCCCGGTCCGATCACCTCGAAGGCGAAGAACCGGGTGTACTCGCTCCGCCAGGTGTCTGGGCGCACGGCGCCGGCGATCAGCAGCGGGAGGGCGGAGTAGGACTCCAGCTGCAGGCTCCGGTCCGACTGCCAGGTCAGCGGGGACGCCAGCCGGGTGCCACCGGCGATCGCCGCGACGGCCAGCAGGACCGCACCGGCCGTCACCCCGCCGCTGGCGAGCAGCCACCACCGGCTCCGGCGCCCGCCGCCGCGGTGCAGCCACAGCGCCGGCACGATGGCCGCGGGCCAGAGCTTGACGGCCGTGCCGAGCGCGACGAGCGCCCCGGCGAGGACCGGCCGGCGCAGCACGGCGACCAACGCGCCACCCGCGAGCACGGCGGGGACGAGGTCCAGCCGGCACAGTGTGATCGGGCCGAGCGCGGGCAGGAACCACAGCCATAGCCGCAGGCCGGGGGTGGGGCGGTGGCCAGCGGAGCGCCAGAGCGCGACGCTGAACGCCCCGTCGATCAACAGCATGAGCCCGACGAACGTCCAGACGTACGGCACCTCGCGGTCGCCAACGACCAGCCGCGGCAGCGCGAACACGCCGATCGACGGAACTGGGTACTCCCGCAGCGTCTCACCCAGCCCGGCCCGGCCGAACAGGCCGGCCATGCTGCGGTAGTAGTAGGAGACGTCGCCGAAGACGCGGAAGACCTCGGGGACGAGCAGCAACACCGTCAGTGCCCGGGTCGGCAACCAGCGGCGGACCAGCCACCACGCGGTGGGTGCACCCACCGTGCCGGCCGCGGCAGCGGCCGGTGCCCCCCCGGGCGGGGTGCGGGTCTCCGTTGGGTCGACGGCGAACTCGGTCCGGTCAGCGTTCACGGGATCTCATCATGCCGGTCGGGCCGCTGGGCCCGGACGACACCCCACCGGTCAGATCGCGACCCCGCGTGCGGACAACCACGGGATCGGGTCGATCCGCTGCCCGTCGATGCCGCCGATGCGGACCTCGAAGTGCAGGTGCGGGCCGGTCGACTCGCCCTCGGAGCCGACCAGAGCGATGAGCTGCCCGGCCTGCACCCGTTCCCCGGTGTGGACCAGAAGCTTGTACTCGTGCCCGTAGACGCTCACGTCGCCGTTCGCGTGCTGGACCGCGATCCACTCGCCGAACCCCTGCGCGGTGCCGGCCTCGATGACGACCCCGTCGCCGGCGGCGTAGATCGGCGAGCCGTACGGCGCGGCGAGGTCGACGCCGTAGTGAAAGGTGCCCCAGCGGCTGCAGAAACACGAGCTCAGGACGCCGGTGCCGGGGCGCACCCAGCGCGGCCGCAGTTCCTCCCGCTTGGCGCGGGAGGCGGCGATGATCGTGGTGACCCGGTCCCGGGCGATCGCGGCACTGATCACGCCCTGGCCCCCGTCAGGGGCCTCGGCGGGCGCCGGGGAGACCCCGGTCAGCGCGGTCTCCGAGGCGCTGGCCGCCGTGGCGGTACCGGCAGTGGTGGAGACCCCAGAGCCGACGGCGGCGACCGCCGCACCGGCCATCGATGCCGCCAGCCATGCCGCCTTGGTGGACGGCGGCGCCATGGTTCGGTGTCGGCCGGGGGGATTGCGGTGTCGCGCCACGAACATGCCGCCCTTCGTGCGGAGGGGTCGGTCCTGGCGTTACCCGATTGGGCAACCGTTGAGGGACGTTAACGAAGCCTGGCCCGTCCAGGCAAGAACTCAGGGCCCGAAATCCCGTTCGCGGCCGTGAGGTTGCTAGCGTTCTGGCTGTCCGGGTGACCGGGGGGACGCGGGAAGGGCAGACGACAGTGAGTTCGGCGAAGAAGGTGACCCGTGGCGCGGCCCGGTCCCCAGCCATCATCGTGGGCGCGATCTCCCCGCTGACCAGGGTGGCCGGGGCGATGGCGATCCTGGCTGGGCTGGCGTCGCTGGTGCAGCCGGCATTGACGTTCGTTCGGGTCGGCGGCCGCGTCCTGGGAAGCGCGCACCATGTCGTCGACTTTCTCGTGCCCGCGCCGCTCGCCGCGGCGCTCATCCTCGCCGGGGCGGCCAGCCTGGCCGGACGGCTGCCCCGGTTCGGTCTGGCCGTGCTGATCGGGGCCGGCAGCCTGGCCGTGGGGCAGCTTGTCCGGGTGCTGTCCTGGCTGGACACCTCCCGGCGGAGCACCCTCGATCTGCCGTTCCCGGACACCCTCGCGATCAGCGCGCACTACTCCGCGGGTGCGGGCATGGTGCTGCTGGCTGTGATCGATGGGCTGCTCACCGCGGTCCTGGTACTGGCGCTGTTCGGCTGGCAGCGCACCGTGATGGATGACGAGGGCTCCTTCGAGTCGCTCCGGCCGGCGTTCACTCTGCTCGGCTTCGTGGCCGCCCTCGTGGCGGCCGGTGGGCTGACGCTCCCGGTCGGTGTTGCCACCGCCACCAGCCTGGGTTGGGACCTGCCATCGCTGTTCGACCGGGTCGGCGCCGATCAGCTTGCGGGCTGGCTCGAGGTGACCGGGGTGTTCGTCGGCGGTCTCGCCGCGAGCACGGCAGCCCGGCCCAGGCTGGCGACCGTGGGCATCTTGGCCGGGTTGGCGGCGAGCCTGACCACGCAGTCCCTCGCCACGGCCCTGCTGCTGGTCCGGTCGACCGCCTACACCGTCAACGTGGGTACCGGCCTGCTGACCGCCTCGGCGGTGTTCTTCGCCGCGCTCGCAGTGGCGGCGTGGCGGGTCACCGGGCCGGCATTCCCGGCCGGGCCCACCGGTGCGCGGTAACCTCCGGGTATTCCAGCCCCGTCGGAGGTCGTCGTGACCGCACGCCTGCGCGTCGTTGTTGCCAAACCCGGCCTTGACGGCCATGACCGTGGCGCGAAGGTCGTGGCCCGCGCATTGCGGGACGCGGGTGTGGAGGTCATCTACACCGGCCTGCACCAGACGGCGGAACAGATCGTGGAGACCACGATCCAGGAGGACGCGGACGCGGTCGGGCTGTCCGTGCTCTCGGGCGCGCACCTGACCCTGTTCAGCCGGGTGCTGGAGCTGCTGGCCGAGCGCGGCGCCGGTGACATCGTGGTCTTTGGCGGCGGCATCATCCCGGAGGAGGACATCACCGAGCTGCGCCGGATGGGTGTCGCCGAGATCTTCACGCCGGGTGCCACCACCCGATCCATCGTGGAGTGGGTGCGCTCCCACGTCGGGGTCGGGGTGGAGTAGAAAGCCCCGGCCGCCGGGCCCTGGGACCCGGCTCACGGTCGCGGGTCGCGTTCGTTCGGTGACCGAAGTCATGGATGCGGCCGGCGTGGCGGGCGTGGTCCGGGACTACCCTGCCGGCAGCAACTGTCGGCCGACCGGCAGCGACGAGGAACCTGGGACGGAAGCCAAGTGGACTTGTTCGAATACCAGGCGAGGAATCTCTTCGCCAAGCACGGGGTGCCCGTGCTACCGGGTGCGGTGGCCCGCACCGCCGACGAGGCGCGTGCCATCGCCACCCAGCTCGGCGGTCAGGTCGTGGTGAAGGCGCAGGTCAAGACGGGCGGCCGGGGCAAGGCCGGCGGGGTCCGGCTCGCCGCCGACCCGGCGGAGGCCGCCAGCCATGCCGCGGCCATCCTCGGCATGGACATCAAGGGGCACCGGGTGCACCAGGTGCTGGTCACCGCGGCCAGTGAGATCGCCGAGGAGTACTACCTCTCCTTCCTGCTCGACCGGGCGAACCGCACGTTCATGGCGATGGCCTCCCGCGAGGGCGGGGTGGAGATCGAGCAGGTCGCGGTGGAGCGTCCGGAGGCACTGGCCCTCGTCCCGATCAACCCACTGACCGGGGTCGACCAGGACATCGCGCGCGAGGTGCTCAACCAGGGCGGGTTCCCGGCGGAGGTCATCGAGGCAGCCGTCGACGTGGTGACCGCGTTGTGGCGGGTCTTCGTCGCGGAGGACGCCACGCTGGTCGAGGTCAACCCGCTGGTGCGCACCCCGGATGGCACGGTCCTCGCCCTGGACGGCAAGGTCACCCTGGACGACAACGCGGAGTTCCGGCAGCCCGGGCACGCGGAGCTGGTGGACAGCGACACCACCGACCCGCTGGAGCGGGCGGCGCGGGAGCGGGACCTGAACTACGTCAAGCTGGACGGCGAGATCGGGATCATCGGCAACGGTGCGGGGCTCGTGATGTCCACGCTGGACGTCGTCGCCTACGCGGGCGAGGCGCATGGCGGCGTGCGACCAGCGAACTTCCTGGACATCGGGGGCGGGGCGTCGGCCGAGGTGATGGCGAACGGGTTGGAGATCATCCTGCTCGACCCGGCGGTACGCAGCGTCCTCGTCAACGTCTTCGGTGGGATCACCGCGTGTGACGAGGTGGCGCGGGGGATCGTGGCGGCGTTCGAGCTGCTCGCCTCCCGCGGTGAGCAGGTGACCCGGCCGCTGGTGGTCCGGCTCGACGGGAACAACGCCGAGCTCGGCCGGCAGATCCTCGCCGCGGCGGCCCTCCCGGGCGTCGAGCAGGTGGACACCATGGACGGTGCGGCCCGCCGGGTCGCCGAGCTCGCGGCACTGGCAGGGGTGTGAGATGGCGATCTGGCTCACCGAGGACAGCAAGATCATTGTCCAGGGCATGACCGGCTCCGAGGGGCGCAAGCACACCGACCGGATGCTCGCCGCCGGCAGCAAGATCGTCGGTGGGGTGACCCCGGGGAAGGACGGTCAGCAGGTCGACTTCGGTCCGGGCGCCGGTCCCCTGCCGGTTTTCGGGTCGGTGGGCAAGGCCGTCGCCGAGACCGGCGCGACGGTCAGCGTGGTCTTCGTTCCACCGAAGTTCGCGAAGGCCGCGGTGCTGGAGGCGATCGACGCCGGCATCGGGCTGTGCGTGGCCATCACCGAGGGCATCCCGGTGCACGACACCGCCGAGTTCTGGGCGGCCGCCCAGGGGCAGGACACCCGGATCATCGGTCCCAACTGCCCCGGCCTGATCAGCCCAGGTGCGTCGAACGCCGGGATCATCCCAGCCGACATCGCCAGGCCGGGCCGGATCGGGCTGGTGAGCAAGTCCGGCACCCTGACCTACCAGATGATGTACGAGCTGCGTGACATCGGCTTCTCCACCTGCGTGGGGATCGGTGGTGACCCGGTCATCGGCACGACGCACATCGATGCCCTCGCGGCGTTCCAGGCCGACCCGGGCACCGACGCCATCGTCATGATCGGCGAGATCGGCGGGGACGCCGAGGAGCGGGCCGCGGAGTACGTCCGCGACCACGTCACCAAGCCGGTCGTCGGGTATGTCGCGGGCTTCACCGCCCCGGAGGGCAAGACGATGGGGCACGCCGGGGCGATCGTCTCCGGCTCCTCCGGCACCGCCCAGGCGAAGAAGGATGCGCTGGAGGC
Source organism: Actinomycetota bacterium (assembly GCA_016201065.1). Taxonomy (GTDB): domain Bacteria; phylum Actinomycetota; class Actinomycetes; order Mycobacteriales; family JACQDL01; genus JACQDL01. Next base: position 43,301 of record JACQDL010000007.1, read on the forward strand.
GGCCGGGGTGAGGGTGGGGAAGACACCGAGCGGGACGGCGCATCTGATGAGAGAAATCATGACGGCCGTTCGGTGACCCGCGGCATGCCGGACTGTCCCGGTCAGCTCCGCCGCGTGTTGATTGCGCCATCCGTCACCATAAACGGTCCCGGCGTGCCATCCTGTCGCCTGCGCGTCGGGGCCGACCTCCTGACCCACCGGCCGGTCGATGCCGGCCAGCGGTCGCCCTCGGTGCGCGCGTCATCAATCTCGTCCGCGGCCATGTGGTCGCGGCAAAGGTGGAGGCAAACAGGGATGGCCAATTTCGATCCCAAGAAGGTCTCGACACTCGACTGGGTGCTCATCGGTGCCGGCGGCCTCGCGTTCATCGACAGCTTCCTACCGTGGTACACGGCGTCGTTCAACATCGCCGGGTTCGTGTCTGGGTCACAGTCGGTGAGTGCGTGGGGTGTCGGCTTCGCGGCGTGGTTCTCGGTCCTGCTGCTCGTGGCCTCCGCTGCGCTGGTCCTCGGTAAGGCCGCCGACGTCAACGTCGCGCTGCCGATCCCGACGCCGCTCGCCACTCTCGGTGCCTCCGCGCTGGCCCTGCTGCTGATCCTGCTGCGTTGGGTCACCCTCCCCTCCAACACGGGTCCGGGTGCGTCCTCCGGTGCCGGCTTCGGTCTGTACCTGGGACTGCTGTGCGCTCTCGCTGCGGGTGGCGCGTCGTTCGTCGCGTTCCGGGCCGCTGGCGGGGACTTCCGGCAGCTCCGTCGTGGGCCGGGCTCGTCGCAGCCGCCGACGGCCTGACATGCTGGCACCGGTCCTGGGTCGCCTCACCATGGCGGCCCAGCCGGTTGCCACCTGACCGGTGGGCGCCCCGTATTCGGGCGTTCCGGTACCGTCCCTACTACGGCGCGTCGGCTTGGTCGCTTGTCGTGAAACCGCGACCGCGGGATCGTCGTGCGCGGGTGGGCGCGTCGTGGCAGCCAAGGATGGCGGTCCGGCGTGCTGGCGGTCGCCCGCGCCAACGAGGTGACGAGGGAAGGTCTCATGTCGGATCAGATGGGTGGCAACAACCCGCCCGCCGGCGACAACCCGCAGGGCGGCAACAACCCGCAGGGCGGCGGATACCCCCAGCAGGGCGGGTACGGCGCGGGAGCGGGGCAGGGCGGCGGATACCCCCAGCAGGCTGGTCCCCCGCAGGGCTATGGGCAGCAGGGTTACGGCCAGCCCGGATATGGGCAGCCCGGATACGGCCAGCAGGGTTATGGGCAGCAGGGTTATGGCCAGCAGGGCTACGGGCAGCCCGGATACGGCCAGCAGGGCTACCGGCAGCAGGGTGGCCCGACCGGCCGGCACGGCGGCGGTGGGATGCGCTTCGACCTGCAGGCGATCATGCCCGGCGGGCTGGTGGCGGCGGCCAGCGGCGTGCTGCTCTTCCTCCTGAGCTTCTTCAGCTGGTGGGCGCCGAACGTCGACAAGCTCTGCCGGAGCGCGGGGTTCGGGACCGAGGTGTGCAAGGCGCAGTACAGCCACTCCGCGCTCGGCTACGCCAGCGCATGGGATCGTGGCATCACCGCCTTTGCGATCCTCCTGGCGGTTGCGATCGCGGCGCTCTACCTGACCAAGGCAGCCAACGTCCTGCCCGCGAGCCTGCCGGTCGACCTCATCGCGGTCGGTGCGCTGATCATCGCCGACCTCGGCTTCCTCATCACGTTCCTGTCCAAGGGGACCGGTGGCGAGTTCATCAGTCGAGGCTGGGCCCAGTGGCTGGCAATGCTGGTCTGGATCGGGCTGAACGCCGGCGTGGGCCTCGAGCTGGCGCGCTCCGGAGGTCTCAGCGACCTCAAGGATCGCCTGGCCAAGATCCAGCGGCAGCCCTCGGCGCCGGGTGGGTACCCAGGTCAGCAGTCGGCTCCACCGCAGTGGGGGCAGCAGCCGTCCGCTCCACCGCAGTGGGGGCAGCAACAGTCGGCTCCGCCGCAGTGGCGGCAGCAACATGAGCAGCCCCCCGGCCCGGGGCAGCAGCCCTAGGCGGATGGACCGGTACGCCGGCGCGGCAGCGGGCCGGCCCAGGACCGGCGACCGGCGTCGGCGACCGTCGACAGTGTGGTCGGCCTTCGTCGCGGCGACCAGCAGCGCGTTCGCTGGGTTCGCCGTCGTCGCCGCGCTGGTGCTCGTGGGGTGGGGCCTGTCGTCTCCGGACGCCTCCGCCGCTGACGCGTTGCGGCTTGCCGCCCAGGGGTGGCTGCTTGCGCACCGCGCCCGGCTGGATCTGGTCGCCGGTGAGGTCGGCCTGGTACCGCTGGGGTTGACCGCTCTGGTGGCCGGGCTGCTCTACCGGGCGGGCAGTGGGCTCGGGCGGGCGTTGCGGGTCGCCGAGCTCGGCACGGCCGCGCGGGCGGTGGTGGCGCTGTCCGGCTGTTACGCGGCGGTCGTGGTGATCACCACCGGGCTCGCCGATACCCCGACGGTGCGCGTCGATCCGGCCCGTACCCTGCTCGGCGCCGGCGCGATCGCTGTCATCTCGGGCGGCCTCGGGCTGCTCCGGGGCAGCCCGCTCGGCGCCCGCCTGCTCACCGAGCTGCCGGACGGGGCCCGCCTGGCGGGTCGGTTCGCCGCGGTCTCCACGGCGATCGTGATCGCGGCGGGCGCGGTGCTGGCGGGCGGTTCGCTGGCCTTCCACCATCGGCGTGCGGCCGAGCTCTCCCACGCACTGGCCCCAGGGTTGGTCGACGGGATCGGGCTGACCCTGCTGGGACTGGTGCTGGTGCCGAACGCGGCCGTCTGGGGTGCCGCCTACGCGGTCGGTCCGGGGTTCGCCGTGGGCGCGGGTACGTCGGTGACGCCGTTGTCGGCCACCGCCGGGCCGGTGCCCGCCTTCCCCCTGCTGGCCGCGGTGCCCGCGGGGGGTCTGCCGCCGCTGCTGGTGGTGGCCGTGCTCGCCGTGCCGGTCCTCGCCGCCGTCCTGGGTGGGATTGCCGTCGGCCGGGTTCGTGGTCCCACCGGTCGGGCCATCCGATCCGTGCTGGCGGGTAGCCTGCTGGCCGGTCTCGGGCTCGCCGTCCTGGCGTGGCTCGCGGGCGGCCCGCTGGGATTTGGTCGGCTGGCCGTCTTTGGCCCGGTGTTCTGGCGGGTCGGGCTGGCCGCGGCCGCCGAGCTCGCGGTGGTCGGCGTCAACGCCGCCGGGATCACCCGATGGTGGCTGGAGCGGCGGGCCCTCCGGTGACCGGGTCGCCCGGCGCGGCACGCTAGGGTTCCAGCCTGTGACCGCACGGCTTGTCGTACTCGTCTCGGGGGCCGGGACCAACCTGCAGGCGCTGCTGGACGCCAGCGCAGGTCCCGGGTACGGCGCGCGGGTGGTGGCGGTCGGTGCCGATCGGACCGACATCGAGGCGCTGGCCCGGGCGGAGCGGGCGGGTGTACCCAGCTTCGTCCGCCGGGTTGCGGACTTCGCAGACCGGGACGGATGGGATCGGTCGCTCACCGACGCGGTCGCCGCGTTCCAGCCCGACCTTGTCGTCTCGGCCGGCTTCGGCAAGCTGTTCGGTCCGGTCTTCCTGGAGCGGTTCTCCGGCAAGCTGATCAACTCGCATCCGGCGTTGCTGCCGTCCTTCCCCGGCCTGCACGGTCCCCGGGACGCGCTCGCCTACGGCGTGAAGATCACCGGGGTGACCCTCTTCATGGTGGACGCAGGGGTCGACAGCGGTCCGGTGATCGCGCAGGCCGCGGTGCCGGTGGACGACGACGACGACGAGACCACGTTGCACGAGCGGATCAAGGAGGTCGAGCGCGGGTTGATGGTCGACACGGTCGGCCGGATGGTCCGCGACGGCTACCGCGTGCGGGGCAGGAAGGTGCTCATTCCTTGACAGACGACCCGACCGCCGGCCAGGGCGGGACCAGGAGACGGGTCCGTCGCGCGCTGATCAGCGTGTCGGACAAGGCCGGCGTGGCCGAGCTGGGGCGGGCGCTGGCCGCCGCCGGTGTGGAGATCGTCTCCACCGGCTCGACCGCCGGCGCGCTGCGGGAGGCCGGCGTCCCGGTGACCGCCGTGGAGGAGCTGACCGGCTTCCCGGAGTGCCTGGATGGCCGGGTCAAGACCTTGCACCCCCGGGTGCACGCCGGTCTGCTGGCCGACACCCGCCGCCCCGCCCACGTCGCGCAGCTCGCCGAGCTCGGCATCGCGCCGTTCGAGCTTCTGGTCTGCAACCTCTACCCGTTCGCCGCGACCGTCGCGGCCGGGGCGGACGCCGAGCAGGTCGTGGAGCAGATCGACATCGGCGGTCCGGCCATGGTCCGGGCCGCCGCGAAGAACTACGCCGCGGTCGCGGTGGCGGTCGAGCCGCGGCAGTACCCCGAGGTGCTTGCGGCGGTGCGGGCCGGCGGGTTCGACGATGTGCAGCGGCGCCGGTTGGCTGCGGCGGCGTTCGCGCACACCGCGCGCTATGACGTCGCCGTGGCGGGGTGGTTCGCCGCCCAACCGGATGACGCCGGGCCGTCCCCGCGCTGGCCGGCGTTCGACGGGATCACGCTGCGCCGCGCCGCAGTGCTCCGCTACGGCGAGAACCCGCACCAGGCCGCCGCGCTCTACAGCCGCGACGGCGAGCCGGCCGGGCTGGCCCAGGCGGAGCTTCGGCACGGCAAGGAGATGTCGTACAACAACTACCTCGACGCGGACGTGGCCTGGCGGGCCGTGCACGACTTCACCGAGCCGTGCGTGGCGATCATCAAGCACGCCAACCCGTGCGGCCTCGCGGTCGGCGCCGACGTCGCCGAGGCGCACCGCAAGGCCCACGCCTGCGACCCGGTGTCGGCGTTCGGTGGGGTCATCGCCACCAACCGGACGGTGACCGTGGCGATGGCCCGCCAGGTCGCCGAGGTGTTCACCGAGGTCGTGGTCGCGCCCGGCTACGACGATGGTGCGCTGGAGGTGCTCACCGCCCGCAAGAACCTCCGCCTGCTCGTCGGGCCGGCCTGGACGCCGGCCGCGGTCGAGCATCGCCCGATCTCCGGGGGGATGCTGGCGCAGTCGGCGGACCGGATCGACGCGGTCGGTGACGACCCGGCGGCGTGGACGTTGGTCGCCGGTGATCCGGCCGACCCGGCGACCCTGGCCGACTGCCGGTTCGCCTGGCGGGCCGCGCGCGGGGTGCGTTCCAACGCGATCCTGCTGGCCCGGGACGGTGCGACGGTCGGCGTCGGCATGGGACAGGTCAACCGGGTGGACGCGGCCCGGCTGGCCGTGTCAAGGGCCGGGGACCGGGCGGCCGGTGCGGTCGCGGCCTCCGATGCGTTCTTCCCGTTCCCTGACGGCCTCGCGGTGCTCCTGGACGCGGGGGTGCGGGCGGTCGTGCAACCGGGGGGTTCGGTCCGGGACGAGGAGGTCGTGGCGGCAGCCCGGCAGGCCGGGGCCACCATGTACCTGACCGGCGCCCGGCACTTCTGCCACTGACGTCCGCACCGCGGGTGGAAGACTGTCGGCGTGACCGCGACGATCCTGGACGGCAGGGCAACCCTGGCCGCGATCAAGTCCGAGCTCAAGGCCCGGGTCGAGGCGCTGCGCGAGCGCGGCATCGTGCCCGGCCTCGGCACCGTGCTGGTGGGGGACAACCCCGCGAGCCAGTTCTACGTGCGGGCCAAACACAACGACTGCGCCGAGGTCGGCATCACCAGCATCCGGCGTGAGCTGCCCGGCGACGCCACCCAGGCCGAGGTGGAGGCGGTCATCGACGCGCTGAACGCCGACCCCGCGTGCACGGCGTTCCTCGTGCAGCAGCCCACCGGACTCGACGAGCACGCCATCCTCGCCCGGGTCGACCCGGGCAAGGACGTTGACGGGCTTCACCCGATCAACCTGGGGTGGCTGGTGCTCGGCCGGCCGGCGCCGCTGCCGTGCACGCCGGCCGGGATCGTCGAGCTGCTGCGCCGCTACGACGTGCCGATCGCCGGGGCGCACGTGGTGGTCGTCGGCCGCGGGATCACCGTCGGCCGGCCGCTGGGGCTGCTGCTGACCCGGCGGAGCGAGAACGCGACCGTCACGCTCTGCCACACCGGCACCCGGGACCTGACCGGGCATCTCCGCCGCGCCGACATCGTCGTCGCGGCGGCCGGCTCACCGGGGCTGATCACCGCCGAGCTGGTCCGGCCGGGTGCCGCGGTGCTCGACGTCGGGGTGAGCCGGGTCGACGGCAAGATCGCTGGCGACGTGGCCGCCGACGTGGCAGCGGTCGCCGGCTTCGTCGCCCCGAACCCCGGCGGGGTGGGGCCGATGACCCGGGCCATGTTGCTCAGCAACGTCGTTCAGCTCGCCGAGACGCACGCGTGAGCGGCGACCGACCCGCGAACCGGACCCGGAGTACGTTGGGCCCAAGCACCAGCACTGGATGCCGATCCAGGTGCGGGTGTGAGGTTGCCGCCTCCATCTGTGATCACCCTTGAGGACGGCCGCGGTGCGAGAACGTTCAACTCCATCGGAGCCGGCGGGCTGGCCCCCTTTCGGCTCGCCGACGCCTCCGCCGGCAATACCGCCCGCGCTCCCGGTGACGCCGGGGCCGGCAACGCCGCCAGTCCTGCCGGCCCCGGCGCACGCCAGGGACCTGCGGCTGGCGAACCTGCGCAACGCGCCGGCACTGACCGTGCTCGCGCTCACGGTCGGCGGCCTTGCCTACTCCGCCGTGGTGCCCGCGCACTGGCTGCGCGGTGTTCTGATCATGGCCAGCGGGATGATCATCGGGGGCGCCTTCCGGCTCATGCTGCCGACCCGGCAGGCGGGCGTGCTGGCCGTCCGGGGGCGGCTGTCCGACGTGTTGTGCTATCTCGGCATCGGCGCCGTGCTCTGGGTGGTCGGCCTGTGGCTTCCGATGGCCCGGGGGTAGCCATCAACCCCCATCGTGACCGTGCGGGTGCCGCACGCCACACCGCCCGCAACATCGTCGGCGCTGACCGCTCGGATAGCCTCCGGGTGTGCCGTACCACCTCGGCGCGCGGGAGTTCAGGAGGCCCGATCCATGGCTGAACGCAAGGGCAAGGTCACCGTCGTGGGAGCCGGCTTCTACGGCTCGACCACCGCGCAGCGGCTGGCCGAGTACGACATCTTCGAGACCGTCGTGCTCACCGACATCGTCGAGGGCAAGCCCGAGGGGTTGGCCCTGGACCTCAACCAGTCCCGCCCGATCGAGGGCTTCGAGACCAGGGTGGTCGGTCAGACCACCGGGGTGGACGGCACCGGCTACGAGGCGATCGCCGGTTCCGACATCGTGGTGATCACCGCTGGCCTGCCACGCAAGCCCGGCATGAGCCGGATGGACCTGCTGGAGGTCAACGCGAGGATCGTCCGTGGTGTCTCGGAGAACGTCGCCCGGCACGCGCCCGACGCCGTCGTCATCGTCGTCTCCAACCCGCTGGACGAGATGACGGCGCTGACCCAGCTCGCCACCGGGTTCCCGAAGAACCGGGTGCTGGGGCAGGCCGGCATGCTCGACACCGCCCGGTTCAGCTACTTCGTGGCCGAGGCGCTCGCGGTCCCGGTCGGCGCGGTGCGGACCCTGACCCTCGGCTCGCACGGCGACACCATGGTTCCGGTGCCGTCCCGCTGCACCGTGCAGGGCACGCCGCTGACCGAGCTGCTCTCCGCGGAGAAGATCGACGAGCTGGTGACCCGGACCCGCAACGGCGGCGCCGAGGTCGTCGCCCTGCTGAAGACCGGTTCGGCGTACTTCGCGCCCTCGGCGGCGGCGGCCCGGATGGCCCGCGCGGTCGCCACCGACTCCGGTGACGTGCTGCCGGTGTGCGCCTGGGTCGACGGCGAGTACGGGATCGCGGGCGTCTACCTGGGTGTCGAGGCGGAGATCGGTGCCGGTGGCGTGCGGCGGGTGGTGGCCGGTGAGCTGACCGGCAGCGAGCTGGCCGGGCTGACCGAGGCCGCCGAGGCGGTCCGGGCCAAGCAGGCCGACGTGGTCAACCTGTAGCCACCCGCGCCGGCTCCGGCGCGGCGCTGGCTCGCGCGCCTCTGGCGCGGTGTCGACCGGGCCGTCGAGTACTCTCGCAGGGCCCAGGGACTGCGAGAGGAGATCGTCGCGGATGGCGAAGATCAAGGTGACCGGGCCGGTCGTCGAGCTCGACGGCGACGAGATGACCAGGATCATCTGGGCGTTCATCAAGGATCGGCTCATCCTGCCGTACCTGGATGTCGACCTGCGGTACTACGACCTGTCGATCCAGCACCGGGACGCCACCGACGACCAGGTCACGGTCGACGCGGCGCACGCCATCGCCGAGCACGGGGTCGGCGTGAAGTGCGCCACCATCACGCCGGACGAGGCCCGGGTCACGGAGTTCGGGCTCAAGAAGATGTGGCGGTCGCCCAACGGCACGATCCGCAACATCCTCGGTGGTGTCGTCTTCCGGGAGCCGATCATCATGGCCAACGTGCCACGGCTGGTGCCGGGGTGGACGAAGCCGATCGTGATCGGGCGGCACGCGCACGGCGACCAGTACAAGGCGACGGATTTCACCGTGCCCGGGCCGGGCACGGTCACGATCACCTACACCCCCGACGATGGTGCCGAGCCGGTCCGGTTCGAGGTGGCGCGCTTCCCCGAGGGTGGCGGCGTCGCGCTGGGGATGTACAACTTCCGGCGGTCGATCGAGGACTTCGCGCGGGCGTCGCTGCGGTACGGGCTGGCCCGCAGCTACCCGGTGTACCTGTCGACGAAGAACACGATCCTCAAGGCGTACGACGGGATGTTCAAGGACGTCTTCGCCGAGGTCTTCGAGGCCGAGTTCAAGGCCGACTTCGAGGCCGCCGGGCTGACCTACGAGCACCGGCTGATCGACGACATGGTCGCCGCCGCGCTGAAGTGGGAGGGCGGCTACGTCTGGGCGTGCAAGAACTACGACGGCGACGTGCAGTCCGACACCGTCGCGCAGGGATTCGGGTCGCTCGGCCTGATGACCTCGGTGCTGATGACCCCGGACGGGCGCACCGTGGAGGCGGAGGCCGCGCACGGCACGGTGACCCGGCACTACCGGGCGCACCAGCGCGGCGAGAAGACCTCCACCAACCCGATCGCGTCGATCTTCGCCTGGACCCGGGGCCTCGCGCACCGCGGCACCCTGGACGGCACCCCCGCCGTCGTGGACTTCGCCACCACCCTGGAGCGGGTCTGCGTCGAAACGGTCGAGAGCGGTCAGATGACCAAGGACCTCGCGCTCATCATCGGCCCGGACGCTCCGTGGCTGACCACCGAGGAGTTCCTCGGCGCGATCGCCGACAACCTGCGCGTGGCGACGGGCGGCTGACTTCGCGGCGGGCGGTCAGCCGGTCGTGAAGTGGTCGAACTCACCCTTGGTCGCGCCGTCCAGCCACGCGGCGAACTCCGCCGGGGTGAACCGCAGCACCGGGCCGGTCGGGTCCTTGCTGTCCCGGATCTCGATCCCCCCGGCGTTCCGGCGCATCTCCACGCAGTCGCCCCCGCCACCGGACGCGGTTGCCTTGATCCATGGGGTGTCCGCGTCGTGGGCCGGGTTGTGGGTCACGGTAGCCACTCCTCCAGGGGGATGGACTTCTCGTAGATCGTGTCGAACCGTTGCCGGCAGTGGGCCACGTGTGCTGCCGACTCAGGATACCGCGCCGCGTCATAAGTCTGGACGTATGCGACGGATGGGTCATCTGGATCATCGAAGTCCAGGACGCTGAATGGCCCGAGGAAACCGGGATGGGGTCCGGTCGCCAGGGGAAGCACCCGCAGGTCCACGTGGGTCAGCCCGGCCCGGTCGCGCAGCGCCGACAGCTGAGCCGCCATCAGGTCCGGCGTGCCGACCGGCAGCCGCATAGCCGGCTCGGCGATCACCACCCGCATCCGCAGCGGGTCGGGACGCCCGAACACGCTGCGCTGGCGGGCCATCCGCACCGCCACGTATCCCTCGACCATCTCGGTGGACGCGCCGGGAGTGGTCGCCCGCTCGACCTCGCGGGCATAGTCGGCGGTCTGGAAGAGCCCATGCATGAGGGTGGGCTCGAACACGTGGAGTTCGGACGCGACGGCCTCCAGGTTCAGGTACAGCCCGAACCAGCGTGGCGCCTTGGCGTCGACCTCCTCCCACCAGGACGGTTCCTTGGTGGCCTGGGCCATCGTGGCGAGGTTGTCGGTCGTCGCCGCGTCGACGCCGTAGAGCCGGCACAGCTCCCTTACGTCGCCGGGGCGGACCGGGGTCTGCCCCGCCTCGATCCGCGCCATCTTGGCCACCGATGCGACCGAGGCCGCCGCGACGTCGTCGCGGGTGCGGCGTGCTCGTTCTCGCAGCGCGCGCAACTCCCGGCCCAGTTGTCTGCGGACGACGATCGAACCGACGGCGGACATCCCCAACCTCCTGGCGTCACGGCTACTGTCCTGGTTTGTTCCCGCGACAGTACCCCGCGTGTCCAGATGCTCACGATGAGCTGTTGAAGTTGGTGGCCGGTCCGTGATGTCGGCGTCTCAGCCGTCCTCGAATCCGGACTGCTGGAACCGCAACGTGCGGGCGTTCTCCAGGACGACCCGCACCTTGTCCTCGGGGAACCCGTCGGCCCGCCGGGCGTGCACCTCGACGGTCACCTCCAGCTCGGCGCCCTCGACCGAGGTGAGTTGCTGGAGGATCTCCTGGCTGAGGCGGGTCAGGTCACGTCCGTAGCGTTCGGGGTCGATCCGGTAGACGCCGAAGAACCGGGTGTTCGCCACCCGGGGAGGTCCGGGCTGCGGCTGAGGCTGCGCGCCCGGACCGGAACCGTCGCCGTGTCGGCCAGCGCCGGGCACGTCGACGTGTCCAGGCTCGGCCGTGGCGCCGGGTTCCTGACCTATCACCGCTGCGGCGCGGGTCTCGTCGGCGGCAATCTGGCGTAGGGCGCTGGACGGGTCGACCAGCAGTGTCGTATCGGTGACCTGACCGAAGTAGGCATCCCCACCGGGTAGCACCAGGCCGGTGTACCGGCCGGTCACGTCGTCGTACCCGTCGGCGAGGGCGAACCCGTCCTGCGCCCAGGTGAACGAGGTCAACACCGACCGCACGCCTTCGTCGAGCACGGTCCGGTCCCGCAGCCGGGTCAGGTAGGGGTGGCGGCAGAGGTAGGCCCACAGGTCGCCGACGCTGAGGTGGCCGCGGCCCCAGACCTTCGCAAGCTTCTGATCCAGGTCCAGCCGGATCGTGCGCGCCGCGATCGCGCTCGCCAGCAGACCAGCGCGGGTGAGCTTGTCGGTCACGCGTTCGGCCAGCCGGTCGTTGGCACCGTCGGCCTTCTCCGCGGTGATCACGGGCGGGCGCTGCGGGTCGGGTTGTTCGGGTACCAGTGCCCAGTGGTACGTCTGGGCGATGCGGGCGGTGACCGCCTCGTCGCTGTGTGCCCGGTTGGACTGCACCTGCTTGGCCTGCTGCGGGGAGAGGTTGAGCTCCTCCACCCGACCCGAGATCCAGTCCCAGGCGAGGAAGTGCCGGGCCGCCTCGGTGAGCTCGTCGAGGCGCTTGGTGTCCGGCGCCAGGAAGATGATCATATTGCGGTTGGTGCGCTGCCCGCTGCCGCGACGCTCGAACGCATCCCGGGCGAACAGCATCGCCGCGGAGTCGGCGCCACCCTTGATGTGGGCGTGCGCGGGGTGCAGCACGACGAGGCGGACGTCCTCGGCGTCGGGGATGTCGGCGGTGGACTCCGGCGCGATGTGCACCCCCGCGAATCCACCCCGGAACCGTTGCTGGTCGGCCCGCAGCCGGCGGACGATCTCCGCCCACACCTCCTCGGGTCGCTCCCGCAGCCCGTCGGCGTAGTCGGCCGCGGTGCGGGACACCGACGCCTGGGTGTCGTACCAGTAGCGGTTGCCCTCGGCGTAGAGGTAGGTGGCCCGTTGGGAGAGCAGGTCGAGCGCGGAGCCGAAGTTGCCGACGGTGTCGCCGGGGATGGCCGCGCCCAGCCAGATCCGTTGGCGTTCCACGCCCCGGTGGGCCGAGTGCAGGGTGGGCGCGGAGCCGATGAAGATGGCCCGCGCCAACCGCCGGGTCACCGCTCGCCCGCCGAGGGTGGTCCGGGAGCTGTCGATCTTGACGGGGGTCGAGCCCTCGCCGTCGATGTCCACATCGACGATCGGTTTCCAGGAGTCGGGCAGGTACTGGGTGATCTCGCTGGCCACCGTCGGCAGGTGGAGTGGCACGGTGCCGGGCAGGATCATCGGGCTGGGGTCCTGGGCGGTCCACAGCGCGTGCACCACGGCACTCATCAGCCGCAGGACTCCCCGGGTGCGCTGGAACCGGTCCAGGGTGGACCAGTCCTCGTACAGCCGGTCGAACAGCTCCGGGTGGATCGGGTACGCCGCCCGGACCCGGTCCTCGTACGCGGGGTCGATGACCTCGCGCGGGAACTCCCCGGTGTGCCGGCCGTAGAACTGGGTGAACTGGCGGGCGATCGCGGCGATGTCGGCCCGCGCGTCGGCGTCCGGCTCGGCGAACAACCGGCGGCGCACGATCTCGAAGGACTCCCGGGCGTTCGCCGGCCGCCACTGGTCGGCGACCCGGCGGACCACGTTCTGCAACCGGGCCAGGGCCTCCTGCCCGTTCGGCCCGCCGACCTCCAGCGCGCTGCCCCCGGACGTACCGTCCCGGTCCGGGTCGTGCGAGGCCGGGATGGAGATCACCAGCAACGCCCCGGGGACGGTCTTGACCACCTCGGTGAGGGACTGGGCGAAGGTGAACTGGGTGTCGAACGTGCCGGCCGGCAGCTCCTCGCGGCCCCACAGCTGGCGGGCGTAGGCAACCCACTCGTCGATGAGGATCAGGCACGGCGCGTGGGCGGCGATCAGGTCCCGCAGGACGTGCCCCGGGCTGGTCCCCGAGGCGTCGGCCGCCGCCACCATCGCGTACGCCGACGCGCCACCGAGCTGCCAGGCCAGCTCACCCCACAGGGTGCGCACCACGGTGCCGTCCGTCTTGACGCTGCTCTGGCTGGGTGACAGGTGGGTGCCCACCAGCGCGACCCGCCGCACCGACGGCGGCAACGTCCGGTCGGCGACGAGATCCTGGACCTCCTGCGGGAACGAACCGACCGGCGTCCCCGACACCAGATGCCACAACGCCAGCATCGAGTGCGTCTTGCCACCGCCGAAGTTGGTTTGCAGGTTGATGATCGGTCGGGCGTTGGGGTCGCCACCGATCCGGCGGACCGACCAGTCCAGCAGCTCCCGCAGCCCCTCGGTGAGGAAGGTGCGGCGGAAGAACTCCACCGGGTCGACGTACTCGGCCGCGCCTTCGCCGATCGCGACCATGTGCAGGTCCGCGGCGAACTCGCTGGCCGAGAAGTTGCCGGTCGCGACGTCGTCGTGTGGCGCGAGGACCTCCCGCCACGGTTTGAGTCCCTGCCCGGCGACCGACCCACCGCTCTCCTGCTGGCGGACCAGCCGCCGGGTCTCCGCCTCGAAGGTGGCCCGCTGGTGGTCGGCCCGCAACCGGCGTACCTCGTCGGCCTGCGTCGCGGCGCCCACCGCCCGCAGCAGCCGTTCGCTGGTGTCCAGCGCCCGGTAGGTGTCCTCGGCGGAGAACGACTCGTTGTGCGCCCACCGGTTGCGGACGTCCCGCAGCTCCGAGGCGAACGACTGCTCCGCACGCGACAACTGGTCCTTGAAGACCCGCCCCTGCTCGGTGATCACCCGCAACAGGACATGCGGGTCCTCATGCCCGGGTTGCGATGCCGACCCGGTGCGCTGCGGGTCGCGGGCGGCCAGCGTCTCCCGCCAGTCCTGGCCCGTAGGGACCACCGCCGCCATCCGCGCGTCCACGAACGGCCCGAGCCCCTCCGCGAGCAGTTCGAGGCACCGCCCGACCCGGTCCCGGTTGCTGGTCGCCATCGCGTGCCGTCCCCTCAGTCCTCGTCGAAGTCGAGCGTGGGCGGGCCGCCGCCAACCGAACGCGCCGCAGTGGTCCGGGATGCGGCCGACAGGTCGTTCCAGGAGGTGCCCAACCCGTTGAACAGCAGCGCGGTCTGCGTCCATCTGCGGCGTTCGCTGATGCTGTACAGCAGGTACGCCAGCTGCATATGAGCGTGCTTGGGAGCCGTCAGGCTTGCGCGGTTGAGCCGATGTACTCGTGGCGGCTGCGCCGCCGTTCTCGTTTGAACTGAGCCACTGGGCCTTCTCGTGCTTCCGTCGGATCACCTGCCCTCGCC
>JACQDL010000002.1 GCA_016201065.1 Actinomycetota bacterium
CCAACACAAAAGAATCAGACCGCTTCTTCCACCGCAGCAGCGAATCCCACTCGGCAGGCTCAACCTCGATGACCATATGACAATGCTACGCCAACCCGAGAATATTCGAGAATCCGGTTTTGTTTAATGTTCGCCATAAGCACGAAGGACGCACCGCCGGCATGTACGGGTTGGGGCATGAATATCGACGCGGCGAGAACGGGGAACGTGGCCAACTCAACGTCGGGAGGCGTGCGTACGACCAGCATGAATCGCAGGGCATCTGGTGGGACCTGGCGAAGGATTCCGTCGATGTGCCGTCCGACCTGGTTGAGTTGCTCCTGCGAGTTGATGCCATCAACAACGACCAGGCAGGACCGCCGCAAGGCAACGCCCGCTGCTTCCAGCGTCAATAGTGGGTCTATACCTTGCGGTATGGATGCGTAGCGCAGGATTGTCGCCGCGAGGTCCAGCGTGGGCAGATCCCACGAGTCGACCGACAGAAGCTGGACGTCAACGTCGTTGGCGAGCTCGTCGGCGAGGTGGTATGTCAGTCGGGTCTTGCCGGACCCCGGCGGCCCCTTGACCACGTACACCCGGGAGGACGACTCCAGGAAGGCGGCAAGCCCCTGAGTTGCTCCTACCGGTGGGAGGTACCGCAGGCCGCTGCCGATCTGGGCGCGCATCGCATCCAGCAGGGTGCGTGTCCGGGTGGACGAACCGCTTCCCAGGTCCGCGTGCGCGTGTGTTGTCTCGGCGTCCTGTTGCCGTTTCACCAATTCGAATCGGTCCCGGACATCCTGCGGGGCCCGAGCCAGGTCAGTGTCCAAGATCTGTTGGGTCTGGTAGCGCAGCCTCGCGTCCTCGCCACGGCGCTCCCAGTTGGACACGGCAGCGTCGTTGAACCCGAGGTGGGCGGCGAACTGACGGACGCTCATCCGTCTCGCCTGACGTAGCGCCCGGGCTTCTCGCCCGGACCACTTCACGACCGTGGCCACCAGCGTGTCCTTCAGCTCCGTCACTCGGCGGCGGGGTGCCGCAGCGATCAGGGTAGTGGTCTGCCAGCCGTGTCGGTGAGCACCGAACTAGGGCAACACTAGGGCACCGCCGTCTTCCATCGTTTCCGCACCCGGTGCAGGCTGATCAGCAGCCGGTTCGTGCCGACTGCCCCCGGCTGAACGGACGAAACCCGGTACGCCAGCCCCGCAGTGGGTCCGCGAGTCCAGGTCGCTGGTTGTCTCGTGCCGCTCAACCCGAGGAGAACGTAGTGCCCGCTCAGGTCGCACCCCATCCGCCGCCGACCCAGCCGATCCAGCGTCTGTGGCAAGTGCTCGCGGACGGTTTGCAGGTGCAGCGGCTGCACCTGCACCTGACTGAATGGCGTGACCTCGTCGAAGGCGCAGCCCCGCTCCCTGACTCACCGGACATCCATCACGCCGACGCATTCGCCGCGAGGCCGGTGCGGTCGACGTCAACGGCGTTGCCGGATGTGGCGGGGTTGGGGTTCTGGCTGGAGCTACCCGCCAAGTACGGGCTGGTCGCTGCGCCGTCGAATCCGCTGACGCCGGCCGCGCTGGGCGCGGGCCACGCCGTGATCGGCGACTCGTCCCAGACTGAGTGGAGCGAGGCGGTCCGCTGCGTCGTCAACGCCGCCGCCTGGTGGGTCGGTTTCTTCTCCGTCATCCGGCACAGAGGCGTCCACCACATCACCCTCGATCAGGCGAAGCCTGATGTGTCGCTCGCAACGCTGTCGGACGCGGTCACCGTGGTTGCCTTCGGCACCGCGATCCGGGTTCTGGAGGCGCATCTGTCCGAGGCTGGGGAGAGTGACGAGTCAGCCCGGTCGGCCTATTGCCGGGCGCTCGCGGCCAGCGTGGAGTCCGAGCGGCGGATGCCTGGGCTGTTGGACGAGTTGGCTGAGCTTCGGTTGGTCGATCTGGTCGCGGCGTCGATCCCGTGGCGGGGTCAGTACACGAAGTACGCCGGTGGCACCGGAGCGGGGCAGGTCGAGTGATGGCGCGCCACCCCTTCGTCGTGATCGAGGGTCTCGACGGCACCGGAAAGACCACTCTGCGCAAGGCACTGTTCCGGCTCTGGGAGGGCCTGTATGGGATCACCCCGCTGTGCTTGCTGACCACAAACTTTCTCGATGCGACGGTCGCCGCGGACATCGTGACCGGCAAGTACTCCCCATCATCAGACAACCGGGACCGCTACATGGCCGCGGTAGCTGCCGACAAGGTCGCCACGTTGGACAACCTCATCCGCCCGGCGTTGCCTGACAGACCTGTCATATCCGACCGATGGATGCTCAGCGAACTCGCGTTCTTCGGGGTCAAGCATGACCTGAGCCCGGCCGAGACCTACCAGCAACTGGCCGGCACGGTCACGCAGCCGGCGGACCTGACATTCGTGCTGGATCTGGCCCCGGAGGAGTCGATACGGCGCGCCGGAACGCGGCGAGGCGATGCCACCCGCGCGGACTGGGACGTGCTTGATGTGCAAGCCCGTGTGCGCCAGATCTACACAGAGGTGCTCGCCATCCCACGGGCGTACCCGCTGCTGGGCGACATCGTGCTCCTCGACGGCGCGGCAAACCCAGCCGAAACGCTGCACCTCGCGTGGCGGGCGTTGATTGACCGGGGTCTCGTACCCGCGTTGCCGGCCAGCAAGGACATCTCGGCATGACCACGGCCTTGCGGGCCGCCTTGCGCGATGCGGCGGCGTCAGGACCGGTCCGGACACTTGGCGCGGTCAACGCGATCGCTGCCTGCGTCGCCGCCGACGCCGGCTTCGACGCGCTGTGGGTAAGCGGCCTGGAGGTGTCGGCCGCTGGCGGGTTGCCGGACACCAACGTTCTCGGTGTTCGGGACCTGGCCGACGTGGTGACAGCCATCGGCCGCCGATGTGCGCTGCCGGTCGTCGTTGACGTTGACAACGCGGGCGGTTCCGTGGCGACTGCCCACCGCTACGCCCACGATCTCATCCGCGCTGGTGCGGCGGCGCTGTGTTTGGAGGACAGCGGTTACCCGAAATGCAACAGCTTCAGCTTGCGCAGGGCGCAACGTCTCGCCGACCCGGACCTGGTGTGCGACCAACTGCGTGAGATGCGCCGCGCCGGAGATGGGTTGGTGCTCATCGCCCGGACCGAGGCGCTCATCGCGGAGGCTGGGCTGCCCGCTGCGCTGGAGCGGGCGCGTCTCTACTCGCTGGCTGGCGCCGACGCAGTGCTCATGCACTCCCGTGACCCATCAGGCCAGGAAGCGCTTAACACGGCTCGTGCCTGGCGGGAGGCGGTCCCGCTGGTCACCTTGCCGACCGCATTCCCGCAGCTGAGCTGGCGTGACCTGTGGCGGGAGGGGTTCGGGATGTGCATCTACCCCAACCAGCTCACCCGCGCTGCGTTGGTGGCGATGCGTGCCACCGCCGGGCAGTTCGCTGGCACCGGTACGTTCCTGCCCTCCGCGCAGATGCCGCTGGGCAGGGTCGGGGACCTCATGGCGATTGGCGAGCCCGATGCCCGCGCCTGCGTATGACGACCGGACGGAGGGCGGGACGGTGACACCGCCGCCTGCGATCAGCGTGTCGGCGAAGGCCGCTGTGGTGCGCGACGGCCAGATCCTGCTGCTGTCCTACCACGATCATGCCGGGTTTCACTTCAACCTGCCCGGCGGCAAGGCCCGTGAGGGTGAGTGCCTGCGCGACACCGTGCGACGCACGGTGCACCAGGAGACTGGACTGCGTGTCGAACCCAGCCGACTGCTGTTCGTGGTCGAGTACGTGCCGAAGGTCTGGGAGCGCGAGTTCGGTGACGTACAGAAGGTTCAGTTCAACTTCCTCGCCGAACCTGTTGACGACGCGCAGCCGCGCATGACCGAGCCGCCCGACCCGATCCAGGTCGGTTTCGAGTGGCTGCCGTTGGCGGTGCTGAAGGACAAGTACCTGCTGCCGCGGGTCACCCCACACCTGGTCGCGGCGCTCCAGGACGACCGGCCAGATGGCTTGGTGGATCGATGGTGACCATGGCTGGCTCCCTGATCGACCTGCGGGCGTGGCTGCTCCACGAGCACGTCGGCACGGTGTGCGCCGACCGTCTCGACGCGATCACCGAACAGCTGCGCCTGGTGGTTGACGATCAGATCGACGGTGCCGTCGTCGAGCTGGGCTGCTACCGCGGTGCGATGGCGCTGTGGACCCGTTCGGTGCTCGACGCTCTCGGTGACGCCGGCCGCGCCATCCACGTCTACGACTCGTTCCAGGGCCTACCGGAACCTGGCCCGGCCGACTCCGACCACCTACGCCAAGGCGAACTCGTTGCCACTCCCGCTGACGTGGTCGCGACCCACGCCGAATGGGGCAGGCCCAGCCCGACGATCCATGCCGGCTGGTTCTCCGACACCCTGCCCAACCAGTTGCCGGAGGCCATCGCGTTTGGCTACCTCGACGGCGACTTCCACGACTCGACGCTGATCGGGTTGGTCCACTGTGTCCCGCGGCTGAGTCCCGGTGGCCTGCTGGTCGTTGACGACTACGCCGACACGACCGTCAACCCCAAGGCGTGGGACGGCCTGCCGGGCGTCAAGCTCGCCTGCGACGAATATTTCGGCCATCCCTCCCCGATGGAGGTACTCGTCGGCGACGAAGACTTGGCCTTCGGCCGGTACCGGCGGCCGACATGACCACTGTCTTGATCGTGGACGGCGCTGCCGATCTGGTCCAGCTTGCCCGCAACGTGCCCGACCTCGACATTCACGTCGTGCCGCACCTCGAGAGGCCACCGCAACCAGCCGCCAGCCGGGCGACCGCGCTCGTGCTGCGTTCCGGCGTGTGGCTCGGGGGGCATGAGCTGCGAGCCCTGCCGGCGCTCCGGCACGTCGTACGCCCTGGGTCCGGTACCGATGGCATGGACATGGCCGCTCTCGCCGTCCGGGGTATCACCGTGCACCGCAATCCGACCGTCAGCGCGGCGGCGGTGGCCGAATGGGCGCTTCTGGCGATGTTGGCGCTCGTCCGGCGGGTCCCGCTCGGCCACAACGGGCTCAGCCACGGGCAGCACCTCAAACGAGCCTGCACTGGTCAATCCTTGTCGACGAAACGAGTCGCGATCTGGGGAGCTGGACCTGTCGGCGTCGCGACGGGCCAGGCCCTACGGCCATGGACACGCGAGGTGGCATACGCGGCATGGCCGTCCAACCCCGTCGTGCTACCGCAGGTGGCTCCAACGGAGCTACCCCGCTGGGCCGACGCGCATGTAGTGGCGTTGCCCCTGCTCGACGCCACGCGCGGCCTGTTCGGTGAGGCGTTCCTGACCGAGACCGGGCCCCGCCGGCCGCTGCTGGTCTGCGTCGGCCGGGCTGACACCTTGGATGTACCCGCCTGCCTGGCAGCGCTCCGCGACGGGCGCCTATCGGGACTCGCAGTGGACGCCGTCGAGACGGATCATGTGCCGTTGTTCACCGGACTGGACCAGCCGCTGAACCTGTTGGCCACCCCGCACGTCGGAGCACAACGCACCGACGTGCGGCGCGCCTTGGATCTGTGGGTGGTCCGCACACTACGCGCGGTCGGTTCCGCCACGGACGGCGCTCGATGATGGCGTGGAGGAGTTCTTCGGCCCGCGCGCGGGAAGCGATCGCAGCCACGATCGCCGCCGGGCTGGTCGCTGACCCGGCGGTTGGTGAGGTGTGGCTGGAAGGCGCGCTCGCGGTCGGCCTCGCCCACGCCCGCAGCGACGTCGATCTGCGCGTCATTGTCGAGCGTGCCACCGCACCCGAGCTGAGATCGCGGGTCGTTGATGGGGTCCGTGTGGATCTGGCCGCCGACACCCGCGGAGCGGTCGACGCAGCGCGTCGCCTGCTGGGTAGCTTCGACGTACGTTTCGATGACGTCGAAGTCTTCCGGCATGTTCGGGCCGAGATTGGCTCCCTGACCCGGCTGCGGACCGCACTGCGGTACGTCCCAGCGGGTTGGCGGCCTGTCATCACCGATCCCGAACGCGACGTCTACCGGCGGTGGGCTGTCGCAGACCAAGTCGAACAGATACACAGTCTGACCGAGGATCTCCTCGGGCTCCTCGACGACCGGATGTACTTCGAGGCCGACCTAGTGTGGCGGCAGTTGATGCTGTGCCTGGCCACGCTGGAGTGCGCTGCTGCCGGGGAGCCGCTGCTTGGCACGAAGTGGCTTCCCGCCCTGTGGCGCCGCACTACCGGGCAGCTGGCCACGGCCGACGCGCTGATGTTGTCGCTCGCGCCGATGTCGTGGGGCGAGGACACCTCTGCTTGGTTCGCACCGGTCCGGCAGCGTGTGACCGACGCCATCCTGCGGTGCTGGCCGGACCTCGGGGAAGCCGAGGACGCGCCACCGGCGTACACGCTCGATCCGGGTTGGCTGCCGCAGCGCTACGCCGACGGTTGGTTTGTCCGGCTCGGCGACCACCGAACCCGCCTGAGCCCGGGCCAGTTCCGTCGCTGGCGCCGTACGGCCACCCAGTAGCCACCGCGACCGTGAAGGAGGCGACGGTGGAGCCCACCGCCCAAGACACGACCATCCCCGATGCCGAGGAGGTGTACCGATCACTCGCCGACTCCACCCCGCAGCACGCGATGTCAGTGATCCTCAAGCTGCGGGGCGAAACATGCAATATTGACTGTTTGTACTGTTTCGAGAAGCGCAAGGAAGCCCCCGGTGGGGCGACCATCGGCCCGGCGGATGTCGCCCGGCTTGCCACTACCTTCGGCACCCGGCCGCTCGCGGTGGAGTTGCATGGCGGGGAGCCACTTACCGCCGGGCGAGCAACCATCGGGGCGATCCTTGATCAGCTGGCCGCGCAACCCAACGTCGTACGGGTCTCGCTGCAAACCAACGGCATGCTCCTCGACGACGCGTGGCTCGATCTGTTCGACACCTACTGTCCAGCACTGGAGATCGGGATCTCGCTCGACGGCGATCCCCAGGGCAACTCCTGGCGGGTTGGCTACGACGGCCGACCGGCCTATCCGAAGATCGCCGCCGCCCTCGGCCTACTGGGCCGGCGGGGCAAACGTGTCGGTGTCATCAGCGTTGTGACCCGGTTGGTGCTTGGCCGTGCCGCCCACGTTCTCGACCACCTGGCCGGCTTCACGGCGATACGGGCGGTGAACTTCGCCCCGTGTTTCGACTCGACGATCACCGAACCCACTACCACCGCGGCCCGCCGGCCCCCGGCCAGCAGGGAACTGCAACAGCAGGCGATAGCAGACCCAAGTGGTCCGAGGTGGGCCGTCACGCCCGACGAATACGCCGCATTCGTCCTCGCCGCCGCTGGGCACTGGATCACCTCCGGCTTGTTCCGGCGTCTCAAACTCGAACCGGCGGTGTCGACAATTCGACGCCTCCGCGGTGCGGGCAGCGAAAGTTGTCACTTCTCCGACCGCAAGTGCGACCACGTCCTCACCCTCTACCCAGCCGGTCGCGTCGGTAGCTGTGACGAGTTGCCCTGGCCTCAAGCCCACCTCGCCAACCTCGCCGCCATGACCACCGAGAGGGACGTGATCGCCGCACAGCGTCGCTCGCCGCTTCTCGCTGCAGGCAAGGCGTTGACCAACAAATGCCGGACCTGCGACTACCGCACCACCTGTATGGGTGGGTGTATCTCCACGCGCCACCGGGAACGGCTCGCCGTTGGTGACGACAACGGTTACTGCGCCCATCGGATGCGCCTTGTTGACGGCATCGCCGCGCTGCTCGCCGAGCCTCACCGACCCCAGGCCGCCTTCTGCCGCAGCATTCAGTGGCGGCCACGCCACCCCAACACCATGCTCGATGTCGGCGGATTCCTGGCCCGTTGGGACGGGCCCCTTATCGCCCAACCCAACGCACGCCTTTGTCACAGCGCATACGGAAACATTAACACCGCTGGTCTGCCCGGGGTCCACGATGCGGATGACCTTCACCCAAACCACCCCCAGTGGCGCGAGGCCATCGAACCCGGTGTGTGGCCACTTGTCGACGCCCTGACCACCGAGTGGGGATGCGTCACCTACGACAGCTGTCAGGGGCACGCATACGATGGGCTCGAACTCGCTCCGACGGCCCTCCGAGTCGGAATCTTGCCCCGATCCCGGGTAGAGTCCGGGATTCTCGCCGCCCGTGTATGCCAGGTCGCCGCGGCCATCTGTGACATGCCTCGGGCCTGCCAACTGGCCATCGGCCGCTCCGAGATCGCCTGCAAGACCACAGGTGCGATCCATCCCGCGCTCGACATCTCCCTCCTTCCCGTAGGGGAACACGGCTGGCCCGGATACTTCACCGTACTCGGTGAGGCCGTCGCCGTACTCACCGCAGCCCTCAGAATTTCCGTGCCCTCCAGCGAACCGGTGTGCGCCTGCCATACGTGATCCAACCCCGAACGAGGAGAGCATGTATGATTCACCTCGCGGAAAGCCTCGCGATACACAGCGTCGAAGGATTCCTGACGCCAGACGAGGTCGCCAATCTCACCGATGTCATGGACGAGCTACTCGGCGCTCGCGGTCCCGAAACCTATGGAGCGGGGCGAACCGCAACCATGCACGAGGTGCCCGGTCTACGCCCGGAGGAGGCGATGGCCGTCTACGAACCGGACGGACGGGTAGAAGTATCTGAGTTGCCAGGTAGTGCCGAAACGCTACTCCAGAAAGCAGCCAGCCGCGCGATGCCGACGATCGCGTGGGTTCTGCCTTCGGTCACCAGTCTACGGCCGTGGACATACGTCGAGTACGGCCCCGGACAGCACATCACCCCCCACGCCGACGGTATCGCGTTGGACCCGATGTCCTGGCCCCGCCAGATCGCCGGCATCAGCGTGGTTGTCGAGACCGCCGCGTGCGGAGGCGGATTCTATGTCGAGACGACCAGCGACGAACGGATCTGGTCACCCCAAAGGGACACGGCAGAGGCCGGATACGAGGCAGGGATGCGCATAGCCAACGACGGAGCAGACAACTCCTCCAAATGGTTCCGCGAGCTCCGTCGAACCCGCTGGACCGTCAACCCGGGTGTCGGCTGCGCGATCATCTACGGTTCGCAGCTCGTCCACGGCACCGATCCCGTCGGGGAAGGCCGCGCCCGCAAGTTCATCAGCTGGTTCGTCGCCGAACGGCAAGAGTAGCTGCCGATGCCTACCGCCCGCGGCCCGCCGCGTGCGGGATTGCACCCAAACAACACCGCCGGAAATGAGGAGACCGATGGAAGACACCGACAAATTTGACGAGTTCCTCGATGCCGCGGAACAGCTCCGCGATTCCGACTCGGCCGTACAGATTACCGCGCACACATCCAGTGTCGCCATCAATGGTTGGCCAGCGACCGAGGACGACGAACCCGACGAACGCTCGGACGGCTGACGGCTGACGGCTGACGGCTGACGGCGACCCACAGATACCGAAGGCAGCCTGGTGCCGGACCCCGCGTTCGGCACCAGGCCACCCGACGAGGGGCATTGGCTCATGAACTCTCTCGAAGAAGTTTTCGCACTCGACACAGATTCGCCGCTTCACCGCACCCGGACCGCCGGCATCCACCGGCTACTCGGGCACACGGCCGGCCCGCTTGTAGGTCGCAGTACGGTCCTCGCTCATGCGTTGGCACATCATTTCCTCGAGGGAGCAATCGCCGCCGCGCAGACCCGAGATGTCGAGGCGCTCACCTGGTACCGTTCTGCACCGGGCAACGACTACTCTGCGTTGATGGTGGACACCGACATAGGTCCAGCCGTTGTCGTCGCACCCAATGCAAACGAGCTGCGCCGTTCGGATATCTCGGACACGCCGTACTATCTGATAAACACGGCGACCACCGCTGCCGGCCAACGTCAACGCGACCAGGTCCGTCAGGCGTACGCCGTTGCGGCCACCGCTGGATTCTCAACGCTTCTGGCCGGAGCAGCGCCGATCGTCTGCCTGCTTCATCAGCGGAGATTCGACGAAACCTTGCACAGCTGGACGATCAGCCGGCTACCGGGGACTGTCTTCACGGACTACACGTATGAACCGATTGTTCTCGCTCGTGACCTTATCCATGAGGCGGGCCACAACTGGCTCAATGAGCGCCTTGTTGCTTACGATTCGGCGATTCCCGGCGGGGTGAGCTACTACTCGCCGTGGCGCGCGACGGAGCGCTCGGCGTTCGGGTTTCTGCACGCGTGCTGGTCGTTCCCACTGACGGTGCTATACGCGGTCGAAGTTCTCCCTCATATCACCGGCGCCGTACGTGAGTTTATGGTCGCCTACCTTGATCTGCAACACCAAATGCTTGCCGCCGCAGTGGACGACTTCCGGCACGCCGTGGAACACGTGTGCCATCACGATCTGCGCAGGCGCATGATCGACGTATTTGAGGCGGCGATCACGACGCGACACATGGGCTCATTTGGATGAGCCCGCCTTCATGGCCGCGAATCCAGCTGGACGGTTCATCACGCCTATCTGGAGTGATGTTCGCAGGATTTCGGATCGGTGGAAACGGTCGACGCCGCACGCCAGGCGGCAGTGAACTCCTGCACGCAGCGATAGCGCGCGCCGGGCTCCCGCGCGGTCGCACGGCGAACCACGGCGAGCTGTGCGCCAGTCCCGCGCCATGCGCGTTCATTGTCTCCGGAGTCCAGCAGCAGCCGGGCCGCCCGGCCAAGATTGTAGACTGTCGTGCGGAAATCGATAGTGGCGCCGCTCTGGAACTCCTCCGGCGCCATGTATCGACCAGAGCCAGGCATACGGTCCGCATCCACCGCGAACGGACCCGGCCGGTACTCGTCCAAGTCACACAGCTTCATCTCGCCTTCAGTGAAGTCGTAAAGCATAGCGCCATCGTAGAAGTCCACAGCCACGAACCCGGACCGCTCAACCGCGCAGTGCGCGTCGAGGACCGTATCAATGGCACGCCGGACGTCGGTGACTGGTCGCCGACGGAAGCGCGCCATAGCGCTGTCCGGGTCGGACCGGTTCACGGAGGGCGGGATGGTGGCGTGGTAGAGCACTTCTGCGTCGACCCAAGGGTAGACCAGAGCCGCGCCTCCAATGAGTTCGCGGGCGTAGGTCAGCGGCACGAGCGCCGGATGCGTGACCGCAGCGTGGAACGTCACCGCCCGGCGCAACGATTCCACTGCCAATGGCGTGGTGGCGGTCTTGACGAACCACCGTTTGGCGCCAACGGCAACGCCGTACGAGACGCATTCCGAATCCTGACGGTCGAACACACGAAAGAGCTGTCCGATTTTCCGCAAATGGGATTCGATGCCGTCAACGTTCGCGACAGCGAGCAACGAGTGGATCATGTCACCAATATTGACATGCCGGGGCTTCCCGAATCCAACAGCGGCGGCACATCACCGGCGAAGCGATGGAGTCCGGACCGGCGACCCGTGCCAGCGCGCGGCGCAGCATGCTCCATGGGGAGCAAGATGTACAGAATGGTGGTGGATCGCCCCGGGCGGCCCGTATTGGCCCGACGCGAGGCATACCCGGCTGGCCGGCGGACTCCGCGTTAGCTCGCGTATAGCGTCCGTCAGCCTCGGAAGTCATGTTGACGACAATGGATTGCGGCCTTTCCAGGAATTCCGTCTCCAGGTTTTGCCTAGGGGTACTGTCGCATAGAAGGGGATTAATGTACCGGGCACCGATGTTCCTCGATGAACTGCTGAGTCTGGCCGAGTGGGGACCGCGGCAGTTGGTGACGGCCGTGAACGCACGATTGTCCAGCCAGGGCCGAGACCGGCTGCGACTGGACCCAACCGCCGCCTATCCGTGGGTACGGCGAGGATTCCGGCCGCGTCCACCGATCCCGGACGTGGTCGCCGCGGTGTTGACCGCGCGGCTCGGGTTCCCGGTCACGGCAGGACAGCTGTGGCCGGGACGCGACGCTGTGGGCCAGCCCACGCAGAGCGCCGCAGAGGGACTGGCGACACTTACCCATGTTGATGATCTAGTCCAGGCGCTGAACCACCTCACGTTTTCCGCCGCGACACCGCGCAGCTCGATCACAGAGGCATCCGGTATCGACCTGACCGCTGTCGTGTTGGATCAGCGGCACGGGGCGGTGTTCGTCGCCCGGGCCCGGGCCGGCCACGAACAGGTACTGCCCGAGCAGGTGGAGCTGATAGCCACGCACGTCGCCGCACTGCGCCGGCTCGATGACCGGCACGGCGGTGGCGCGTTGAGCCTGCGGTATGTCACCGCAGAGCTCAGGAGCGTTGCCGACCTTGTCGAGCACGCCAACTACGGCTCGGACGTCGGCCGGCAACTGCTGACGATCGTGGCGGATCTGGCGCAGTTGCTCGGCTGGCTGCACTTCGATTCCGGCCGCTACGGCTCCGCGGAGCGGTACCTGCTGCTCAGCATCGGGATGTGCCGGGCGCTGGGGGCCGCCGACCGGGCTGCGAACGCAATCGGCATGCTCAGCTACGTCTCGGCGTTCGCCGGTCATGGCGTACAGGCAGTCCGGATCGCCCAGGTGGCGACTGCTGAGTGCGGCGGCGCTGAGCCGGTTCTGAGGGCCCGGCTGCTGGGCAGGCTCGCCACCGCTGCGGCTGCCGACGGTGATCTCGCGTTGTTCCGCCGGCAGTCCGAGGAGGCGGCCACAGTGCTGGACGAAGTTCGGTCGGATGAGGCGCCGTCGTTTCTCTACTACCTCGCCCCAGCGCAGTTGGCGGCGGAAGCCGGCCAGGGTTTGGTAGTGCTGGCCGAACACGCCACCGCCGGCCGGGACCGTCTGCTCGGAGAGGCGATTACCACCCTGCGCGGGGCCGTGGCCACCCTGGCCGCGCCCGGCGGTGACGGCGGCGGAGGTCCGGCCTACCCGCGGTCGGCGTTGTTGCACACCACGTTCCTGGCCCGCGCACACCTGCTGCACGGTGATCTCCCCGAAGCGGTGGTGGTGATCCGCTCTGGACTCGACCTGCTCGCACAGGTGCAGTCCCCCCGTGTGCGAAGCTACCTCCTGGAGCTGCGACCAGCATTGGTCCGCCGGTCCCGAACTAAGCTCGTTCGGGAGTTCCTCCCCGATTTCGATGAGGCACTATCGCATGTATGACGGCAGGCCCCCACGATGAGCCAACCCAGCCCAACGGGGCTGGGTTGGTCGAGCTCGTTGAACGTCCGCTGAACCACCCCGACGCCGTCGTCTTGTTGCGTGCCTTCCGCGCCGAGCAGCTCGACCGGTACGGGTTCGCCGACCCGATCGACGTCCACCGTGACGACTACGTGTCCCCGACAGGTGCCTTCGTCGTCGTGTACCGCGATGGCCAGCCGGTGGGGTGCGGTGGTTACCGCTGGTTCGATCACACCACACGCACCGTCGAGATCAAGAAAACCTACGTCGTGCCCGAGGCGCGTGGGATCGGTCATGGTTGCATGCTGCTCGCTTGGCTCGAAAATCACGCGGTGACGGCGGGTGCCCAGCAAGCGATCCTTGAAACTGGTGTCCGCAACAAGGCCGCCCTACACATGTTCGCCGCGGCAGGTTACCGCCCGACCGAGCGATACGTCGATGGTCGTGATCCGCTCATAAACAGAGCATTCACCAAACCACTCGATCAGTTCGCCTGACTCGGTCCGCCAGAACATGGTGCACCACGGTTCCATTGCTTGGTGACAGGCTTTGGGCGGCAATTCATGCGCACCGAAAATTGGTTTGTAGTCGGCCAGGCAGGACCGCGGGCACATGTACTGGAGCTGCCGTCCACCGCACTTCACGAAGTTCATGACCAGTGGAACACGTTCTCGTAGTTCACGGCCGGCGGCCATTCCCCTGCGATCAGAACACTGGTCGACTGATGCTCTTAAAGAGCGGCGGAATGTGCTCTAGACAAGTAGGGGGTGGCTACATGCGACGCCGCAACCACGCGGAAAGGAGAACCGGCGGAGATGGCGGCGTCAATCGCAGGTCAGCCAACCATCGCAGTGGCGCGCCGGCAGCCAAGACCTACACCCATGGTCGCGACGGCCGAATCGGGCGGTCGGCGACGACCCGGTCGCGGTGCGCCAGATGTACAGGCCAACACCGCTGACCGGGCGTGCAGTGCCGGTTGGCAACCAGACGGAGACTCCCCGCACCCGGACACCAGAGGGCTTCGGGTAGTGGGTGAACCCGCTGCGGTGGGTGTGGTGGGTTTGCCCACGCCCACCGCAGCGGGGGTACACGAGCGTCGGGAGGTCCGATGGTGACGGTGGGTGAGGGTGGCCGTCATTCGGGGGCGGGTCCCGGCGGACGGAGGCTGGGGGTGTCGGAGGAGTTCTACTTCCTCGCCCACGAGCGGGACCGGCCGCTGCTTCGCCCGCGGGCGTTGGGGGTGGGGTTGGGCGCCGCCGTCCTGGGGGAAGCGGTCCTGTCCGGGTGGCTCCAGCTCCGCGGTGGTCTGGTCACCGCGGTGGACCAGCGTGGCGGTCTACCCGCCCGGGAGCCGCTGGCGCACGGGCAGGACGCTCCACCGGCGGCCCCGGTCGACGGTGGCGGGGGTGGGGACCCCGACCTGGCGGTCGGGTTGACCCGCTGGGTGTGGGACTGGGTGGTCACCGAACCGCACCGGTACCCAGTTGCGACGTGGGTGCGGGCGTTGGGTACCGAGGCCACCACCCGGGTGCGGGAGCGGCTGGTCGCGGCCGGGTTCCTCGCCCCGACGTCGGTATGGCGGGGGCACCGTCCGACGGTGGTGGATGTGAACGCGGCGGCGTGGCCGGCGGCCCGGTTGCAGCAGCGCCTGGAGCAGCGGCAGCGGTTGACCGACAGCGACGCGTTGCTGCTCGCGGTCGCGGACGTCACCGGCCTGGGTGCGGTGCTGTTGCGGTATGCCACCCCGACCGCTGGTGAGCACCTGACCGTGGTGGTGGCCGACCTGCACCATCGGCGCCCCGACATCGCCGCCCTGGTCGAGCAGGTCCGGGTCGTGATCGACACCGGAACTCTCACCCGCACCTGATCTGTGACCACCGGGTGGCTGCCGGAGGAGAACCACCACCCAGCCGGTCCTTGCCTTGACCCGCGCATGCCAGCCCGCCCCGTGACCCCGGGCGTGAAGTGTCCCGTCAAGATCACGAGGAAGTGCTCATGGACGACCTGACCGACACCCCACGCCCCACACCACCCGGACCCGGACCTGCGGTGCACCCACCCCGCCTTCGGCACCCCAGTGTTGGGGCGGCGTTGGCCCGCGACCGACTCGGCATACCGGCGGTGGTGTTCTTCGTCCTCGCCCAGGTCGCCCCGCTCACAGTGGCGGCGGGAGTATTGCCGACGTTCTGGGCGGTCACGGGGATCACCGGCGCCCCCATCGTGTTCGCTGCTGTCGCCGCCGTGCTGGCGGTGTTCTGCGTCGGGTACCTGGGCCTTGCCAGGGTCATCACGCACGCCGGGGGCATCTACGCGTTCACCACCCGCGGTTTGGGCCGCCCTGCTGGGGTCGCCACCGCGTTGGTCGCGGTCGGCACCTACAACCTGCTCCAGGTGGCGTTGTTCGGGATGCTCGGTCCCGCCACCGCCTCGCTGGTCACTGATCTCACCGGCCGCACCTTCCCCTGGTGGGCGTACTCGCTACTCGCCTGGGGGATCGTCGCCGTGTTGGGGGTGCGGGACGTGCGGCTGTCCGGCCGTGTGCTGGCGGTCCTGTCCACCGCGGAGATCCTGCTCCTCGTGGTGCTCTCGGTCGCGGGTTTCCTGCACCCCGCCGGGGGTGTGGCCGACACCAGCACCCTGTCCCCCCAGTGTCGTGGGCGATGGCCGTCCACTACGGCCCCACCCACCTCGCCACCGTGGCGGGCGAGCAGGGGCCGATGATGCTGTTCACCCTCGCCGGAGACTCCTTCACCCGAATCGGGCAGGTGCTGTTCGTCACCAGCCTGCTGGCGGCCGGGTTGGCGTTCCACAACGCCGTCAACCGCATCATCTTCACCCTCGGCCGCGACCACGTCCTACCCGAACCACTGGGGTGGACCGGAAGGCGGGGTGGCGCCCCCTGGGTCGCCTCCCTCACCCAAACCACCCTCGGCCTGCTGGTCATCACCACCTACGCGGTCAGCGGCACCGACCCGGTCGTCCACCTGTTCTTCTGGTTGGGCACCACCGGAGGTTTGGGGGTCCTGCTGCTGATCACCACCACGAGCCTGGCGATCACCACCCACCACCTACGCACCCACACCCCCCGACAAGCGATCCTGCCCGCGATCGCGACCCTGATCCTGGGGGTGATGAGCTGGTTGGCGGTCACCGGATTCCCCACCCTCCTCGGGGTCCCCAACACCGCCATCGTCGGGTGGCTGCTGCCCGGCGGCTACCTGGCCCTCGCTTTCGTCGGTGTCGTGCTCGCCGTGCGGCTGCGTGGCAGGCATCCCGACGCCTACGCGACGCTCGGCACCACACCAACCACGACGTCCCCGGTGGGTGCCCGGTGATGATCCCCACCATCGAGATCGCCGGATACGAGGACGTCCACCCGCTGGCGAAGGTCATCACCGAGGCGTTCCTGCACCTCCCACCCACCGCGTGGCTGGTACCCGACCTCACCGAACGACTCCTGTTGACGCACCACTACTTCGCGCACCTTGTCCGTCACACCCTCACCCACGGGGTCGTGCACACCACCACCTACCGGGACGCCGCCGCCCTGTGGCTCCCCCACGGTGTCGGGGCCGACCCCGCACCCACCGTTGAGGACCTGGTTGGCGTCGTCGGCGCCGACCACGTCAACCGGTTCCACACCTTCGAACTGGCCCTGCACGCCCACCACCCGGTCGGGGTCGCCCACCAGCACCTCGCGATCCTCGCGGTCGCCCCACACGTGCAGGGCACCGGGATCGGCACCGCACTCCTACACACCCACCACCAAGCGTTGGACCGGGACGGGACACCCGCGCACCTGGAGGCCGCCACCAACGACCTCCCCGACTACTACCGCCGCCATGGCTACGAGCCGACGGGCACCCCGATCCGGCTACCCGGCGCAGCCACTGCGGTGATGTGGCCGATGTGGCGGCACCCGCAGCGATAACGGTGGCCACCTGTCGACCCCGTGCCACCCGGGGTCCTGACGGTCCCTGGCCTCACATGAGCTCCCCGGCCGGCGGCACCCCACAGGGGTAGACCCATCCGGACCGGGTCGAGAAGGGTGTGGCGGTGGTTCCCCGGCCACCGCCACACCCCGGGGGGGACCCACCGCTGGCACACGACCCCCAAACCGTGCCCACCACACCGGGCAAACCACGAACCCAGTACGCCACCAGCGTCCCGACCGGAATCCAGCCGGTGGCGGGAGCAGCCCCACCAGCAGGACGACGACCCCCGCCACCGCCCGTCCCCGCCACAACACGTTCACTGCCCGCTAGCGTCAGCCCCGGCCACATCACCGGCACGCGGTCCATCGGCCGAAGGTTCGCCCCGGTCGATCTGACGCAACCGCGTCGCCGAGATCCCCAACCGCTGGGCCAACTCCACCTGACTGATCCCCGGGAACTCCACCCGAAGGTTCGCCGCCAACTCCCGGGTCCGCTCCACCGGCCGCCGCACAAACTTCCCCGACCCCGACCGTGACGACCCCGACCCTGCCGGAGACCGCCCCGACGCCAGCCGCCGCGTCACCTCATGCCCACCCGACCCACCAGCGTCCGCCCGAGCTCGGGAACCCCGGGCGGTCCCCGACGATGGACCCGAACCGGCACCCCCACCGACCGGGGCACGACCCGACCGACCCGGGCGTCCAGCACGATCAGCACCACCCCGGGTGAGGACCTCCACCACCAACACGAACGCCACCGCCGGCCACGCCGACACACACCGGGCGATCACCGACGACTCCGCCGCCACCACATTCGCGGTCACCGACGCGACCACCCCGGTCCAAAACGCCACCCACGCCGAACCCCGACGATCACGCCCATCCCCCAACGCGACCGTCGCCACCACCATCATCCCGTCCACCGACACCGGCAACAGATCAGCAATCAACACCGGCTGCCCATACCGCAACGCCAAACCCCGCATATGGGAATACGACGCCAACGCCGCGATCCCGGCCACGACCACCGCCCCCACGAACGACGCCACCCGACGCGGACTCACACCCCACCCC
The DNA here is from genome assembly GCA_016201065.1 of Actinomycetota bacterium. GTDB lineage: Bacteria > Actinomycetota > Actinomycetes > Mycobacteriales > JACQDL01 > JACQDL01. The sequence goes on from JACQDL010000002.1 coordinate 18,050, forward strand.
CCACGCCGGGACCAGCTGCGGCAGCCGGCGCGGCACCGGTGGCACCCACCGGATCACCGCCCGGACCCGAGCGACCCTCCCGTGTGGCCCGCACCTCGGCGAGCATCCGATCCACCCGGACCGCCCGCTCGTCCTCATCCACACGGAGCTGCCGGATCAACCCGGCACGCACCCGAAACAACTCCCCGAACAACTCATCCAGGAACCGCACCGCCGCATGCCCGTCCCGCACATAGCACCACCCCTGCGTATCCGGCCGGGCATACCAGCCAGCCAACGAGTCCTCCGCCATCATGAGAAGACGCGACGCCTCAGCAAGCGACAATCGGCAGCGGCCGGGAGCACCCCCGCCGGCAGGCTCCGGGGCGCTCACCGGGCACCGCCAACGCCCCGTGACCTGGCCACACGCACCGGCAGCGGATCACCAGGAATCAGGGTGTATGCGGTTCGTGTGCCGCTTCGTCCGGCCCACCAATTCGCAGGTCTGCGGCCTGTCGGTCGGTGGTCTCATGATCGTGTGCATGGTTACGCATGGCTTTCGGAGCCGCTGGCGGTGCGGGTGGCGGTGTCGGCGGGGGCCGGTTGCACGGATTCCAGGACGTCGGCGGCGCCGGTGCGGGAGCCCCGGGGACACGCCAGCTCATCACCTCCGGCGGCGGTGATGACCGGTCACGGTCGGAGCAGCCGGCGGGAGACCTAACGTCGGTGACCGAATAGGCCCCCCGTCGGTACCGTGTTCCACGGGAGTCTGGCGTTCGTTCTCAGCCCGATCGAAACGTGTGACGCTCGTGCGCGTGTGGCGGCTGTCCGCAGTCGGGGTGGCTGCACCACGCGAGGCCCAGGTAGCCGGGTGGGACACCCCGGGCCACACGCCGCTGCTGAGGGGTCGGTCGGCTGCTTGGCCGTCCCGGTGAGGCTGGCGGCCGGCCCGCAGCGCGGTCAGGTACTCCTCCACGCCGCCGGGTCCGAGGCCGAGGGCGCTGGCCGCGATGAGGGTGTAGGTGCGGCATGGCCACATCGCCATGTCGTCGCTGACAGCCGCCTGGTCGCAGCCACTACACACGGGCTGCTCGCCACCGTCGTCCACCGGGGCGTGCAGCTCGACGAGGCGGGCGGTCAACCGGTTGACGACGACGGCCAGGACCCGCTCGTGCAGGACGGCCGCGCCGGCCACCCATGGCCCGGGGCGCCGCCCACTCTCGGCCCCATCGTCGCCGCTCACCAGTCCGCCTCTCTTCGTGTGTCTGGGGTGGAAGACCCCCGCTCACGCGACCGCGACAGCGCGAGCGGGGGCCGGTCGTCGACCGGGACGCAGCCCACGAGGCCGGGCCCGGCCGGTGTCATGCCGCTGAGGCGTCGCCGATCCCGTCGAGGGTGTGGTCGAGCTCGACGCACAGGCCCCGAGCGAGCAGCACCGCCAGCCGGTGGGCCGCCTCAGCGGTGATCGACCCGATACACACCAGGCCGTCGCCGCGCACGGACACGTCCGCCCGCAGACCGGCGAACTCCTCACCCAGCCCGGCCCGGATCAACTGCCCGGCCAGGTGGGCGCTGGCGTGGTGAGCCGACGACCAGCCC
>JACQDL010000003.1 GCA_016201065.1 Actinomycetota bacterium
CCGCTGGCGTGGCTGCCCGCAACGCATCGGCGATATCGTCGCCGCAGCCCTGGTCCTGCTTCACCACGAGCACCACCGCACCACCTGACCCACACCGGCAATCACACACCGTGAGCACCAGTTACGCGGAATGCCTCAGTACGCAGCATTAGCGAAACGCCGTCGGCGAACGTCGAATCCTGCTTCATATCATGTTCCGATATCGTTTCATTTCTCGCCTGATAGCTTTCCTGATCGTCCTGATGTTTGCCTTCACGACCCGCCTTTGCGTCTCCGTCAGCTCTCGACTCCCGCGCAGAGGCTTGCCATTTTGCCCGATCCGAGTCGTCGTTCTACCGCCACCCGAAACATGGGCATGGACGGGCGCATGATCATTGGGATAGATCCGAATTCGGACACCTCGCTCACGAACAATCTCGCCGACCCCGCACGCTCCGCTGGCGTTGTGGACGAGGGTAGTGGTGGTGTCGGTGGGGGCGATGAGGTAGGTGTGGGTGTTGGCGGTGGTGAGGTTGTAGACGGTGTGTCCGGACAGCCAGCCACGGTCGTGGACGAGGCGGATGATGTCCAGGCCGCCGGTGGCACCTCGGGTGCGCATGCCGGGGGTGAGGTGGTCGGTGTGGGTCCAGCCATGTCCTTCGACCCAGATGGGGTGGTCGGCGGTCGCGGTGAACGTCGCCGGGTCGCCGACGGGGGTGCCGTCCGGGTTGATGGGTTGGGTGGTCACGTCGAGGAGGTGTTTCGTCCCGTACCCGGTGATGACATCCAGCACGGGTTGGGCGATCAGCGCACCGGTGCCCGTGTCCACGGTGGCGACGAGGTCCCCGACCGTGATCTGGTCGATGGGCTGGGTCGACCCATCGGCCATCACCACCGGGGTGTCCGGGGTGAAGGAGTTACACGCCCGCGCCGCCCGCCTCCCACCGGTAGCGATCCGCCCGGCCTTGCTGGCGGCTTTGACGGCCTTGAACCCGGCCCGGACGGCGGCTCCGGCACCGACCAGGGCGGCAGCGGCGGTCAACCCCATCTCCAGGATTTCCGGCTCGCTGTCTGCACCTGGCCTTGGTGTTGTCCGGTCTCCTGCTTGTTAGCCCACCTGGCGCGCTGCTTCGCGGATTAGCTCCCACGCTTGGGCCTGTTCGGGGATGTGCTCGTTGAAGCTGCTCTTCTCGACGTAGGCCCACTCTTGGCCATCGGTGGCCTCGTCCCGAAACATATCAATTTCGATACTGAGCTCACGCGCGACGTCGGGATGCGTTTCCTGCGCTCGTTCCTCCAAGAGCGCACACAGCAGCGTGATCGAATGCGCGGTGACGAAGGCGTCGGAAGTGCCAAATCGTTGACGGGACAGGTCTACGCCACCGCGGAAGGCGCAGTCCTCCATGTCGGCATTGGTGAAGTCATTCCCTTCCACGCGGTTACGAAGCGGCCACAAGAAGTGCTTGGTAGTATCTCGCCCGTGGAATATGACCTTTTCCAGTCTCGTGGCAAACACGCAGTTCACGAAGCTCACCTCGAAGGCGAACCATTCCCGCCACGTACCACCCGTGAATGTGCAGGAGTCGAACAGCGTCCGGCCAGTGATCAGCCCCTCCATCCGGCAGTTGTCGAACACACAGTCGACAAACTCGATCCGCCGGAACACGCCGAACCCAACCAGTTTCTTGAAGGTGAAGTTCACGAACCGACACTCGGTTAGTTTCACCCCGCTTGCGAAGGTGACCGAGTCGTATCCTTGGGCGTCGATGACTTTGTCCCGAATATTGCCCGTTAGGCGCAGGTTTCTCGGCATGACGCACCTCCCTACAGCGCGTAGAGAGCATAGCTGGCGCGCGGGCACGCGCCACCCCGACGCAGGTGTGACGCATATGACTTGTATGTGGTCAGTTCGATCATGTGTCCAGTGCGGCCGTTGACGAAGTCCGGGCCTCGCGTCTCGTATTCGTATCGCCATGTTGACGGTCGGTACTTTGCGCTTCTCGCTGTCGCTCGGTGCACTGCCGTGCCGCGAAATGCGTTTCTCAGATACGGTGCACGGCCGACTGCGAGTATCTCGGCCTGAGACAGGTTCTTCTTGAAGAGTCTGGCGTCGCTCGTGGCGGCGTGGCGCTTGGCGAGTCGCGCGATCGTCTTCGTGGCCCTTGCCCCCTGTTGGGCCTTGCTGGCGGCTCGCACGGCCTTGAACCCGGCCCGGACGGCGGCTCCGGCACCGACCAGGGCGGCGGCGGCGGTCAACCCCATCTCCAGGGCCTTCGCCTTGTTCCCCGACACCGCGTACGCGATCGAGGACACCGCGGCGGCCGCTGAACCGATCGGACCGGGGATCCAGGAGGCGACCTCGGCGACCTTCGCGACCTTCGCGAAGAAGCTCCGCCACCCCCACCGGCCATCCAGGTCGGTGCAGTTGACCGGGTCGGCGTTGCAGTAGTCGTAGGCGGAGGCGTTCCCATCCGGCACCGGGTCGGTCTGCAGGAACCGCCCCAGCCCCGGGGAGTACAGCCGCACCCCCATCAGCAGGACGTCGCCCAACGCCTCCCCGGACCGTTGCGCCCCACCCAACCAGCCGTACCGGTCCTTCCCCGACCCGGCGGGAGTGCCCGCCTCGGGGACCCCGAACTCGTCGAAGAACCGGGACACCAGGGTGGTCAGGTCCGCGGCCAGCTCCACCGCGACGTCACCGTGGAGGTTGACCAGCTGCAGCTGCACGTCCCCGGTCGCGCTGGTCGTCGCCGCCAACCCACCGTCGAGGCCCTCGACCATCCGGGTCAGTGGTGCGGCCACACCCTGGCTGGTGTCCTCCACGACCCAGGACGGCTCGTCACTGTCACCGTCGTAGTGGTTGAGCCTGGTGGCGGCGTTCGCCCACACCCCCCCGACGAGGGTTTCGGTGGTGAACGACCGGGCCCGCATCCCCGGGTCCAGCGCCCACGACCGCCGGGTGCCATCCAGGGTCTGGGAGGCGATGAGGTCGTTGACGGAGAACCCGTTGGTCAGGGTCGCCGCCCCACCGCCGGCGGTGGCGGCGGGCAGGGTGGTGGTGCGCCCGAACGCGTCGTACCCGAAACCGGTGTCGGTCAACCGGTCCGCAGCGTCATAGATGTGGGTCTGGGTGGTGGTCTGGGCGGGGTCGGCCGACGCCTGGCAGCCACCACTGGCGGTGGTGGCCCCACCGGTGACGGTGCGGGAGGTCCGGTTGGCGCGGTGGTCGTAGCCGTAGCCGCGCAGGGTGCAGGTGTCCGCCCCGGGTGCGACCGAGGACGTGCCGGTCAGCCGCCCCATCCGGTCGTAGGTGTAGGTGCGGGACGCCCCGTTGTAGGAGTGTTGCGCCCACTGGCCGTGGGTGGAGGTCACCACCTGGTCGGTGTAGACGAGGGTGCCGTCGGCGGCGGTGTAGGAGCGGGCGACCGCCGCACCGGCGGCGTCATAGGTCGTGGCCTGGGTGATCCCGCCGGGATAGGTCTGGGAGGTGATCTCCCCGTCGGGTCCGTAGCGGGCGTCCACCGTGCCGGCGACGCTGTCGGTCACCGAGGTGACCACGCCGCGTGGGTCCCTGGCCAGGTCGTAGGCGAACGTCTTCGATCCCGCGGGCACGGTGGTACCGGCGATGACCATGCTGGCGGTCACGGTCTGCGGGCGGCCCCACTGGTCGAAGGTGGTGGCGGTGCTGCCGGCGTCGGCGTCGGTGTAGGACTGCAACCGCCCGTCGACGTCGAAGACGCGGTGGACCCGGCCGGTCTCCACACCGGAGGTGTTCTTGGTGAACGTGTCGACCAGGTCGCCGGTGGCGTCGTCGTACCCGCTGTAGACGGTGTCGACCGCGGTGCCCGCACCGGCGGTCCCGCTGATCGCCACGGAGGTGACCCGGTCGGCGGCGTCGTAGCCCGTGGTCGTGGTGCGGGTCTGCCCGTTCGCCGTCTCCACGACGACCCTCGTGTCCCCGGTGCGGGAGTACTCCTGGATGAACCGGGTCGGCAGCTGCGCGGGGGCGCTGCCGGTCACGGTGCCACCCGGCCTGGTCACACACGGCTGGCCGGCCCACTCCGGGCGGCTCCCGCAACGCGCCCCGTCGCTCAGGTCGGGGTTGGCGCCGGCGGTCCAGAACACCGTCACCGTGGTGCGGGCGTCACCACCCGCGGAGTCCACCTTCCGGGACTCCACCGCACGCCCCGCCGAGTCGTACCTCGCCGCGGAGGTGACGTTCGCCCCACCCGCGCCGGGGTCGACGGTGACCCTGGTCTCCTTGCGGACCGTCCACCCGGAGGTACCGCCGAGCACCGGGTCGTAGGCGGTCGTCACGACCCGGGCGTCGACGTCCGGGTAGGCGGGGTCGTACCCGAACAGGGTCGCCCCGACCCGTTCGGTGGTCGGCAGGTGGTACTTCGCGGCGTCGGGTTTGCCCTCGTCGTAGACGGTCACCGCGTGGGCGCGGGCCACCACGGTGGTCCCCGCCGGGATCGCGGTCAGCGGACCGGCCCCGTCGGGGTCTGCGACGTCGGCCTCCAGCACGGCCGACCGGACCGGACCGGTCGTGGCCAGCACATCCACCCCGTCCGGGGTGTAGCTGGTGACCGCGTCCAGGGCCCGGGACCGGGTCACGCTGCCCGCCCCGTCCAGGCCCAGCTCGGCCAGCCACCTGGCGGCGTCCGGCCCCTGCCCGAGCGCGGTCATCCGGTTGGTCGCGGCCAGCGAGCGGACCTCGTTGCCGAACCGGTCGTACTCGGTCGTGTCGATGTACCCGCCCGGCGTCGCGGTGTTCACCTCACGGCCGGCAACGTCCAGGTAGTGCACGCTCGCGGTCGGGTACCCGTCCGGTCCCGGGGTGCTCGCCGTCGCGTTCGCCACCGTCGCCGCACCGCCCCGGCTGACCTGGGAAACCCGCTGCGGGTTGGGCATGCCCACCAGGGGCGCGGCGTACTGCCCGGCGTAGGTGAACGCCCACTGCGTCTCACCGGGACTCGACACGGTCGCCAGCCGCCCGGCGGCGTCGTAGGTGTAGAGGGTCTTCAGGACGGGCTTGCCCATCGCCGCCAGCCGCGGGTCCCAGACCGCCCTCAGCTGGGTGCCGGTGTCGTAGCTGGGGACGTAGATCCAGCCCGTCATCCGGTACCGGCGGCCGGTCTGCATCCCCAGCCGCATCGCGCCGAGGTCCCCGCCGACGGCGACCCTGGTGTCGACGGTCGTGCCGGTCGCGGCCGGGGTGACCTCCAGCGAGTCGCTGCCGTCATGCCCCAGCGTCGTAGACCGGACGATGGTGGTGTTGGCGGCGGTGAACCCGGTCAGGTCGGTCACGTCGACCTGCGCCGCGGTCAACCGCTCCGCCTGCGGCACCCAACCCGAACCCGGGTCCTGGGAGGAGGTCACCCGCGCCACGCTGAGCCCGAACTCGCTCGCGTTAGCCTGTGCGGCATGAGCGGATTCGAGACCTTGGCCATCCACGCTGGGCAGGAGCCGGACCCCGGCACCGGGGCGGTGGTGGTGCCGATCTACGCCACGTCCACCTACAAGCAGGACGGCGTGGGTGGCCTGCGGGGCGGATACGAGTACAGCCGCAGCGCCAACCCGACCCGCGCAGCGCTGGAGACCTGCCTCGCCGCGCTGGAGGGTGGCCGGACCGCGTTGGCATTCGCCTCCGGGCTCGCCGCCGAGGACTGCCTGCTGCGCACCGTCCTGGCGCCCGGTGACCACGTGATCATCCCGGACGACGCTTACGGCGGGACGTTCCGGCTGTTCGCGCGGGTGCTGGCGCGGTGGGGCGTGGACTACCAGCCGGTCCCGCTGTCCGACCTCGACGCGGTCCGGGCCGCCCTGCGACCGGCGACGAAGCTGGTCTGGTGCGAGACCCCGACCAACCCGCTGCTGGGGATCGCCGACATCGCCGGGTTGGCCTCGCTTGCCCACGAGAGCGGTGCACTGCTCGCGGTGGACAACACCTTCGCCTCGCCGCACCTACAGCAACCCTTGGGGCTGGGTGCCGACGTTGTCGTGCACTCCACCACGAAGTACCTCGGCGGGCACTCCGACGTGGTCGGTGGGGCGCTGATCCCGCGCGACGCCGACCTCGCCGACCGGCTCCGGTTCCACCAGAACTCGATGGGCGCGGTGCCCGGGCCGTTCGACAGCTGGCTCGTGCTGCGCGGGGTCAAGACGCTCGGCGTGCGGATGGACCGGCACTGCGCGAACGCCGAGCGCGTCGTGGACATGCTGCTGGCCCACCCCGCCGTGGAGCGGGTGCTCTACCCGGGGCTGCCCGATCACCCCGGCCACGAGGTCGCGGCGAAGCAGATGAAGGCCTTCGGCGGCATGGTCTCCTTCACCGTTCGGGGTGGGGAGGATGCGGCGCTGCGGGTCTGCGAGCGCACCGAGGTCTTCACGCTGGGGGAGTCGCTGGGCGGTGTGGAGTCGCTGATCGAGCATCCCGCCCGGATGACCCACGCCTCGGCCGCTGGCTCACCGCTGGAGGTCCCCGCGGACCTGGTCCGGCTGTCGGTGGGGATCGAGTCGGTCGGCGACCTGATCTCCGACCTCCAGCAGGCCCTGGGCTGACCCGGTCGCTACGGGCGGTAGACCATCAGCGCCGTGATCGCGACGAACAGCAGGCTGATTACGCCGCCTAGAGCGGCCAGCCGGCCCGCCAGCGGCGCGGTGGCCTCGCCGGCCTCGGCCTGGGTCGCCGCGCGGCGCAACGCGGGGACGAGCATCGCCATGGTGATCGCGAAGGCGACCAGGTAGAGCGTCGCCGACGCCTGCACCCAGATCGCGCTGAAGGATGCCTCGTCGTTGCCGGGGATCGCCCCGAAGCCGAGGACGGCGACCGCGAGCGAGCTCCAGCCGAAGATGGTGACCGACCGGGCGGTGGCGCGCAGCGCGGTGGGTTCGCCGGAGCGGGCGTACCGGCCGGCGGTCATCGCCGCCATCGCCAGCGGGCCGACGATGAAGATCGCCGTGATCAGGTGGAGCAGCAGGAGAAAGCGCATCAACGTAGGCTATCGGGTGCCGGTCCGGCGGCCTCGCCGGGCGCGCAGGTAGTCGCGCACGACGTACTCGCCGAGCCGGTCGGACTCCGGGTGGAAGACCCGGCCCCCGTTGCGCCGGGCGACCTCCTCGACGAACCGGACCAGCGCCGGCTCGGTGTCCAGCATGAAGACGTTGATCGTGGCACCCCGCCGGGTGCACCGCTCCACCTCGGTGAGGGTCAGCGCCACCGTCTCCGGGAGCGGCGGCCAGGCGAACTCCGGGTGGCCGTCGCGGCCGAGGTGCGCCGTCGGCTCGCCGTCCGTCACGACCATGATCACCGGTTCGCTGGTCGGGTGCCGGCCCAGGTGGCGTTGGGCGAGCATCAGCGCGTGCTGGAGGTTGGTGCCCTGCACGGTGTCCCAGGACAGCTCGGCGAGCTCGCCGGGGCTGAGCACCCGGGCGTAGTTGGAGAAGCCGACGAGCTGGATCGAGTCCTGCGGGTAGCGGGTCGTCACCAGGCTGTGCAACGCCAGGGCGGTCGACTTCGCGGCGCCCCAGGTGCCGCGCAACGCCATCGAGTAGGACAGGTCCACCAGCAGTGCCACCGCGGCCGACGTGCGGCGCTCGGTCTCCACCACCTCGAAGTCCTCGACGGTCAGCCGCACCCGGCCACCGCCGTGACCGCCACCCCGGATCACGGCGTTGCGCACCGTGCGGACGACATCCAGCGGCTGCTCGTCCCCGAACCGCCATGGCCGGCTGCTGCCGGTCGACTCCCCGGCCGCCCCCGCGTCGGGGACGTCGTGCTCACCGGTGCCGCGTGCGTCCAGCGCCGCGAAGACCCGGCGCAGCGCGGTCGACCCGATCCGGCGGATGCCCTTCGGGGTGAGCTCGGCACGGCCACCGACCCGGCGCAGGTAACCCTGCCGGGCCAGCTCGCGCTCGATCCGGCGCAGCGCATCCAGGTCGTCGACGGCGCGCCGGCCGAGCAACCGCTCGACCAGCTCGGGATCGACATCCGCGAGGCTCGCGCCCGGGTAGTCCTGGCCGAGGGCCGCGGCGAGGTCGGCGAGGTCGGCGAGCTCGGCCAGCGCGGTGGTGGCGTCACCCAGCCCGAGCGGACGGCTGCCAGTCAGGTCGTCCCGGCCACCCCAGCGGAGCTCCGGCCGGGCAGTGCGCAGCTGCTCCCGCAACCGGGTCAGCTCGCGGGCCAGCTCGGAGTCGGCGAGGGCGGCCGCCATCAGGTCGGCCAGCTCCTGGCGCTGCTCCGGCGACAGCGAGTCCATCAGCCGTTGCTGCGCCGCGGCCCTGCGGGCCAGCGAGTCCAGCAGCTCGTCCAGATCGGCCGGCTGGTCGGGGAACAGTGCGCCGTGCCGCCGGATGAACTCGGCGAACTGCTCCGGGGTGTGCTGCCCGCGGGCGTGGTCCGCCAGCATCCGGTTGAGGTCGGCCAGCATCTCGGTGACCTTCCGCAGCTCCTACGGGCCACTGCCCGCCAGCGCCTGCTTCATCCCGTGGAACTGGCTGTCCAGCACCTCCCGGCGGAGCAGGTCCCGGATCTCCTCGTACGTCCGCCGCGCCTGGTCCGAACGCCACTCGTGGTCGGCGAGCTGCCGGATCGCCCGCGCCGTGTCGTCGGGCAGCGAGGACAGCTCGGACTCGGCGAGCCGGGCCTCGTCCGAGGGGTCGGGGAACAGGGCCCTCCGCTCCAGCTCGACCGCCTCGGCGAGCAGCCGCCGGGCCTCCTCCAGGGTGCCGTCGAGCCGACCCCGGTGCCGGACGGCCTGCTCCCGCTGGCGCAGCCGGCGGCGCAGCTCGTCCAGCCCGGGCAGCCCCTCGGCGCCGCGGCGCAGGAGCTGGCGCAGCGCCTGGCTGGGGTCCGATCCGGCGAGCACGTCGTCACCGATCGCGTCCAGCGCCTGCCGTACGTCGAACGGCGGGTCCAGCGGGTCCCGGCCGCCGCGCCAGGCGCCGTACCGCCAGCCGCCGTACCGCCAGCCGGGCGGTGGCACGGCGGCTCAGCCCCCGCCGTACATGGTCCGGCCGCCCTCGCGGTCCTCCCTGGACAGCCGGCGGGACAGGTGCAACCCCTCGAGCGCGAACTCCACCGCCGCCGCCGCGAGCCCCGGGTGCTCCCCGCCGCCGGGCTCCAGCCTCGCCAGCACGGCCGACAGGCCGGCGAAGGGACCGACCTGACGCAGCAGGTCGTCGGCCGGCACGAGGTCGCCGGTCTCGACCGTGGCCCCCTCGTCGAACCTGCGCTGGAGTGGCGCCAGATCGACCCCGCCGAGCCGGGCCCGGAAGGTGTCCGCGGTCGCCCGCCGCAGCAGGTGCTCCAGCACCTCCAGCTCGCGCCCCTCGTCCGCGTCGTCGAACTCGACCTTGCCACGGCTGGCCGGTACGACGGCAGGCAGGTCGCAGACGCGGGCCACCGGCAGCCGCTCGCCGGCCAGCGCGGCCCGGCGGACCGCGGACGCGGCGAGCGTCTCCACGGCGGCGATCGCGAACCGGGCGCTCACCCCGGACCGCTGGTCGACCGCGGGTGAGTCGCGGACCGCCCGGGTGAACCGCGCGATCACCTCGACCAGGTGATCCGGAACGGCCGGCGCCGGGTGCACGGTCTCCGGTGGCCAGACGAGCTGCGCCTCCTGGCGGATCAGCGCCACCTCGTCGGCGAGCTCCATCGGGTAGTGGGTGCGCACCTCGGCACCGAACCGGTCCTTCAGCGGGGTGATGATCCGGCCCCGGCTGGTGTAGTCCTCCGGGTTGGCGCTGGCCACCAGCATCAGGTCCAGCGGCAGCCGCAGGGTGTAGCCGCGGATCTGGATGTCCCGCTCCTCCAGCACGTTCAGCAGCGCCACCTGGATCCGCTCGGCCAGGTCGGGTAGCTCGTTGACGCTGAAGATCCCCCGGTTGGTGCGGGGGATCAGGCCGTAGTGCACGGTGTCCGGGTCGCCGAGGGTGCGCCCCTCGGCGACCTTGATCGGGTCGATGTCACCGATCAGGTCCCCTACCGAGGTGTCCGGGGTGGCGAGCTTCTCGCCGTACCGGCGGGATCGGTGCAGCCACGACACCGGGGTGCCGTCGCCGCGCTCGGCCACCAGGGTCTGGCAGCGCCGGCATACCGGAGCCTGCGGGTCGTCGTTGATCTCGCAACCGTCGACGACCGGGAGCCACTCGTCGAGCAGGCCGGCCATGGTGCGGATCAACCGGGTCTTGCCCTGCCCCCGCTCGCCGAGCAGCACGAGGTCGTGGCCGGCGAGGAGGGCCCGCTCCACCTCGGGAAGCACGGTCTCGTCGAACCCGACGATCCCCGGCAACGACCGCTCACCCGCCGCGAGCCGGGAGATCAGGTTCGCCCGGATCTCGGTCTTCACCGACCTGCTGGCACGCCCGGATCGGCGCAGGTCACCCAGGGTGCGAATCGGCGGTGGCGGCACGCACCTGACCGTACGTCGGTAGCTGGGGCGGCGCCACCGCGCGATCGGGTCACGGTGGCCGACCGGCCGGCGCCGGGGTGGCACGATATGCGGCGTGGAGCTGGTGACGTTCGAGGAGGTCGGCCGCGCCCGTGACGCGCTGGCCGGGGTGGCTCGGGTGACGCCGGTGGAGGGGTCGTCCGTGCTGGGCGCCCTGGCCGGCGGCCCGGTGTGGCTGAAGTGCGAGAACCTCCAGCGGACCGGCTCGTTCAAGCTGCGCGGGGCATACGTGCGGATCTCCCGGCTGTCGGCCGCCGAGAAGGCCCGTGGCGTGGTTGCCGCGAGCGCCGGCAACCACGCGCAGGGGGTCGCCCTCGCCGCGCGGCTGGTCGGTGTGACCGCGACCGTCTTCATGCCAGCGGGAGCCCCACTGCCCAAGATCGAGGCGACCCGGGGGTACGGGGCCGAGGTCCACCTGGTCGGCGGGACGGTCGACGAGGCGCTGGTCGCGGCGGACCGGCACGCCGCGGAGCACGGCGCGGTGCTGGTCCACCCGTTCGACCATCCTGACGTGATCGCCGGCCAGGGCACGGTCGGTCTGGAGATCGTCGACCAGTGCCCGGAGGCGCGCACGATCGTCGTCGCGGTGGGCGGTGGCGGCCTGATCTCGGGGATCGCGGTGGCTGCCAAGGCCGCCCGCCCCGACCTCACCGTCGTCGGCGTGCAGGCCGAGGGAGCGGCGGCGGTCCCGCCGTCGCTGCGGGCCGGCCACCCGGTCCGGCTGGACAGGTACGCCACGATGGCCGACGGCATCGCGGTCGGTTCGCCGGGCGCGCTGACCTTCGCGCACATCGCCGCGCTCGTCGACGAGGTGGTCACCGTCGGCGAGGAGTGGCTGTCCCGGGCGCTGCTGCTGTGCCTGGAGCGGGCCAAGCTGGTGGTGGAGCCGGCCGGGGCGGCCGCGGTCGCCGCGCTGCTGGCGGAGCCCGGCCGGTTCGAACCCCCGGTGGTGGCGGTGCTCTCCGGCGGCAACATCGATCCCTTGCTGCTGGACAAGGTGATCCAGCACGGCATGGCGGCCGCGGGACGGTACCTGTCCGTCCGGGTCCGGGTGCGGGACCGTCCGGGAGAGCTGGCCCGGCTGCTGGCCCTGCTCGCCGACCTTGGTGCGAACGTGCTCGACGTGGAGCATCGGCGGACGGCGGCCAACCTCGTCATCGGCGAGGCGGAGGTCGCGCTGAGCGTCGAGACCCGGGGTGCGGAGCATCGTGCCGCGCTGTCCTCGGCGCTCCGCGCCGCGGGGTACCGGCCGTTTCCCGGCTAGCGACCCGCACCCGGTTCCGGTTCCGGTTCCGGTTCCGGTTCCGGTCAGAGGTTGCCGCGGCGGGCCTGCTCGCGTTCGATGGCCTCGAAGAGCGCCTTGAAGTTGCCCTTGCCGAAACCCACCGAGCCGTGCCGCTCGATCAGCTCGAAGAAGACCGTGGGCCGGTCCTGGACGGGCTTGGTGAAGATCTGCAGCAGGTAGCCGTCCTCGTCCCGGTCGGCCAGGATCTTCAGCTCGCGCAGCGTCTCCAGCGGGACCCGGGTCCCGCCGACCCACTGCCCGAGGGCGTCGTAGTAGCTGTCGGGGGTGTCCAGGAAGTCCACTCCCGACTCGCGCATCGCCCGCACGCTGGCAACGATGTCGTTGGTGGCCAGCGCGACGTGCTGCACCCCGGGGCCTCCGTAGAAGTCCAGGTACTCCTCGATCTGCGAGCGCCTCCGGCCGGGCGCGGGCTCGTTGAGCGGGAACTTGACCCGGTGGTTGCCGTTGGCGACGACCTTGCTCATCAGCGCCGAGTACTCGGTGGCGATGTCGTCTCCGACGAACTCCTTCATGTTCGTGAAGCCCATCACCCGGTTGTAGAAGCCGACCCACTCGTCCATCCGACCGAGCTCCACGTTGCCCACGCAGTGGTCGATGGCCTGGAAGTATCGCGTCGGCCGCCCGGCCGGCCGGTTGCCGACCACCGGGTCGACCGCGACGAACCCCGGTCGGAACGGTCCGGCGTACCGGGACCGGTCGATGAGGCTGTGTCGGGTCTCCCCGTACGTGGCGATCGCCGCGTGCCGGAGGGTGCCGTGCGGGTCGGTGCGGTCCGTCGGCTCGACGAGGATCCGCGCACCGCGCGCGGCCGCGTACTCCACCGCCGCCTCGACATCCGGCACCAGCAGGGCCAGGTCGACGACGCCATCGCCGTGGGCGGCCACGTGCCGGCCGAGGTCGGTGCCCGCCCGCACCGCGCCGGTGACCAGGAAGCGCGCCGCACCGGAGGTGAGCAGGTACTCGGCATGGTCGCGGTGGCCGGTCTCCGGGCCCCGGTAGGCGGTGACCGTCATGCCGAACGCCGTGGTGTAGTAGTGGGCCGCCTGCTTGGCGTTGCCCACCGCGAACCGGACGTGGTCGAGCCCGATCACCGGGAACGGATCGGCGTCGAGGTCGTGTGGCACCGCCCCGATCAGGGCGTCGGTGTCGTCGGTCGCGGCCGTATGCGTCACGGGCGGGAGCGGGTAGGGCATCTGCGCCTCCTCCACCAGGTACCGGGCAACCCGTGGCGGGTGCTGGATCGGAGGGTCGCGGTATCGCGCAGTGTGCGCAACTCATCGCCGTTCCGGTGGACAATCTGTCCACCGCAGCGCCGCGACAGAGGGTCCGGACCGGGCACGATGACCAGAAGGGCAATCAGATGATCATCGACGAGCTGGACGCCGGTGTGATCGACATGCTCTCCCGGGAACCACGGATCGGCGTGCTGGAGTGCTCACGCCGGCTGGCCGTGGCCCGGGGCACGGTCCAGGCCCGCCTGGACCGGCTCGTGGCGCGGGGAGTCATCCAGGGCTTTGGCCCGGGCATCGACCCGGCTGCGATCGGCTACGGGGTGACCGCCTTCGTCACGCTGGAGATCTGGCAGGGCGGCGGGCAGGCCGTGCTGGAGCACCTGCGCGCCATCCCTGAGGTCCTGGAGGTGCACACGATCACCGGATCGGGCGACATGCTGTGCCGGATCGTCGCCAGGTCGAACGCCGACCTCCAGCGGGTGATCGACGACGTGGTCGGTTTCCCCGACATCACCCGGACGTCCAGCCTGATCGCGCTGTCCACCCCGATCCCGCACCGCGTCCTGCCGCTGGTGCGGGCCGCCGCCGGACCGGCGGCCGATCAGCCGAGGTAGGCGCGCGCCTCCAGCAGGGTCACCGTCACGGTGGTGCCGTTCGGTGTCACGTACTCCCGGGTCTCGCCGACCCGGGTGCCGGTCAGGGCCCGCCCG
This sequence comes from Actinomycetota bacterium, assembly GCA_016201065.1. Lineage (GTDB taxonomy): Bacteria > Actinomycetota > Actinomycetes > Mycobacteriales > JACQDL01 > JACQDL01. The sequence goes on from JACQDL010000003.1 coordinate 13,682, forward strand.
AGCGGCGACTGGGCGGAGTAGACCTCGATGTCGGCGGTGGCGGTTTCCTCGCGCGAGCCGATCAGGAACGTCTCGGACTCCGCGTCGTCATCGAAACGCACGGTCACCACCATGCCCGGCCCACCGATGCCGTCCTTCGTCGGTGGTTCGCCGACCTTCGCCACGCGCAGCACGTCCTGAAGCTGGCGGATGCGGGCCTCCTGCTTGCCCTGCTCCTCCCGCGCCGCGTGGTAGCCGCCGTTCTCCTTGAGGTCGCCCTCCTCGCGCCGTTCGTTGATCTCGGCGGCGACCGCCGGACGGCTCTCGATCAGCCTGGCGAGCTCGGCCTTGAGTCGGTCGTACGCCTCCCGGGTCAACCAGGTGACGGGGGCGGTGTTATCCGTCATCGCCACGCACAACTCCTTGCCGCAGATCTGGGATCAGTTCGAGCCGAACATCGAAAGTACATGGCTGGGCGGCTGGGCGCACCAACCCGGGGCGAACTCGCTACTCGGTGTAACGACAGCTGTACACGTCGGCCGCCGCGAGGGGCCTGGTAGTGGTCAGATCGACGGAGAGGGTCGTGTCCTGAGGACCTGCCGGGACCGGGTACTCCGTCAGCCCCACCTCGACACCGTTTCCCGCCCGGCCACGCAGCACGCACCGGGCCGCCCGGTCCGGGTGGGCGCGGGTCACCGTGAACCGCACGGCGAGCCGGTCCGGTGCGAGTGGGCGGTAGCTCACGACCCGGCCGCTGATCGTCGGGCTGCCGAGATTCCGGTAGCCCAGGTAGGCCACGCCGAGCCCGGCCAGCACGACGAGCACACCCAGCACCGCCATGGTGCGCCGGGAGGGGCGCGGACGGGCCCGGCCGCCGTAGCGTCCGGCCGGCAGGGGCGTGCTCACACTGACCATCCTCCACGGTTGCCCGACCCGGAGTGTCGGAGTGTCGGGGTCCTCGGTCACTATCGTGGCAGAGTCCGTGAGGTCAGACCGCGATGGGGAGATCGACCCGTGTCCGAGCAGCTTCGCCTGATGGCCGTGCACGCCCACCCCGACGACGAGTCCAGCAAGGGCGCCGCGTCAATGGCTCGGTACGTGGCGGCCGGGGTGGAGGTGCTGGTCGTCACGTGTACCGGTGGGGAGCGGGGCGACATCCTCAACCCGGCGATGGAGCTGCCGGAGGTGCGGGCCGACCTGCCCCGGATCCGGCAGGTGGAGATGGAGCGGGCCCGGAAGATCCTCGGGGTGCGCCAGCAGTGGCTCGGTTTCGTCGACTCCGGCCTGCCGGAGGGTGACCCGCCGCCCCCGCTGCCGGCTGGCTGCTTCGCCCGGCAGCCGGTGGAGGTGGCGACCGAGCCGCTGGTCGCGGCGATCCGCGAGTTCCGGCCGCAGGTGATCACCACCTACGACGAACGCGGCGGCTACCCGCACCCCGACCATGTGATGTGCCACACGATCTCGGTGGCGGCCTTTGAGGCGGCCGGAGACCCGGATCGGTACCCGGAGGCCGGTCCGCCATGGCAGCCGTCGAAGCTCTACTACCACATGACGTTCACCAAACCTCGGGTGCTGGCGCTGCATGAGGCGCTGCGCACGCGCGGGCTTGACTCGCCCTACGGCGAGTGGCTGGAGTCCTGGGACGACCGGTACGACATCTCGCACCGGGTGACCACCCGGGTGCCGTGCGGGGAGTACTTCGAGGTGCGGGACCGGGCGCTGCTCGCGCATGAGACCCAGATCGATCCGACCGGGCGGTGGTTCGCGGTGCCGCTCGCCCTGCAGCGGGAGGTCTGGCCAACCGAGGACTACGAGCTCGCCCGATCTCTGGTTGACTCGACGATGCCGGAGGACGACATGTTCGCCGGGGTGTTGGATCGGAGTCGGGCATGGTGACGCGCGCACTACTCATTCTCGCCGACAGCGACGTCGGGAAGTCGGGCCCGCTCGGCCTCCTGGTGACCGTCGGCCTCGGCGTGGCGGTGTACTTCCTCTACCGGTCGATGAACCGACACGTGAAGAACGTGCCGGACACCTTCGACGGCGGGACCTCCAAGGCGGGAGACACCAAGGCGGGAGACACCAAGGCGGGAGACACCAAGGCGGGGGACGCCGCGTCGACCAGCAAGGCCGGGCCGACCGAGGACTCTCGCGGTTGACTTCCCTTACGGTGTAAGCAACACTCCCCTTACGACGTAAGGGAGAGTGGTATGCAGAGCACGGGGTTGCGGATCCGGGGGCTGGCCAAGTCCTACGGTGATCATCAGGTGCTGCGGGGGGTGGCGCTGACCGCCCAGCCGGGCGAGATCGTCGGCCTGCTGGGACCCAACGGTGCGGGCAAGACGACGCTGACCTCGATCGCCGCTGGCCTGCGCTCGGCGGACGCCGGCGAGGTCGAGATCTGCGGTGTGGACGCCCTCGCCGACCCGGCCGGTGCTCGGGCGCACCTCGGGTTGGCCCCCCAGGAGCTGGGGATCTACCCGCAGCTGTCGGTCCGGACCAACCTGGAGTACTTCGCCCGGCTCGCCGGGATGGGCCGGCGTGGTCTGCGGGACCGGGTCGCCGAGGTCGCCGCCGCGCTCGGCCTGACCGACCTGCTCGCCCGGCGGGCCGGCCAGCTCTCCGGCGGCCAGCGGCGGCGGCTGCACACCGCGATGGCGCTGGTGCACCGGCCCCGGGTGCTGTTCCTGGACGAGCCGACCGTCGGCGCGGACGTGGAGACCCGCCACCAGGTCCTGGCGGTCGTGCGGGAGCTCGCCGCCGGCGGGGTCGCCGTCGTGTACTGCACCCACTACCTGCCCGAGATCGAGGCCCTGGACGCCCGGGTCTCGGTCCTGAATGCCGGCCTGATCGTTGCCGAGGGGACCGTGCGGGATCTCATCGACACCCACACCGAGGCGTCGGTGGAGCTGGTCTTCGACGGCGAGCCACCCGCTGACCTGCCCGGTCGGCGGGTGGCCGGCGCCGTACCCGGCACCACGCTGGTCGTGGTTCCGACCACCGACCCGAGCGGCACGCTGAGCGGGCTGCTGGCCGGGCTCGGCCCGGCGGCCGGCTGGCTGCGCTCGGTCGAGATCCGGCGGCCCAGCCTGGAGTCGGCCTACCTGGCGCTGGTCGGCGAGCACGGGACCGGCGGGGATGCGGCGGTGCGCGATGCGGCGGCCTGACTTCTCCGCCCGGCGGTCCGGCGACATCGCGGCGCTGAGCCTGCGGCTGGCGCTCTCCGACGTCGGGACGCTGCTGGTGCTGGTCTTCCTGCCGCTGGCGATGATGGCGTTCCTGCAGCCACTGGGCCAGCTGCAGCTGGCCCAGCAGGGGCACGCCGGCGCGAACGGCGCCGAGCTGGTCGTGCCCGGGATGGCGGTGCTGTTCAGCTTCTACTGCACCACCTACGTGGGGATGGGGTTCTTCCGGGAGCATGAGTGGGGCACCTGGGACCGGCTGCGCGCCAGCATGGCCAGGCCGGCGGAGATCGTCGTCGGGAAGTCGGTGCCCACCCTGCTGATCGGGGCCGCACAGCTCCTGGTCCTGTGGCTGGCCGGGGTCGTCCTGTACGGGCTGCGCTCGCACGGCACCCTGCTCGACGGGGTGGTCGGCGTCATCGCCGTGTCGGCCTCGCTCGTGCTGGCCACGCTCGGCCTCGGCATCGCGCTGACCGCGCTCTGCCGGACCCTGGAGCAGCTCAGCGTCGCGGCGAACCTGGGCGCGATCGTGTTCGGCGGGCTCGGCGGCGCGTTCGTCTCCGTCGACGTGCTGCCCGGCTGGGCCAGAGTGCTGGCGCCGTACACCCCGCAGCACTGGGCCCTGACCGGGTACCGGCGGATCGTGGTCGAGGGGCAGGGCCTCGGCTCGATCGCCGTACCCTGTGCGGTGTTGCTGGCGATTGCCGCCGGCGGCGCGACGCTGGGGGCGATGAGGTTCCGGATGGCCGATGTCAAGGTGGGAGTGTCCTGAGCCGAGCACGGGCGGCGTTGAGCCGCGAGCGGGTGATCGAGGTCGCCCTGGAGCTGCTGGAGGCCGAGGGGGTCGCGGGCCTGTCGATGCGCAAGATCGGTCGGAGGCTCGGTGTGGAGGCGATGAGTCTCTACCACCATGTGCCGGACAAGGCGGCCATCGTCGACGGCATCGTGGCGGCGATCTACGCCGAGATCCCGGCCGACGATCTGCCGGTCGACGCGCCGTGGACCGAGCAGCTGGCGGTTGGCATGTCACGGTTCCGTGCGGTGCTGCTGCGGCACCCGGCGGCGGTGCCGCTGGTGGTGACCCGGTCGGTGACCGGTGTGGCCGGGATGCGCCTGCTCGACGCGTTGCTGCAGCTCCTGCGGCGGGCCGGGTTCGACTCGCAGACCGCGATCTCGGTGATCAACTGTGCGGCGGCCTTCACCTCCGGGCACTGCCTGGCGTGGTCGGAGCGATCCACGCCGGAGTTTCCGCGACCGGGACCCGAACAGACGCTGCACCAGGTTGCCGCGCTGCCCGCGGCCCAGTACCCGGGAGTGTGGTGGGCGCTGGGGCCGTGCCTGGACGGCAGCGCGCCGACCGACGGGGTGGGGCTGGCCAGCGAGGCCGAGTTCGAGCTGGGGCTGCGCGCGCTGCTCGACGGCCTGAACCGCTCGCTGCGACCCGCCGCGCTGTGACCCGCCGCGCTGTGACGGCCGGCTGCTGGTCACGTGGCCCAGCCGGTCGCGGTGGGCGTCACTCGGGTGGGTCGTGCAGTACTCTCGGGATTTCGTCCGGACCGTTGGCGGCAATACCCCTGCGGGTATGATGACGGGGGCGGAGTAGCCACGGAGGTTGACATGCAGCTCGACGAGAACGGATTCGATGACATCCTCAAGCGGCTTCGCCGCGCAGAGGGCCAGATCCACGGCATCATCGGCATGATCGAGTCGGGTCGGGACTGCACCGACGTGGTGACGCAGCTCGCTGCGGTGTCCCGGGCGCTCGACCGCGCCGGCTTCAAGATCATCGCCAACGGGCTGCGCCAGTGTGTCGTGGCCCAGGCTGCCGGTGAGGACCAGACGCTCACCACCAACGAGCTGGAGCGGTTGTTCCTCTCGCTGGCCTGACCGGGTTCCCGCACGGATGATCGGCATCGACTCGGTAGGTACGGCAGAGGGGGCGCGGTGGACGCGGCAGGTTGGGACACCCGGTACGCCAGCGAGGAGTTCGTCTGGTCGATCGACGCCAACCGGTGGGTGGTGGCCGAGCTGGCCGAGCTGCCACCGGGGCGGGCGCTCGACATCGCCGCTGGCGAGGGGCGCAACGCGATCTGGCTCGCCGAGCACGGCTGGGACGTGACCGCCGTCGACTTCTCCGGTGAGGCGCTGGCCAAGGGGCGTCGCCGGGCCGCCGAGCACCCGGGGTCGGCGGCGCTACGGGTGGCGTGGGTGCAGGCCGACGTGCTGCGGTACGAGCCGGCGGTGGCGGCGTACGACCTGGTCCTGATCTGCTTCCTGCACGTGCCGACCGCCGAGCGGCGCACGGTTCACCGCCGGGCCATGGCCGCGGTGGCCCCGGGCGGGCTGCTGCTGGTGATCGGTCACGACAGCTCGAACCTCACCGAGGGGTGGGGCGGGCCGCAGCACCCGGAGGTGTTGTTCGGGCCGGAGCTGGTGCTCGCCGACCTCGGTGTCGCCGAACGGCCGGAGCTGGTCGTCGAGCGGGCCGAGCGGGTACGGCGCCCGGTGGACACCCCGGAGGGTCCGCGCACGGCGATCGACGCGCTGGTCCGGATCAGGGCCGCCGCCACCGGGTAGCGCCCGACACCATGTCATTTCGATCTCGGCTGTGCCGTCCACAGCCTTTCCAGAGGCAGTACGTGCAGCCTGTCCTCGTACGTGTATGACCTCTGGCCCAGGTTGACGACCGCACCGCTGACGAAGGCGCTGCCGAGCTTGTCGCGCAGGAGGCGGAGCCCGGCGAAGTCGTGGTCGGCGACGGTACCGGACGCCTTCACTTCGATTGCGGCCACTGATCCCGCGGCGGTCTCGATGACCAGATCAACCTCTTGCCGATCCCGGGTGCGGAAATGGGAGAGCTCGACCTCCTGCTGGGCCCAACCTGCCTGCTTGACCAGCTCGTTCACGGCGAAAGTCTCGACGAGGTGGCCGAACTGGGTGAGTATCGCGGGGACGCGTCCTGACAGCTTCTGCTCGGTCAGGCCGATGAGGTGGGCGGCGAGTCCAGTGTCGACGGAATGGACCTTGGCGCGGCGGATCGCACGTTGGGTGGCCGATCGGGTGAACGGTTCGAGGCGGTGGATGAGGAAGACCGCTTCGAGGAGACCCAGGTAGCCCTGGACGGTCGTCGCATCCAGGCCGACGGCGTCGGCGACGTTTGCGACATTCACGACCTGGCCGGTCTGACCGGCGAGTCGCCGAAGCACCTGGGGAAGGACTTGCCGCTGCCGGACTTTACGGATCTCCAGCACGTCGCGTTCGACGACAAGGTTGATGAAGTCCCGGAACCAGCGGTCGCGCGACCGTCCTGCTTCGCGAGCCAGAGCCAGGGGGAAACCACCGGCGAGGACGATGCGCTCATAGTCGGCGCGCGTGCTCGTTGCTGGGGCGCCGACGACCAGGGATGCGGGATCGGTGATCAGCGCGTCGAGTGCACTTTCTGGTGTCCCCGCGAGCTCACCCTGGGAAAGCGGCCACATCGTCACCACATGGGCTCGGCCGGTCAGCGACTGACCGGCAGCAGGAAGCGACCCGTAACGGGTGGATCCGGTCAACATGTACCGACCGGGGCGCAGGTCCTGGTTCAGTTCGGCCTTGATGGCGTCGAGGAGCAGTGGAACATGCTGGAACTCGTCGACACAGACCGGTGCCGGGCGGTCCGCCGCCACGAACAGCCCGGGATCTGCGGAGACCGCCCGCCGGGTCTCGACATCGTCGAGATCCAGGATCTGCACTCCCGCGGCCGCGGCGCAGGTGGCGAGCAGGGTGCTCTTGCCGACGGTCCGGGCGCCCGTCAGGATGATCACGGGTTCGTCGTGCAACAGGTCGCTGAGCACTGCTTCCAGGTGTCGGGAGATGAGCCGCTGTCCCACCAGGGCCATGGGCTACTCCTCGTAGTCGGCGATCCGCGACCCCTAGAGTAGCAGTTTCGCCGCCGCCTAATCCCAGAATGACCATCATTGAGTCCCAGTCTTGCCGAGACATCGAGGGTGCTTCGTGCCAGCATGTGGCGCAGGACTTCCTCGCCGCTGACCTACCTCTGCCGACCCGACACCCCCATACGTGCCGCACGAGGTGGCTGACACCATGGGACGTGGGAGGGTGATGGCGTGAATCGGCTTGGTGCGTCCACTTCGCCCTATCTGTTGCAGCACGCGGACAACCCGGTCGACTGGTGGCCGTGGTGCCCGGAGGCCTTCGCCGAGGCCCGTGACCGGGACGTGCCGGTGCTGCTGTCCGTCGGCTACGCGGCCTGCCACTGGTGCCACGTGATGGCGCACGAGTCGTTCGAGGACGAGGCGACCGCGGACCTGATGAACGAGCGCTTCGTCTGCATCAAGGTCGACCGCGAGGAGCGGCCCGACGTGGACAGCGTCTACCTCACCGCGACCCAGGCGATGACCGGTTCGGCGGGCTGGCCGATGACGGTGTTCGCCACCCCGGACGGAGCGCCGTTCTACTGCGGCACCTACTTCCCGGACCGGCCGCGCAACGGCACGCCGTCGTTCGGGCAGCTCATGCTGGCGATCTCGGACGCGTGGCGGGATCGCCGGGCCGACCTCGTCCGCAGCGGCCGGTCGGTGGTGGAGGCGCTGGGCAGCATGGTCGCGCCGGGACGTGGCGGCCCGGCAGTGCTGCTCGATCCGGATCTGCTGGATCTTGCGGCGGACCGGATCGCGGCAAGCTTCGACGCCGGGCACGGCGGGTTCGGCGGGGCGCCGAAGTTCCCGCCGTCGATGGTGCTGGAGTTCCTGCTGCGCCGGCACGCGCGCACCGGGGATCCGAGCACCCTGCACATCGTCGAGCAGACCTGCGAGCGGATGGCCCGGGGCGGCATCTACGACCAGCTCGCCGGCGGTTTCGCCCGCTACTCGGTGGATGCGGGCTGGGTCGTGCCGCACTTCGAGAAGATGCTCTACGACAACGCGCTGCTCGCGCGGGTGTACCTGCACCTGTGGCGGGCAACGGGCGCTCCGCTGGCGCGGCGGGTCGTCATCGAGACCGTGGACTTCTGCCTCCGCGACCTCGGCACCACCGAGGGTGGCTTCGCGTCCGCGCTGGACGCCGACACCGACGGCGTGGAGGGGCTGACCTACGCGTGGACCCCGGCGGAGCTCGTGCGGCTGCTCGGCGAGGCGGACGGCCGGTGGGCGGCCGGCGTGCTCGGGGTGACCGAGGAGGGGACCTTCGAGCACGGCACCTCCACCCTCCAGCTCCCCGCGGACCCGCCGGACCCGGCGAGGTGGCGCAGCGTGCGGGCCACCCTGCTCGACGCTCGGGTCCGGCGTCCCCAGCCGGGGCGGGACGACAAGGTGGTGACCGCCTGGAACGGCCTGATGATCGCCGCGCTCGCCGAGGCCGGCGCTCTGCTCGGGGTGCCGGGATATGTCGCCGCGGCGGTCAGGGGCGCGGAGATGGTGCTGCGGACCCATCTGGTCGATGGCCGCCTGCGGCGAACCTCCAGGGACGGCGTCGTCGGGGTACCCGCGGGTGTGCTGGAGGACTACGCGAACCTCGCCGAGGCGCTGCTGGTCCTGCACCAGGTCACCGGTGAGCCGAGGTGGCTCGTCGCCGCGGGTGACCTGCTGGCGACCGTCCAGGCGCGGTTCGCGAGCGATGACGGCGGCTTCTTCGACACCGCCGACGACGCGGAACGTCTCATCGCCCGGCCGGCCGACCCCACCGACAACGCCACCCCGGCCGGTACCTCGGCGGCTGGCCAGGCGCTGCTGACCTACGCCGCACTGACCGGGTCCACCCGCCACCGGGAGGCGGCCGAGCGGGCGCTGGCCTCGGTCGGGCCGCTGGCCGCGCGGGACCCGCGGTTCGCCGGCTGGGCGCTGGCGGCCGCCGAGGCCGCCGTGGCCGGACCGCTCCAGGTCGCGGTGGTCGGACCGGGCCCCGACCTGCTCGCGGCCGCCCGGCTCGGCACCTCGCCGGGCCTGGTCGTGGTGCCCGGGGAGCCGGACGCCCCCGGCGTGCCGCTGCTCGCCGACCGGGGGCTGGTGCGGGGACTGCCGGCCGCCTACGTGTGTCACGGTTTCGTCTGCGACACCCCGGTCACCGAGCCCGCCGCGGTTGCCGCCGCGGTCCGGGCCGTTCGCTGGCGTCCGGCCGAAGGCTGACCGCGGGGCCGCTGACTGCGGGGCCGCTGACTGCGGGGCCGCTGACTGCGGGGCCGCCGACCACTGTTCGCTCTGCGCAGACATTCGGGCGCTGGCGCCGCATTCGCGCTTACTGTGTAACGGTGTAACTCATACATCGTGGAGGTGCGAGATGGGCCGAGCGTTCGGGCGACCTGGTGGCTGGCAGCATGCCGATCTACCGGCGACCGACGACCTCACGAGCTGGCTGGCCGGCCGGCTGCCGGAGGGGTTGTTCGAGGGGCCACCGGAGGTGACCGTGGACCGGGATGAGGTTCTCATCGTCGGCATGATCGCCTCGCCATACGGGCCGGGCGACCCGGAGGAACCACTGGGCGAGGATGGCCGTGCCGCCCGCGCGGCGGCCGAGGCCGGCCGGATCGCCCGCTTCCGGGAGGAGACCCGAGACCAGCGGATCGGGGTGGCCGAGCAGGCCGAACGCCGGTACCGGCGGAAGGTGTCCTGGGGTGCGCGGTGCGGCGGTAGCCAGGAGCTCTTCACCACCTACTCGGCACCGGTGATGAGCCGCCTGCGGCAGCCGCAGCGTCAGGTGCTCGACACGCTGGTTGGCGCCGGGGTGGCGCGATCGCGCTCCGAGGCGTTGGGGTGGTGCGTCCGGCTGGTGGGCGAGCACGCGGACACCTGGCTGGCTGGTCTGCGGCAGGCCATGGAGCAGGTGGATGAGCTGCGGGTGCGCGGCCCCGAACTGTGATGCCCTGAACTGTGATGCCCTGAACGGTGCTGCCCAGCACGCCGATGCGTCCCGGTCGGCCCGGGGCCAGCTAGGGTGATTGCCAACAACAGTGAGGGGTCGAGCCGTGCGTGCCGCCGTGTATGAGGGTCCGGGAAACATTCGGGTGGAGCAGGTGCCCGACCCGGAGATCATGCTCGACACCGACGCCCTGGTCGCGGTCAGCCACGCCGCGATCAGCGGCAACGACCTGTGGTCCTACCGGGGGTACGGGCAGCGGACCCCCGGCTCGCGGATCGGTCGCGAGTTTCTCGGTGTCGTGCAGGACGTCGGCGCGGATGTCCGGACCCCCCGGCGGGGTGACGTGGTGATCGCGCCGTCGGCGTTCTCCGATGGCACCTGCGAGTACTGCCTCGCTGGCCTGCACACCTCCTGCGTGGACGGTGGGTTCTGGGCCGAGCCCGGGCACGACGGCGGCCAGGGCGAGGCGGTCCGGGTCCCGAACGCCGACGGCACGCTCGTCGTGGTGCCGCGGTCGCTGGCCGGCTCCTGGGCCCGGCTGCTCCCGCTCGCCGACGTGCTGCCGGCCGGGCACCACGCGGCGGTCTCGGCGGGCGTCGGCTACCGCAAGACGGTGGCCGTGGTCGGCGACGGTGCGGTAGGCCTGTCCGCGGTGCTCGCCAGCCGACGTCTCGGCGCCGACAGGGTGGTGCTGCTCGGGCACCACCCGGAGCGCGCGGAGCTCGGCCAGGCATTCGGTGTGACCGAGGCGGTCTACGGCCACGGCGAGGCGGCCATCGAGCAGTTCATGAGCGTGTCCGGTGGGGCCGACTGCGTGCTGGAGTGCGTCGGCGCCCAGTCCGCCCTGGACACCGCGATCAAGATCGCCAAGGACGGCGCGACCATCGGCTATGTCGGCACCCCCCACCTCGTCGAGGGACTGGATCTCGGGTCGCTGTTCGGGCGGAACATCGGGTTGGCCGGTGGGGCGAGCCCGGCCCGGGCCTACCTGCCGACGCTGCTCGCCGATGTGATCTCCGGGCGGCTGGACGCCAGCCCGCTGTTCGACCTGAGCGTGGCGCTGCGTGACGTGGCCGACGGGTACGTCGCGATGGACACCAGGAAGGCGCTCAAGGTGGGCATCGGAGTGTGACAACCCGCGTGCCCGGTCGGGCCGGTGGTGCGGGTCGTGCGGGCAGTCAGCGCGCGAAGATCGCGAACCAGATCGCGATGTAGTGGCAGGTCGCGGCCACGATGGTGAAGCTGTGGAACACCTCGTGGTAGCCGAAGAAGTGCGGCGCCGGGTCGGGCCGGCGCACCGCGTAGACGATGGCGCCGAGGCTGTAGATGAGGCCACCTGCCAGCAGCAGCACCAGGGCGGCCACCCCGGCGCCGTGCAGCAGCGGCTTGAGTACGACGACGGCGACCCAGCCGAGCGCCAGGTAGAGCGGGACACCCAGCTTGCGCGGCGCGCCGGGCCAGGCCATCTTCAGCGCCACACCGGCCAGCGCGCCGGCCCAGACCACCACGAGCACTGCCCTGCCCAGCGGCCAGGGGAGCACCAGCAGCGCGAACGGTGTGTAGCTTCCCGCGATGAAGATGAAGATCATGGAGTGATCGAGGCGGCGCCAGATCCGGCGCGCCCTGGGGGCCCAGTTGAAACGGTGGTACGTCGCGCTGATCCCGAACAGCAACAGCAGCGAGACCGCGTACACGCCGGTCGCTGTGGCGCCCCGGCTCCCCCTGGTCGCGGTGGCCACCGCGACCATGCTGCTGCCCGTGATCACCGATGCGAGGCCGGCCCACGCGTGCAACCAGCCCCGTAGCCGCGGCCGGAGACTGCCGGAGGCAGTGCTGGTCAACACCGTCACGGAGCCAGGTTACGCCATCGTAGGTTGCGCTGTGCAGGGGCGGATACGTCGAGTGGGTGATCTCTCAGTGGACCCGTGTCGGCCGGTCACGCCGGCAGGCCGTTCGGCGTACGCTGACCCGACGTGACCGCGAGATCCGTCGTCTACTCGGTGTACGAGCGGCACCTGGCCCGGCAGCTCGCCGGCAGGCCGGTGCCCCGCCACGTCGGGGTGATCCTCGACGGGAACCGTCGGTGGGCGCGGGACGCCGGCTTCGATGACGTCAACGACGGGCATCGGGTCGGTGGTGACAAGATCGTCGACCTGCTCGCGTGGTGCCGGGACGCGGGCATCGACGTGGTCACCCTCTGGCTGCTGTCCACCGACAACCTCGCCCGGCCGGCCGCCGAGCTCGAGCCGCTGCTGGCCATCATCGAGAACGTCGTGGTCGGCCTTGCCCGGCCGGCGAACCCATGGCGGGTCCAGGTCGTCGGCGCTCTTGATCTGCTGCCGACCCGCACCGCGCACGCGTTGAAGGCAGCCGAGGAACGCACCCGGGACAAGCACGGCCTGCGGGTCAACGTCGCGGTCGGCTACGGCGGCCGGCAGGAGATCACCGACGCGGTCCGGTCGTTACTCGCCGAGCACGCCAGCCGGGGCACGACCATCGAGGAGCTCGCCGGGCTGCTCGACGTCGATCACATCGCGGACCACCTCTACACCAGGGGACAGCCGGACCCGGATCTGGTGATCCGGACCAGCGGGGAGCAGCGGCTCGGCGGCTTCCTGCTCTGGCAGAGCGCACACTCGGAGTTCTACTTCTGCGATGCCTACTGGCCCGACTTCCGGCGGGTGGACTTCCTCCGGGCGCTGCGTGACTACGCCCGGCGGCACCGCCGGTTCGGTGGGTAGCCCGCAGCCCGGCGCGGTCTGCCCAGCCGACGGCTCTGCCAGACTTGCGGCATGGATGTGCCCCGTGAGTACCTCCGCCTCGGCCTGCGTTTCGACCGGCTGGAGGAGGGGTTCGTCGACGCCTTCACCGGTGACCCGGAGCTGCGGGCGAGCGTGGGTGATGAGCCGCCCCCCGATCCGGCCCGGCTGGCGGAGACCGCGCGCGGCCTCATCGCCGAGCTGCCGGTGGCCGGGCTGCCGGCGGACCGGACGGATTTCCTGGCCGGTCAGCTCGCGGCCCTGGAATGCGGTGCCCGGCGGTTCGCCGGCGAGCCGGTGGGGTTCGTCGAGGAGGTGACCGCCTACTTCCAGGTGGTGCCGGAGCTCGGCGACCAGGACCGCTACGCGCTGGTGCACTCCGAGCTCGACCGGCTGCTCCCCGGGCAGGGTGCGCTGGCCGAGCGGTACGCCGCGTTCCGCCGCCGGGACGAGTGCCCGCCGGAGAAGCTGGCGGCGGCCGTGCACGAGCTGAGCGGGGCACTGCGGGAGCGGGTGCGGTCGGGGTACGGCCTGCCGGCGGCGGAGATCGTCGAGTACCAGGTGGTCACCGACAAGCCGTGGAGCGGCTTCAACTACTACCTGGGCGGCTACCGGTCCCGGGTCGCGATCAACGCCGACCTGCCACACCGGCTGGGGCAGCTTCCGCAGCTGGTGGCACACGAGTCATACCCCGGTCACCACACCGAGCACTGCCGCAAGGACCAGGGTCTGGTCGAGCGGGATGGGCAGGTCGAGCAGCAGATCTTCCTGGTGAACACCCCGCAGTGCCTGCTCGCGGAGGGGTTGGCCGACCTCGGGCTCGCCGCCGCCGTGGGCTCGGGCTGGGGACCGTGGGCCGCCGAGATCTACGCCGATCTGGGGTTGCCGTTCGACGGTGAGCTGGCCGAGCGGGTCAACGCGGCGGTGCTCGGTCTGGACCAGGTCCGCCAGGACGCCGCGCTGATGCTGCACGACCGGGGCTGGGACGCCGACCGGGTCGCGGCGTACCTGACGAGGTGGCTGCTGGTCGGGGAGGACCGGGCCCGGCAGTCGCTGCGGTTCCTGTCCCACCCGCTGTGGCGGGCCTATACCTCGACCTACGTGGAGGGTTACCGGCTGCTGTCCCGCTGGCTGGCGGCCCAGCCGGACGGGCAGGGGGTGGCGACCGCGTTCCTGCGGCTGCTCGACGAACCGTTGACCCCCGCGCGGGTTGGCGCGGAGCTGGCGGAGGCCGGTGTTGGCCGGCGTTGGCCGGTCGAACCGGTGCGTACGGTGGGTGGGTGAGCTCTGCCCTGCGCCCAGGTCCCGCCGGCCGACCGGCGAGTGCCGCGCGTCCGCTCGCGGCGCTGATGCGGCGGGTGGTGTTTGTCGGCATGACGATGGTGCTCACCGGGCTCGGGGTGGTGCTCGTCGGTGACCCGGCGGTGCAGTGGCGGCTACCGCTGCTGCCGTCGGTGGCACTGATCGGGCCGGTCTCGCGGCTGCTGCGGGACCGGTCGGTGACCCGGGCCGGTCGGGCCGGTCCACCCCGATGACGGCGTCGGCCGGCGGCTCACGGTCGTGGCCGGCGCGCTCGGGGTGGATGCCGGTCTGATCGGTGCGGCGGCGTGGGCGGTGGGGATCGTGCCCCAGCATCCGCTGCCGCCGCCCGGGTGGTGCGCTGAGTACGAACGTTCACCGAGTTGGCGCCACGATCCACCCGGACCGGATATGACAGGCTGGCCCGGTGGGCATCACGGGTGGGGCGTATGGGGCGGACGAGATTCGCCTTGCCGAGGCCGTGGCGCGTGGGGATGGTCCATCTGATGTGTTGATGCATCGCGCGGCGGCTGGTTTGGCGGTGTGTTGCCTGCGGATGCTCCGGGAGCGCCGAGGCCGGGTGGTGGGCGCGCGGGTCGTGATGCTGGTCGGCGCGGGTGACAACGGTGGTGACGCGCTGCTGGCTGGTGCGCGGTTGCGGGCGCGGGGGGTGGTGGTGGACGCGCTGTTGGTCGCGGCCGGGTGTTGGGAGCCGGGGCGGGCGGCGTTGGTCGCGGTGGGTGGCCGGGTCGTGGCGGCCACGAGCGCTACCGGGGCGGTCGAGGCGCGCGAGCGGGTGGCAGCGGCTGATCTGGTGCTGGACGCGGTGGTCGGGTTGCGGGGCCGCCCGGGCTTGAGCGACCTGGTCGTTGATCTTCTGGCGTGGGTGTCGCCGCGGGTGCCGGTGGTCGCGGTTGACCTGCCCAGCGGGGTCGATCCTGCCACGGGTGAGATCCCTGAGGGGCATGTGGTGGCCGATGTGACGGTGTGTTTCGGGGCGTTGAAGCCAGCGTTGCTGCTGCCCCCGGCGACGCATGCGGCCGGCCGTGTCGAGGTCGTCGATGTCGGGTTGGGGCCGTGCTTGTCCGCTGATCCGGTGGTGCGGCGGTTGAGCGGAGCACAGGTGGGGGCGCTGTGGCCGGCCCCGCGGCGGACCGACCACAAGTACTCCCGGTCGGTGCTGGGGGTCGTGGCGGGGTCGCGGACCTATCCGGGGGCGGCGGTGATGGCGTGCATGGGTGCGGTGCGCTCCGGTGCCGGCATCGTGAAGTACGTCGGCCCGTTCCGCGTCAGAGTTCGTGAACCAGGGACCGGTTCTAATTCCCAACCACCTGATGGGTATGTTGACCAACCTTCAGGAGGTAAGAGCCCGTGTCCGAACCACAGCAGCAGGCCCCACGGCAGCGTGCCGCGCGCACGC
>JACQDL010000036.1 GCA_016201065.1 Actinomycetota bacterium
CCAACACAAAAGAATCAGACCGCTTCTTCCACCGCAGCAGCGAATCCCACTCGGCAGGCTCAACCTCGATGACCATATGACAATGCTACGCCAACCCGAGAATATTCGAGAATCCGGTTTTGTTTAATGTTCGCCATAGCGTGCCAAGCACGTCTCGCCAGTCGCGAACAGACTCACTCTGTGACGATCCGATCAGTCTGTCGAACTCGCGGGCGCGCGTGACAACGGTGAAGCTGAGGTAGGTGCGCGGGTCCAACAGCGCGGTAGACGCTATTCGACATGCCTCAAGCAGCTCGCCTTCCTGAACGAAGGCGCTCGCCTGCTCGAACCGCACCAAGGCGGGCTCGGTCGTCTCGGTAAAGTCGTACATGCTGGTTGCGCGCTCGGCGGCGATCGAGGCCGCGTCCGCATTGTTCAGCTCAACCCAGCCGCGCGCTTCGTAGAACGCAAGCCTTTCGGGCAGGAACGAGAAGATGCCGGGCTGCATAAGATCGGGCGGCGATCGGTCGAGTGCTTGCTGTGCGTGTTCGATCGATTTCCGGAACGCACATGTCTCGCCGAGCATTGCGTGCGCCTTGGCGCGAAACCCCCAAAGCCAGGCGATCGCGGGCGACGGGGCGTGTCTTGAGTCCAGTCGCGGCATCACGTTGCTCAGCACAGCGCGCGGATCGGGTGTGTACATCGGCAAATACGTGCTTCCGGCCAGAGCGATATCGGCGAGATATTGATCGTCCGCCTCATTTGCGGACCGGAGGGCGATCCCGTACCACTGTCGAGCGAGGGCGAATTGGCCGACGTTGAAGAGAATTTCGCCGAGCACTGTCGCGAACATCGCGCCACACCCGGCGAGTTCTCGTTGCATGGCGAGGGTTTGCTTCGTAGCGACGAGTTCCCGTATGTTGCGGAACTGCGCGAGAGTTTCCTCTACTAGCGTCACAGGTGGGACTTGAACGACTCGGACTCCAAGATTCGCCGCGTCTCGCCGCAGTTCGATCAAGTGAGCGATGCTCGCAGAGCCACAATCCAGTGCAGAACGCATACGACTGGGTTCCGACCACAATCTCTCGACAAGTGACCCGGATGCTGCCGCGCTACTCAGGTGAAGCAGCTCTCGTCTGTTCGTGGTCGTCTCCTCTTCCGCCGTCACCCGCGGTTCAACCGCAGGTGAGAACAGCTCCGTGACGGTCCGGCCAGGGAACATGCGTTCCAAGACGCGACAGTGGTCTGGATGGGGCTTAGTCTTCACCCGCCCAGACAGCCACCGCTGATATTGCTCACGACCTGGCGCCGTGCTCGACAGGATCGGATCAATGCGTCTGGCCACCTTGGCATACTCGCGGCAGAACGCGGTGTGCGACTGCATATGACACTCAGCAAGAAGAGCCTTGAGCAAGGTTCGCGGTCTTTCCATCGCACCTCCATCTCGAACGCCTCCGTGTCGATCCAGCGTATCTACGAGGACTCGCCGTTCAAGGTCATTTCGCCTCGGTTCATGCCTCATGGCCAATATATGCCACCAAGAAGCCGCCAAGAAGACTCGCCGGCGGCGCGTCAACGCCGCTAGCACAACGCGCAAGGCAGAGGACATCAAGCCTCCCGGCGGCCGAGGTCGCGGTGGTGGCCAAACGCGTGAGTACCGTCCAGATCCGCGCCCGCGTCGCCACCCTCCGCGCCGGTGGGGTCTTCACCATCGCGACACCCACCGACCGGCGAACCGGGCTGGCCACGCCGAAGACACGCAGAAGACCGTGGGATTCCGTCGAAGCCAGGACCGGCGACACCGCGATGTCCACCCCCGAACGACCAAGGTTGGCCGACCACATCACCACCACGTCGAACACCTGCGGAGCGGAGCCGACAGTGCCTACGGCCTTTGAACTGACGCACAGAAATCGATTCCGCAGCACTCAACCAGCGCGGCAGCCCGCAGCGACACCCGCACCGCGATGCCTTCGTTCGCGGTGCCTCCCGGAGCGGTGGGGCGGGCGGCGAACCCCCGATGTCCGCCCACCCCACCCTCCACCCTTTCCATCGGACGCCCCGCAGGCGGACCGCGACCAACCTACCGCCACCTCTCGGAGGCGAACAGCGATCGATCGGCTGGAGGCTCCCTCTATCCGAACGCGGGTGCGCTGCGGACACGGGTGAACCCGAGGCGATGGGGTCGCAGGCCGTGTCGGAACTAGTCGTCGGGTCCGTGGCCAGCACCTCCCGCTCCGCGAGCCTCGGCACGGTCGGCGACTTGTCACAGCGTACGACGCCAGCGGGCCGACATCCGCACACGCAGATGCGGATGGGTCAAGAGACACAGCCGACGAACTCCGGCCGTAACGGAGGTTGAGGTGGAGGTTGACGGCGCTATGAGCGTTGAGCGGGCGACGGTGCGGGTCCTGCTGGTTCCCGCGGATGAGCTGCGGTGCTGCGCGGTGCTGGTGGTGCCAGACGCCGCCGCGCCGTTCAGCGACGCGATCGGTGGCGGACTGCTGGAGGAGATCCACCACGACATGGCCGCCGGTCGGCGCTACTGCGTGTACGGCGACGAGGAACGAGAGGCGAAAAGCCTGCCGGCCAACACCCGTGCGGTGGTCCTTGTGGCCCAGCTGGGCTGGGTCGACCACACCGCCCGGCTCGGGCTTCGCGGCGACCTGCTGTTCGTCGGTGCGGACATGCCCAGCAGGGACACCGACGTCCCGCCCGGTGTCCTCGACGCCGCCACCCGCAGTGGGTTCCTACCGGGCCTTCACCCGACCGGCTACCGGCCGAGCTGCTGGTACCTGGCCTCGGTGGCGTCCTTCTGCGGCTTCCACCACCACTCGTTGTGCCGGTACCACTCGATGGTGGCGGCGAGTCCGGACCGGCAGTCGCCGTAGGTGGGCTGCCACCCCAGCTCGGTGCGGATCTTCGTGGAGTCGTTGGAGTAGCGCAGGTCGTGACCCGGGCGGTCGGACACGTGGTCGAAGGCGCCGGCGGGCTGGTCCAGCAGTTCGAGGATCAGGCCGAGGAGGTCCCGGTTGCTGCGCTCGTCGCCGGAGCCGATCAGGTAGGTCTCCCCGACCCGGCCGGAGCGGAGGATGAGGTGCACCGCCTCGTTGTGGTCGTCGACGTGGGTCCACTCACGCACGTTCACTCCCGCCCCGTACAGCTTGGGTCGCTGGCCGAGCAGCACGTTGGTCACCTGGCGCGGGATGAACTTCTCGACGTGCTGGTACGGGCCGTAGTTGTTGGCGCAGTTCGACAGGGTCGCCTGGACCCCGTAGGAGCGGACCCAGGCCCGCACCAGCATGTCCGAGCCGGCCTTGGTCGCCGAGTACGGGCTGGACGGGTCGTAGGCGGTGGTCTCGGTGAACTTCTCGGCCGAGTCGATGGGCAGGTCACCGAACACCTCGTCGGTGGAGATGTGGTGCAGCCGGCGGCCGTGCCGGCGGACCGCTTCGAGGATCGTGTAGGTGCCGAAGAGGTTCGTCCGGAGGAACGGCTCGGGGTCGTGCAGCGAGTTGTCGACGTGCGACTCGGCGGCGAAGTGGACCACCACGTCGGTCTCCGCCACGAGCTGGTCCACGAGCGGCGCGTCGGTGATGTCACCGTGGACGAACCTGATCCGGTCGGCCACCGGGGCGAGGCTGGTCCGGCTTCCGGCGTAGGTCAGCGCGTCCAGCACGACGACCTCGTGGTCGGGGTGGTTCTGGACGGTGTGGTGCACGAAGTTCGCCCCGATGAACCCGGCACCGCCGGTCACAAGCATCCTCGTCATGGCCCAGGAGCCTACGACACCCGCGCGGGCCGGGATCAGCCCTTGGCGCCACCGGCGGTCAGGCCGGCGACGAGCCAGCGCTGCACCAGGTAGAAGACCAGCATCGCCGGCACGGTGACAAGCACCGAGGCGGCCGCGAGCAGGTGCCAGTTCTGGTTGAACTGCCCGACGTAGGTCTGCATGCCGAAGGCAAGCGTGTAGTTGTCCTGAGAGATCATGAACTTCGAGGCGTAGGCGACCTCACCCCACGCGGTGAGGAAGGTGTAGAACGCGGTCACCGCAAGGCCGGGGCGGGCCAACGGCACGGCGAGCCGCCAGAAGGTCCCGAACGGGGTCAGCCCGTCCACCCGGCCGGCCTCGTCGATCTCGATCGGGATGGTGTCGAAGTACCCCTTGAGCATGTAGGAGCAGAACGGCACCGCCACGGTGCTGTAGGCGAGCACCAGCGAGCCATAGGTGTCCAGCAGCTGCAGGCTCGACATGATCTTGTAGATCGGCACGATCAGGATCGCCATCGGGAACATCTGGGTGACCAGGAAGGTCCACATCAGCGACCGCTTGCCCGGGAAGTTGAACCGGGACATCGCGTACCCGCTGGTCGCGGACAGGAACACCCCGACGACCATGGTCAGCCCGGCCACCGCGACCGAGTTGAGGAACCAGCGCGGGAAGTCGCTGTCGAGGATGTCACCGTAGTTGGCCACCGTAAAGTGGCTGATGATCTTGGTGTTGTACACGTCGGCGAGCGGCTTGAAGGAGGTGACCAGCACCCACCCGATGGGGAAGACCGCGACGAACGACGCCGCGAGCAGGCCGGCGTGCAGCGCCACGGAGGCGCCGGACCGGCGGGTGGCCCGACGCCCGCCAGGGCGGGTGGCGCCTGGCCGGGCACCGGGGCGGCGGCCCGGCGCGGTGCTCCGCACCGCGGTGGTCTCGATCGCCATCGGACGTCCCCCTACCAGACCTCGCCCTGCGCCCGCAGCATCCGGCGGTAGGCGCTGGCGAAGACGAGCAGCAGGCTGAGGATGAGGACCCCATAGGTCGCCGCTCGCGCGATCTGGCCGTTGTAGAAGAGGTTGTAGGAGAAGGTGACCAGGATCTGGGTGTAGTCGTTGCTCCTGGTCAGCAGGAAGATCACCGGGAACATGTTGAACGTCCAGATCACGCCGAGCAGGATCACCGTGGCGCTGACGCTGCGCAGCCCCGGCAGGGTCACGTTGGTGAACTGTTGCCACGCCGAGGCGCCGTCGACCTCTGCGGCCTCGTACAGCTCCGGCGGGATGGTCTGCATGCCGCCCAGCAGCGCGACCATCATGAACGGCACGCCCAGCCAGACATTCACCGCGATCACCGCGACCAGCGCCCAGTTCGACGGGCCGAGCCAGTCGATCGGGTCGAGCCCCACCAGCCCCATCGCCCGGTTGATCATGCCGTCGTTGCCGTTGAACAGGAACCGCCAGGCGAAGGCGGACACGAACGCCGGCACGGCCCACGGCAGGATCAGCAGGATCCGGTAGACCGACCTGCCGCGCAGCGGCCGGTTGAGCATCATGGCCAGCCCCATGCCCAGCGTGTAGTGCAGCAGCACGCAGGAGCCGGTCCAGATCATGGTGCGCACCAGCACGGTCCAGAACGGGGTGCCGCTGCCGGTGAGGATGTCGAGGTAGTTGCGCACCCCCACGCCGACCGACCGGTCCGGCTGCCCGAACAGCGGGTTGCCGAGGTTGCGCACGGTGGCGTCGGTGAGCGACAGCCGGATGCCCTCGATGAGCGGGTAGAGCACCAGCACCACGAGCACCAGGACGACCGGGGCGATCATCGCCCAGGCGTACCAGTGCCGGTCCCAGCTCCGGCGCAGCCAGCTCCGGCCGCCGCGGCCGGCCGGCCGGTGCAGCACCGCCCGGCTGGCCGGGCTCGTGATGCTGGTCATCGCGCGCTCCTCGCGGTGGGCCGGCGGGTCAGGCCCGGGAAGCCCCGTACCGGCGGCTTCCCGGGCCCGGACGGGCGTCAGCCGATGGTGTAGTCGGTGACGACCGATGACTTCCAGGTGCGGGCCACGGCGTCCAGCGCGTTCTGCGCCGCCTTCGCGTCCTTGGCGTTCTTCACGGCCTTCGGGTACTCCGCGTCCAGCGCGGCGAACAGCCCGCCGCCCTCGGGGATCCACGGCCGCGCGGTCGCCCCGGCCATGATCTCCTTGAACGCCGCCACCTGCGGGTTGGCCTGCACGTCGGGGAGGTCGTAGGCGGACTTCCGGGTCGGCAGCAGGCCGAGCTGTTTGGCCAGGAAGGCCTGGTTCTCCGCCGAGTCCATCCAGGTGATGAACTCCACCGCCGCCGCGGTGCTCGCTGACTTGCTGTAGACCACGTAGTTGTGGCCACCGACCGGGGAGCCGCGCTTGCCCGAGCTGCCGGCCGGGGTCGGCGCGATACCGAGGTTGGTGCCGTCGGTGAACAGCGGGCTGCTCTTGATGTTCTTCAGCTCCCACGGCCCGGTGGTGATCATCGCGGCCTTGCCGGTCTTGAACGCGGTCATCATGTTGTTGTAGGCGTCGGAGGTGGCGTCCGCCTTGACCGAGCCGGCCTTGACCAGGTCGAGCGCATCCTGCAGCCCCCTGACCGCATCGGGTGAGCTGACCGTGATCTTCTTCTCCGCCGCGTTCAGCAGGTCGCCGCCCTCGGAGTAGAGGAACGGGAGCAGGAAGTAGCCCTGGGCGTTGAGGTAGTACGCATCCGAGCCCGGGTTCGCGCTCTTGATCTTCGCTGCGGCGGTCTGGAGCTCCGCCCACGTGGTCGGGGGCTGCACGCCGGCCTTCGTCAGCATCGCCTTGTTGTAGAGCAGTGCCGGCGCGTCGGTGACCTGCGGGATCCCGTACACCTTGCCGTCGAGCTGGTTGCTCGACAGCGGGGTGGGCAGGAAGTCGCTGGTGTCGCCGACCGCGCTGGTGAGGTCGGCCAGGTAGCCGAGCGAGGCGAAGTCAGGGGTCCAGGCCACCTCGGAACGCAGCACGTCCGGTGCCCCGGAGTTGCTCTGCGCGGCGGTGCGGAACTTCTCCTGCGCCTGGTCGAACGGCACGGTGACGTAGTTGACCTTGATCTTCGGGTGGCTCGCCTCGAACTTGGCCACTAACTGCTTGAACGACGGCGCCTCGTTGGTGGCGTCACTGGTGTCCCAGAACGTGACGGTGCCCTCGGCCTGGCCGGTGGCCGTCGTCTGGGCCGGCGCCCCGCCGCCGGTCCCGCTCTTGCCGCCACCGCACGCCGCCAGGGTCACCGCGCCAGCGAGACCGAGCGCGAGCCAGCCCAGCCGCTTGATCTGCATCGATACTGCCCTCCCGTCCGCAAGCCGCCCGCCACACGCACGGCCGCCGGGCGAGTTGCACAGCCCGGCACCGAGGGCTTGCGGAGCGTGTGGGGCTTGCCTCCTGCAAACTCTTGCAGGCCTTGCGGGCCAGATTCGACCCTGCTTGCCCTGTTGGGTCAAGCAGTTCACGGAAACTTGTCGGTAACGTTATGGCCGCCTTCGTACGGCCTGCAAAGACTTGCGGGCTTACGGCACGATGGTCGGACGGCGCGACGGGCGCCGCGGACGGATGCACGCGCAGAAGGAGGGGCACCATGTCCGGCCTCGCCGAGATCGCGGCCGCCGCCGGGGTGAGCATCTCCACCGTCAGCCGGGTGCTCAACCGCCGCGGTGGCGTCAACGACGCGACCCGACGCCGGGTGCTGGCCGTGCTGGCCGACCTGCCGTACACCTCGCGTGGCGTCGGTGCGCTACAGCGCACCGGGGTCATCGCCCTGCTGGTGCCGGAGCTGTCCAACCCGGTGTTCCCCGCCTTCGCCGAGGCGCTGGAGACCTGGGCCGCCCGTCGCGGCTACTCCTCGGTGCTGTGCAACACCCGGTCGGCGAGCATGCGCGAGGAGGGGTACGTCCGGATGCTGCTGGCCCGCGGCATCGAGGGCATGGTCTTCGTCTCGCCGGAGTGCACCGACTCGGCGGCCTCGCACGACCACTACCTGCGCCTGGTCGACGAGGGCGTGCACATGGTGCTCGTCAACGGCACCCTGCCCGCGCTGGACGTGCCGTCGGTCTCGGTCGACGAGCAGGTCGCCGGGTATGCCGCCGCCCGGCACCTGATCCAGCTCGGGCACCGGCGGATCGGGTTCGTGTCCGGCCCGGCCCGGTCGATGCCGAGCCGGGCGAAGGCGGCCGGCTGGCAGCTCGCGCTGGAGGGCGCGGGACTCGACGCCGATCCCGCGCTGGTCGCGCACGCGCCGTACGGCGCGACGGGCGGCGCGCTGGCCGCGGGCCGCCTGCTGGAGTTGCCGCACCCGCCGACCGGCGTGATCTGCTCCTCGGACCTGATGGCGATCGGCGCGCTCAGCGAGGCGCAACGGCGCGGCCTGCGGGTGCCGCAGGAGCTGTCGGTGGTCGGCTTCGACGACATCCCGATGGCGCAGCACGTGGCACCGGGACTCACCACCCTGGCCCAACCGATCACGGAGATCGCCCGGGCGGCGATCGACGGGCTGATCACCGCGATGGAGGGCGCCGGCGCCGGATCGGCTCATGCCCGGGTCTTCCGCCCCCGGCTCGTGGTCCGCGAGTCGACCGGACCGCACGGTGCGCCCGCAGGAATTTAGTAGAATTCACAACGGTTCACGGTGAACCGAGCGAAGGGCGTCCCATGCCGGCCATCACTGTTCCCGACCTGACCACGCTGACCCGGCTGCCCGGGGTCGAGGCGGCAGCGGTCAGACCCCGCCCCACCCGCACCGTGACCGACGCGCCGAGCGGGTACGAGGGCGAGGGGTTCCCGGTCCGCCGCGCGTTCGCCGGGGTGGACCTGTCCCTGCTGGACCCGTTCGTGCATCTCGACCAGATGGGCGAGGTGGACTACGCGCCGGGCGAGCCGAAGGGCACCGCGTGGCACCCGCACCGGGGGTTCGAGACCGTCACCTACATGATCGACGGCACCTTCGAGCACGCCGACTCGCATGGCGGCGGCGGTGTGATCACCAACGGTGACACCCAGTGGATGACGGCCGGCGCGGGGATCCTGCACATCGAGAAGCCGCCGGAGGAGCTGGTCGCCAGCGGTGGTCTGTTCCACGGCACGCAGCTGTGGGTGAACCTGCCCCGGGCCCAGAAGTGGGCGGCCCCCCGCTACCAGGACCTGCGCGCCGGGACGGTCGCGCTGCTCGCCTCGCCGGACGCCGGCGCCCTGGTCCGGGTCATCGCCGGTGAGGTCGCCGGGCACCGCGGCCCCGGCTCGACGTACACCCCGATCAACCTCGTGCACGCCACCCTCGCCCCCGCCGCCCGGCTGGAGCTGCCCTGGCCGACGGAGTTCAACGCGCTGGCCTACGTGCTCGCCGGCGCCGGCACGGTCGGCCCGGAGCGGCGCCCGATCCGGGCCGGCCAGCTCGCGGTCTTCGGCCCCGGCGACACGATCACCGTCGCCGCCCGCGCCGGCCAGGACGGCCACACCCCGAGCCTGGAGGTGCTGCTCCTCGGCGGTCGGCCGATCCGGGAGCCGGTCGCGTGGGCCGGCCCGTTCGTGATGAACACCCGCAGCGAGGTCGTGGCGGCGTTCGAGGACTACCAGCAGGGACGGATGGGCCAGATCCCGGCGGTGCACGGCGCACCGACCGAGGTCGTCGAGTCGAGCTGACCGGCAGCCGAGCGGCCCAGCCGGGCAGCCGGCTCAGCCGGGCAGCCGGCCGCCGGTGGCCGCGTCGAAGAGGTGGACCGAGCCGGGTTGCGGACGCAGCCCGATCCGCTCCGCCCGCCGGAACGGCGACATGCCCGGGACCCGGACGGTCAGCGTCGGCGGCGCGGTCTCCGACTCCGACTCCGCAGACTCGGCGGACTCCGCGGACTCGGCGCCGCCGAGCAGCGCCACGGTGGTGGAGCAGAACAGGAACTGGTCGCTGCCGAGCTCCTCGACGACCTCGATGGTCACCGGCAGCCCCTCCTCGGCCGAGGTGACCTCCCACCCCTCGGGGCGCACCCCCACGACCACCTGGTCCCCGGTCAGGGCGGCCCGCTGGGCTGGGGTGAGCGGGATGGCCTGGCCACCCACGACCGCGCCATCGGCTCCGACCGAGGTCGGCAGGAGGTTCATCGCCGGCGAACCGATGAAGCCGGCCACGAACAGGTTCACCGGCCTGCCGTAGAGCCCGATCGGCGTGTCGCACTGCTGCAGCAGGCCGTCCCGCAGCACGGCGACCCGGTCCCCCATGGTCATCGCCTCGACCTGGTCGTGTGTGACGTAGATCGTGGTGACCGCCAGCCGCCGCTGCAGCGAGGCGATCTGGGTGCGGGTCTGCACCCGCAGCTTGGCGTCGAGGTTCGACAGCGGCTCATCCATGCAGAACACCTGCGGGCGCCGGACGATGGCCCGCCCCATGGCGACCCGCTGCCGCTGGCCGCCGGACAGCTTCGCCGGCTTGCGGTCCAGGAACGGCTCCAGGTCGAGCAGCCGCGCCGCCTCGTGGACCCGCTCGACCCGCTCCGCCTTCGGCACCCGCTTGATCTTCAGGTGGAAGCCGATGTTCTCGGCGACGGTCATGTGCGGGTACAGGGCGTAGCTCTGGAAGACCATCGCGATGTCCCGGTCCTTCGGTGCCAGCTCGGTGACGTCCCGGTCGCCGATCCACACCTCGCCCTGGTCGACCCCTTCGAGCCCGGCGAGCATCCGCAGCGTCGTCGACTTGCCGCAGCCGGACGGCCCGACCAGGACCAGGAACTCGCCGTCCTGGACGTCCAGCTCCAACCGGTCCACCGCCGGCCGCTCGGTACCGGGGTAGAGCCGGGTGGCCTGCCGGAATGACACCGTTGCCATCTGCGATCCCTTCTCCGTCGCCGCACAGAGGGTACGACCCGCGACGAACCGTCCGTGCGGGGACAGGCGAGAAAATCGCCCCACACCCGACCCGGGTCGGTCCCGGTCCCGGCTCAGCCCTCCCCGAAACAGACGAACGGCGTCAGCGGCCGCGCCTGGGTCGCTTCGGCCAGCGCTCGCGCCGGCCCGGCGCCGGCCACCCGCGCCCGGTGGAACGCCGTCATCACCGGCACGGCGGCCTCGTCCGGCACCCGGGACACCCCGGCGATCACGGTCGGCGTACCGGTGTAGAGCAGCGCGGCGGTGAAGCCCAGCAGCTCGTCCCCCGGCCGGACCACCGACCGGCCGACGTCACACGCGGACAGCACGGCCAGCCGCGGCGGCACGGCGAGCTGCTGCACGTCGTAGGCCATCAGCGGTCCGTCGGCCAGATCCAGCCGGGAGAACAGCACGTTCTCCCGGTCGTGGTGGCCGTGGGTGGCGAGATGGGCGACCGACGCGCCGTCCAGCAGTCCCGTGACAGCGCCGACCGTGGCCTCGGCACCGACCAGCTGCCGGCCGCCCGGGTAGATCCGGGCGAGCTCGCGGATCTCCGGCGCGGCGTTCGGCAGCCCCGGCCCGGCGACCAGCACCGCCGGCCCGGGTGGCGACGCCGGCTCGGCCCTGGCGGCGCGGCGGGCGCTCAGCCAGCTCGACGCCGACGGCACGACCGAGACCGGCCGACCCGCCAGCGGTGGCAGCAGCCCCCACGGCAGGCTGGCCAACGCCATGGTCGGCGCGAGCACCAGCTCCCCGTCGCCGAGCGCGGCGGCGACCGGCGCGACGAGGTCACGGGCCAGGGCGTCAAGCTGGCTGGCGAGGGAGCGCATGATCACGCTCTCCATCCGGGCCGGGAGGCGGCGGCCGGCCAGCGCGTCGAGGTCGGACAGCAGCCGCTGGGTCGACTCCGCCACCGCGGCGTACCCGGCCAGCCGGAACAGCCGGGCCTGCCCGGCGCGGACCACCAGCGCGATCAGCTGCCCGCGGTGGCTGGCATAGGTGACCATGGCCTTGCCGTCCTGGTCCAGCTCGGTGGCGACCGCGCGCAGGCCGGTGACCGCGCTGCTCCGCCCGGTGCCGCGCACCTGCCAGCTCCGGGCCCGGATGAGCCGCTCCAGCTCGGCGCACCGGCGCAGCGCCGCGGGCTCCCGCCCGCCGGTCAGCTCCGCCTGACGGCTCACCCAGCGCAGCTGCCGGAGCTCGGCGAGCGCCTCTGCGACCTGCGGGTCAGGTGGTGGGCGGACCGGGCGGATCCGGAACGCCTGCGCCCGCGCCCGCTCCACCCAGTCGAACACCAGCCTGGGTGAGCCGGCATCCAGCGCCGCCGCCAGCCCGACCTCGGCCAGCTCCACCCCTAGCGACGCCACCCCGACCTGGAGGTCCAGGCTGCCGAACCGGCTGCGGTGCTCCTGCAAGGTCGCGAGCCCGGCCCGGAGCTGGGTGAACGCCGCCGACCGCCGGCCGCCCGCCAACGCCAACTCGGCCCGGCCGAGCCGGCCGACCAGCCGCAGCTCCAGGGAGTACGTCGGCCGCGCCGGCAGGGTCGCGGCCCGATCGGCGGCCTCAGCCGGCCGGCCGGCCGCCACCAGGGCGCGGACCGACAGCCAGCCGGCCAGCTCGGCGTCGATCGGGAGGCCGAGGGCCACCAGCCGGTCGGCGAGCTCGGCGGCGGCCGCCGCCCTGGCCGCTGGCCGCGCCGCGGCGGCACCGGCGGCCGGTCGGGCCGCCGCCGCGCGCAACCGCAGCAGCTCGGCGAGCGCGGCCCACGCCTGGTTGCCGCGCCGGAGGAAACGCCGTTGGGCCCGGCCGGCCCAGCGGCGGGCAGCGGCCGGGTCACCGGCCAGCAACGCGGCCACCGCACGGGTGAGCTCGGCCTCGGCGTGGTCCTGGCTCAGCCGCTGCCGCCGGAACAGCTCCTGCACCCCGTCCAGCTCGGCACCGGCCTCGATCGCGAGCCCGGCGGCCAGCAGCGCCCGGGCCCGGTCCAGGCGGAGCACCGGCAGGAAGCCCGCACCCCACTGCCGGTAGGCGTCCTCCGCCAGCTCGAAGGCGCTCAGCGCGGCCGGGATGTCGCCCGCGAGATGGTCGCAGCAACCGAGGTTGTGCAGGGCCTTGGCGGCGACCAGCGGCAGGCCGTGCCGGCCGGCGAGGCGGCGGCAGTGCCCCAGATCCTCGCGGGCCGGCCCGACCCGGCCGGCGGTCAGGTGCAGCACGGCCCGGTTGAGCAGGGTCCGGGCCAGCACCTCGCAGTGCCGGCCGTGGCCGAGCAGCGGGACGGCCCGGTCGAAGAGCGCCACCGCCTCAGCGGACCGGCCGGCCCGCATGAGGATGAGGGCCCGTTGCTGGAGCAGCACACCGCGATCGTCGGCGGTCAGGAGTTCCGCCGCCTCGTCGAGGAGCCGGAGCCCGAACCGGGAGTTGCCCAGCTCCGCCTCGGCGTGCGCGAGGCTGGTCAGCAACCTGCCGGCCAGCCCGGCGGCGGCGGGGTCGGGTGACCACTGGCCCGCTCCCGGCCGGGCCGCCGGGACGTCTGCCCAGCCCAGCGCGAACAACCCGGTCCGTAGCAGGCGGGCGCCCCGGGTCGGATGTCCGGCCGCCGTGGCCTGCACTCCGCTGGCGTGGGACTGCCGGGCACGCTCCAGCGAGCCCTTCACGGCCGGCGCCGTCCGTCTCCCTCGCCGGGCGCCCGAGCTCACAACCTCACAGTACGACGGACGGCGTCACCACGGCGCGCGCCCGCGCCACCGCACCCACCGGATGGACGACCAGCTGGGCCAGACCGCGCGGCGCGCCAGGGATGGCGAACCGGCCGTCGCGGTCGGCCCGGGTGCGGATCAGCCCACGCTCGGTGCGCAGCTCCACGGCGTGCTCGTCCGGCGGGGCCAGCCAGCCGTCCAGCCGCACGGTGTCCTGGCCGGTCGCGGTGATGCTGACCATCACGGTGAGGCTGGCCCCATCGAAGGTGATCGTGCGGGCCTCGTCGGTGCCACGGGTCAGCGCCAGCAGCTCCGTCCTCCCGGCCGGCCGGAGTACCTCGATGTCGAGGTCCTCCAGCGCGATCGCGAACAGGACCCGCTCGATGAGGTGCTCGGGCACCGGATCGAGCGCGGCGTACATGTCCCGGATCTCGTCCAGGAGGGCGATGTCGACCCCGTCAAGGGGGGCGGCCGGGTCGACCGGGTCGTGGCGGGTCATCAGGAGCTCCAGGTTGGGTCCGTGTCGATCAGGCGGCGGAGCTTGGCCAGGCACCGTCCCCTGGTCGGGCCGAGACTGCCGTGCGGCATGCCCAGCGCCGCGGAGATCGCGGCGTAGTCCGGCCTGGGGGTGACCGCCACGATCCGCAGGAGCTGCTGGCACCGGACCGGCAGGGCGCGGACGAGCGCCCACAACCGGTTCCGGCAATCCGCCATGACCACCTCGGTGTCCGGGGTGGGCGCCGGGTCGCACACCCGATCGACCGGCCAGTCCTCGACGGGGCGCTCGTACCGCCGGGCGCGGGCCGCGCGCCACGCCTCCCGCTTCGTCACGGTGATCAGCCAGCCGGTCAGCGCGGCAGGGGTGTGTATCCCGTGCAGGTGCCGCAACAGGGCCAGCCAGGTGGTCTGGACCACATCCTCAGCGGTGTCCCGGTCCAGCCCCTGCGCGCGGGCCACCTGCCACAGCAGCGGGGTGAGGGTGGACACGATCTCGCCCACGCTGTCCCGGTTTCCGGCCCGCGCCTCCGCCAGCAGGCTGACCAGCCGGGCGCCGTCGATCCCGCCGCCGCCCGCGGACCGGCCGGCGGCCGGGGTCTCGGTCGCCGGCCGGCCGCCGGTGGCGAGCGGCGCTGGTCCCTGCGACATCCCGACCGCCTACCCGCTCGCCGCGCGGGTCTCGACGCTGGCGGCCTTCACCGCGCGGGCGGCCCGCGCGACCATCTCGCCGCGCTCGCAGGACTCCAGCGCCGCATCCCCGGAGTCGGCCTGGATGATCAACGCCGCGGCGACCCGGGCGGCGACCAGCGGCGCCGCGAAGGACGTGCCGCTCCAGGAGGCGAACCCGCTGGTGAAGTCGTCCGGGTCGATGGTGTCCCGGCGCTGTGGCCGGCCGGAAAGGTTCGACGCGGCCTCGGTGAAGGCCACCCCCTCGGCGCCACGGACGCTGGTCGGGTAGGTGCTGACCACCGCCGCACCGCTGGCCCAATGGGTCACCCAGGCCGGGTTGTCGTCGCTGAACAGCGCCTTGCTGCCATTGGGGTTGAGGGCGCCGACGCTGACCACGGGCGGGCCGTCCCCGACCGGCCGGCCGGCCAGCGCGGCCGGGAAGAACGGGCGGCTGGTCGAGTAGTTGCCGGCCGCGGCGACCACCACGACACCCATCTCGGTGAGCTGCCGGATCACCCGGGCCAGCTCGGTGGTGTAGGCCTCGTCATCGGGCGACTCGTCGAAGTACCCGAGCGAGAGCGACACCACGTCGACGAGCTCCTCCGGTGGCACCGCCGCACCGGCCTGTGCCGCCGCCATCCGCGCGGCGATGGTGTACAGCGCGATCAGCAGGTCACCCTCGTACACCACCCCGTCGCTGTGCATGATCCGGATGGCGCGGACCTGCGCGTCAGGGGCGACCTGGCGGATGATGCCGGCGATGAACGTGCCATGACCGGCGTGGCTGTCGACGCTGGCCAGCAGGGTGTCCCGGTCCAGCGGGGTGTCCCAGGAGTCGGTGAGCAGCTCCACCGGCGCGGCACCGGTGGCCCGCACCCACTGCTCGGCCGCCAGCACCGCCTGCTGGGCCGCCGGGTCGATGCTGACGAAGCCGTCCGGCGGCAGCGGCCCGCCGTACTCCGGGACGTCGAGCCACGGGTGGGTGCCGATCCCCGTGTCCAGCACGGCGACCACCGGACGGCGGCGGAACCCGCAGGACTCGAGGGCTCGCCGGGCCGGTGCCGGGAGCACGACGTCGACCGGGGTGCGACCACCCAGCCCCGGAGCGACGTACGCGGTCCGCCCGGAACTCCCCTCGGTGGCCGGGCTGCCCTCCGTCGCCGGGCTTCCCTCGGTGGCCGGGCTCCCACCGATCCCGCTGACCGCGGACCCCACCAGGAGGTGCTCCAGGCCGATCCGAGCCACCACGTGCCCGTCGAGGAGCGACCGCTCGCGGCTCACCTCGGCCCGCAGCTCCTGGAGGGCGACCCAGGCGTCCACCCGCCCCGGTGCCGCTTCCTCACGCAGCGTCAGCGGAACGGAGCGTGGCAGGCCCCCGATCTGGCCGGCGTACGGCGTGAGACCGGCCACGTCCAGTGGCTCCGGCGGCTGGATCCGCAGGCCGATCCGGGCCAGGACCGTGTCGATCACACCCGCCGTCAGCCCGTCCCGCATCAGGTCGTCAGGCATCAGCAAGGTGCCGGCGCGGTAGGTCGTCTGCCTGGGGGGTGCGGCACCGGGGAG
The DNA here is from genome assembly GCA_016201065.1 of Actinomycetota bacterium. Taxonomy (GTDB): domain Bacteria; phylum Actinomycetota; class Actinomycetes; order Mycobacteriales; family JACQDL01; genus JACQDL01. Next base: position 16,061 of record JACQDL010000036.1, read on the forward strand.
GGTGACCACCTCGTTCGGCTGCAACCGCCGGCCGCCGTGCCTGGCCAGCGTCGCCGCCGAGATTGGCAGTCCGCCCGGCATGGTCGCCCTCGGCCGACCCTGGCCTCGATCCGACTCCCCGCCATGAACCCGCATGACATCCCCATCTCAGGCACCGCGACCGGCCGGACTGGTACACCGGCCCCTACCTACCGGAACGCGATGCGCCCGCTCAGATACAAAGATCGCTCGAATACCGCGGTCGAAGTATGCGGCGGCGGCGCCCCTCCCGCCGAATCGCCGGGGCGGGGCTGGGCGGGCGGGGCGACAGCTACCCGCACTGGGTGGTGTTCGCGCACCGAATGCCCCGCTAACGGGCCCGCCTGGACTGCGGCCGCTGGCGGATCGGTGGCCGGAGCCGACGCCGGGGTACGCCGGCCGAGGTCGGCTCCAGCGAGCCGAACCGCAGCATGACTCGTGCGCCACCGAGCGCGCTGCGCCCGATCCGCAGGGTGCCGCCGGTGGCCTCGGCGGCCCGCCGGGCGATGTCGAGCCCCAGACCGGTCGAGCCGGCCCCGCTGGCGCCGCGACGCACCGCGGACTCCGGGTCCACGATGCCCGGACCGCCGTCCTCCACGATCAGGGCGGTGTCGCCGTCCATCGGCCGCAGCTCGACCGAGAAGGCGCAGCCCACCGGCGTGTAGCGGAACACGTTGCCGACCAGCGAGTCGATGATCGCGATCAGGTCCGCCCGGGACAGCGGGACCCACACGGTTGTCTCGGCGCCGACCACCTGGCACTGCCGGCGCTGGTCGGCGGCGAGGGCCGACCAGAACCGCATCCGGGCCCGGACGATCTCCGCCGCGTCGCAGGCCCCGCCGGTGCCCGAGCCGAGCGGGGAACGGGCCGCCCGGATGATCGCGTCGATCTCACGTTCGAGCTGCTGGGCGGCGTGCCGGACCCGCTGCGCGGCCGGGCTGACCCCGACCGCCTCGGCGTCCAGCCGCAGCGCGGTGAGTGGGGTGCGCAGCCGGTGTGACAGGTCCGCCACCAGCTCCCGCTCGGCGGCCATCAGCTTCACGACCCGGTCCGCCATGGTGTTGAACGCCTGGCCCGCGGCGACCAGCTCGGTGGGACCGGACGGGGTGACCCGGATCTCCAGGTCCCCACCGCCCAGCCGGCTGGCCGCCTCCGCCAGACCGCTGGCGGCGTGCACCGTCCGGGCCGCCAGCCGGTCGGCGACGAAGATCGACGCCCCGACCAGGCCCGCCGCCGTCAGCACCATGAGCGCCCACGCCGCCGCCACCCCCCGGGTGGTCTCCGACGCCGGCACGGCGACCTCGACAACCGCCGCGTTGCCGCCGGCGACCTCGACCGGCTGGAGCACCAGGCGCCCGTAGGCAGAGTCCATCGACATGGGCTGCAACTGGTCGAGCACGAAGCGGATGTCCTCCGGTCGGGCGCGGGCGTGACCGATCGCCGTGTCGCCGGCACGATGGACCGCCATCCGCCCGTCCCGGCCGGCCGGGAGGGCGTTGATCGCGCGCTCGATGGCCTCCTTGCTGCTGGCGATCTCCAGCACCGGAGCCAGCGCGGTGGCCTGCCGCTCGGCGTCGCGCAGCGCCCGGTCATGCGCGACCTGGCGGACCGCCAGCGCCAACGGCACCACGAAGGAGATCGCGACCATCGAGGTGACCGCGGCGGTGACCAACGCGAGCGTCCGCCGCATGGGCTTGCCGACCGGTCCGGCCCGGCTGCGCTCCAGGGCCGGCTGCCGGCGGACCGCATGGGTCACACCGGCTCCGCCAGCTTGACCCCGACGCCACGCACGGTGTGCAGGTACCGGGGCTCGACCGCGCTCTCCCCCAGCTTGCGGCGCAGCCAGGACAGGTGGACGTCGATGGTCTGGTCATCCGCCCCGTAGGGCTGGTGCCACACCTCGGCCAGCAGCTCGCGCCGGCTCACCACCCGGCCGGGTTGGCGCGCCAGGAACGCGAGCAGGTCGAACTCCTTGCGGGTCAGCGCCAGCGGCCGGCCGGCAAGAGTCGCCTCCCGGCAGTCGAAGTCGACCACGAGCTCCCCCACCGTCGCCACCTCGGCGCGCGGCGAGCCCGCAGCGGTCCGGCGCAGCACGGCGGCCAGCCGCGCGCGCAGGTGCTCGCCCGAGAACGGCTTGACCAGGTAGTCGTCGGCGCCGGCGTTGAGCAGCCGGACGATCTCCTGCTCGGCGTCGCGGGCCGTCGCCACGATCACCGGCACGTCGACCAGACCGCGGAGCATCTTGAGCGCGTCAACGCCGTCCAGGTCGGGCAGGCCGAGATCGAGGATCACCGCATCGGGTGGATTCTCGGCGACCTCGCGCAGCGCCTGGAGCGCGGTTGCCGCTGACCGGACGGTGTGTCCGCCCTCGGTCAGGGATCGGATCAACGCCGCCCGGATGTTGTGGTCATCCTCGACAACCAGCACACTCGCCACACCACGAAAACTACTTCACCAGGGCAAGGTGTCGGGATGTATCGCAGGCTCGGCTATGCCGGAGCCTGGGTGGTGGCAACCAGCGCCGGTCTCACGGTTGCCCTGCTTTGCGCCGGAATCACCACGCAGCGGACGGATCGGGCCGCGCCGCGGGTGCTGTCCGCCCGGACGACGCCGAACGTCGCCGGACTGCCGGTGCTGCTGACCGGGCCGCTCACGATCGGGATCCCGCCGGGAGTGCCGCAGGCGTCCGGCAGCGCCGCGCCGTCCGGCTCCCGAGCCGATCGGGAGTCCCGGGAGCGACCGCAGGTGGCGGTCCCGGGTGGCGGCTCGATCGGCACCGCGGCCAGCGAGCGGAGCCAGCACCCGCCGAGCGCCCAGGTGCGCACGTACCGTGCCCGGGGCGGCGCGGCGACGCTCCGCCTGTTGGCCGGGCGGCTGGCCGTGGTCGCCGTCGCGCCGCAGGACGGCTACGGCTGGCGGGCCGATCAGCTCCCCACCGGCAGTGTCGTCGTGATGTTCGTGGCGGCCGACCGCGCGTCCGGCCTGTACGCCCAACCCGGTCCCGGCGAGGCGGCGCTGCCGCAGCCGGACGTCGCCGTCGTCGAATACTCCTGGTAGTCCCCGCCTCCGGCGGATCTCATTAAGAACGTTTAAGCCGGATTTCAGGACTACACAACCTGATCGCGTGCAGTCTCTAGGTGCCTGGCCATCCCGGACTGCGACGCCCGTAGCGAACCCCTCACCGCGTCCGAGGTGACCGTGTCGGGTGGCGATCGATCGGAAGGAAGATCGCCACCCGGCTTCCACAACCAGGCACCCTGCGGGCCGGCCGCCTTACCCCCCAAGGCGGCCGGCCCATTTATTGCCGCGCATCGCAGGCTGGATCGGCTGCACGTTCTGCGTCCCGCGCGACCCTGGCCGGCGACACCCAGCCTCCCAAAGGCCTACAGGTCGTTGCCGGCGTAGGAGAGGTTGAAGCTCTTGTTGACCAATGGGAAGTCGGCGACGATGGTGCCGGCAAGGGCGACCGGGAGCGCGGGCCAGTTGAAAAACGACGGATCGACGACCTTGTTGCGGCTCAGCCGGCGAGCGGCCCCGATCTCGACCCGGTGCACGATGGTGCCGCGCCAGCCCTCAACGATCCCCACCCCGGCGGAACCCGGGCCGGCGAGGTGTTGGTGGGAGGCGGCGGGCCAGCCACCGATCGCACCCGGTACTACGGCACGGACCAGGGTGTCCAGGACGACGAGCGAGGCCTCGATCTCGGCGGCACGCTGCTGGAAGCGCGCCATCACGTCGCCCGTGGCGTGAGTGGGAACGGTGAGCAGGTCGGCAAGGCGCAGACCCTGGTCGGTGAGGACACCGTCGGGGTGGTCCCGGCGGGCGTCCACATCCAGTCCGCTGGCGCGGGCAACGTAGCCGACGGTACCGAGGTCGCGGGCCTGCTGGGCGGTCAGCACGGCGGTGGCGGTGAAACGTTCGGCCACAAGGCTGTTACCCAGAGCGAGCTGGACCACGTCCCGAATATCCGCACCGATCGCGGCCAGCCGGGCAGGGTCAGGCACGCGACGGAGCACGGCACCGCCGAGCACGATGCCGCCGCGCAACAGGCGGTGCCCGGTGGTCTCCTTGTTGATCCGGAGCAGGGTTTCCCTGATCCGGAGTGCGTGGGCGTTGAGGATGCCGTGACCAACGTCGTTGCACAGAGCACCCACATCGCCGATGTGGTTGTAGAGGCGCTCCAGCTCCAGGAGGATCGCGCGCATCCGGCGCGCCTCAACAGGTACCTCCAGGTTCATGGCGTCCTCGACCGCGCGAGCGTAGGCGAGGGTGTGGCCGACCGCGGAGTCCCCTGAAATCCGCTCAGCGAGGGGCAGCCCTGCCGGCAGTTCGCGTTGCTCGAAGAGCTTCTCGATGCCCTTGTGGACGTACCAGAGGCGGGCCTTGAGCTTGAGGATGGTTTCTCCGACGACGGAGAACCGGAAGTGGCCCGGTTCGATTATCCCGGCATGGACGGGTCCGACCGGGATCTCGTAGACCCCGGTGCCTTCAACGGTGAGGAAGGGGAACGGGCCGCCGGTCTCGCCGAATTTCGGTGCTGGGTGGGCGTCGTGACGCATCGGGTACCAGCCGCTGGGCCAGTGGCGGTGCCGGACCAGCCGACGCGGCAGCGGGTGATCAATCGGAACAATTCCATACAGGTCATGCATTTCACGCTCGAACCGACCTGCTGGGAACGACAATCCGGCGAGGGTGGGGACGGTCGGGTCACCGCGGTCGATGGACAGGTGCAGTTCGACCCGGCGGTCCGGCTCCGTAGCGGTGCACAGGTACACGGCCCGCAGCGCGTCGCGGTCATCGAGCCCGGCGACCAGGGCGAGCCGGAATCCCTGTTGCTGCAGGGTGGCGACGTGCAGGGCGAGGTTAGCGGCGGTGGTGGGGACGGCAACGCGGTGGTGGCCGACGAGTTGTCCGCCGGGAATCGGAGACAGCGTCGCGATCGGTGGGTTCGTCATGGTGCTCCCACGATGGCAGCGGCGGCGTGGAGCAGGCCGTCCAGCGGCCCGAGGCTGATCCCGAGGGCTGTCACCACGGCAAGCCCGACGATCAGCGGTATCGCGCCGGAAAGGGCAACGGCGCCCGAGCGGTCGCCCGCCCCGACGGTGGCGCTGTCGGCTGCTGGTCCGAGCAACATCCGCGCCCCGTGCGCGGCCAGGGCCGCGAAAGCCACCACGACCAGCACGATTGCGGCGGCCACCGCCCAACCGAGACCGCTGGCGAAACTGGCGCGGACGATGCCCAGTTCGCTGGCGAAGGTGGCGGCCGGGGGGAAGCCGAACAGCGCGAGCAGCGCGAGGCCGAACAGTCCGGCCAGCACCGGCAGCCGCGTAGCCAGCGCTCGCACGCCGGTGATCTGGGTGGTGGCGTAGTGGTGCAGGATCTGGCCGGCGGACAGGAAAGCGACCGTCTTGGCCACACCGTGACCGGCAATGTGCAGCAGCAGTGCGGCGATCGCCACACGGCTGCCGACGGCGGCGGCCAACGCGATCAAACCCATGTGCTCCATGCTGGAGTAGGCCAGCATCCTCTTGTAGTCCTGCTGCCCGATCAACAGCACCGCAGCGAGCGCGAGGGTCGCCAGGGCGAGGATGAGGAGCACGGTGCGCAGGTAGGCGGGGCCGACGGTGGGGTCCGCGATGGCCTTCACCCGGAGCACCGCGTAGAACGCGACCGAGAGCAGGACCCCGGACATCAGCGCCGACACCGGAGCGGGCGCTTGCGAATGCGCGTCAGGTAGCCAGGCGTGCAATGGGACAAGGCCTGCCTTGGCGCCGAACCCCACGACGGCCAGACCGGCGGCGATCCGGGTCACGGCCGGGTCGAGCTGGTGGGCGTGGCCGGTCAGGCTGATCCAGTCCAGCGCACGATCACTATCGAGACCGGCGTGCCGCGCGGCGTAGTACAGCAGCACCAAGCCGAGGAAGGCGATCGCAATGGCGGCCGAGCAGATCACCACGTATTTCCACGCCGCTTCCAGAGCCGTCCGGGTGCGGTGGTGCCCGACCAGGAACGCGGTGAAGATGGTGGTGGCCTCGATCGCCACCCACAGCACGCCGAGGTTCCCGGCCAGTACCGCGGTGGCCATCGCGGCGATGAACAGGTGCATGAGGATGCCGTACCATCGGGCGCGGCGTGCCTCGGTGCGTGCCGCCGCGAGGTAGGCCGGGGACGCCCAGCAGACCAGGAGTGCCACCGCGGCGATGGCGAGCAACATCCACGCGGACAGGGCGTCGGCCCGCAGCAGCCCGCCAGCGGTCTGGATGGGCCCCTCCCGCAGCACGGTGCGGGCCAGTCCCGCCGCGTCGGCCAGCAGCAGCGCGGTGGTCACCACCCCCATCCAGGCGGTACTGCGCCGCCAACCGGCGGCGGCGTACAGCCCGGCCGCGGCGAGTGGCGCCGCAACCGGGACGAGCAGCGACAGTGTGTGTGTCATCAGTCGTGCAACCCTCGCAGTTCATCCAAGTCGCTGCTGCCGAACACGGCGCGCATCCGGGTGGTGAGGACCTGCAGCACGAGCACGACCAGCAGCAGGTCGAAGGAGACGCCGAGTTCGACGATGAGCGGAACTCCAGCGGCGGCCAGGAACGCGGTCGCGGTGATCCCGTTGTCCAGCAACAGAAACCCCACCACCTGCGCGACGGCCCGGCGGCGGGTGACCAGGGCGAAGAATCCGATGAGCACGACGGCGACGGCGACCGGCAGGACCGACGTGGCCGGCGAGGGCGCCAGGGCGACGAGCGGTCGGGTCACGACATACGCGAGGAAGGTCAGCGCAGCGGCGGCGAGGAGCGAGGCGGAGACGTTGACCACGGGTCGGGTTTCGCGGGTCTCGGCGGGCGAGTCGCCCAACGCCCGCCACGTCAGCCACGGCAGCACGCCGGCACGCAACACGCCGAGGCCGATGGCGACCAGGATCAGTTCGAGTTTGTGCTCGTGGATACCGAGGATCGCGACGATGGCGGCGAGGGCGACACCCTGCAGCCCCAACAGCCGGATCATCGGGGCGAGCTGGTGACGCCACAGCACGCCAATGGCGGTGAGCAGCAACACTCCGGCCGCAAGATCCAGGAACTGCGGGTAGCTGATGTCGGTCACGTCAGGCTCTCCATGGTTCAGGCCAGGAAGAAGGAGGAGGCGACGGCCAGCAGGGCCAGCACGAAGGAGCCGGCGAGGAGTTCTGGAACCCGGAACAGGCGGAGCTTGGCGACGAACACCTCGACAGCGCCGAGTCCCGCGCCCAACGCCGCCACCTTGGCCACGAAGATCACCACGGCGAGGGGTAGCGCCACGAGGCTCGCCCCGGCGATACCCCAGGGCACGAACAGCGAAGCCAACAGACCGAGCATGATGGTCAACCGCATCGCGGCAGCGAGTTCGACCAGCGCGAGATCGCTCCCGGCGTATTCGAGGATCATCGCCTCATGGATCATGGTGAGTTCCAGGTGGGTATCCGGGTTGTCCACGGGCAGCCGCCCAGTCTCCGCGATCACCACGATGAGCAATGCGGCGGCGGCCAGGAGGCTGGCTGGGGAGGCGACCCGCAACGGGTCGTGCAGGGTGGCGGTGACGATCGCGGCGAGGTTGGTCGAGCCCACCCGGGCGCTGAGGGCGAAGCCGGCGACCAGGATCGTCGGTTCGACCAAGGCGAGGACGGTGATCTCCCGGCTCGCGCCCATACCACCGAACGCGGTGCCGGTGTCGAGCGCCGCGAGAGCCAGCGTGACGGTGCCCAGGGCCAGCAGCCCGACCACGGCGAACAGATCCGCCAAGGCGTCCAGCGGTGACGCGACCGTCACCAGCGGTGCGATCGCAGCCAGCACCAGCGCGCTCCCCACCAGCAGCAGCGGGGCGAGTCGGAACGCCCAGCCGGTGCCCCTCGGGGTCACCGGAGGCCGCCGCAGCAACTTGCGGAGGTCCCGCCATGGCTGGCCGACGCCGGCACCGGCCCGGCCTTCGAGGCGCGCTCGGACCTGGCGCATCAGGCCGACCAGCAACGGTGCCCCGGCGACGGTGACCACAAGTTGCGCGGCGATGGCCGCCAGCGCGGGGCCGTTCATCGGGTCACCGCCAGCACCAGCAGCAGGCCGGTCACGCCGAAGAAGCCGTACCCGAGGTAGCGATGCACGCTGCCGTTGGCCAGCACCGGACCCAGTCGCCCGACCCGACGGGCGGCGGCGAGCACCGGGTCGTAGAGGGCGTGTTCCACTCGATCGGATACCCGGGCCCGGTAGGCGACCTGCGCGACCAGGTATTGGGACGCCGCGTGCGGGGTGACGTCGATATCGGTTTCCGGGGCGAGGACATCGTCGAAGACCCGTTGCAGCGGCTGTGCGAAGGACGTGGCGGTGTACTGCATCCGTGCTGTCGGTTGGCCGGCACCGCAGTCCCACAACGCGGCCCCCCGGCGCCGCACCACCCGCGCTGTCATCAACCTGACCATGGCGGCCACACCCGCCACGGTGGCGCCAAGCAACACTGCGATCAGCAGCGGCGAGACGGTGCTGGCGATCCCCGCCAGCTGCAGACTGATCCCACCGCCAACCACGTCGGCCGGCGCATGGGTGGCCGCAGTGACGGCCCGCGACAGCGTGCGGCCGAGCGCGGCCGGGACGAGGGCCAGCAGCGCGCAGCACAGAGCGAGGAGGCTCATCGGGACGAGCATGGTGAGGGGCGCCTCATCGGCCGTATCAGCGGCGTCGCTGCGCGGACGGGCGAAGAAGCCGACACCGAGCGCCTTGACGAACGTGGCGACGGCGAGCCCAGCGGTCAACGCCACCACCGCCACCGCGACCGGCATCGCGACCGCAGCGACCATCCCGCCCGTGGGCCGGGCGTGGACGAGGGACTGCAGCAGCAGCCATTCGGAGCCGAATCCGTTCCCCGGCGGCAACGCCACGGCGCCCAGCGCACCGATCGCGAACAAGGCAGTGGTGACCGGCATGCGGGAGCGTAGCCCGCCCAGCGCGTCGAGATCGCGGGTGCCGGTGGCGCGCAGCACCGAGCCGGCCGCGGTGAACAGCAGCGCCTTGAACCCGGCGTGGTTGAGCACGTGCAGCAGCGCCGCAGACAGGGCCAGGGCGGCCAGCGTGGTGGCGTGGGAGGCGGCGAAGATCCCGGCGGCACCCAGGCCGAGGAAGACCAGACCCATGTTCTCCACGGTGGAGTAGGCCAGCAGGCGTTTCAGATCGGCGGCGACGGCTGCCTGCAGGATGCCGTAGAGCGCCGACACGGCACCCAGCCCGAGCACCAGCAGCCACCACCAGCGGGCGCCCCCACCGAGCAGGTCGAAGCCGAGCCGGATCACGCCGTACGCACCGAGGTTGACCATCGCGGCGGACAACATCGCCGACACCGGCGCCGGGGCCTCGGCGTGCGCGCGGGGCAGCCACACATGCAACGGCACCAGACCGGCCTTCGACCCGAACCCGACCAGCACCAGCACGAAGACGCCGCCACGCAGGCCGGGCGAAAGGTGGGCGGCACGCAGGTCGGCGAAGGACCCGCCGCCCGCGCTGGTGGCGTAGAGCACCAACCCGAGCAGGATCGCGACGAACCCGACGTGGGTCAGCGCCGCGTACCACCAGCCCGCCTCGGCAACCGCCGAACGCTGTCTGTGCTCGGCGAGCACCAGCAGCAGCGACGTCAGCGCCATCAGCTCCCACAGCACCAGCAACGTCGACACGCTGCCGGCGGCCGGCACCAGCAGCACCGTCACAGCGAACATCGGAAGCGCCGCCTGCACGCCTCGGGCGTCCGGACCGTGCCCATGGCTCGCGTAACCGACGCCGTACACCGCGGCGGCCGCGAGCACCCCACCGCTCACCGCGACGAACCAGCCGCCGAGCGGGTCAAGATCGAACTGCACCCCGGCCAGCGGGAGCAGTCCCGGCAGCCTGGCCTGGAAGGTCTCGCCGCGGAGTGCGGCGAGACCGGCGACCGAACCGGCGACGCCGATCCCCGCCGTGGCCCACCCAACGAAGGCTGGCCGGACCCGGCCCGGCGCCCCAACCGCGGCGAGAACCCCCAGCCCGGCCAACACGCACGCGGCGGCAAGGGCCCATCCGATCACGGTCACCGGCCCGTAAACCCCCGCAGCGCCGCCACGATCGCCGCCGGCTCGGGCGGGCACCCGGGCAGGTCAACGTCCACCGGAACCACATCCGCAACCGCGCCCCGCACCCCGTACCCGCCAGCGAACTCGCCAGCGTTGACGGCGCAGTCCCCGACCGCCACCACGATCCGCGGCTCGGACACCGCCTCAAAGGTACGCAGCAGCGGCACCGCCATGTTCCGGGTCACCGGCCCGGTCACCAGCAGCACGTCAGCGTGCCGCGGCGACGCGACCAGCCGAGCACCGTAGCGTTCGCCGTCGTAGACCGGCCCAAAGGCCGACCCGATCTCGATCTCGCAGCCGTTGCACGATCCCGCGTCCACATGCCGCACCTGCACCGACCCGCGCAGAGCAGCGGCCTTCGGGCACGACAGACCGCCCGGATGGGGTGGGCGCGGCTCAGCCGTCCGCCCGACCTGGCGGATCTTCCGCCACAATGTGAAGACGGCCATGGTTGCCCTACTCTGCGGGTCGGTCGGGTCGGGTCGGGTCGGGTCGGTCGGGTCGGGTCGGGTCCGGGGGTGCGGCGTGCTGAGCGCCAGCGCGCCGTCACGGACTCCACGATCGGCTGATGGAGCGGCCGACCCACCCAGCCGGGATCGGCGCACGCTCAGCTCAGCTATCAGACGATGACCTTAGCAACCGCTCGCACCGTCGCCGCGGAGACCGCCCGAGGCCGGTGCGACGCCATCGTCGAGCCGGCCGGCGATGGCCGGGCTGCCGGCGGTGGCCGGCCAGCTACCGTGGAGGTCGTGCGCTTCCAGCTCGGTGACCCGCCCGATCATGACCTGACCTACAGCGATGTCTTTCTGGTGCCCAACCGCTCGACCGTGGGCTCGCGCCTCGACGTCGACCTGGCCGCGGCCGACGGCAGCGGCACCACCATCCCGGTGGTCGTCGCGAACATGACGGCGGTGGCCGGCCGGCGGATGGCCGAGACGGTGGCCCGGCGGGGCGGGCTGGCCGTGATCCCGCAGGACATCCCGGCGGATGTGGTCGCCGACGTGGTGTCCTGGGTGAAGGCCCGGCACCTGGTCTACGACACCCCGGTGACCCTCGCGCCGACGTCGACGGTCGGTGAGGCGCTCGCGCTGCTGCCGAAACGGTCCCACGGTGCGGTGATCATCGTCCGTGACGATCGGCCGGTGGGCGTGGTCACCGAGGCGGACTACGGCGCCGTCGACCGGTTCACCCAGCTCCACGAGGTCATGTCGGACGAGCTGCTCACCCTGCCGGAGGGGGTCAGCCCGCGGGAGGCCTTCGACCGGCTGCACGGCAGCCGGCACCGGCTCGCGCCGGTCGTCGACGCCGAGGGACGGCTGCTGGGCATCCTCACCCGGACCGCGGCGCTGCGCTCGGCGATCTACCAGCCGGCCGTCGACGACCGGGGCCAGCTCCGGGTGGCGGCCGCGATCGGGATCAACGGTGACGTGACGAGCAAGGCGGCCGCGCTGCTGGCGACCGGCGTCGACCTGATCGTCATCGACGCCGCGCACGGGCACCAGGAGAAGATGCTCGCCGCGCTGCGGGCGGTGGCCGGCCTGGCTCCCGCCGTGCCGATCGTGGCTGGCAACGTGGTCACCCGCGAGGGCGTCCGCGACCTGGTCGACGCGGGCGCGGACATCGTGAAGGTCGGCGTCGGTCCCGGTGCGATGTGCACCACCCGGATGATGACCGGCGTCGGTCGGCCCCAGTTCTCGGCCGTCGCCGACTGCGCCGCGCAGGCCCGGGCGCTGGGCCGGCATGTCTGGGCGGACGGGGGGATCCGGCACCCCCGGGATGTGGCGCTGGCGCTGGCCGCCGGCGCCAGCAACGTCATGATCGGGTCCTGGTTCGCCGGCACCTACGAGTCGCCGGGGGACGTGCAGCGGGACGCCGACGGCCGGCTGTACAAGGTGAGCTTCGGGATGGCCTCCTCCCGCGCGGTGCAGCTCCGCACGGCCGAGGAGACGCCGTTCGACCGGGCCCGCAAGGGGTTGTTCGAGGAGGGCGTGTCCACCTCGCGGATGTACCTGGACCCGCAGCGTCCCGGGGTGGAGGACCTCATCGACGCGATCGTGGCGGGCGTGCGCAGCGCGTCCAGCTACGTCGGCGCCCGGACGCTGGCGGAGTTCCGGGAGCGGGCCGTCGTCGGGGTGCAGAGCGTCGCCGGGTACGACGAGGGGATGGCGCTGCACGTGAGCTGGTGACCCGCGGACCAACGTGACCCGCGGACCAGCGGGTCACCGGACCGGTGCGGCACCGGACCAGTGCGGCACCACCCGCCGGCCGCCGTGCCAGACCTCGGCAACCTGCGGCACACCCGGCCGGTAGGCCAGGTACATGTGGGTCGGCGCGTCCAGCACCACGAAGTCCGCGCGGGTGCCCTCGCGGAGCCGGCCGATGTCGTCCCGGCGCAGGGCACGGGCCCCGCCCGCGGTCGCCGCCCACACCGCCTCGGCCGGGGTCAGCCCCATCTCGCGGACCGCGAGGGCGATGCACAGCGCCATGCTCGTGGTGAAGCTCGACCCGGGGTTGCAGTCGGTGGCCAGCGCGATCGTGGCGCCGGCGTCCACCAGCCGGCGGGCGTCCGGGTACGGCGAGCGGGTGGCGAACTCGGCGCCCGGCAGCAGCGTGGCGACCGTGCCGGAGGCGGCCAGGGCATCCACGTCGGCGTCGGACAGGTACGTGCAGTGGTCGGCCGACGCCGCGCCGTGCTCCACCGCGAGCTGCACGCCGGGGCCCGGGCCGAGCTGGTTGGCATGCAACCGCAGCCCCAGGCCGGCCCCGGCCGCCGCGGCCAGGATGACCCGGGTCCGGTCGGCGTCGAAGGCGCCGTCGTCGCAGAAGACATCCGCCCACCGGGCATGCGGGGCGCAGGCCCGCAGCATCGGCCCGCACACGACGTCCACATAGCTGTCCGGGTCGGTCCCCGGCGGCACCACGTGCGCGCCGAGGAACGTCGTCTCCGGGGTCAGCTCGCGGGCGATCCGCAGCGACCGCTCCTCGTCGGCCACGGTGAGCCCGTAGCCGGACTTGCACTCGATGGTCGTGGTGCCCTGCCGCAGCGCCTCGGCGACCAGCCGGGCCAGGTTGGCCCGCAGCAGCTCGTCCGGGGCGGCCCGGGTGGCCGCCACGGTGGTGCCGATCCCGCCCGTCTCGTAGCGCCGCCCCGCCATCCGGGCGGCGAACTCCACGGCCCGGTCGCCGGCGAAGACCAGGTGAGCGTGGGAGTCGACGAAGCCCGGCAGCACGGCCCGGCCGCCGACGTCCACCAGACGGTCGGCGGCCGGTGCCGTCCGTTGCGGTCCGGCGTACACCACGGCTCCGTCCGCGACGACGAGGCTGGCGTCGAGCACCACGCCGAGCGACCCGATGCCGGCCCTCGGGTCGTTGGTGACGAGCTCGCCGATCCCGTCCAGCCGGACGCTGGTCACCGGGCACCCGCCGGCTCGGTCATGAGCCCCGCGATGTCGCGGGCCAGCGCCGCGCCGACGTCGCCGAGGCGCTGGTGCCGACCGTCCACGACCACGTCCCGGCCGTCGACGATGACCCGGACGACATCCGCCGCGGCCGCCGCGAAGACCAGCTGGTCGGGGTCGATGCCGGCGGTGCGCGGGCTGTCCAGCCGGACCGTCACCAGGTCGGCGGGAGCACCGACGGCGAGCACGCCCGCCTCGGGCCACCCCAGGCTCGCGTGCCCGGCCGCGGTGGCCGCCCGCAGCAACGCCGGTCCGTCGAGGTGGCCGCGGCGCCCCGACCGCAGCCGCTGGTCCAGCTCCACCGCACGCGCCTCCTCGAACATGTCGATCACCGCGTGGCTGTCGGTGCCCAGCGCCAGCGGGGCGCCGGCCGCCACCAGCTCCGGGACCGGCCCGATCCCGTCGGCGAGGTCCCGCTCGGTGGTCGGGCACAGGCACACCGTGGTGCCGCTGCCACCGACGGCGGCGATGTCGGACGCGGTCAGGTGGGTGGCGTGCACCGCGGTGGTCCGCGGACCCAGCGCGCCGCGCTCGGCGAGCAGCCTGGTCGGGGTCAGCCCGTACCGCTGCTGGCACGCCTCGTTCTCCGCGGGCTGCTCGGACAGATGCAGGTGGACCGGCGCGTCCAGCGGCGAGGCCCAGGCGAGCACGCCGTCCACCGCCGGCGGCGGCACGGCCCGCACCGAGTGGATCGCCGCCCCGACCCGGGCGTGCGGGCCAGGGCGCAGCGCCGAGACCCGCATCCCCCACCGCTCCACCGTGCCGTCACCGAACCGGAGCTGCGCCCCGCCGAGCTGCTGGTCCACGTCCCCGGTCAGGTAGCAGGCGTCGAGCAGGGTGATCCGGATGCCGGCCTCGGCCGCCGCCGCGAGCAGCGCCTCCCCCATCGCGTTCGGGTCCCGGTACGGCTGGCCGCCCGGACCATGGTGCAGGTAGTGGAACTCCCCCACGCAGGTGATGCCGGCCAGCGCCATCTCCCCGTACACCGAACGGGCCAGCGCGTGGTAGGTGTCCGGGTCGAGGCGCTGGGCCACGGCGTACATCCGCTCCCGCCAGCTCCAGAAGGTGCCCCGCTCGGCCTGGGTCCGGCCGCGCAGCACCCGGTGGAAGGCGTGCGAGTGCGCGTTGGCCAGCCCCGGCAGGGTCAACCCGGCCAGCTGCTCGGCGTCGGGCGGCCGGTCCTGGGCGGCGCGGACCGCGGTGATCCGGCCGCCCGCGGTCTCCACCAGCACCGAAGCGAGGACCTCGTCGCCGACCAGCGCGCGCTCGCACCAGTACCGGGTCACGATTCCCGCATCGGGATCCGCAGCCCGGTCCGCGCCGCGACCGCGAGCGCCTCCGGGTAGCCGGCGTCGACGTGCCTGATCACCCCGGTCGCCGGGTCGTTGGACAGCACCCGATCCAGCTTCGCCGCGGCCAGCGGGGTGCCGTCGGCGACGCTGACCTGACCGGCGTGGACGGCCCGCCCGATGCCGACCCCGCCGCCGTCGTGGATGGACACCCAGGACGCCCCGGAGGCGGTGTTGACCAGGGCGTTGAGCAGCGGCCAGTCGGCGATCGGGTCGGAACCGTCGGCCATCCCCTCGGTCTCCCGGTACGGCGAGGCCACCGACCCGCAGTCCAGGTGGTCCCGACCGATCACGATCGGTGCGCGCAGCTCACCGGAGGCGACCATCTCGTTGAAGCGCAGCCCGGCGAGGTGCCGCTCGCCGTACCCGAGCCAGCAGATCCGGGCCGGCAGCCCCTGGAACCGGACCCGCTCCCCGGCCAGCCGGATCCACCGGGCCAGCGGTTCGTTGCCGGGGAAGAGGTCCAGCACCGCCCGGTCGGTGGCCGCGATGTCGGCCGGGTCCCCGGAGAGCGCCGCCCACCGGAACGGCCCCTTCCCCTCGCAGAACAGCGGCCGGATGTACGCCGGCACGAACCCCGGGTAGTCGAACGCCCGACCGTAACCGGCCAGCCGCGCCTCGGCCCGCAGCGAGTTGCCGTAGTCGAAGACCTCCGCGCCGGCGTCGGCGAAGCCGACCATGGCCGCGACGTGTGCGGCCATCGACTCGCGGGCCCGGGTCGTCGTGCCGCCCGGGTCCGCGGCCCGCAGCGCGGGCCAGTCCTCGAATGCCACCCCGAGCGGCAGGTAGGCCAGCGGGTCGTGGGCCGAGGTCTGGTCGGTCACCACATCGACCGGGGCGCCCAGGGCCAGCGCCCGGGGAACCATGTCGGCGGCGTTGCCGAGCACCCCGATGGACAGCGGCCGCCGCTCGGCCCGGGCCTGCTCGGCCAGCCGGAGCGCGGCGTCCAGGTCGTCGGCCCACAGATCCAGGTACCCATGGTCCAGGCGGCGCTGGATCCGGGACGGGTCGCACTCCACGCAGAGCGCCACGCCCCCGTTCATGGTCACCGCCAGCGGCTGGGCGCCACCCATCCCACCCAGCCCGGCGGTGAGGGTGACCGTGCCGGCGAGGGTGGCGTGCCCGGCGGCGCTCCCGGCGGTCCGCCGGGCGGCCAGCACCGCGGCGACCGCGGCGAACGTCTCGTAGGTGCCCTGCAGGATGCCCTGGGTGCCGATGTAGATCCACGACCCGGCGGTCATCTGACCGTACATCGTCAGCCCGAGGTGCTCCAGCCGGCGGAACTCGTCCCAGTTGTCCCACTCGCCGACGAGGTTGGCGTTGGCGATGAGCACCCGCGGCGCCCACTCATGGGTGCGCAGCACCCCGACCGGCCGGCCGGACTGCACCAGCAGCGTCTCGTCGTCGCCGAGCCCGACCAGCGTCCGGCAGATCGCGTCGAACGACGCCCAGTCCCGGGCCGCCTTGCCGGTGCCGCCGTACACGACGAGCTGGTCAGGGTGCTCGGCGACCTCCGGGTCGAGGTTGTTCATCAGCATCCGCAGGGCGGCCTCCTGCGGCCAGCCCCGGGCCGAGCGGCTGTTGCCCCGCGGTGCGGTGACGGTGCGCGGTCCGCTGGTCATCGTCGTCCTCCCCTGGTCCCCGCGGTGATCCTGACGTGCTCAGCCCCGACGCGCTCCGGACCGATTCTCGCGCCCACCGCACCATGATCGCTGGGGAAGGCGGCGAATCGGCGCCGGGACACTCATCGCAGCGCCCCGGCCACCGACTCCGCCGCGAGGAGCAGGGTGCCGTCGGTCACCAGCGCCACGCACGCGGCGAGCTCGGGGGCGAGGTACCGGTCGGGTCCCGGTCCGGCAACCCGGCGCCGGAGCGCGGCGACCGCCGCGGCGGTCGCCGGGGCCGGCCGGAGCGGGGCCCGCAGCTCCAACGCCCGGGCCGCGGTGAGGATCTCCACGGCGAGGACCTGGGTGAGCCCGTCCACCGACCGGCGGAGCTTGCGCGCGGCGCCCCAACCCATCGAGACGTGATCCTCCTGCATCGCGCTGGACGGGATGGAGTCCACGCTCGCCGGCACCGCCAGCCGCTTCAGCTCGCTGACGATCGCGGCCTGGGTGTACTGCGCGATCATGTGGCCGGAGTCGACGCCGGGGTCGTCGGCGAGGAAGGCCGGCAGCCCGGCTGACCGGGCGACGTCGAGCATCCGGTCGGTGCGCCGCTCGGCGATGCTGGCGAGGTCGGCGGCCGCGATGGCGAGGAAGTCCAGCACGTACCCCACGGGGGCGCCGTGGAAGTTGCCGCAGGACTCGACCCGGCCGTCGGGGAGCACCACCGGGTTGTCGATGCTCGCCGCCAGCTCCCGCCCGGCCACCGCCTCGGCGTGCGCGAGGGTGTCCCGTACCGCGCCGGCCACCTGCGGCGCGCACCGCAGCGAGTAGGCGTCCTGGACCCGGGTGCAGTCCGGGCCCCGGTGCGACGCCATGATCGCCGAGCCGGCGAGCAGGGCCCGCAGGTTCGCCGCCGAGTCGGCCTGGCCGGGATGCGGCCGCAGCGCCGTGAGGTCGGCGGCGAAGACCCGGTCGGTGCCGAGCAGCGCCTCGACGCTCATCGCGGCGGCGAGGTCGGCGGTGGCCACGAGGCGCCGCAGGTCGGCACAGGCGAGCAGCAGCATGCCGAGCATCCCGTCGGTGCCGTTGATCAGCGCCAACCCCTCCTTGCTGGCGAGCTGCACGGGGTGGAGCCCCGCCTCGGCGAGCGCCCCGGCGGCAGGGCGGAGCTCGCCGGAGTGGTCGCGGACCTCGCCCTCCCCGATCAGCGCCAACGCGACGTGCGCCAGCGGCGCGAGGTCCCCGGAGCAGCCCAGGCTGCCGTACTCGCGGACCACCGGGGTCAGCCCCGCGTTGAGCATGCCGGCGAGCGCCCGGCCGACCTCGGGGCGGGCACCGGTCCGCCCGGAGGCGAGGGTGCGCAGCCGCAGCAGCATCAGGGCGCGCACCACCTCCCGCTCGACCTCCGGGCCGCTGCCGGCCGCGTGTGACCGGATCAGGCTGCGTTGCAGCGCCTCCCGACGATCCGGGGGGATGTGCCGGGTGGCCATCGCGCCGAAGCCGGTGGACACGCCGTACGCCGGGGTCTCGGCCGTGGCCAGCGCCTCGACCTGCCGGCGGGAGGCGGTCATCGCCGCCAGCGCAGGCTCGGTCAGCGCCACCGGTGCCCCGTGCCGGGCGACGGCGACGACCTGCTCCGCGGTCAGACCCGCCGGGCCGACCGGCGCCGGCGGCAACATGTTGCTCATGGCCGACATTGCATGCCCTCGGCGGGCGTGACGGAAGTCGCCCCGCGCAACCTCGACGGAGATCCGCGTCACCCGAGCGAGTTACTTCGCGTCGGAGTAGCGCTCCGCGACGGCCACCCGCACCGGGAACCGCACCGGGGTGTCCCCGAACATCAGCCGCCGTGCCGCCTCGGCGGCGCCGGTGACCGCCTCGGTGACCTCCTCCGCCAGCTCCCGGCGGCAGTGCACGATCACCTCATCGTGCTGGAAGAACACCAGTTCCGCGTCCGTGCCGGCGAGGCGCTGCCGCAGCGTCGCCAGCAGGATCAGCGCCCACTCCGCGGCGGTGCCCTGGATGATGAAGTTGCGGGTGAACCGGCCCCGCTCCCGGCCCCGCTGGACGGCGGCCCGCTCGGCCTCGGCGTCGGCCCCTGGCCCTCCGGCGACGGCTTGGGCCTCCCGCCACCGCTGACCCGGCGGCGGGCAGGTCCGGCCGAGGTGGGAGCGGACGAGCCGCCCCTCCTCCCCGGCCCGGGCCGCCGCCTCCACGTGCGCCATCGCCACCGGGAAGCGTTGGTGCAGGATCGCGAGCAGCTCCGCCGCGCCGCCGGTCGCGCCGCCGTACATCGCCGACAGCAAGGCCAGCTTGGCCCGCGCCCGGTCCCCGCCGAACGCCCGCTCCGCCAACCCCTCGTACAGATCGTCAACCCCAGCGGCCTCGGCCATCGCGATGTCGCCGGACAGCGCCGCCAACACCCGTGGTTCGAGCTGGCCGGCGTCGGCGACGACGAGCACCCACCCCGGGTCGGCGACGACCGCGCGGCGCACGGTGCGGGGGATCTGCAACGCTCCGCCGCCCCGGCTGGCCCAGCGGCCGGTCACCACCCCGCCGACGACGTACTCCGGCCGGAACCGCCCCTCGTGCACCCAGGTCTCCAGCCAGTTCCAGCCGTGCGCGGTGTGCAGCCGGGACAGCTCCTTGTAGGCCAACAGGGCCGGCACGGCCGGGTGCTCCACCTCACGGAGCAGGTACGAGCGGGTCGAGGCCAACGCGATGCCCTCGCGGGCGAAGGCACGCAACACGTCGGCGGGCGAGTCCGGGTTGACCGGGCGACCACCGAACGCGGCCGAGATCCGCTCGGCCAGCTCGGCCAACCGGGGCGGCCGGGCGCCAGCGACGGGCCGGGGACCGAGCAGCTCCGACAGGAGGGCGTCGTGGGCGTCGGCGCGCCACGGCATCCCGACGCGCCCCATCTCCACGGCGGCCAACGCGCACGCGGACTCGGCGGCGGCGAGCAGCCGCATCCGCCCGGCGGGCGCGAGCGCCGCCATCCGGCGCCGCTGGTCGGCGTACACCGCCGTGACGGCCTGCAGCGGGTCCACACCCGCGGGCATCCCGGCGGCCGCCGGCTCGAACAGCGCCGGTTGGAGCTGGCGGGACGCCGGCACCGGGTCGTCGGGGACCACGCCGCCCGACAGCCGCGCCCAGGCCGCGGCCAGCGACCGGGGCGCCCCCCACCGGCCGGCGTGGCCGAGCAGGAGTGCCTCGGTGAGCAGCAGGTCGTGGCAGCGGTCGAGGCGGACACCGGCGTCGAGCAGGCTCGGGTACTCCTGCGCGACCGCCGTGAGGACCCAGCGCGGCGGTCCCGCGCGTTCCCAGCGGGCCACCGCAGCACCCAGCTCCGGCGCCGCCTCCACCGGACCGGCCGGCTTCCCCGCGGCGTCGAGCTCGCGCAGGAGGCCGCCGGTTCCCCCGGCGCTGACCACGGCGACCCACACGGCGACGATTGTGCGGCCCGACGGCGACGTTCCACCGTGCCGACCTCCCCAAACCGATACCGTCTGGGACATGCCCGCGGATCGAGTGATGCCCACGGACGAGGCGGCGGACCTGATCGACCTCGTCCGCCAGATCGTCGCCCGCGAGCTCGCTCCACGGGTCGCCGACGCCGAGGCGACCGGGGCGTTCCCGCGTGAGGTGTTCCGGCTGCTGGGCCGCTCCGGGCTGCTCGCGCTGCCCTACCCGGAGGCGCACGGCGGCGGCGGGCAGTCCCACGAGGTGTACCTCCAGGTTCTGGAGGAGCTCGCCGCCGGCTGGCTGACGGTCGGCGTCGGGACCTCCGTACACGTCATGTCCTGCTATCCCCTGGCGACCTACGGCACCGACGAGCACCGGCAGGAGCTGCTTCCGGAGCTGCTCAGCGGCGAGCTGCTCGGCGCCTACTGCCTGTCGGAGCCGCAGGCGGGCTCCGACGTCGCCGCGATGACGACCCGCGCCGTCGCCGACGGCGACCGGTACCTGCTCTCCGGCAGCAAGGCCTGGATCACGCACGGCGGCGAGGCCG
This sequence comes from Actinomycetota bacterium, assembly GCA_016201065.1. Lineage (GTDB taxonomy): Bacteria > Actinomycetota > Actinomycetes > Mycobacteriales > JACQDL01 > JACQDL01. The sequence continues at coordinate 36,619 of JACQDL010000036.1, forward strand.
ACTTCTACACCGTGTTCGCCCGCACCTCCGCCGACCGCAACCACGGTGTCTCGACGTTCCTGGTCCGGTCCGGATCGCCGGGCCTTTCCTTCGGTGTGCCGGAACGGAAGATGGGGCTGACCGGCTCGACGACCACCTCGGTGCAGCTCGACCGGACGCCGGCCCGGCTGGTCGGTGCGGTGGGCGGTGGGCTCGCCGCGGCACTGTCCGCGCTGGACTCGGGGCGGCTCGGGATCGCCGCGTGCGCGACCGGGCTGGCCCAGGCAGCGCTGGACGTCGCGGTCGGCTACGCCCGCGAGCGGCAGCAGTTCGGCCAGCCGATCGGGCAGTTCCAGGGGGTCGGCTTCCTCATCGCCGACATGGCGGCCGCGGTGGAGGCGGCCCGGGCGACGTACCTCGACGCGGCCCGGCGGCGTGACCGCGGGCTGCCGTTCCACCGCCAGGCGGCGGTGGCCAAGCTGCTGGCCACCGACACCGCGATGCGGGTGACCACCGACGCGGTGCAGGTCCTCGGCGGCGCCGGCTACACCAGCGACTTCCCGGTGGAGCGGATGATGCGCGAGGCGAAGGTGACCCAGATCTTCGAGGGCACCAACCAGATCCAGCGGCTCGTGATCAGCCGCGACCTGCTGCGTGGACCGGTCGCCGCCCGGGGCTGAGCCGGCCGGACCGGCGCCGGACCGGGTGGTCGCGGGACGGCGGGGTTTTGGATACTGGACAACGCCGATAGGTTCCGAATCGTCATTATTCGCGCAACCGCTCGCCGAGTCCCGCACGGAGGACCGATGCTGCCCGGCCCGACGACGCCCCTCAACACCGGTCCCACCCTGCCCACAGACCTCCAGCGGACGCTCGTGAACAGCGGCGGACCGCTGGAGTCACCCTGGTTGTGGGGCTCGCTGGCCACGGTGACGGTGCTTGCCGGGGTCGGCTGGCTGTGGTGGGCGTTCCGGGCGCCGCCGGGCGGGCGCCGCCGGCGCCTCCGCCTGGTCGGTGCCGCCGTGACCGTGCCGATCCTGGCGCTGGTCTCCGGTGGCGCCTGGCTGAACAGCCAGGTCGGCTACTTCCCGACCCCGGCGTCGCTCTCGGAGTTCGTGCTGGGCGGCAGCGAGGTGTCCCTCCCGGCGACGAACGCCGGGCCGGCCGCCGACCAGCTCGGGTCGCCGAACCCGGCCGGCAGCCGGCTGGTCATGGAGACCCTGGAGGACGCCGCGCTCGGCATCCGGCCCGGGCGGACCTACGTCTACCTCCCCGCGGGATACGACTCCGCCGCAGAGGCGACCCGCCGCTACCCGGTGGTCTTCCTGCTGCACGGCTTCCCCGGCCGCGCGGCGGACTGGTTCGAGGCCGGCCGCGCCCAGTACATCCTCGATCTCCTGATCGGCCGGCAGATCGTTCCGCCCATGATCGTGGTCAGCCCGGACGCGAGCGGCGGGCGCGGTCTCTACGACTCGGAGTGCCTGGACGCGGTGCCACCGGAGCCGAAGGTCGAGTCGTTCGTGACCCACACCGTGGTGTCCTGGCTGGACCAGCAGTTCCGGACGATCCCGGACCGGTCCGCCCGAGCGATCGGGGGGATGTCCAGCGGCGGCTACTGCGCCCTCAACGTCGGGCTCCGGCAGCAGGACACCTTCTCGGTGATCCTCGGCATGCAGCCGTACGGCGATCCGGGCGCCACCGGCTACGCGCACCTCGGCCGCTCACTCGCGCTGAGGCAGGCCAACACACCCTCGCGGTACATCGCGACGATGCGGTTCCGGCACCAAATGTCGATCATGCTCGACGCCGGCGCCCTCGATCCCGCCGGGGTGACCCGGGCGCGGACGCTGGCGGACATACTCGTCACGCGGGGGCAGGACGTGGCCTTCCGGTCCGAACCCAGCCAGCGCCACAGCTGGCTGGCGGCCCGGGCCGGCCTTCCCTACATGCTCGACTTCGCCGGCCAGCGGCTGCGCACCACGGCGGGGGGGCCGCCACCCACCGCCGGCGGACCGTCAGCGGGCGCCGGGCAGCCGGGCCAGGCGCCCGGTGCGGCCGCCGCCCAGTGGCGCACCGAACCGCACCGCAGGCGCAGGCGCACCCTGCCGGGCACACCCCCGTCCCGCTGACCGGCATCCGGTCAGCGGGACGGGGTGAACCCCCGCAACCGGAGGCTGTTGGTCACCACGAACACCGACGAGAAGGCCATCGCCGCGCCGGCGATCAGCGGGTTGAGCAGCCCCAGCGCGGCCAGCGGGATCGCCGCTACGTTGTAGGCGAAGGCCCAGAACAGGTTTGCCTTGATGGTGCCGAGGGTCCGGCGGGACAGCCGGATCGCGTCCACCGCCGCGGTCAGGTCACCGCTGACCAGGGTCAGGTCGCTCGCCTCCATCGCCGCGTCGGTGCCGGTGCCGAGGGCCAGGCCGAGATCGGCCTGGGCCAACGCCGCCGCGTCGTTGACGCCGTCGCCGACCATGGCCACGACCCGCCCCTCATCCTGGAGCCGGCGGATCTCGGCGACCTTGCCGGCCGGGAGCACCTCCGCGACGACCTCGGTGGGTGTGAAGCCCACCTCGGCGGCCACCGCGGCCGCGGCACCGGCGGAGTCCCCCGTGAGCAGCACCGGCCGCAGCCCGAGCTCCCGCAGCCGCCGGACCGCCGCCGCGCTGCTGGGCTTGACCTCGTCCCCGACCACGAGGGCGCCGCGGACCGTGCCGTCGACGGTCAGCACCGCGACGGTCCGCCCGGCGAGCTCGGCCGCCCGCACCGCGGCCGACACCTCGGGCGGCAGGACCTCGCCGGTAGCCCGGCCGACCCGCACCCGCTGCCCGTCGACGGTGCCGGTGACGCCGAGCCCGGCCTCCGCGTGGAAGCCCGTGACCGCGGGCAGCTCGCCGTACCGCTGGGTGGCCGCCGCCGCGATGGCCCGGCCGATCGGGTGCTCGCTGCCGGCCTCCACCGCTCCGGCGAGGCGCAGCACGTCCGGCGCGCCGTGCACCTCGTGCAGCACCATCACGCCGGTCGTCACGGTCCCGGTCTTGTCCAGCACGATGGTGTCCACCGTCCGGGTGGACTCCAGCACCTCCGGACCGCGGATGAGGATGCCCAGCTGGGCTCCCCGCCCGGTGCCGACGAGCAGCGCCGTCGGCGTGGCGAGGCCGAGCGCACAGGGACAGGCGATGATGAGCACGGCCACGGCGGCGGTGAACGCCGCCGGGGCGTCGTGGGTGACCAGCAGCCAGCTGAGCAAGGTCACCAGGGACAGGCCGATCACCACCGGCACGAACACGCCGGCCACCCGGTCCGCCAGCCGCTGCACGGGTGCCTTGCCGGCCTGTGCCTGCTCCACCAGCCGGGTGATCTGGGCGAGCGCGGTGTCCGCGCCGACCCGGTCCGCCCGCACCACCAGCCGGCCACCGGCGTTCAGGCAGCCACCGACCACCGGGTCGCCGACGCCGACCTCGACCGGGATCGGCTCCCCGGTCAGCAGCGAGGTGTCCACCGCGGACTGCCCCTCGATGACCGTCCCGTCGGTGGCGATCTTCTCCCCCGGCCGGACCAGGAACACCGCACCGACCCGCAGCAGCCCCACCGGCACGGTGCGCTCCCGGCCGTCCTCCAGCACGGTGGCCTCGCGGGCACCGAGCTCGGCCAGCGCGCGCAGCGCCGCGCCCGCCCGCCACTTGGCCCGGCCCTCCGCGTACCGGCCGGCCAGGATGAACACGGTGACCGCGCTCGCCACCTCAAGGTAGATCTCGCGGCTGCCGCTGCCGCGCGGCGGCAGCAACGACAGCGCCATCCGCATGCCCGGCTGTCCGGCGTCGCCGAGGAACAGGGCGTAGAGAGACCACAGGAACGCCGCCGTGACGCCGAGCGAGATCAGGGTGTCCATGGTCGCGGCGCCGTGCCGGGCGTTGCGCAGCGCCGCCCGGTGCAGCGGCCAGGCACCCCACACGGCGACCGGGCTGGCCAGGGTGAGGGCGAGCCACTGCCAGCTGGTGAACTGCGCCGCCGGGACCATGGAGAGGACGAGTACCGGCGCCGTCAGTGCGGCACTGACCAGCAGCCGCTGCCGCTGCGCGGCCAGCCCGTCGTCACCGCTGCCGGCGTCGGCGGGGGGCGAGCTGCCGGCGTCGGCGGTCTCGACCGGCGCGGCCACCGGCGGGGGTGGCAGCGTCGCCGTGTAGCCGGCCGCCTCCACCGCCCGGACCAGCTCGCCGGTGTCGATCGCGGAGGGGTCGAACCGCACGCTGGCCCGCTGCACGGCGTAGTTCACCGACGCCTGCACCCCCACCAGCTTGTTCAGCTTGCGTTCGACCCGGGTGGCGCAGGAGGCGCAGGTCATCCCGCCGATGTTCAGCTCGACCCGAACACCCTGGTCACCAACGCCCGGGTCACCAACACCCGGGTCGGCGAGCGGCGACGACGTCATGCTCCGACCGGATCGGCGGCGTAGCCAGCCTCCTCGACGGCGGCCAGCACCTCCAGGTCGTCCCACGCCTCCCCGGTCACGACCATCGCGCCGGAGGCGAGGTCGACATCCACCGAGGCGACCCCAGGCACCGTACTGACCTCCTCGGTCACCGAGGAAACGCAGTGACCGCAGGTCATTCCGGTCACGGTGTAGCGACGGCTGTTCATCCTCACCCAACTCCCTAGGAACGGACGAGGCGCGCGATCGCCGCGGAGGCCTCCTCGATCTTCTCGTCGGCACCCTGGCCGGTCGCGATGGCCTCTCGCACGCAGTGCGCCAGATGCTCATCGAGCAACGCCAGCGCGACCGCTTGCAGCGCCTTGGTGGCGGCTGAGACCTGGGTGATCACGTCGATGCAGTACACATCGTCCTCGACCATCCGCTGCAGGCCGCGCACCTGCCCCTCGATCCGGCGGAGCCGGGCCAGGACGGCAGGTTTCGTCTCGGCGTAGCCAACCATGCCCGAATGGTACCCCTGGGGGGTATGCCGGGCAACCGGGTCAGGCAACCGGGTCAGCCCCGCCGGAACCGCCGCACGACGAGCAGCACGACCAGCACCCCGGCCACCCCGACCGCCGTGACCCCGGCAGGTGAGCGGAGGCCCGCGCGAACGGTGCGGCTGCCCCGCTCGGCGACCGCGCGCGGGCTGTAGCGCGTCGCGATCTGGTCCAGCGCGCCGGCCAGCCGGTCGCGGGCCTGCTCGATCTCGGCCTGGATCGTGTCGGGGTCGCGCGTCATGACCACAGCGTGCCACACCCGACCGGGGCGTCCGGAGCGGCGGCGCGGTCGATCTGGTTTGCTGGGCGGATGGCGCACAGCGGCCTCTGGGGTCTGGTGACCACGACGTTCGTGGCCTCGTTCGTGGAGTTCGTCGAGGCCCTGACGATCGTGCTCGCGATGGGGCTCACCCGCGGCTGGCGCTCGGCGCTGGCCGGGGTGGCCGCCGCGGTCGCCGGGCTGGCGGCCTTCACGGTGGCGGCCGGCTACGCGCTGGCGACCTGGCTACCGCGCAGCGTGCTCCAGTTCGCCGTCGGCACGCTGCTGCTGATCTTCGGGCTGCAATGGCTACGCAAGGCGATCTTTCGCAGCTCCGGTCTGAAGGCCCAGCACGACGAGGACGCGGAGTTCCGGGCGCGGACCGCCACCGCACGGCTGGCCGGCGGGCAACGGCGGCTCGGCCTGGACTGGTTCGGCTTCGTGGTCTCCGCCAAGGGCGTGTTCCTGGAGGGTGTCGAGGTGGTGTTCATCGTGCTGACCTTCGGGCTCGCCGCCGGCGATGTGCCGGCGGCGACGGTCGCCGCGGTGAGTGCCGGGCTGCTCGTGGTTGCCGTCGGCCTGGTGGCCAGCCGGCCGCTGACCCGGGTGCCGGAGAACACCCTGAAGTACGGGGTCGGCCTGTTGCTGGCGACGTACGGCACGTTCTGGGCGGTGGAGGGGCTGGGCGCGTGGCACGGCGGTGGCAGCCTGTCGTGGCCGGGCGGGGACTGGGCGCTGCCGGCGATCCTCGCCGGCTGGGTCACGCTGTCCCGCGTCGCCGTGGCGGGATTCCGGCCGGCTCGACCGGCCGTCGCCGGGCAGGAGGGGCAGTGATGCGGTTCCTCGGCGCCTTCGGCCGATTCTGGTACGACTTCGTCATCGGCGACGACTGGAAGATCGCAGCGGCCGTGGTCGCCGCCCTCACCCTCGGCGCGATCGCGCTGGCGGCCGGCCTCCCCGCTGGTGCCGCCGCTCCGCTCACCGGCGCCCTGGTCGCTGCCGGCTTCCTCGGCGCGCTCTGGGTCGACGCCCGGTAGGCCGGTGGTCAGCAGGGCCGCGCCCGGTAGGGCCGGTGGTCAGCGCAGGCCCGGTACGGCGGCGAGCCGGAGCATGTCCGCGCGAAGAGCGTCCAGCCTGCCGCGCAACCGGGACCGGTCCGCTGCCGTCAGGTCGCCCACCGGCCGGTACCCACCGCCCGCGACCCGCTGGACGGAAACCCCGCTGGTCGCCGCGTCGAAGTCCCGCAGCAGGACCGCGACCAGCGTGGGATCTGCGGCCGCCACCACCGGGGTGAGCGCCCGGAACACGGCCTGGGCACCGTCGAGACCGGCCGCGAGATCCGCCAGGTCGGTGTGCGAGTACGGCTCCGCCATGCCGGCCAGCGTGCGCGTCGCCATCGTCTCGACCGCGCCGCGGGCGCCGAGCACCAGCCCGCCGGGGGTCAGCGGCACGGTGGCCAGCCGGGCGGCCAGCGTGGCCAGGTCGGCGTCGAGCTGGTCGGCGTACGGGCGGGCGGCGGCGGTGCTGCCGGTGACCCACAGCAGGTACTCCAGCCGGTGCCAGCCGGTGAACGCCGGATCAGCCGGGCCGGAGTGGGCGGTGGCGAGACCATCGACCCGCGCCGTGATGTCCCTGACCGCGCCGGTGACCGGGCTCAGCCGCCCCCAGTGGACCCGGCTCGGCGAATACCGGGCCCTCGCCTTGGCCAGGTCACCGGCGCGCACCGCGGCGGTGAAGGCCGAGGTGCCGGTGCGCAGCGCGGCTACCTCGGCGAGCAGGTAGCTCCGGTAGGAGTCCACGGCCGCGCGGAGCTGCCGATCCTTGCCCGGGGTGCCCGGATGCTCCTCGGCCAGCGCCTCGGCGCCCGAGGTGGTTGACGTCGTCCCCGGCGAGCTGGTCGTGGTGGCGGCCGCGCCGCTCCCGGATGAGCCGCAGCCCGCGGCCAGCCCGAGCGCGAGCACACCGGTCACCGTGCGCACCAGTCGGCGCATTGCCCCCACCATCCCCACCCGAACCGACCGCACCGGTCGACCCACCGTGACGGGCCGCTGTTAGCGTTGCCCGCATGCCTGAAAGCCCCCGCCTCGCGCCCGGCGACCCGGCGCCGCCGTTCACCCTGCCAGACGCCGACGGCGGGCAGGTGTCGTTGTCGGACTTCCGCGATCGTCGCGTCCTCCTCTACGCCTACCCGGCCGCGATGACCCCCGGCTGCACGACGCAGGCCTGCGACTTCCGGGACAACCTCGCCGACCTGGACGCGGCCGGGTACGTGGTGCTCGGGCTGTCCCCGGACCCGCCGGCCAAGCTCGCCGCGTTCCGGGACACCCACCAGCTCACCTTCCCGCTGCTCTCCGATGTCGACCGCGCGGTGCTCACCGCCTACGGCGCCTACGGGGAGAAGCGCCTCTACGGGAAGGCGGTCGTCGGCGTGATCCGCTCCACGTTCGTCATCGACGAGCAGGGCACCATCGAGCGGGCGCTGTACGGGGTGAAGGCCACCGGGCACGTCGCGAAGATCCGCCGCGACCTCGACGTGTGACCCGCCCGGCGGACCGCCCCCGGTTTGTCTCTTGCCGCACCGAGGACGCCGGGGCTGGGTAGGCTGGCGGCACGCGGGAGTGGTGGAACGGTAGACACGCAGGACTTAGGTTCCTGTGCCTTCGGGCGTGGGGGTTCGACTCCCCCCTTCCGCACCAGCATTTGCTCAGGACCGAGGTACTGATTCCCTGGTTGCCCTGGAGCCTGACGCGCGGCTGTTCATCAGCCCGCAGGGCGAGCCGACCCACAGCGGGCTGTACGGCAGGACCTGGCCGCCAGCCATCCGGCGGACGCAAGATCCGCTCCGCCACGATGTGCCGGCCCTGACCAAGTCCCCACGGATACATGACCTGCGGCACACGCATACGTCCTGCCTGATCGCCGACGGTGTGAATCTATACACGGTGGCCCGTCGCCTCGGCCACGAGTCGATTACGACGACCGCGGATGTCTATGGCCACCTGATGCCCGACCAGCAGGTCCGGGCCGCCCAGGCCGCGACGCGCGCGCTGGCCGGGCATCAGCCGGTCTCGCGCTCCCTATGGGTGCGCGAATGAAGATCCGTCACACCGTGCTCCTCGGCGGCCCGCGTCCGGTCGCACCGCTCGAACCCGGCCGCTGTTGCCTCTGCGACGGCGCCGCCGATCCGCCGACCCGCCGACCCGCCGACCCGCCGACCCGCCGACCGAGTATGTCGACGACGATGCTCACGACGAGCACGCCGACCAGGGGGCCGTGCACCTGCGGTGGCAGGAGCACCTGCCGGGTCAGTTGTAGTGTGGCGTCCGCCGTGACTGACACGGCTGCCAGGATGCGGATGATGGTGCGTACCACTGCGCCCCTCCTATCGCCCGCGACCCCGGAGAGCGATGGAAGATCGAGTCCAGCCGCGGATTCATCACGGAGCGGCGGTCGCCGCGAGACCCGACGTGATCGGTATCGACCAATAGCCGAGCGGCCCGCGTTCCGGCCGTCAGTCCGTCGGTGTCTCGACGAGGCCGAGTTTCTGCTGGATCAGCTCGGCCTTGCCGGCCGGTGCCTACGGTCGGGTGTGCTCAGTCCACATGGTCCCATCCCACCAGCGCAGACCCGCTCCGTTGGGATCGGCGTACCACGCACCCTGCTCAGCGCCCGACAGGACACATGCGCGGTCACCCCCGCGAGCTGCTGGCACAGTGGCCGTCGACACTGGTGCGGGTGATGTCGCTGTCCCCGGAGTCGATCGTCCATGCGGTACGCGCCGCCGAGCAGCGGTGGCCTCGCCTCGGGGTGCTCCTCGGGGTGCCAGCGCAACCCACCTACCCGACCCGCACCCGGCCAACAGAGGCCGTTCCGGCCAATCCAGGCGGCGACTGGTCGACCATGAGGGTTATTCACGGATGCCGATCGACTGCGTAGATCATGCTCTGACCTGCACCGATGAACCTGATGATCTTGTTCGAATTAGACCGTGAATAAGCCTCCATGACCGTAGCGAAGGACGCTTTCGGCGAGACGACCAGCGTCGGGAAGCGGGCACATGAACAGCTGGGCGATGAGCATGGATGATGACCTTGGCTGCGGGTTCTGAGCGGCCTTCCGCCGGGCGTTGTTCAAAAGTTGGGCTATGGAACTTTCGGCTGATCGCGGTCGCGACGGCGTCGAGCAAGTCCTGGCCATTCAACTACGCTCGAATTCCCTTACCGGGAGAGGGGAATCCGCTGTGACCGTCGGCTCAGTCTTGCTTCGCAGCGCCCCCTCGATCCTTCCCGCTGCTGTCGGGTTTCTTATCGGCGGATATCGCTGCTACGATGGCAGCAGCACACAACACGAGTCCGATCCGTAGCGACCGGTCCTGGGATGCCAAGGAATCCCATGGTTGCATGAAAACCGCTGACGCAAGAACCACTAGGAACCACGAGAGCTGTCGCATTGCGAAATCCGTTCTCGACGGCGGTGCAAGGTAGTGTCGCTTGCCGCCACAGAGAGACTCTGTGGCGGCAAGCGACTGCATTCACTACTCGCATGATCCTATCATCTGATCAAAGCGTACGGTAGATTGGGTTCGTGCCCTTCTGGAGACGTCCGCCGACAGAGCTATAAGAGACGCTAAGCGAGCCCCATCCGGCAGAGACACCGAGAACACTTCCACCATCTTGGTTGTGCTCGTATTTGAACGCCGCCACAATTGAGTGGGTGCCGCAGCCAGCGCCATTCTGGACGACAACATCCATGGTCCCGTGATCTGTGCTCATGACAAATCCTGAGACCCGGTCGCGAACACCACTGATTGGAGCTCCGGAGATAAGTCCTCCATCCTGAAGATACGCCGCGTTCGATGTTTGACGGCCCGTATAGTCGAATGTCAGTGTCGTTGTACTTATGATTTGCGAGCATCCTCGAAGTATCTCGACATTGGCAAAATCGTCGGGAGCACTTCCGTTTACGTAGTTGTCCCGGAAGTCCCAAACACCGTGCGCCTTGACCTGCGGCGGCGGTCCGTAAAGGGGAAGCCACGAGATCGCGACCGTGTAGGCGTCCAGTGGAACCGTGCTCAATGGCGAAATTGTGCCTGCGCTTCTATGGCTGCGGCGTTCTTGCCAGCGGGTGTCCATAAGTCGTTGAGCCTGGACGCCGTCTATGGTTCCAGCAACGCCGTTGATGCTGACCTGCATATGCTCACCAGTGAACTGATGAACCAGTCCATCGAGGCCAGCAAGATCGAGTGGGTGCTGCCTGGCAAAGGCGGAAATGAGTTCGCTTTGCGCCTTCGTGACAGTGAAACCCCGAGCGCCTGCAGCATGAGCTGGAGGACCTCCCAGCAACAACGCCGAGATGAGCATGGCGATCGTCAACCATCTGCGCTTCACCGGCTATCTCCAATCGTCAGAAACATGACGACACGAACCTATAGAACGCCATCCAGGCGTACAAACCAGCTTTCAGTACGCCAAGCGTGATACGTGATCTTTTTCACATAACGCGTGTCATAGCGCCATATCGTGCAAACAGCAACTATCAACGCCTTGATGAGAACGGATCGCCGCGAGTTCGCGGGCCATGAGCTTGGTCCCGAGCCTGGATCATCTACTGCACTGGGGCGGCGTGCCGGCCCGCACCCGCGACCTCGATGGGTCGCCCGATCGAGACTTCAGCCAGTGGCGTGCCGGCGTCCCCGACATGGAACGGTTCGGCTTGCTTGTCGAGCACCCCTCCCCGGATGACCGACCGTGCCGCGGGTTCGTGACCTTCGACAGCGAGATCGCCCTCCGGGTCTCCCGGGCCGTCTCCGGTGGACGGTCCAGTCGTGGTCGGCGCTGACGCACTCGGGAACGTGCGGCGCCGCCTGCTCGGTGACCACGACTTCATTCGTGACGGCCGGTGGATGCCGGACTGACGTATCGGCGCTGCCTCCCCGCGCTGAGCCGGTCGTGGCATGACCCACAGCCTTCGCCGAGTGCGGGGGCTCACGCGTGACGCGGCCAAGGAAGCGCCCCGGCACCCAACACGCTGGTCCGGGCCTGGCCAACCCCTCCCGAAAGGCTGACATGACCGACAATACCCACCTCCGACCGTTCACGTTCCCAGCGACCGGTGAACAGGTCCGCGTCGTCGGTGATCCCGAACGCCCGCTCTTCCATCTCGGCGACATCTGCCGCCTGCTCCGGCACACCAACCCCTCGGTTGCGGTGCGGATAGTGGATCAGGAGGAGCGGCAGTTGATCGACATGCGTGCCATTTCCGCAGGTGAGACCGCCCTAGACTTTGGATACCCCGTCGGCGACAATGCCGAGGCATGGTTTGTCACCGAACCTGGCCTGTACACGCTGATCCTGCGCAGCAACCGACCGGAGGCCCGCGCTTTCAAGCGCTGGATCACCCATGACGTGCTGCCTACGATCCGCAGGACCGGGGGCTACGGCCGCTGGTCGCCACGTTCGACCCCACCGACCTCGGCAACGTCGAACTGTTCGTCACCGCGGCCGGCAACGCCGTAGCGGTCGCCAAGGCCGAGTGTGCACGCGCCGAGCTGGCCGAGCACCGCGTCGCCGAGCTGGAGCCCGACGCGGCCCGCGCCCGGGCGACGATGGACGCCGACGGCCTGGCCCTGGTCGGCACCGTCCCGAAACGCTGGGGCATGCGGGAACGGGCACTGCGCGACTTCCTGTACTCCGAGCACGTGCTCATCCGCGCCGGCACCCGACACAACGAGCCTTACGCCGTGGCGGTGGCCGCCGGCTGGTTCGAGGTGAAGATCCACCTCGTTGAGATCGACCCCGACCGGGTGCCCGTCGAACGCGGCGTCATCTACCTCACCCCACGCGGCGAGGCCCTGATCTGGTCCCGGCTATACCGGGCCGGCTACGTCACCCAGCCACGACCGCCGGCCCTGCAGGACACACTGAGGCATTCCGCGTAACTGGTGCTCACGGTGTGTGATTGCCGGTGTGGGTCAGGTGGTGCGGTGGTGCTCGTGGTGAAGCAGGACCAGGGCTGCGGCGACGATATCGCCGATGCGTTGCGGGCAGCCACGCCAGCG
>JACQDL010000029.1 GCA_016201065.1 Actinomycetota bacterium
ACCAACACAAAAGAATCAGACCGCTTCTTCCACCGCAGCAGCGAATCCCACTCGGCAGGCTCAACCTCGATGACCATATGACAATGCTACGCCAACCCGAGAATATTCGAGAATCCGGTTTTGTTTAATGTTCGCCATACCGATATTCTGGTCACGCTTCCGCTGCGGATCGTCACCCCAGCGAAGCGCACGATCGCGGCGGCCGAGCCCGCCGCTGCCACCGCCCCGAAGTCCACGCTGCGGATCCTGCTGATCGAGGACAACCCGGTCAACCGGATCCTCGCGCAGCGCCAGATCACCCGGCTCGGCCACGATCTCGACGTGGTCACCACCGGTACCGAGGGGGCCGACGAGGCCCTGCACGGGGGGTACGACGTCGTCCTCGTGGACCGGCACCTGCCCGACATCGACGGCGTCGAGGTCACCCGGCGCATCCGGACCGGCGAGGCCACCCAGGAGCTCGGACGCCGGGTGCCGATCATCGGTGTGAGCGCCGACGCCCTGCCACGCAACCGGGAGGAGTGCCTCGACGCCGGAATGGACGCCTTCCTCACCAAGCCGCTGGACCTGCAACGGCTCGCCGTCACGCTGGAGGAGTTCGCGCCCGCCGGTAGCGAGAGCACCGGCGCGGCGGCGGTCCCCTACCTCGACCACGGTGCCCTCAAGCGGGTCCGGGAGGAGCTGGACGAGGAGGCCGTCCGGGTGATCGTCCAGGCCTACCTCGACGACCTCCCGACGCGCCGGCTGCACCTCCAGGCCGCGCTCGGCAAGGGCAAGGCGCGACCGGTCGCCGTCGCGGCGGGACGGCTGTGCGCCTCCAGCCTGACCGTTGGGGCGGAACGCCTCGCCCACCTCTGCCGCAACATCGAGTCCGCCGCGCACGCCGGTGACCTGGACAGCTGCCGGGCCCTGCTGCCCACGCTGGCCGACGTCTGCACGGCCACCGTGACCGCGTTGACCAACGAGGTCCCCTCGGTCACCCCGCCGAAGGACCCGACGCCGTAGCCGGTCGGTGCGGGCACGGCCGCTACGGTGGGAGCGCACCGCCGAGGCCGGTCACCATCCGGGGGCGACCGGCCGCGCCACGGCTCCACCAGCACCCCGGCCGCGACAGAGGGGATCGAACAGGATGGCTGCCGCCGCGCAGATCGGCGTCACGGGACTGGCCGTGATGGGACGCAACCTGGCCCGGAACCTGGCCCGCCACGGCCACACCGTCGCGGTGCACAACCGCAGCCAGGCCCGCACCGACGCGCTGATCGCCGAACACGGCAGCGAGGGGAAGTTCGTGCCGACCTCCTCGACGGCGGAGTTCGTCGCCGTGCTGGAGCTCCCGCGCCGAATCGTGATCATGGTCAAGGCCGGGGCCGGCACCGATGCGGTGATCGAGGAACTCCTCCCGCATCTCGACCCCGGTGACATCGTGGTGGACGGCGGCAACGCGCTGTTCACCGACACCCGCCGCCGCGAGGCCGCCCTCCGCGAGCGGGGCATCCACTTCGTTGGTGCCGGGATCTCCGGTGGCGAGGAGGGCGCCCTGCACGGGCCGAGCATCATGCCGGGCGGCTCCGTGGCGGCGTACGCGTCGCTCGGACCGCTGCTGGAGTCGATCGCGGCCACCGTCGACGGGGTGCCGTGCTGTGTCCACGTCGGGCCAGACGGCGCGGGACACTTCGTGAAGATGGTGCACAACGGCATCGAGTACGCCGACATGCAGCTCATCGCGGAGGCATACGACCTCCTCCGGCAGGGCCTGGGCAGCTCACCCGCCGAGCTGGCCACCGTGTTCACCGAGTGGAACGCCGGCGACCTGGAGTCGTACCTCATCGAAATCACCGCCCAGGTGCTCGGCCACGTCGACGCCGCCACCGGACGGCCGTTCGTCGACGTCGTCGTGGACCAGGCCGAGCAGAAGGGCACCGGCCGCTGGACGGTGCAGTCCGCGCTGGAGCTCGGCGTCCCGGTCACCGGGATCGCCGAGGCGGTCTTCGCCCGCGCGCTGTCCGGTGCCGCCAGCCAGCGCGCCGCAGCCGCCGGCAGGCTGGCCGGACCGCCGATGTCGACCAGGGTGACCGGGGCGCGGTCCGGCACCCTCGTCGAGGACGTGCGGCAGGCGCTCTACGCCTCCAAGGTGGTCGCCTACGCGCAGGGGTTCGACCAGATCACCGCGGCGAGCGCGGAGTACGGCTGGGACATCGACCGCGGCGCGATGGCGACGATCTGGCGGGGCGGGTGCATCATCCGGGCCCGGTTCCTGGATCGGATCAGGCAGGCGTACGACGCCGACCCGGACCTCCCGTCCCTGCTTCTGGACGGGTACTTCGCCGGCGCCGTCGCCGAGGCCCAGGACGCCTGGCGGCGTGTGGTGGCCACCGCCGCGGAGATCGGCGTGCCGGCTCCGGGCTTCGCCACCGCGCTGGCCTACTACGACGCGCTGCGCCGGGACCGGTTGCCGGCGACGCTGGTGCAGGGGTTGCGGGACCTCTTCGGTGCGCACACCTACCACCGGGTCGACCGGCCGGGATCGTTCCACACCGTGTGGGCGGAGGATGGCCGCGAGATCGACGCCTGAGCGGCTCCGGCAGCCAGTCAGTCAGTCAGTCAGTCAGTCAGTCGGGAGTCGGGAGTCGGGAGTCGGCGCCGCCGGATCACGGCCGGTAGGAAAGGACGAGTGACTGACCGGCGGCGAGCGTCCGCCACTGTTCCTCCACCGCACGAAGCCGCGCCCGCAGCCGTTCCAGGGTCTGCGCGCACAGGGTCTCCGGTGGCGGTATCCGGCGCTGCCGGCACCACGCCTCGACCTGATCCAGCAGCTCCTCGTCGGTGACCGGATCGTCCGGCGGCCAGACGGCCCGCACGATGCACTCGACCTGGGCCAGCTCGGCACCGCCGGACGCATCGGCCGGTTGCTCACCCGCGGCCAACCGGTCAGCGAGCTGGCTCAGCGACCCGAAGTCCGCACCGGCGGCCACCCGGCCCCAGAACCCCCAACTGATCCGTAGGTGCGTCTCCACAACGAAGTGCACCAGGTCGTGCGGGAGCTGCGGACCAACCGCGGGCCACGGCCAGCGCAACGGGCTGCCGTCGTCCCGCATGACCGATACCCAGTCATCTCGTCCCCCGGTGCGGGTAAAAGTGATCTCCACGCAATCCACCCCCGGGGCTCGTCTTGGCCGCTGGACCCATCCATGCTCGTGCACGGCGACGCTCAGCGCCATGCCAAGACGGCCACCAGCGGCATCATCGGCACTTCTCATCAGGAAACTGAGCAGTCCGGGCCGGGTTGATCCGGGCCGCCGCAGCGGAGGCCGCCGGGCCGACCGTGCGGTACCGGCCGCGGAAATGCAGCAGCGGTGATGCGCCCGGGTCGTGGGTGCGCACGCCGACGACCCGGGCGATGACCACGGCGTGATCGCCGGCCGGCACCCGCTGCTCGGTGACACACTCCAGGACGGCGACGGCGGCATCGAGCAGCACGTGCCCGGTCACCGGACCGCGCCGCCACGCCAGCTCCGCCAGGAGCAGTCGGTCGCTGGGACGGCCCCGCGCCGCGAAGCGGGAGGCCACGTCGCGCGCGCTGGCGGGCAGGATCGACACCGCCCAGGTGCTGCCGTCCAGCAGGGCGTCGTACATCCGGGTGTCCTCTCCGACGGCGAGCAGGACCAGCGGTGGTTCCAGGGAGACCGAGCAGAACGCGGTCGCGGTCATGCCGACGTCCTCGCCGTCGAGAACGCTGGTGACGACCGTGACGCTGCTGGCCAGGTGCGCCATGGTCGCCCGCAGCTCCCCCGCGGTCACGGCACCACGACCAGGCATGGAGTACACCCGACGCACACTACGATGCCGGACCGGCACGTGTCGCGTGCCACCGACCGGAGTCACTTCCGGATTCCGGTCGGCTCCGGATACCCGTCAGCCCTGGTGCTGCGCGGCGGGGTCGTGGAGCGCGCCGCGGACCCGCAGGTGGGTGTCGATGAGCTCCCCGCAGACGTCAAGCATCCGCTCAACCCGCGCCGTGCTGCGCTGTTGGACCGGCGTACGACGCATCGAATCCACGGCACCAATTGTCACACTCGGGCCAGGTTACCGGGCGGAGTATCCCGGCCCGGCTAGGGTGACCGGCGTGACGGACGTGCTGGTATGGATCGACTGTGAGATGACCGGGCTCGACCTGGCGAACGACGCGCTGATCGAGATCGCGGCCCTCGTGACCGACGCCGACCTGACGGTGCTCGGTGATGGCATTGACATCGTCATCCACGCCGAGGACGCGGTGCTCGCCCAGATGCCGCCGGTGGTGGCCGCCATGCACGCGAAGTCCGGGCTGACCGAGGCGTCGAGGGCATCGACCGTGAGCGTCGCCGAGGCCGAGCAGCGGGTGCTGCAATACCTGCGCGGGCACATCACGGAGGCCCGGACCGTGCCGCTGTGCGGCAACTCCATCGCCACGGACCGCTCGTTCCTCGCCCGCGACATGGTCGAGCTGGACGGGTTCCTGCACTACCGGATGATCGACGTCTCCTCGATCAAGGAACTCTGCCGCAGATGGTACCCGAGGGTCTATTTCGGTCAGCCCGCCAAGGGGCTCGCGCACCGGGCGCTCGCCGACATCAGGGAGAGCATCCAGGAGCTACGGTACTACCGGCAGACCGTTTTCGTCCCCCAGCCCGGCCCGTCGACCGACGAGGCGGCCGGCGCCGCGAGACGTTTGCTCGCGGACGGACCCTGATCGGCGGTGGCATCGCCACCGGTGGCTGCCGACTCCGCTATCATCGCGTCGTGCCGCGAACATGGCGGCCACGGTGGGTGTAGCTCAGCTGGCAGAGCACCGGGTTGTGGTCCCGGGTGTCGTGGGTTCGAGTCCCATCACTCACCCCAGTCGGGATCCCGGCCAGATGGCTCGGGATCCCGACGTGTGTCATACCTCGGGTGGGTACCGGCGGCTCAGCTGATCGGCGTCCACTGCGACCAGGGCACGGTCCAGTCGTAGATGTCGCCGTCCTTCGCGGTCAGCGGGACCGGCGACCCGGTCACCTCCACGACGTCGCCGGGACGCGCCAGGTCGTAGTACCACTTCGCCCGTTCGGGCGACAGGTTCACGCACCCGTGCGAGACGTTGGACGACCCCTGCTGGGCGACCGACCATGGCGCGGAGTGGGTGAACTCGCCGTTGTTGGAGATCCGGACTGCCCACTGCACGTCGGCGGTGTACCCACCGGCATCCAGGGCGAGCCCGTAGGTCGTGGAGTCCATGTGCTGCACGGCCTTCTTCTCGATGACGACATGCACGCCGTTGTGGGTGTACCGACCGGGCTCCTCCTTCCCCATCGAGGCCGGGAGGGTCTGGACAAGCTTGTCGTCGACGTAGACGCGCATCTGGTGGGTCTTCGTGTCGGCGACGCTGACCTGCTTGGGGCCGATGGTGAAGGACACGTCACGGCTGCGCTTGCCGTACACGCCGTCGGCGAGCTGCACCCCGAGCAGGTTCAGGCTCACCGTGATCTGGGTGCCCGCCTTCCAGTAGGTCTGCGGCCGGAAGTGCAGCTCGGTGCCGTTGGCGAACCAGTCGAGGCCGATCGGTTGCTCCGGGCTGGTCCGCACCGTGATGTGGCGGGCCACCTCGTCACGGTTGGTGACGCGCAGCGGGGAATCGTCGGCGTCGTCGTGGAAGTAGACCCGGATCGGCATGCCCACGCCAACCGTCGTTCCGGCCAGCGGCGCCATGGCGTCGTAGGCCAGCGCACGAGGGGTGAGGGTGGTGAAGGTCGACGTACTCTCGGTGGCGGCGCCGGCGCCGTTCGTCGCCTGCGCGGTGACCGTGTACCTGGCCTGGTAGGCCAGCGTGTCGCTGCTGGTCCAGGTGGTGGCCGCGGAGTTCAGCCCACCGGGTAGCCGGCGCCCCGACGCGTCGCTGACGTTGACCCGGGTGAGCTTGCCGCCGGTCGCGGTCACCACGACGGGCGCTCCCGGCTCGATGTCCGCCGCGCTGGCGGCCGGCTGGATGGCAATCCGCGCCGGTGGCACGCCCGGTGCCGCCGGGTGACCGCCGGACGCCGCGCGAGTGCCGCCGGTGCAGGCCGCCAGGGCGAGCGAGCCGAGGGCGAGCATTGCCGCCAGCCGGTGAGCCGAGGTCCGGCCATGCCGTCGTGCCTGGGTCATCAAACGTCCCTCCAGGTCGGTCCGACCCATCATCCACCACCGTATGACGAGGCTCGACCCTGGACTGTTCCCACCAGAGCAACACCGGCATCTGATTAGGAGCCTGGAGCCACCCCTGTGTATTCTCGGGCACCGACGCGAGTAGGTAGGCGCCGCTAGCTCAACTGGCAGAGCAGCTGACTCTTAATCAGCGGGTTCGGGGTTCGAGTCCCTGGCGGCGCACCAATTCGCAGGTCTGCGGCCTGTCGGTCGGTGGTCTCATGATCGTGTGCATGGTTTACGCATGGCTTTCGGAGCCGCTGGGTGAACCTGCGGCCGGCTCGCTGTCCCTGCCGCGCGAGGTCGGCTGTACGGATTCCAGGACGTCGGCGGCGCCGGTGCGGGCGGTTCGGCGGCCGAAGTAGTGGTCTTGGGTCATGGAGACCTTGGCGTGGCCGAGTTGGTCGGCGGCGGCGCGGGCGGTGAGCCCGGCCCGGTCCATGAGGGTG
>JACQDL010000026.1 GCA_016201065.1 Actinomycetota bacterium
CGCTGGCGTGGCTGCCCGCAACGCATCGGCGATATCGTCGCCGCAGCCCTGGTCCTGCTTCACCACGAGCACCACCGCACCACCTGACCCACACCGGCAATCACACACCGTGAGCACCAGTTACGCGGAATGCCTCAGTGGGTGAACCACCAGCGTCGCGTACACGGAGAAGGTGCTCGGCCCTGCGACGCGGGCGGGTTGCGGCCGATCTGACCTAGGTCCGCGAGTGACCCGCACCGGCCGGCTGAGATCCATGTCTGACAGCGCCTACCGGCAAGCCGCCGAACCGGTCGCGCAGCTCACGAAGACGATGCGCCGCGCTCGCGAGCAAGGCCACCTCGCCGTCGAGGGACTCCACCGCGCGGCTGACCGACCACCCGGCTCGTGCAGCCTCAGCTGGGGTGTCTGCCCCGACGACGGTGACACGTTGATCACCACCGAGGGCACCTCCACCTGCACGGTGTGTGCCCGCCAGTGGAACTACCCGCGTGCCGAATACAGCTGCACCGAGCCAGCGGTGCTCCTGCTCAACAGGCAACCGATCTGCGCTGCCCACGCCCGCTCGGCACCACCGCGGGCACACCTGACCCCGATGCCGGACCCAATGGACCCACCGCCGTCGGCACCGGAACCGGCGCGAGCGCACCCGCAACCGCGCTGACGTTCGGGACGGCGGCGCGCCCGATGACGCCTCGTCTTCACGGCAGCACCCGTCTCAGCTGCCGTCCTTGACCGATGAGGCGACCGGTGCGGCTCCACATGTCGGTCTCGTCGATCGACCAGCCGCGCCGGGTGGAGACGTTGCGTTGCCGGACGAGCAGGGGCCCGTCGACGGGTGCCGCGGCGAGGTCGGTATGCAGGTGGACGCTGAGCTGGACGGTGGGCACCGCGACGGGCGCGGTGAGCAGCGGGTAGATGCCGGGTGGGAGGGCGTCGGTCAGGACGACCGCGATCCCGGGGGTGACCGGGTGGTCTGGCTCGATCCCGACCCAGGCGGTCATCTCGGCCTGGTCGGCACCGCTGAGCGGTAGCGGACCGGCGGCCGGCCGGATGGACAGGTGGCCGGCGAAGGGAACGAGCTCAGCCGGCGGGGCGAACGGCGCGCACCGGTCCGCGGTCGGTACCTCGGGGGCGGCAGGCCCCTGCCGGTCGAGCCCGCCCCCGGCCACGCCGTCGGCGCCGGGGGCGGGGACGGGGGCGGCGAAGGTCACCGTTGCCGAGGCGACGACGCGGCCACCCTGCAGTGCCACGACGTCGGCGACGGCCAGGCTGCGACCGCGGTGCAGCGGTGCCACCTCGATGACCAGCGTGGTGTCGTCCACCCGGGCGAGCAGCCGCAGGTCGAGCACCTGCGGGCTCATGCCGGAGTCGAATGCCGAGGTGGCGGCCTCGACCGCGAGGCCGCCGAGCAGGCCGCCGTGCGCGCCGGAGAAACCCCACCAGTCGGGTGGTACCGACGTCGCGAAGGTACCCGGCCCGGTCGGCTCGACCGGTACCAGCCACCCCGGTCGGGGTGCTGTCGTTGTCATGGGCGCGCTGCCTCGCGCGTCGCGGGTGTTGCGGAGCGGTTGACCTCAGGCCTGCTGTGCTGGGTACGGAGCAGGAACCCGGTGCCGGCCGCGGCGAGCGACAGGACGCTGATCACGACCCAGGCCTGCTCGAAGGCGCTGAGCTGGCCGTGCGCCGAGGTTGGCGATCCGAGGACGGCGACGAGCGTCGCGACTCCGAGTGCGAAGCCGATCTGACGGACCATGCTGACCACGGCGGAGCCGGTGGCGAAGCGCTCCGGCGGCAGTGCGGCGGCGGCGGTCGAGTACAGCGTCGGCAGGGTCAGCCCGACACCGATGCCGGTCAGCAGCGTCCCGCCGAGCATCTCGCTCACGTAGTGCGGCTGCAGGCCGATCGCCGCGGCCAACCACATCAGGCCAGCAGCGAAGACAGTGCAGCCGAGGGTGATGACCCGGCCGGGACCGAACCGGCGGATCAGCGGGCCGGCCGCGGCGGACCACAGCGGCACCATCAGCGGGCCCGGGACCAGCGAGAGCCCGGCACGCAGTGCGGACCAGTGCCACACGTCCTGGGTCCAGAGCATGGCCGCCAGGAGCATCGCGCCGAATGCCGTGGAGAACAGCAGCGTGGCGAACGTGGCAACGGCGAAGCTGCGGGTCCGCAGCAGATCGAGGTCGAGGATCGGTCTCGGGTGCCGGGCCGAGCGCCAGAAGAAGGCGGTGCCCGCGAGCATGGCGGCGGCGAACAGGCCGGTGACCCGCCATGATGACCATCCCCAGGCGTTGCCCTGGAGCAGCGCGAAGGTCAGCCCCGTGATCGCCGCGGTGAGCAGGGCGGCGCCCGCCGCATCCGGCCACGGGCCACGGTCGCCCCGGACGTCAGGCAGCCGGCGTGCCCCGACGATGAGCGCGCCGATCCCGATGGGCAGGTTGACGAGGAAGATCCAACGCCACGACTGGGCGACCAGCAGCCCGCCGACGACCGGGCCGACCGCGGCGGCGGCCCCGCCCATCGCGGTCCAGGTACGCACCGCCCCACCTCGCCGTTCTGGCGGGTAGGCGGCGAGTACCAACGCGAGCGAGGTCGGGACGAGCACGGCCGCGCCCGCGGCCTGCACGACCCGGAACGCCACGAGCATCGAGAGGCTCGTCGACGCCGCGCAGGCGGCCGAGGCAGCGGTGAACACCGCGACACCGAGCAGGAAGGCGGGCTTCTGGCCACTGCGGTCCGCGAGCCGCCCGGCGAGCACCAGCAGGGCGGCGAAGACGATCGCGTAGGCGTTCAGCACCCAGGTCACCCCGCCCAGGCTCCCGGTGCGCAGGTCGCGGGCGATGCTCGGCAGCGCGACGTTGACGATGAACAGGTCGAGGCTGGAGAGCACGACTCCGGTGCAGACGATCGCGAGCACCAGGCTCGGCTTTGCGGCGGCACGTGCGACCACAACAGTCTCCCAATGGTGGGTTGCGTGACGAAACGTGCGGAGCGTAGCCACCTTGAGTTGCTTCATGCAACCCACTACTCTGGCCGCCGTGAGGAGAACCAGCTTCGCCGACATGCCCTGCTCGGTCGCCCGGTCGCTGGAGGTCGTCGGTGAGTGGTGGACGCCGCTCATCGTGCGCGATGCCCTGTTCGGCGTACGCCGCTTCGAGGAGTTCCAGGCCCGCCTGGGCATCGCCCGAAACGTGCTGGCCCAACGCCTGGACCAACTCGTCGAGGAGGGCGTCCTGGTCCGGGTGCCCTACCAGGAACGCCCGGTCCGGCACGAGTACCGGCTCACCGACAAGGGTCGCGACCTCTGGCACGTGCTCACCGCCCTGCGGCAATGGGGTGACCGGTGGGTCGCGCCGGACGGACCTCCGGTCAGGCTCCTGCACGAACGCTGCGGGCGGACCGTCACCGCCGTCCCGGTCTGCTCGCACTGCGGCGAGGAGCTGCGCCCCCAGGAGCTGCGGCCGACCCGGGGGCCTGGTTTCCGGCCGATCGGCGTCGGGGACGAGCACATCGCGACCGGCTGACGGGCCGGGGGAGGATGGGTCGCCAGGCGCGGTGAGGCACCTGACGACCCGACCGTCAGTGCGACCCGACCGTCAGTGCCGGTGGACCGTCAGTGCCGGCGGAAAGCGGTGGAGAAGTCGGCCACCGCGGCGTCCCGGGAGGACAGCGGGGCCAGCCCGAACCGGTGCTCGATGGTGGCGAGCACCGAGGTCGTGTCATGCGCAGCATGGTCGACCGCGACGTCCTCCGGCAGGCGAGGAGAGATCAGCAGCGCCGGGATCCGGGTGCCCGGTCCCCACTCGTCGCTGATCCCGGGGACCTGCGCCGGGGGTGGGACGTGGTCCCACTGCCCGCCGAACTCGTCGTAGGTGACGATGATCAGCGTGCTCTTCGCGGCCGGACCCTGCTGCACGGCCTTGATCAGGTCCACCAGGTGCTGGCTGCCGGCGTGCTCGCTGGCGTAGCCGGGGTGCTCGTTGTCCAGCCCGACCGGCTTGACGAAGCTCACCGGCCTGAGCTGGCCGGTCTTCGCCGCCGTGACGAACTCCACCTCATCGCGCAGGTGCGCGGCGCGGGCCGCGGTGCCCGGCGCGTAGCTGGCGAAGTAGTTGAACGCCTGGTGGTGGTACTGGAACGTGGCGTTCGGGCAGTTCGGCCAGACCGCCCCGGTGGCGGTCTGCGGGTCGGCGCACACCCCAGCGGTCGCGCCGTTGGTCCAGCCCGGCCCGCCCAGGTCGCCGTTGGCGTTGGACCAGCCGCCGGAGTACCAGCCCCAGTCGACCCCAGCTGCCGAGAGCCGGTCACCGATGGTCGGAGTGGTCTGTGCCGGCAGCCGCCTGGCTGGGGACGTCCCCGGGGCATACGGCTGGTACGCCGGCTGCATGGTGTTGACCGCGTAGTCGCCGCACACCGTGCCGGCCGGGGGAGCGGCGGCACCAGCCGGCACCACGCAGCTTCCGTCCGGGTTGGCGGCCTGGGTCAGCGCCGCGTCCTTGACCCCCGGTGCGGCGGGGTGCAACAGGGTGCCCGCCGGCAGCCCGTCGGGGCCCACGACCGAGTGCAGGTCGGCGGAGGTTCCGTCGCGGACGGCGCCGGGGAAGACCGGTGTGCGCGCCGCGATCAGCCACTGGTGGTTGAGGAAGGAGCCGCCGAACGCGGCCTGGAAGGTCCGGTCGGCGATCGCGTAGTGCGGCGCGTCCTCGCCGCGCAGGTAGCCGTAGATCGGCAGCGCCCGGGTGTCGTAGTACCCCATGGCGAGCCCGACGGCATCGCTGCCGGCGACGTAGCGGTCCATCCGGCCGCCGTCGATCTGGTACTGCTCGTTGTAGAAGCGGTGCACGAGGTCGCGGGTGCACCCACCCGGCAGCCCCTGCCCCTTGACGATGCCGTTCGACGTGTAGACCCCCGGCGGCGGGCAGGTCGTGTCGGTCGGCGTGAGGTAGCTGTCGATCGGGAAGGGTGCGTTGCGGAACGCCGAGGCCACCGGCGCACCGGCGGCGGTGCCGGTGCAGGAGACCGGCAGCGGGGGCGAGGTGAGGTTGACGTCCTTCTGTGGCAGGCAGTTCAGCACGGTGCCGTCCGGAGCGACCTGGATGCTCCGGGGAGTGTCTTCCGGCGAGCGGGACAGTCCGTCGACCCCCGGCCAGCGGCCGAGGAGGTTGTCGAAGCTGTGGTTCTCCTGGTAGATCACGACGATGTGGTCGATGCCAGCGAGGCCGGCACGGGAATGTCCCGCTCCGGAGCCGGCCGGGTCGGCGCCCGCCCAGCCCTGGCCGGCGAGCAGCGTCGCGCCGATCCCCAGCGCTGCTGCGGCGGAAGCGGCCAGGCGGCGCCGTAACTGTGGGTGCCGTAACTGTGGGTGCACAGTCTCCTCCTGAGTATGTTGACGCGGATACGTCCGGTAGCGTGGCGAAGAGTCCCACGTCAGCCGGGTGTGCCGTCGAGCTTTGTGTTACGACTCGGCGATCTCTTCCGCAACACTCGTGGTGGCACCCTCACCCGTCGCGGGCTGCCAGGTCTCGGTCAGCCGGAGCCGGCCGTCGGGCAGCACCGAGATGGTCGCCGAGCACCGGCCGGAGGACGTCTCGCCCGACTCGTCGAGCTGGATGTAGTGCCCTGCGAGCAGGTCACCACGGCGGACACCCACCAGGTAGCCCCGGCGGACCGGCCCGCCCACGTAGGTGGCCCAGACCTCGCCGTCCTCCTCGCCGTACCGGAAGATCATCGCCCCGCCGCCGGGTGGGCTCGTCGGGGACGGATCGGCCGCGGGCGCGAACCAGCGGCCATCCAGCGAGGGAGCGGTCATTTGAGGCAGCCTAGACTTCCGTGCTGTGAACCCGCGCATCGCCCCGAGCATCCTGTCCGCTGACTTCGCCCGCCTCGGCGAGCAGGCACGAGCGGTGGCCAACGCCGACTGGCTGCACGTCGACGTGATGGACAACCACTTCGTGCCGAACCTCACCCTCGGCCTGCCGGTGGTGGTCAGCCTGGGTGCGGCCACCGACCTGCCGCTGGACTGCCACCTGATGATCGACGACCCGGACCGGTGGGCACCGCCGTACGCCGAGCACGGCGCCCGCAACGTCACGTTTCACCTGGAGGCGGCGGCCGACCCGGTGCGGACGGCCCGGGCGATCCGGTCGGCGGGCGCGCTCGCCGGTATCGCGATCAAGCCGGGTACCTCGCTGGAGTCCTGCCTGGACATCCTCCCGGAGTTCGACACCCTGCTGGTGATGACCGTGGAGCCGGGCTTCGGCGGCCAGTCGTTCATCACCGAGGCGCTGCCGAAGGTCACCGAGGCCCGCCGCCGGGTGCGGTCCGGCCACCTGAAGCTGATCATCGAGGTGGACGGCGGGGTCAACGCCGAGACCATCGAGCTGGCCGCCGCGGCGGGCGCGGACATGTTCGTGGCCGGCACCGCGGTCTACGGCGCCGACGACCCGTCGAAGGCGGTCGAGGCGCTGCGCGAGCTGGCCCGCTCGGCGATGCCGGCCGACCCGGCGAGCTGAGGTCCCGGTGGGTCAGTCTGGTGCGGCCGCCGCGAGCCCCGCCAGCGCCCCGGTGAAACACTCCACGGGAGGCGTGACCAGGCCGGCGCCGACCTGGCCGGTGCCGGCGACCCGACCGGCGATGCCGGTGTTGATCTGCGGCAACAGGCCGGTGCGCAGCACCGAGGTCACGTCGATGCCGGTCGGGGTGCCCCGGAAGTCCAGCGCCGGCAGTGCGTACGCGGGGTTCTCGGCCACCGTGATCTCGTACATCTCCGCGGTGGTGCGCAGCGCGTCCGGGACGGTCCCACCGACGAAGCGGACGATGGCCGGCGCGCCCGCCATCGCGAAGCCGCCCAGCCCCGCCGTCTCGGTGATCGCGGAGTCGCCGATGTCGGGGTTCGCGTCCGCCGGTCCGTAGCTGCCGAGGAACAGCCCGTCCGGCACGCCGGCCGGGCCGGTGAACCAGGTGTCCCCGGTGCCGGAGACCCGCAGGCCGAACTCGGTGCCGTTGCGCGTCATGGTCGTCACGACGGTGCTGCCGGGGATACCGGCGGCGGCCCGGGCCTGCAGCGCGCACGCCGGCATGACCAGGTTGAGGAAGAAGTGGTCGTTGCCGCCGATGAAGCGGGCCACCTCCGCCAGCCGTGACCCGGGTAGCCCCGACTCGGCCAGCACCGGCAGCAGGTCCCGTAGCAGCATGAGGGTGCCGGCCCGGTTGCGGTTGTGCCCCTCGTCGCCCATCTGCACCATCTGGCTGATGATCGCCTTGATGTCGATCGGTCCGGTGGCGCGCACCGCGGTGCGCAGCGCCGGCCCGAGCACCTCCGCCATCCAGCGCAGCCGCTCGATCACCTCGGGGGAGTAGGCGCCGTACCGGAGCACCCGGCCGAGCCCCTCGTTCAGGCTGCACCAGCTCGTCGTGCCATGTGCCTCGTCGCGGAGCACGAACACCCACATCGACGGCGAGACGACCCCCGCCATCGGGCCGACGCCGCCCCGCTCGTGGCACGGCGCGAGCGCCACGCCACGGCCGGCGAGCTGCCGCTCGGCGTGCTCCGCATCGTTGGCCAGCCCCTCCAGCAGCACGGCACCGGTCAGCGCGCCCCGCAGCGGTCCGGAGGCCCGCTCCCACTCGATCGGCGGACCAGCGTGGCAGAACTCGCCCGGCTCGAGGCCGATGACCTCGCCAGCCGGGCAGACGTCCACCAGGGCCGCCCCGGCGGCGAGCATCCGGCGGGCCGCCTCGGCGTTGGCGCCGGCCCGCCGCGGGTCGGCCAGCACCCGGGCCAGCGCGTCCGGGTCGGCGGTGAGCGGTGGCCGCCAGGACACCTCGGTGTGCGGCACCGCCTGCGCGTCCAGGGCGGCGCTGAACAGCCCGACGCCGGCGGTGACGATTGTCGGCTCGGTGGCGAGCAGCTCGATCAACCGGCTCATCGGGTGCCCTCCGACGCGCCGGCCCGGACCAGCGCCACCGCGTGCCGGGCCGCATCCGCGTTGGAGCGGAACACCGCCGCGCCCGCCGCGCGGAGCGCACCGGCCTGCCGGTTGAGGTCCTGCGGGTCGTTGTCGGTGCCGGTCAGCGACACCACCACCGCCAGCCCACCCGCCACCGCGGCGGCGATGGCCGGCGCGAGCACGGCGGCCGGGTCGGGGTCGGCGGCGTGCCCGAGCACGACGTCGAGCAGCACGGTCCCGCCGGCCGGGTCGGCGGCCTCCTGGGCCAGCCGGCGCAGCCGGAGGGTGTTGTCGATCATCGGGTGGGGGCGGCCGCGGGTGAGCTCGTCGGCGCCGAAGTCGACCATCCAGTGCCCGTCGGCGAGCGGCCCGTCGGCGAGCGGGTCGGCGTCCCGCGGCAGCGCCCACTCCGGGCGGAGCGGGATGTTCGAGCGGATCGGGCCGAGCGCGGCGCTGGCGATCAGCATGGCCTCGTCGGCCAGCGTGCCACCGGCGAAGAGCCCGCGCAGGGCGGCGCCGGCGGCCGGTGGGACGGTGGCCGGTGGGACGGCGGGCAGCCAGGCCGGCCAGTGACCGGGCACCGGCCGGCCGATCCGGCCCAGCACCCGGGTCACGGCGGCGGTCAGGTCCGGCTGTCCCGACCCCAGCAGCGCGACGACGACCGGCGTGCCCAGCTCGGCGGCGTGAGCGCGGACCACGTCGGCGACCTCGGCGGCGGGCGGCTTGGAGACCAGCACGATCAGCTCGGTCGCCGGGTCGGCGTCCAGCGCGTCCAGGGCGGCGAGGGTGGAGCGGCCGGCGATCTCGGTGGACAGGTCCCGGCCGCCGACGCCGAGGCAGTGCGAGATCCCCACGCCCGCGGCATCGAGCAGGCACATCACCTGCTGCGCACCGGTGCCGGAGGCGGCGACCAGCCCCACCGGTCCGGGCCGCACGACGTTCGCGAAACCGATCCCGACCCCACCGAGCACCGCCGTGCCGCAGTCCGGTCCCATCACGAGCACGCCCTGCGCGGCCGCGGTGTCCTTGAGCCTGATCTCCTGCCACACCGGCACGTTGTCGGAGAACACCATGACCGAGGCGCCTGCCTGCACGGCGTCCATCGCCTCGACGAACGCGTGCTCGCCGGGCGTGGAGACCACGGCGAGGGTCGCCCCGGTGCGCCGGATCGCGGAGCCGACCGTGCGTGGCGGAACCGTGGTGACTGCGGCGCCGACGGCCGGCGCGGCCGGTGGCGCCAGCTCCAGTTCGAGCCGGGCCAGCGCCTGCCGCAGGCTCTCCTCGTCGTTGCTGGCGATGGCCACCAGCAGGTCGTTGGCAGTGACGTCGGTCGGCGGGCGGAACCCCATCTGGGCGGCGAGCTCCAGGTTCAGCACCGTGGCCATCGCCACCAGCGCGTGGCTCACCCCGGGCACGCCACCGATCGCCTGGCCGACCTGCATCAGCCGGACCGAGTCCTGGTAACCGCCATGGCGCACCTCCAGATGGAGGGTCGCGGTGGGGACGTCCGGGGATGCGGTCATCGCGACGCTCCCGCGAGCGATCCGGCGGCGGCGAACCCGGCGCGCACGCCGCGGGCCAGACCGGCACCTGAGCTGTGCCCGACACCGAGCACGCGGTCGGTGGCTGCCCGCCACGCCGGCTCGCGGGCGGTGGGATCGGCGAGGCAGCGCAGCAGCTCGGCGAGCTCCGGCACGCACTCGCCGTTCGTCGCGTGCCACAGCAGCGCGGCGGACACGAACGTTGTCCGCGCCGCCGCGGCGCCGTCGCCCGCCGCCAGCGGCGGCGCGATGGCCGCCCGCACCGCCGCGGTGAGCGCGGTGAACATCGCCGCGGCGGGCGCGCCGGCCGCGGACAGCGTCACCAGCAGCCCGGCGAGGACGTCATCACCGACCGGGGTGAGGCCCGGGCCGCGGCCGAGCAGCCGGCCGACCACGGCGGCCAGGTCGCCGTGCCCCGGTGCGGTGAGCTCGCCGACCAGGTCACCCAGGGTGGCCCGGCCGGCGGCGTCCAGCGGGTCGGTGGTGTGCCCGGCCAGCCACGCCGTTGCCCGCCCGTGGTCCAGGCCGGCGGGTAGCCGCGGCGTGGCGGGTCGCCACCAGCGGGTCACCCGGACCGTGAAACCGGCCACCGCGACCCGGCCGAGGCCGGCCTGGCCGCCGCCGACCAGCGGCCGGTCCGGCAACGCCTCCGCGAGCACCACCGCGCACGGCACCCGCACCGCCGTCGGCGCCGCCAGGCAGAGCGCCGGGGCGGCCGGGTCACCGGTGCGGAGGTAGACCGCGGCCGGCGTGGACGCGACGACCTCGACGGCCCGTGCCGGACCCGCGAGCACGGCATGCACGGCGGTCGATGCGGCGCCGCTGCCTCCGGTCGCACGATGCACTCCGACCTCCCGGATCGGGGCGGCTCGCCCGGCCGGTGCGGTCACCCGGTCGCGCCGCTCGCCTATTCGCCGACTCTGTGATGCACCGTAGGCAGCCCGGCTACGGTGTGTGGATGGAGGTAGTTGACAAGGATTCCACGGATGCTTCGGCTGAAGTTACCGAGCTGGTCCCGCATCTCGCCGCCGATGCTCCCTCGCTCGGAATGCGGGTGCGGGAGGTCCTGGCCGCCTCGACGATGAGCGGCGCCCGGGTGCTCGCCGGCGCTGACGGCCTGGACCGGGTGGTGCGCCGGCTCAACGTCATGGAGGTTCCGGACATCCTGCCCTGGGTCAAGCCGCACGAGCTGCTGCTCACCACCGGGTACCCGCTGCGCGAGGACCCGGAGGCCCTGGCCGGCCTGGTCGCCGCGCTCGACGATCGGGGGCTGGCCGCGATGGTGATCAAGCTGCACCGGTACGTCGACGCGGTCAGCCCCCGGATGCTCGCCGAGGCCGACCGGCGCGGGTTCCCCCTCATCGAGCTGCCCGACTCGGTCGGCTTCGACGATGTGCTCAACGAGGTGCTCGGTGAGCTGCTCAACCGGCAGGCGGCGGTGCTGGCCCGGACCGATGAGGTGCACCGCGCCCTGGTGAGCGTGGTGCTGGAGGGCGGCGGGCTGCCCGACCTGACCGCCGAGCTGACCCGCATCCTCGGGGTGCCGGTGGTGATCACCACGCCGGGGAGCCACCCGGCGGACCCGGGCGGTGCGGCGGCGACCCGGGTGCCGATCGTGGCGGGCCGGGTGGACTACGGGCGGATCGTCGCGCTGTCCGACACGCCGCTGGGCGATGCGGACGTGCACTGCCTGGAGCGGGCGGCGACGGTGGCCGCACTGGCGATCACCAAGCAGCGAGCGGTCGCGGCCGTGGAGAGCAAGTACCGGGCGGAGTTCCTGCGGGACCTGCTCACCGGAGGGGTGGGCGACCTTGCCGTCGCCGTGGCGCACGCCCGCTCGCTGGGGTGGGACATCGACCGTCCGGTGGTGGTCGTGGTCGCCGAACCGGATGCCGCACCCGACGCGCCGGCGGACCCGTTCGGCCCGGCCCTCAGCCCGGTCCATCAGCGGTTCGTCGGCTCCTGGCAGTCCGTCATCGCGCGCCGTGACCCCCGCGCCGCCGTGGTCAACCTGCACCGCGATGTGGTGGCGGTGTTGGCCGCGCCACCCGACCTCGACCGGCTGATCGTCGAGCTGTCCCGGCAGGTGCGCCGTGAGGCGGCCAGTACACCGTCGTACTCGCTGGGGGTGTCCCGGGTGCTGGACAGCCCGGACGCGCTGCCGCGCGGCTACCAGCAGGCGCGCACGGCCGCCCGGATCGGGCGTCAGGTGCAGGGGGTCGACGCACGGGCCACCTTCGACCGGCTCGGGGTCTACCGGCTGCTGTCCCTGATCCCCGATGACGCCGAGCTCCGTGGGTTCGTCGACGACGTGCTGGGCGCGCTCGCCGCCGAGGACCCCGAGCACGTCGACCTGCGGCGGACCCTGTCGGTGCTGCTGGAGACCAACTGCAACGTCGCGCAGGCGGCCCGCCGGCTGCACTTCCACTACAACACCCTGCGGTACCGCATCGGCAAGCTGGAACGGATGGTCGGGCCCTTCCTCACCGATCCCACCCTGCGGCTGAACCTGACGCTGGCGCTGCGGGTGCTGGAGATGGGGGGGTCCCGCACCGGGTCGCCGCGACCGCCGTTGGCAGGATCTGCCAGCCGGCGAGGGTGAGGTTAAGAACAATCTGCCCATGAGACGGGCGTCACTCTCGGCGCATTCTCGTCCGCATTCCGGCGGCGCCCAGGCCGGGTCCAGCGGTCCCCACCAGCGGGCGAGAGAGAGGACCCAGATCATGGCTCTGCAATGGTCAGTCGTGCACGGCGGGAAGACCCCGCCGCCGGGCGCCGTCGTCAGGCCGGATGAGCGGCTGTCGTGGCCACGTACCGTCGGCCTCGGCGCCCAGCACGTCGTCGCGATGTTCGGTGCCACGTTCGTCTTCCCGTTAGTCATGGGGCTCAACCCGCAGCTCGCGATCATGATGAGCGGGATCGCGACGATCTGCTTCCTGCTCATCGTCGGCGGGCGGGTCCCCAGCTACCTCGGCACCTCGGCCTCGTTCGTCGGCGGGGTGTTCGCCATCCGCGGCCAGGGCGGCACCTCGGCGCAGGTGACCGGGGCGATCCTCGTCGCCGGGCTGGTGCTGCTCGGCTGCGGTCTGGTGATCCACTTCCTCGGCTCCGGGGTGCTGCACGCGGTGCTGCCGCCGGTGGTCACCGGCGCGGTGGTGATGCTGATCGGGTTCAACCTGGCGCCGGTGGTGGCGACGATCTACTGGCCCCAGGACCAGTGGGTGGCGCTGCTGACGATGCTCGTCGTGATGGCCATGGCGGTCGGCTTCCGTGGCTTCCTGGGGCGGATCGCGGTCTTCCTCGGGCTGATCTTCGGGTACCTGCTGTCCTTCCTCTTCGACCGGATCTTCGGGCAGATCACGGCGCTCGACCCGGCCGCTCAGAAGGCCACCACGCACTTCCGGGTCAGCTGGGACGGTGTGCGGTCCGCGCACTGGTTCGGCTTCCCCCCGCACACCGCCGCCGGTCCGGACGGCAAGGAGATCGTCGGCTGGCACGTCCCCGAGTTCAAGATCGCGTTCGTGCTGCTCGTGCTCCCCGCGGTGATCGCGCTGATCGCGGAGAACACCGGGCACGTCAAGGCGGTCGCCGAGATGACCGGCGCCGACCTGGACCCGGTGATGGGGCGGGCGATCGCCGCGGACGGGTTCGGCACCGCGCTGGCCAGCGTCGTGGGTGGCTCGCCGACGACGACGTACGCGGAGAACATCGGCGTCATGGCCGCCACCCGGATCTACTCCACGGCGGCGTACTACGTCGCCGCGCTGGTGGCGCTCCTGTTCGGCTTCTCGCCGAAGTTCGGTGCCCTGGTCACGGCCACCCCGGGTGGGGTGCTGGGTGGGATCACGGTCGTGCTGTACGGCATGATCGGGCTGCTCGGTGCGAAGATCTGGAAGGAGAACAACGTCGACTTCGGCAACCCGATCAACCTCGTGCCGGTGGCCGCCGGGATCATCATCGCGATCGGGGACACGAAGCTGAAGTTCAGCGATACCTTCGAGCTCAGCGGGATCGCACTGGGCACCCTCGTGACGATCGTGGCCTACCACCTGGTCCGGGCGCTCGCGCCGCCGCACCTGCGTGACGCGACCGGCGGGGAGGGCGCTGTGATCATCGTCGATGAACCCGGGGCATACCAGGAGCCATGAAGCCAGCTTCCTTCGTCTACCACCGACCCACCGACCTCGGCGACGCCCTCGCGGCGCTCGCCGAGGTCGGCCATGACGGCAAGGTGCTGGCCGGCGGCCAGAGCCTGGTGCCGGTGCTCACCATGAGGCTGGCCGCCCCCGGGCACCTGGTCGACATCAACCGGCTCGCGGAGCTGCGGCACGTGACCGTCACCGGGGACGCCGTCCGGGTCGGCGCCCTGGCCCGGCACACCGACCTGGAACGGGACGAGCCGGCGTACGCCGTGCTTCCGCTGCTGCGACGGGCCACCGCGCACGTCGCGCACCGCACCATCCGCAACCGCGGCACCACCGTGGGCAGCCTGGTGCACGCCGACCCGGCCGCCGAGCTGCCGGCGGTGCTGGCGGTGCTGGCGGGGGAGGTGGAGCTGGTCCGGGCGGGTGGCGGTCGCCGCCTGGTGCCGGCCGGTGAGTTCTTCCTCGGCCCGCTGGAGTCGGCGGTGCGCCCCGGTGAGCTGGCCGTCTCCGCGACCTTCCCGGTGCCGCCGGCCGGCACCGGCAGCGCGTGGCTGGAGCTGTCCCGGCGGCGCGGCGACTACGCGCTGGTCGGGGTCGGCGTGCTGGTCACCCTCGACGCGGAGCAGCGGGTGACCCGGGTGCGCGCCGGCTACGTCTCGGTCGGCCCCACCCCGATCGTGCTGGACCTCACCGACGCGGTTGCCGGCCAGCGGTACGACGAGGCGGCCTGGGCGGCCGCCGGGGCGCTCGCGGCGACGCTGGTACACCCCGAGGAGGACATCCACGCCACGGCGGCGTACCGGCGGCACCTGGTGGCGGTGCTGACCAGCCGGGCCGCGCAGCGCGCGGGCGCCGACGCCGCCGGCACCGGTGCCGGCACGGAGGGAGCGGAGTGACCGAGGTGCGGCACGACGTGCGGCTGCGGGTCAACGGCGTCGAGCGGAGCGCCGCGGCGCCGGCCCGCCGGCTGCTGTCCGACTTCCTCCGGCACGACCTGCGGCTGACCGGCACCCACGTCGGGTGCGAGCACGGTGTGTGCGGGGCGTGCACGGTGCTGGTGGACGGCCGACCGATGCGCTCCTGCCTGCTGTTCGCGGTGAGCGTGGACGGCGCGGAGATCACGACCGTCGAGGGGTGCCGGAGCGGCGACGGTGGGCTCGGGCCGGTACAGCAGGCGTTCCTGGAGTGCCACGGGCTGCAGTGCGGGTTCTGCACGCCCGGGTTCATCACGACGATCACGGCGTACCTCGCCGAGCACCCGGACCCGACCGAGGAGGAGGCGCGGGAGGCGATCGGCGGGAACCTGTGCCGGTGCACGGGTTACGTCAACATCGTCGCCTCGGTGCTGCGCGCCGCCGAGCTGATCCGGAGCGGGGGGAGGCCCGCGTGACGACGAAGCTGTTCGGTGAGCCGATCCCCCGCCGGGAGGACCCGAGGCTGGTCTCCGGCGCCGGCCGGTACCTCGACGACCTCGGTCCGGATGCCCTCGCCGTGGCGTTCGTGCGCAGCCCGCACGCGCACGCCCGCATCATCGACATCGACGTCACCGACGCCCTCGACGTCGACGGGCTGGTGGCGATCTACACCTACGAGGACCTGGCCGGTCGGGTCGCCGAGCCGCTGCCGGTGCTGATCCCGCACCCGGCGCTGCACGCCCCGCGCACCGCGCACCCGCTCGCCAACGGGGTGGTCCGGCACGTCGGCGAGGCGGTCGCCATGGTGGTGGCCACCGACCGGTACGTCGCCGAGGATGTCTGCGACCGGATCAGGGTCGGCTACCGGCCGCTGCCTGCGGTGGTCGGCATCGACGCGGCGTGCGCGGCCACCCACCGGGTGCACGAGGACGTGCCGGACAACACCGCCGCCCGGTTGGTGCAGGAGGTCGGTGACGCGCCCGCCGCGATCGCCGCAGCGCCGTACCGGCTGGAGCTGGAGCTGGAGATCGAACGGTCGGCGTCGATGCCGATGGAGGGGCGCGGCGTGTACGCCCGGTGGGACGCCGCCGACCGGTCGCTGCGGGTGTACAGCTCCACCCAGACCTCCACGTCGTTGCGGTTCGCGCTGGCCACCAAGCTGGAGCTGCCGGTGGACCGGGTCGAGGTGGTCACCCCCGACGTCGGTGGCGGGTTCGGCGTGAAGATCGTGCACCCGTGGCCGGAGGAGGTGTTGGTGCCGTGGGCGGCGATCCGGCTCGGCCGGGAGCTGCGCTGGACCGAGGACCGCCGGGAGCACTTCGTCGCCTCCGCGCACGAGCGGGGTCAGCGGCACCGGGTGCGGGTCGGCTTCGACGCGGACGGTCGGCTGCGCGGCCTCGACGTGACGTTCTGGCACGACAACGGCGCGTACACGCCGTACGGGATCATCGTCCCGGTGATCACCGCCACCCAGCTGCTCGGGCCGTACCGGCCGGGCGCCTACCGGGTGGAGTTCGCCTCGCTGTACACCAACACCGTGCAGGTCACCCCGTACCGGGGCGCCGGCCGGCCGCAGGGCGTGTACGCGATGGAGCGGACCATGGACGCGATCGCGCAGCAGCTGGGGATCGACCGGGCGACCGTGCGGGAGCGCAACTTCATCCAGCCGGAGCAGATGCCCTACGACCACGGGATGATCTTCCAGGACGGCCGGCCGCTGATCTACGACTCCGGCGACTACCCGGCGGCGATGGCGATGCTCAAGGAGCTCGTCGGGTGGGACGACTTCGCCGCGTACCGGGAGCGGGCCCGGGCGGCGGGCCGGCGGGTCGGGATCGGGCTCGCCTGCTACGTGGAGGGGACCGGCGTCGGGCCGTACGAGGGCGCGCACGTGCGGGTGGAGACCACCGGGCAGGTCGTCGTCGCGACCGGGCTGACCAGCCAGGGGCAGGGGCACGAGACGGTGTTCGCGCAGGTTGCCGCGGACGCGCTCGGGGTGCCGATCGACGATGTCACGGTGGTGACCGGGGACACCCGCCGGTTCAAGTACGCGGTCGGCACGTTCGCCTCCCGCGCCGCGGTGATGAGCGGCAGCGCGGTGGCGCTGGCCGCCGGGAAGGTCCGGGACAAGGCGGTCCGGATCGCCGCGGAGGCGCTGGAGGCCGACCCCGGCGACCTGGAGATCGTCGACGGGGCGGTGCAGGTGAAGGGCGACCCGGCGGCGCGGATCGCGCTGGGCACGGTCGCGGCGCTGGCCAACCCGCTGCGCTACTCCTTCGACGCGCAGACCGCGCTGGCGACCCAGTTCGCGAAGGCGGCTCGGGTGGACCGGCCGCCGGTGGCCGATGACGACGAGCCGGGGCTGGAGGCCACCGACTACTACTCGCCGATCCGGTCGACCTTCGCCTACGGCATGCACGCCGCGATCGTGGAGACCGATCCGGAGACCGCCGACATCCGGGTGCTGCGCTACTGCGTGGTGCACGACTGCGGCAACCTGATCAACCCCCGGATCGTGGCCGGGCAGGTGCACGGTGGCGTGGCGCAGGGCATCGGTGGCGCCCTGTACGAGCGGCTCGCCTACGACCGCGACGGGCAGCTGCTCAACGCGTCGTTCATGGACTTCCTCATGCCGTACGCCTCGGAGGTCCCGGCGATCGAGATCGCGCACCTTCAGACGCCGTCGCCGCTGAACCCGCTCGGCGTCAAGGGTGCGGGGGAGGCCGGGGTGATCCCCGGCTCGGCGGTGCTGGCCTCGGCGATCGAGGACGCGGAGGGGTTCCGGATCAGCCGGATGCCGATCTCGCCGTCCGAGCTGTGGGAGCTGCGCCAGCGGCACGCCACCGGGGCGAGCCCCGCCGATCGTGACCCCGCCGATCGTGACCCCGTCGACAGGGAAGGGAGCTGAACCGATGAAGGTGTCCGGTGAGGCGACACTGCACGCTCCGGTGGACCGGGTGTACGCGGCGTTGCACGACCCGGCCGTGCTGGTCCGCACGATTCCCGGCTGCCAGCGGCTGGAGCAGGTCGGTGCCGACGCCTACGTGATGACCGTCGAGGCCGGGGTGGCCGCGGTGCGGGGCGTGTTCAGCGGCGAGGTGATGCTGACCGATCACCGGGCGCCGCACGCCTTCGTGCTGCGGGCCGCTGGCTCCGGCGCGCCGGGGACGGTGACGGCCACGGTCGCGGTGACGCTCACCGGCGGTGTGGACGGGACAACGGTGGTGGCCTACGACGCCGACGCGGTGGTCGGCGGTATGGTCGGCGGTGTGGGCCAGCGGGTGCTGAGCGGGGTGGCGAAGAAGACCGCCGGGGAGTTCTTCGCCGCGGTGGACGGGGCGCTGGTCGGCGGCCCACCGCCGCCGGAGGTCCCGGGCGAACCGGCGGCCGCCGCGGGGACGGTGTACGAGCGGCCGCGACCGCCCGCCGGCATGCCGGGCGGCCTTCCCGGTGGCTTCCTCGCCGGCGCGGCGTTCGGGGCCGCGCTGGCACTGCTCGGTGCGGTCGTCGGTGCCGTCCTGGCCCGCACGCCGCGCCGGCACGGGCGCGGTTGACCTCGGCGGGTGGTGGTGTCAGCGTGTCCGGCGTCGTCCTGGTCACCGGCTCCAGCCGCGGCATCGGCGCGGCGACCGCGCGGCTCGCCGCGCAGCGGGGCTGGCGGGTGTGCGTGAACTACCGGCAGGACCGGGCGGGCGCGCTGGCCGTCGTGGATGGCATCGCGGCTGCCGGTGGTGAGGCCGTCGCCATCCAGGCGGACGTCAGCACCACCGCCGGGGTGCAGGCGCTGTTCCGGGCGGTCGACCGGGATCTCGGTCGGCTCGCGGGGCTGGTCAACAACGCCGGCGTTCTTGAGGGGCGGGCGCGGGTCGACGAGATCGAGGAGGGCCGGCTGCGGCGGGTGTTCCTCAGCAACGTCATCGGTTCCTTCCTCTGCGCCAAGGAGGCGGTGCTGCGGATGTCCACCGCCCACGGTGGGCTCGGTGGCTCCATCGTCAACGTCTCGTCGGTCGCGGCCCGGCTCGGTTCCCCCGGCGAGTACGTCGACTACGCCGCATCGAAGGGTGCCATCGACACCCTTACCACCGGTCTCGCCCGTGAGGTCGCCGCCGAGGGGATTCGCGTCAACGCGGTACGGCCGGGTCTCATCAAGACGAGCATCCATGCCTCGGGCGGTGACCCGGGACGGGTCCAGCGACTGCAGGATGGGTTGCCGATGAGGCGCGGCGGGCACCCCGAGGAGGTGGCCGAGGCGATCGTGTGGCTGCTGTCCGAGGCCGCGTCCTACATGACGGGGTCCTTCCTCGACGTCGCCGGCGGCAGGTAGCACCGCCCGCTGGGGTGTGCGTCACGGACCGACAGGACAGCACGGACCGGCTGCGGCACGGTGTCTCGCTGGCGTCACGGACCGTTGGGTCTAGGCTGCCTTTGCTCCCCGCCGTCCTCCGGGACTGGCGGGGCTTTTCATATCCGACGAGGTTCGTATGTCCGACTACTTCGGTGCCTGGCGGTCACGGCAGCAGGTCGGTCGATCGGTGGTCATTCGGACCCGGGTCAAGGCCTACGACCTCTTCCGTGCCGGGTTCGCCCCGATGGACCTGCTGTTCCGGGCGATCGCCGGCTACGAGGGATTCGCGTTGACCCGGCGCGGCGTCGCCAGGGTGCGGGCCCAGCGAGCCGCTGCCGCCAGCGTGTTCGCGCCCGGCGGCCCAGCCGGGCGGATCGCGCTCGGGCGGTAGCGGGCTGCTACCGCGGCAGTCCCCGCTCGACGGTGAGCACCTGGACCGCGCCGAGCACTGGTGCCAGCCGGCCGGCCGTCTCCAGGATCGGGCCGAGCTGCGGCAGGAACGGCAGGCGCTCGGCGGCGAAGAGCACCCCGCGGACCTGTGCGGTCCCGTGCCGCCGTCCCAGCTCCAGCAGCCGGTCCCTGGGCAGGAAACATCCCTGCTGGTAGGGGGCGTGGTGGCGGACCCGCCCGGCCCACCCCCAGGGGCTGGCCGGGTTGAGCACCGCCGCGACCAGCCGTCCACCGGAGCGGGTCACCCGGGCCATCTCGGCCAGCACCCGGGCCGGGTCGGTGGTGAACTCCAGCGTGGCCACCGTGACGGCGGCATCCACGCTCGCATCGGGCAGCGGAAGCAGCGCCGCGTCGGCGCGGACGAGCCGCCCGACCACCCGGGTAGCGGCGACGGCTAGCATGGCCGGGTCGGTGTCCACGCCGACAACCCGGGCGCCTCGTGCGGCCATCAGCGCCGTCAGCCGACCAGTGCCGCACCCGACGTCGATGACCTGTCGCCCCGCCAGCGGGCCCGCAGCAGCCAGCACGGTGGTGGCTTCGAGCCGCCAGGCGTACCTGCCCCATCGCCGCTCGAACCAGGCGTCGTACCGGCGGGCCGCAGCCACCGCTCCGCCAGTGAACGGTGTGGACACGGCGGCTCCTTTCGACCTTGACCCGTCAGGCGGGCACCGCCCGGGCGGCGGCGACCGGACCGGGGTCCCGATCCGTCGCGGCGTCCCGGGAGCGCATGGCCAGCGGCAGCCGCAGGGCGGCGATCCAGACCAGGCACGCGCCGAGCATGTGCAGGGTGACCAGGGGCACCGGCAGGTGGGTGAAGTACTGG
This sequence comes from Actinomycetota bacterium, assembly GCA_016201065.1. GTDB lineage: Bacteria > Actinomycetota > Actinomycetes > Mycobacteriales > JACQDL01 > JACQDL01. The sequence goes on from JACQDL010000026.1 coordinate 20,168, forward strand.
ACGAACCCGACCGCGGCCTGCGCCACCTCCGCCGCCAGCAGCCAGGTCACGGCCGAGCGCGGCGCCTTGGGCGCGTCGGTGGCCACCAGGCCGATCCAGACCCCGATGGTGAGTCCCACCAGCAGCAGCACCACGTCGACGTGGAGCTGGGCGACGTTCTGCGGGTCGAAACCGGTGCGCCCCGCCTTGGGGTCACCGGCATGCGGCCCGCTGCCGGTGACCACCGTGCCGAGCATGAGGCTGAGGCCCGCGGCTGCGGCGGCAAGTCGACCGGCCAGTGGCAGCGGTTCCCGCACCACCGGCACCGTGGGACCGTCGGTCTCCTCGCGGCTTCGCAGCCACAGGACGAACGCGACGCCGATGATGGCCGCGGAGAGCAGGAAGTGTGCCATCACCGTCCACGGGTTCAGCCCGGTCAGGACGGTGATGCCACCGAGGACAGCCTGGGCCGGGATGCCGAGCAGGACTACTGTCGCCAGCCGCACCAGCGCGGGGCGCCGCGGGGTGGCCCGCGTCGCTGCGACCAGCGTCGCGACGGTGACCGCGGCGAGCACGAAGGTCAGCATCCGGTTTGTGAACTCGATCCGGCCGTGGCCTGCGAGCGCCTCGGTCGGCACGTAGGAGCCGCTGGTGCACTGCGGCCAGGTCGGGCAGCCGAGACCGGACCCGGTCAACCGGACCAGGCCACCGGTCACCACGATCCCGACGTTCGCGACGAGGTTGGCCAAGGCCAGCCGAGGCATCGACATCTGCACCGGCATCGATCGGGCGTAAGGGAACGCGCGCACGGCTCGATGGTAGGCGCCGTCCGAGCCGCGGCGGAAACCGGTCGGGCTACTCGCCAGCCGGAGCCGCGTTGACCACCCGCCAGTGGCGCTCCGGTCAGCTCACGGCCGCGACCGGGCGCGCGGCGGGTGTCGTGGCCAGCTTCACTGCCAGCGCGCCGAGCACCCCGCCCATCATGAAGCGTTGGGTGCGCAGCCACCGTGGGCGACGGCGCAGGAAACGCGACAGCGAACCGGCGAACAGCACGATCAGGAAGTTGCCGGTGAGCGCGATCGAGATCTGGATGCAGCCCAGGATCAGGCTCTGTGCCGCCATCGAGCCGTCCCTGGGATGCACGAACTGAGGAAGCAGGGCCACGTAGAGGACCGCGATCTTCGGGTTCAGCAGGTTTGTCACCAGCCCCATGGTGAACAGCCGGCCGGGTCGGTCCGCTGGAAGGTCGCGCGGCGTGAAGGCGTTGGTGCCACCTGGGCGCAGCGCCTGCCACGCCAGGTACAGCAGGTAGATCGAACCGGCCACCTTCAATGCCACGAACGCGGCCGGGACCAGGACGAACACCGAGGTCAGGCCCGCCACGGCGGCGACGAGATAGAACCCGAACCCGGCTGCGACACCGAGCAGGGAGACGAGTCCAGCGGTACGACCCTGGGTGACCGAGCGGGACACCAGGTAGATCATGTTCGGGCCAGGGGTGAGCACCAGGCTCAATGCCACCAAGGCGATACCGATTACCGACGATGAACTGACAACCACAGGCGTTCCCGTTCTCGCAGCACGGGTATGTCTGCATTCTTGCAGACATACCCGTCCATCTGCATCCTGTCCGCTGAGTGGTCGGCCGGTGCTATTCCCAGCGGAACTTGACCGCGGCGAACCCCAGCCCGACGGCGGCCCAGGCGGCCAGCACGAGGACCGGCTGGACCGGAAGGTTCGCGCCCCGCTCCAGGGCCGCCCGCAGCCCGTCGGCCAGCGCCGCGGTGGGTAGGAACTCCAGCCAGCGCGCCATCCCGGCCGGGAACTTCGACAGCGGGAACACGACACCACCGAAGAACAGCAGCAGGAACCAGACCAAGTTCGCCCCAGCGAGGGTGATCTCGGCCCGCAGCGTCCCCGCCATGAGCAGGCCGAGCCCGGAGAACGCCGCCGTGCCCAGCGCGACCATCAGCAGCACACCACCCGGCCCGGGGTGGCCGCGCCACCCCATGGCCACCCCCAGCCCGAGTACCACCGTGAGCTGGAGCAGCTCGACCACGATCACCGCGAGGGTCTTGCCACCGAGCAGCCCGGCGCGGGGCAGGGCGGTGGCGCCAAGCCGCTTGAGCACGCCGTACTTGCGTTCGAATCCGGTCCCGATCGCCTGACCGGTGAACGCCGTGGACATGATCGCCAGCGCCATGATGCCGGGGACGAAGACATCCACCCGGCGGCCATCCACCGGCACGAACGGGGTCTCGACCAGGATTGCGAGGAGCAGCAGCGGGATGATCAAGGTGAGCAGGAGCTGCTCGCCGTTGCGCAGGATCAGCCGCAGCTCCATCCGGGCCTGCGACAGCAGCATCCGGGGCAGGGGTGCGGCACCGGGTCGGGGTGCCAACGAGTCGATCACCGGAGCTCCCGTCCGGTCAGCTCGAGGAAGACATCCTCCAGGGTGCGGCGCTCCACCCGAAGGTCGGCGGCGAGCACGTCACGCTCGGCGCACCAGCTCGTCACCGCCGAGAGCAGGTGCGGGTCGACCGCACCCTCGACCAGGTAGCTGCCGCGCTCACCCTCGGTGACCCGGCACCCCTCCGGCAGCGCCGCACGCAGCGAGTCCAGTGGCAGGCCCGGTGGCGCGGAGAACCTGAGCTGCCCGGCGGCACCGGCGTGGGTGAGCTCGGCCGGCGACCCCTGCGCGACCTGCTTCCCGTGATCGATGACGACCACGCGGTCGGCGAGCCGCTCGGCCTCCTCCATGTAGTGGGTGGTGAGCACGACCGCGACGCCGTCGGCCCGCAGCTGCTCCACCACCTTCCAGGTGGCGTGGCGGGCCTGCGGGTCCAGCCCGGCAGTCGGCTCGTCGAGGAACACCAGCTCCGGGCGCCCCACGATGGCCATCGCCAGGGACAGCCGCTGCTGCTGCCCGCCGGACAACCGCCGGTAGGGCGTGTTCACCGCGTCCTGCAGGCCGAGCATGTCGAGCAGGTCGTCGACCGGGAGCGGCTGCGCGGCGTAGGAGGCAACGAGCCGCAGCATCTCGCCGGCCCGAGCGGCGGGGTAGGCCCCGCCGCTCTGCAACATCACGCCGATCCGGGGCTTGAGCGCCGCCGCATCCCGGACCGGGTCCAGACCGAGCACCCGCACGCTGCCGCCATCGGCGTGCCGGAACCCCTCGCACACCTCAACGGTCGTGGTTTTGCCGGCGCCGTTGGGACCGAGCAGGGCCAGCACGCTACCGCGGTCGACCGCGAGCGAGAGCCCGGCCACGGCGGTCGTCGCGCCGTACCGTTTGACGAGGTCGCGGACGTCGAGGGCGGGCTGGCTGTCCGGCGGAGAGGGCACACCGCAAGGATAGGAGGCTCGTTGCCGCGCCATGTCGCCAAGGGTCGGCTATGTCGGCCGGGGTCGGGTAGCCCCGGCGTCCGGCCGCTCCCGCCGGATCAGATCAGCGTGCCGCTGGTCCGTCGGCCCGCGAGTAGATCAGCTCCAGCGTCGCGCGGGCGGCTTCCAGCCACTGCTCCAGCCACGCCTTGTCGGGGGCGTCCGCGCGGGGCGGCAACTCCAGCAGGAGGCCCCGCATCAGCGGATGCTCGGCCGGGCTACCGGGTTGGGGGCGGAACCAGTCGTGGCCGCCGGTGTGCTCGCCGGCCGCCGGGACTGCCGGCGTGGTCTCGCCGCTGATCGATGCGGTCCGTGGGCGGAGCCGCTCGGTCGGCCGGCTCAGCCGGTCGGCCCGGGCGGCCTCCGGCCGACCCGTTTCCGGCCGACCCAGCTCGGATCTGGGCACCTCTGGCCGGGATGGCTCCGGGCGGGGCACCTCCGACCGCACACTGTCCGACCGGGATGGCTCCGCGCGGGGCACCTCGCGGGCCGGGTCGCCGAGATCGCGGACGGTGCCGCGGTCTCGTGCCGGGCGGTCCATGTCGCGCGGGAACACGAACCCGTTCGCGGCGCGAACGGTCTCCTCGGGCTTGTCGGTGCCGAACCCGTCAGCTGCCAGCTCCATGGCCGGATAGCCTGCCGTGTTCCGGCGCGAAGAGCCAGTCATTCGGTGAGATCCGCGCGCCGCGCCCGGCCAGATGTCCGGTCAGGGTAGGGATTGCCGTCTGCCGGTCAAATACGCAACACTGGCGTTGTGAAATTCCAGGCCCCCACCGAGCCAGCCGGCCAGACCCGGCCGGCCGACAGTCGCACCCGCGACGAGGTGGCGCGTCTGTTGCTTGAGTACGGCCCGGCCACGACGGCGAGCCTGGGGCAGCGACTGGGGCTGTCGCTGCCCGCGGTGCGCCGGCATCTTGACGCGCTGGTTGCCGACGGTCTGGTCCAGGCGCGCGAGCGGCGACCGCTGGGTCCGCGCGGCCGTGGCCGGCCGGCGAGGGTCTTCGCGCTCACCGAGCACGGCCGCGAGTGCTTTCCGCACGCCTACGACGACCTCGCCAGCGCCGCGCTCCGGCAGCTCGCCGAGATCGGCGGTGCGGAGGCGCTGGAGGAGTTCGCCAACCGGCGGGTCGCGTCGCTGGTGGACCGGCACCGCGCGGACCTCGCCGACGCTGTCGAGCCGAGCCGCCGGCTGGTGGCGCTCGCCTCGGCGCTGACCAGCGAGGGGTATGCGACCAACGTGCAGTTCCTCGCCCTCGGCGGGCAGCTGTGCCAGCACCACTGCCCGGTCACCCACGTGGCGGCGGAGTTCCCGCAGCTGTGCGAGGCGGAGACCAGGGCGTTCGGCCAGCTGCTCGGCACCCATGTACAGCGGTTGGCCACCATTGCCCGTGGCGACGGCGTGTGCACCACCCACGTCCCCGCCGCTGCCACGGACAGCTCTCCGCGCACCCGGGAGAGCTCTCACACTCCGGTTACTGGGAGGAAGTCACTATGACCACCACTGTCCATCCCGAGCTCGGCGGCCTAGGCCGCTACGAGTACGGCTGGGCCGATTCCGACGTCGCGGGCATCAGCGCGAAGCGCGGTCTGTCCGAGGACGTCGTCCGCAACATCTCGGCCCTGAAGAACGAGCCGGAGTGGATGCTGGAGCTGCGGCTGAAGGGGCTGCGGCTGTTCGGGCGCAAGCCGATGCCGACCTGGGGTGCGGAGCTCGGCACGATCGACTTCGACAACATCAAGTACTTCGTCCGCTCCACCGAGAAGCAGGCCACGAGCTGGGACGAGCTGCCCGCCGACATCAGGAACACCTACGACCGGCTCGGCATCCCGGAGGCGGAGAAGCAGCGGCTGATCGCGGGCGTCGCCGCGCAGTACGAGTCGGAGGTCGTCTACCACAAGATCCGTGAGGATCTTGAGGCCAAGGGTGTGATCTTCCTGGACACCGACACCGGGCTGCGGGAGCACCCGGAGGTCTTCAAGGAGTACTTCGGGTCGGTCATCCCGGTCGGCGACAACAAGTTCGCCGCACTCAACACGTCGGTGTGGTCCGGCGGCTCGTTCATCTACGTGCCCAAGGGTGTCCACGTCGACATCCCGCTGCAGGCCTACTTCCGGATCAACACCGAGAACATGGGGCAGTTCGAGCGGACCCTGATCATTGTCGACGAGGACGCCTACGTGCACTACGTCGAGGGGTGTACCGCGCCGGTCTACTCCTCCGACTCGCTGCACTCCGCGGTCGTGGAGATCATCGTCAAGAAGAACGCCCGCTGCCGCTACACCACCATCCAGAACTGGTCGACCAACGTTTACAACCTGGTCACCAAGCGTGCGGTGGCGTACGAGGGCGCGACCATGGAGTGGATCGACGGCAATCTCGGCTCCAAGATCACCATGAAGTACCCGGCGGTGTGGCTGCTCGGTGAGCACGCCAAGGGTGAGGTGCTGTCGATCGCCTTCGCCGGTGAGGGGCAGCATCAGGACGCCGGCGCGAAGATGGTGCACGTCGCGCCGAACACCTCCTCCACGATCGTGAGCAAGTCGGTGGCCCGGGGCGGCGGCCGGACGTCGTACCGCGGCCTGGTCCAGATCAACGAGGGGGCGCACGGCTCCCGCTCGACGGTGAAGTGCGACGCCCTGCTGGTGGACGCGATCAGCCGCTCCGACACCTACCCCTACGTCGACGTCCGCGACGACGACGTGTCGATGGGGCACGAGGCGACCGTGAGCAAGGTCAGCGAGGACCAGCTCTTCTACCTGATGAGCCGGGGGATGACCGAGGACGAGGCGATGGCCATGGTGGTCCGGGGCTTCGTCGAGCCGATCGCCCGGGAGCTGCCGATGGAGTACGCGCTGGAGTTGAACCGGCTCATCGAGCTGCAGATGGAAGGGGCGGTCGGCTGATCATGGCTGGCCAGACACATTCCCACACCGACCAGACCGTGACCAGGCGCGTGTACTCCCGGGACCCGGACGCCTTCGGCGTCCCCACCGGGCGCGAGGAGGAGTGGCGGTTCACCCCGCTGGACCGGCTGGGCGGGCTGACCCGCCCGATCCAGCCGGACGGCAAGATCGTCGTCGACGTGCAGGCCCCCGCCGAGGTGTCGGTGCGCACCGTGGGCACCGACGACCCGGCGATCGGCGGCGTGCACACCCCCTCCAACCAGGTCAGCGCGCTCGCCCTCGCCGGCATCCACGAGGCGATGGTGGTCTCCGTGCCGGCGGAGGTCGCCGCCAGCGGACCCACCTTCCTCACGATGCGCGGTGAGGGCGGCAGCCAGTACGGCCACCTGCTCGTCGAGGTCGGGGCGGGCGCCGCGGCGGTCGTCGTGGTCGACCACGTCGGGACCGCCACTCTCGCCTCGAACGTCGAGTACCGGATCGGTGCCGGCGCCGCCCTGACGGTGGTGTCCATCCAGGACTGGGAGCCGACGGCGGTGCACGTGGAGTCGCAGACCGCGCTGGTCGGGCGGGACGCCCGGTTCAAGCATGTGCTGGTGACGCTGGGCGGCGCGCTGGTGCGGATCAGCCCAACGGTCCGTTTCGCCGGCCCGGGTGGTGACGCCGACCTGCTCGGCCTGTACTTCACGGACACCGGGCAGCACCAGGAGCACCGGGTGTTCATCGACCACAACGCGCCGCGCTGCCGCAGTCGGGTCACCTACAAGGGGGCGTTGCAGGGCGAGGATGCGCACGCCGTGTGGATCGGCGACGTGCTGATCCGCCCCGAGGGCGTCGACACCGACACCTACGAGCTCAACCGCAACCTCCTGCTCACCGAGGGCGCGCGGGCCGACTCGGTCCCCAACCTGGAGATCACCACCGGGGAGGTGCTCGGCGCCGGGCACGCCTCGGCGACCGGCCGTTTCGACGACCTCCAGCTCTTCTACCTGATGAGTCGTGGCATCCCGGAGACCGAGGCCCGGCAGATGGTGGTGCGGGCGTTCTTCGCGGAGGTCATCGACAAGATCGGGGTGCCGGAGCTCGTCGAGCGGCTCACCACGGCGGTCGACGACGAGCTGGCGAAGGTCGGCCGGTGACCGCCCCCGAGGAGACGATGCGGGGGACGTTCGTCCGGGCGTGCGCGCTCGGCGACCTTCCGGAGAGCGGCGTGATCCGGGTGGAGCTCGGCGACACCCCGCTCGCGGTGGTGCGCAGCGACGGCGAGGTGTATGCCATCCGCGACGTCTGCTCGCACGCGGACGTCCCGCTGTCGGAGGGTGAGGTGTCCGGCAGCACCATCGAGTGCTGGCTGCACGGGTCCTGTTTCGACCTGACCACGGGCCGGCCGACCGGACTGCCGGCGACCAGGCCGGTCCCCGTCTACCAAACCAAGATCGACGGCGGCGAGGTCTACGTCCGCCTTTCCGAGGAGAGCTGAATAGTGGCCACGCTGGCGATTCGCGACCTGCACGTGTCGGTGGACGACGTCGAGATCCTCAAGGGCGTCGACCTGACCGTGGCATCCGGGCAGACCCACGCGATCATGGGACCGAACGGGTCGGGGAAGTCCACCCTCGCCTACTCCATCGCCGGGCACCCGAAGTACACGGTGACCCGCGGTGAGGTGCTGCTCGACGGCGAGGACGTGCTGTCGATGTCGGTCGACGAGCGGGCCCGGGCCGGCCTGTTCCTGGCCATGCAGTACCCGGTCGAGGTGGCCGGGGTGTCGGTGTCGAACTTCCTGCGCACCGCCGCCACCGCGGTCCGCGGCGAGGCACCGAAGCTGCGGACCTGGATGAAGGAGGTCAAGGCCGCGATGGCCGACCTGGAGATGGACCCGGCCTTCGCCGAGCGGAACGTCAACGAGGGGTTCTCCGGCGGCGAGAAGAAGCGACACGAGATCCTCCAGCTCGCCCTCCTCAAGCCGAAGATCGCGATCCTCGACGAGACCGACTCCGGCCTCGACGTCGACGCGCTGCGGGTCGTCTCGCAGGGCGTGAACGCGGTGCGCGCGAGCACCGACGTCGGCACCCTGCTGATCACCCACTACACCCGGATCCTGCGCTACGTCACCCCCGACTTCGTGCACGTCTTCGCCGGCGGCCGGATCGTCGAGGAGGGCGGGCCGGAGCTCGCCGAGCGGCTGGAGAGCGAGGGGTACGCGCGGTACGCGGCGCTGGCCGGGTCGGGGCCGGCGGCGTGACCGCGGTGGCCCCCAGCACCGCCGGGTACGACGTTGACGCCATCCGGGCGGACTTCCCGATCCTGCACCGTACCGTCCGGGACGGGCAGCGGCTGGTCTACCTCGACTCCGGCGCCACCTCGCAGAAGCCGCGGCAGGTCCTCGACGCCGAGCGCGAGTTCTACGAGCGGCACAACGCGGCCGTGCACCGGGGCGCACACCAGCTCGCCGAGGAGGCCACGGACGCCTACGAGTCGGCGCGCGCCCGGATCGCGGCGTTCATCGGGGCGGCCGACGACGAGGTGGTGTTCACCAAGAACACCACCGAGGCGATCAACCTGGTCGCCTACGCGATGAGCAACGCGACGACGGCCGGGCCGGAGGCGGCGCGGTTCCGGGTCGGAGCCGGTGACGAGATCGTGGTCACCGAGATGGAGCACCACGCCAACCTGGTGCCGTGGCAGCAGCTGTGCCAGCGCACCGGGGCGACGCTGCGCTGGTTCGGGGTGACCGAGGACGGGCGGCTGGACCTCTCCCACGCCGACGAGCTGCTCACCGGGCGGACGACGCTACTCGCGGTGACCCAGCAGTCCAACGTGCTGGGCACCATCAACCCGGTCGCCGAGCTCGCCGCCCGGGCGCACGCGGTCGGTGCCCTGGTGCTGGTCGACGCCGCGCAGTCGGTGCCGCACCTGCCGGTCGATGTCACCGCCCTCGGCGCGGACTTCCTGGCGTTCTCCGGGCACAAGATGCTCGGCCCGTCCGGGGTCGGCGTGCTGTGGAGCCGGCGCGAGCTGCTGGCGACGATGCCGCCGTTCCTCACCGGCGGGTCGATGATCGAGACGGTCCGGATGGACGCCTCGACCTTCGCCGCGCCACCGCAGCGGTTCGAGGCCGGCGTGCCGATGACCGCGCAGGCGGTCGGGTTGGCCGCCGCCGTGGACTACCTGACCGGGTTGGGCATGGAACGGGTCTTCGCGCACGAGCGGGCGCTCACCGGCTACGCGCTGGAGCGGCTCGGGGCGATCCCGGGGGTGCGGATCATCGGCCCGCGCGACACCGTCGACCGGGGTGGCGCGGTGTCGTTCCTCGTCGACGGCATCCACGCCCACGACGTGGGTCAGGTCCTCGACGACAGCGGCGTGGCGGTCCGGGTCGGGCACCACTGCGCCTGGCCGCTGCACCGCCGGTACGGCGCGGAGGCCAGCGCCCGGGCGTCGTTCTACCTCTACAACGACCTCACGGACGTCGACGCACTGGTGGCCGGCATCGAGCGGGCACGGACGTTCTTCGGGGTGGCCTGATGCGGTTGGACTCGCTGTACCAGGAGATCATCCTGGACCACTACCGCAACCCGCACGGCCGTGGCCTGCGGGAGCCGTACGACGCGGAGGCGCACCACGTCAACCCGACCTGTGGGGACGAGGTGACCCTGCGGGTGCGGCTGGACGGCGACGTGGTGGTGGACGTGTCCTACGAGGGCATGGGGTGCTCGATCAGCCAAGCCTCCACCTCGGTGATGCACGACCTGGTCGTCGGCAGGACCGTGGCGCAGGCGAGCACGCTGCAGGAGGAGTTCCTGCACCTCATGCACTCGCGGGGTGAGGGGGAGCCGGACGAGGACGTGCTGGAGGACGCGGTGGCCTTCGCGGGGGTGTCGAAGTACCCGGCGCGGGTCAAGTGCGCGCTGCTGGGATGGATGGCGTGGAAGGACGCCACCGCGCAGGCGGTGGCCGGAGGAGCGGGATGAGCGAGAACCTGACCGTGGACGCCGTCGAGGAGGCCATGCGCGACGTGGTCGACCCGGAGCTCGGCATCAACGTCGTCGACCTCGGGCTGGTCTACGGCGTGCACATCGACGGGGACGTGATCACCCTGGACATGACGCTGACGTCGGCGGCCTGCCCGCTGACCGACGTGATCGAGGACCAGACCCGTGAGGCGCTGACCGAGGGTGCCGACGGCGGGCTGGCCAGGGACTTCCGGATCAACTGGGTGTGGATGCCGCCGTGGGGTCCCGACAAGATCTCCGACGAGGGGCGGGAGCAGCTGCGGGCGCTGGGCCTCAACGTCTGAGCGACGGCCCGCCCGGCGGCGACCAATGCGCTGGACGGGTGAGCGACGGCGGCACCCGCGTCTCGGTGTCGCCCTTCGCGGCGTTCAGTTGGGATTGGATGCAGAAGAGGCTTTCGGTGAGGTCGGCGCCGGCGAGGTTGGCACCCCTGAAGTCGGCTCCGGTGAGGTCGGCGGCTCTCAGGTCTGCCGCGGTCAGGTCGGCCCCAATGAGGTACGCCCCTCTCAGGTTGGCGCCTCTCAGGTCGGCGCCGCTGAGGTTGGCCCCGATGAGATCCGCTCCTCTGTGATCCCGCTTCTCGTGCCGGACGTCGGCTCGTACGAGTTCGCTCGCGTGCAGCAGTAGGGCATTGGCGTGGTGTCGGCGTGCTGCCACGTCCAGTTCCATCAGAGATTCGGGACTGCCGTGGGTGAGGCGTTCAATGAGGCATTCCGCGTAACCGGTTGTGACTGTGTGTGATTGTTGGGGTGGTGGTGCGACACGCCGGGGCGGGTGCGACAAAAGACGCGGAACCCCCGGTATGAAGGTGGTCCTACGAAAGATCATCTTCACCGGGAAGGTGCGACAAAAGACGCGGAACCCCCGGTATGAAGGTGGTCCTACGAAAGATCATCTTCACCGGGAGTCCCGCGCGCCATGAGTGTCACATACACCGCTGAGCTTCCCGTGTCCGAAGACACCGTCCAGTTCCTCATCAAGCCTGCTGTACGCGGAACGACGCCGCCGTCGGACCCGCAAGGGCACCCGGTCGCTGGGGACCTACAAGCAGGCGGTCCT
>JACQDL010000025.1 GCA_016201065.1 Actinomycetota bacterium
GCTGGCGTGGCTGCCCGCAACGCATCGGCGATATCGTCGCCGCAGCCCTGGTCCTGCTTCACCACGAGCACCACCGCACCACCTGACCCACACCGGCAATCACACACCGTGAGCACCAGTTACGCGGAATGCCTCACTGTGGTCAAGTACCTACAAGTAGAGGTCGCGCCGCGCCTCTTTGGTGTCGATCACTACAACGGCGGGCAGCTCGTCTTTGCGGCCGCCGCCGCGCTGACTGAAATGGCCGGATGGATGGCTCACGACGCTGGACGCGACCAGACCGCCGAGCAGCACTTTGCTCGGTCGCTCGAACTCGTCAGCCTTGGTGGTGACCGCCAGCTCGGCGTACACATCCTGGCCAGCATGAGTCATTTGGCACACCACCGTGGCAATCCAGCCGACGCCATCCGGTTCGCCGTGCGTGGCCGAGAATCGCTCACCCGTGGACCGCGGCAGCCGGAGCTTGAAGCCCGCATCCTCGCCATGCAGGCGCGTGGATTCGCAGCGCTTCGGCGTGCCGAGGACTGTATACAACACCTTCTTCAGGCCGAACGGGTGCTCGCGGTCGCGCCGACCGATGAGCGGTCGCCGTGGGTCAGCCATTTCGATGACGGGTCGCTCGCCAGCGAAGCCGCCCGCTGCCTGCGCCAGCTCGGAGACCTCAGCGAGGCACAGCGCCAAGCCGAACGCATCATCGAGCTTCGACCGGGCGACCGAAGACGGAGCAGAGCGTTCGGGCAGCTCATTCTCGTGACCGTGCTAATCGCTCAGGGCAAGCCGGACGAGGCCTGCGCCGTGGCGCAAGAGGTCTTGGACGCCACCCAGCAGCTCGGCTCATACCTGGTCATCCAGCAGCTTCTTGACCTCAGGCAACTCCTTGAGCCGCACCGCGCAAACCGCGTCGTGGCTGACTTCCTTGCGTGCCTTGATGAGGCGCGGCGGGAACGGGTATGGCTTTGCCAGTGGCTCACGAGGGACGGGCGCGGCCAGACCGCGGCACACGGGGAGACATGGTGAACTCGGACGCTCCGCTGTATGAGCGTGATCCGCAGGCGTGGGAGGCATACCTGGCCGAGGGCAACGCGAAGCAGCCGCGCAAGCGCGTCAGTGTTGACGTGATCCTCCGCGACCACGCCGGGCGGATACTGCTTGTTGACCCAAGGTACAAGCCGGACTGGGATACGCCCGGCGGCATGGCCGAAGCCAACGAGCCGCCGCGCCAGACTGTACGACGGGAACTCAGGGAAGAACTCGGCTTTGATGTTCACGTTGGTGCGCTGCTTTGCGTGGATTGGGTGTCGCCGCATGGGCCGTGGGATGACCTGCTGGCGTTCATGTTCGACGGTGGCGAGCTGAGCGATGAGCAGGTTGCCGGGCTCAAGCTGCGTGATGACGAGCTAGCCGCGTTCGAGTTCTGCACGCCAGAGCAAGCACAGCAACGGCTCCGGCCGTATGTCTGGCGGCGTGTGGTCTTCGCGCTCGATGCGCTCAAGACAGGCCATGTCCAATATCTTCAGGATGGGTATTCATAGCTGTTCGGCCTGAATGGCTGGGTGCGGCCGGGGAGCGTGGGCCGGGTGGGAGTCCATTCATACCTGACCATAACCGCCAAGTTTGGCATCAACCAGCTCGACGTACTCACCCAGCTCTTCATCGGCGGGCCCCTGGCGACCACCCGCGACCGCGCCACCACAAGGCCACTCAGGTGGAACAGCTACCTCTGGGGCGTGTTCCGGCGTCGCTACGCGTCGACCGCGGCGGCCGCAGCGGCCGCACGGGCGGGGGTGCGGGCCAGCAGCACCCGGTACTGGCTGACGATCGCCACGCCGAGGAGGCAGTACAGCACCGACATCCCCCAGGCTGGCAGCACCGAGCCGAGGGAGATGCACAGCGCGGCGGCGACCAGGGCCACCCGGATGTTCAGCGCGTACACCGCCATGTACCGGGGCCTGGCGTGGGTAGGGATCAGGCCGGCGAGCATCGCCTGCCGGACCGGGGAGTCCATCAGCTCGCCGACGGTCAACACCAGGCCGGCCGCCAGCAGCACCCAGCCGCTGTCGCTGACCGCGTACACCATGTACCCGGCGACGAACAGGACGATTCCGAGCTGCATGCGTACCCGGTCCGGCACGCCACGGAAGGCCCGATGGAGGACGAAGGCGAGCAGCACGACCAGGATGGTGTTCTCGGCGCGGAGCAGGCCCAGCATCCGCACGCCGTCCACCCGGAGCGTCCAACCGTCGACGGACACCAGTCGCTGGGTGGGGAAGTCGAACGACAGCCGCACCCCGATCCAGTTGACCAGCTGGAACTCGATGGTCATGGCGAGGGTCACGGCGAGGACGAAGCGGGCGAACAGCCGGTCCGTCAGGACGTCCCGATAGCCCTGCCGTGGGCGCTTCGACGCGCTGGCCGGGCGCTGCCCGTGGTCGGTCTCCGCCGGCAACGTCGGGCCGTCCGGCTTGGTCTCGGTGAGGGCGAACACCGTCGTCGCGAGCGCCAGCGCCATGCTCGCCGCCGCCCCGAACAGCAGGCCCGCGAGATGCGTCCCGTAGAGGAACCCGCCGAGCAGGGCCCCGATCGCCAGCGCCAGGTTCACCGCCCAGTAGTTGATCGTGTACACGAGCTTGCGGCTCTCGGGGGTGCTGACATCGATGATCATCGCGTCGTTCGCCGGTACCGCGAAACCCGCCGCGAACTTGTTCACCGCGAAGGCGAGGAAGACGACCAGCGCTGCGCCACCAGGTCCCGAGGACTGCGCCAGACCCATCACCGCGAAGGAGACGGCGGCAACCGCCTCGCCGAGCAGCAGGGTCGGACGGCGGCCCCACACGTCGGCGACGTGGCCACCCAGGAGCGTGCCCACGACAGCGATGGACATCGCCGCGACGACCAGCCCACCGGCTGCGGCCACCCCGAACCGGCCGGCAAGGTAGATGGCCATGAACGAGGTGACCATCGAGTCGACGAGCCGCTGCACGAATCCCACGCCGATGCGCAACCGCAGGTTCGGGTGGAGCTGGGCGAGGTTCATCGCGCCCCACCGGTCCCCGCGGCGGCGTCCACGGGCAGCGCAGCCGAGCGGCCGTCCGTGGGGTCCGCCGGCTCCACCCGCACTCCCGCTGCGACCAGCTCCCGCACCCGTTCCAGCCGGCGCTGCAGGCTGGCACGGGAGTCGCCGGTCGCGATGACATGGCCGTGCCGGGTACGCCAGTCGACCGTGCGGGGCACCCGGTCGCCGACCTGGAACGGGAAGGAGATCTCGTCGACGAGGTCAAGCGCCCGGATCTGGTCGATCCCGCTGATCGCGGTGATCCGGCCGACCGGTAGCTCGAAGTACGCGATCCCGGCCACCGTCGTCGCGGCGTCCGGTGCCGGCGCCGGCACCGGCTCACCGCGCAGCGCCTGGAAGATCCCGCGCTCCATGTCCACCCCGGTGCTCAGCTGGACGAGCCGGGGGATTCGGTCGCCGCCCAGCCGGGCCTGGGACTCCACGATCCGTGGGCCGTCCTGGGTCCAGAGCACCTCGGTGTGCGCCGGACCGGTCCGGTAGCCGGCCATGTCGAGCAGCTGGACCGCGAGCTCGCCGATCTGCCGGGTGCGCGGGTCGTCCCGGACGGGATGCAGGTGCCCCGCCTCGATGAACAGCGGCGCGGGTCCCAGCACCTTCCGGGTCACCCCGATGACCTGGTGGCGGCCGGCGATGCTGAGCGTCTCCACGCTGAACTCCGGCCCCCTCAGGTACTCCTCGACCAGCAACGGTCCGGTGTAGCCATAGGCGTCCAGCATCCGCGCGTAGCCGGGCAGCTCGCCCGGATCGCTGAGCAGGAAGACCGCGCGACTGCCGGACAGGTCGATCGGTTTGACGACCACGGGGAGCCGGAAACCGGCGAGCAGCCCCGCCACCGCCGAGATGTCGTCCGCCTCGGCGCACCGCACGGGCGACACGCCGTGGTCCGCGAGGAGGCGGCGCATCGCCCGCTTGTCGTTCAGGTGTGAGATCGCGGCCGCCGGGTTCACCGCGATACCCCACCTCTCGGCGAGCCGGTAGGTGGTGAGCATGCTCTCCTCGGCACCCACGTGGTAGAGGGCGTCGGCGTCCACCCGGTCCACCATCCGTCGCAGTGCCGACTCGAACCCGGTGGGATCGGTGAAGTCGGTCAGGGCGTAGCCGTCGGCGAGCGCCTCGACGGCGGCGAGGTAGTCCTCCGCCTGGTCATGGAAGATGCCCTCGGCGACCCGCCGGTCCCAGACCGCGTGCACGCTGAAGCCCTCCGCGCGTGCCTTCTCCACCAGGGCTCGATAGGGCATGACCATCACGAGCGTGCGCATCATGACCCGTCCCCGTCCCGGTCACGGTCCCGGTCCGCGACCGTGAGCACCGAGATCTCGTGGGCCGCAGCCTCCGCCGTGCGGGCCGCGAGGTAGGCGTTCTCGCCGACCGCAAGCACGTGGCCGACCCGGTCCTCGTTCCGCATCAACGTCCGTACCAGGTCCCCCTCGGCCACGGTGGCCACCGCTGACCGCACCCCCGGCAGGGCGGCGGCTGCCGCCAGGCCCCGCACGACGGTGACCCGGCCCGGGTCGGCGGTCAGGAACCGGATCGCGGCACCCTGCCGCGCTGAGCGCGGAACAAGATCGTCTACCCGTTCCCCCAGGTACTGCCGGACCACCAGGTCCAGGCAGGACCCGCCAAGGCTGAGGTCGATCAGCTCCGTGATCCGGTCTCCGGCCGGCCGTGGGTTGACCTCGATCAGCTTGGGGCCGCCGGCGGTGTGCTTCACCTCCACGTGCAGAAGGCCGAGCTCAAGGCCGATGGCCTGGACCGCCTGGACCGCGACCTGCTCACACCCGCGGCGGACGGGTTCGGGCAGCAGCGACGGGAACAGGTGCCCGAGCTCCACGAACCGGTTGTTGCCGCCAATCGACTTGTCCGTGACGCCGAGCACGTGGGCCCGATCCCCGGAGGTCAGGATCTCCACGCTGACCTCGAACCCGCTGAGGCACTCCTCGATCAGGACCTCGGGATACCGACGCTGCCCGCGGACGTTCTCCACCTGGTCGTGAATCACCGTGAACTGCTCGACCACCTCGGCGACCGTCGCGCACCGCCGGACGTCCGCGCTGCTGGTTTCGTCCGCGGGCTTGACCACGCACGGCAGACCGACCTCGGCGGCGGCCCGGGCCGCCGCGTCGGCATCGGCGACGCTGCGGAAGGCCGGCATCGGCACGTCATGCTCGGCGCAGCGCCGGCGCATATGGATCTTGTTGCGCGCGGTCCGGACGCTCTCCGACGACGGCGTCGGCAGGCCGAGCTCCTCGGCGATCAGCGCCGCGTCGACCACCTCGTACTCGGCCAGGGAGAGGAAGGCGGCGAACGGCGAGCTGGCATGGACCCGGTGGACCTGCGCGCGAAGCGGCGCCAGGGCGTTGGTCTGGCACACGACGATCTCATCGACGTAGTCGTCGAAGTATCGGCGCACGCCCGGCACCGCCAGGTAGCGCTCCATCCCGGAGGTGAAGAAGGTGACCCGACACCCGATCTCCTTGGCGGCACGCAGTCCGTCGAACCCGGACCCGGATGTGTTCGACTCGAGCACCCCGACATGCTTCATGGCCTGTTCGTCTCCTCGATAGTGGACGCTGCCGGACGGCGATCGGCCGGTCAGGTGGGCTGGGTGTAGGGGTCACCGCCGACCTTGATCGTCGCGACCATCGCGGCGAGGTGCTCGTGGCCGGCGCGGTGCAGGCCGGGGCCGAAACTGACCCTGGCCACGCCGAGCTCGGCGAGATCGGCCAGGGATGACGTGGGGGGCGGGCCGGTGCGGAACAGGATGTTGACCATGCCGCCGGTCTCATGGACCAGCTCCCGGATCGCCGGGCGACCGGCGACCAGGATGGGAAAGACACAGTCGGCCCCCGCATCCAGGTAGCACCTGGCGCGACGGACCGAGTCGGCGAGCTGGTCCTGCGGGTCGCCCGGGCCGTGCAGGAACGTGTCGATCCGCGCGTTGATCACGAGATCCACTCCCGCCCGCCGGGCGGCCTCCCGCACGGCTGCGAGGAAGTCCGCCTGACCGGCGGCGTCGAGCAGGGTGCCGGTCCCCGGATCGGAGTCCTCCAGGTTGCAGCCCACCGCCCCGGAAGCAGCCAGGCGCTCGACCAGCTCACCGGGTCCCAGCCCGTAGCCGCGTTCCAGATCGGCCGTGACCGGGACACGTACCGCAGCCACGATCCGGGTCACCGCGTCGAACATCTCACCGACCGGGGTCGCCTCGCCGTCGGCGTACCCGAGAGCCTCGGCGACGGCGGCACTGCTGGTGGCGATCGCGGCGAATCCCGCGGTCTCGACCACCCGCGCCGATGCCGCGTCCCAGACGTTCGGGAGCACGACGGGGGCGCCGGGCCGGTGCAGCGCGCGCAGCAGGCTGGCCTGGCCCGTCATGCCAGCGTCACCGGCGTCACCGGGGTCAGGACAGCGGCCACGGTCGGGCGGTGGCGCCGAGCCGGTTCCATGCGTTGATCACGGTGATGGCCCAGATCAGCTCCGCCAGCTCGACGTCGGTGAACTCGGCCGCAACCCGGGTGACCAGCTCCTCGGGTACGGGCCGCTCGCTGATCCGGGTGACGGCCTCGGTGAGCTCCAGCGCAGCGCGTTCGCGGGCGGTGAAAAATGGTGTCTCACGCCACACCGGCAGGGCGAACAGTCGCCGCTCGCTCTCACCGGCCTTGCGCGCGTCGCCGGTGTGCATGTCGACGCAGTAGGCGCAGCCGTTGATCTGAGATGCGCGGGCCCGGACCAACTCCAGCAGCGGAGCCTCCAGATGGGTCTTCCGGGCCGCGGCGTCCAGCGCGTTCATGGCTTCGTTGATGTGCGGTGCGAGATCGTCCACAGCCACCCGGATGGTGGGGGTTGTCGTTTCAGTGGTCATGGACGGAATCTAGAAGCTGAGTGGTTCTACGCTAAGGTCCAATACCATGTCGATGGATTGGGCCACTTTCGGTCTCGACCTTCATGTGGAGCTCGACTCGACGTCCGGGCGTCGGTCGGCGCTGGAGAGCGCGCTGCGTGAGTCGATCCGGGACGGGCGGTTGGCTGCCCAGACCCGGCTGCCCTCCACCCGCGCTCTCGCCGCCGAGCTCGACCTGGCGCGCGGCACGGTCAGCGCGGCCTACGACCAGCTGATCGCCGAGGGTTACCTCACCGCCCGGACCGGGTCGGGCACGTACGTCACCGGCCTGGTGCGGGCCGTCGCCCGTCCGGCGCGGGCCGTGGACACCTCGGGACCGGCGGCCGGGCCGCGGTACGACCTGCGCCCTGGCAGTCCGGACGTCACCTCCTTCCCCACCGCGGCCTGGCTGCGGGCCACCCGCCGGGCGCTGGCGGAGGCACCGATGGCGGCGTACGACTACGGCGATCCCCGGGGCCGGATCGAGCTACGGACCGCGCTGGCGAGCTATCTGGGGCGAGTCCGCGGCGTGGCGGCGACGCCGGACCGGATCGTGGTCACCTCGGGGGCGGTGCAGGCGCTGTCCCTGCTCGCCGGCGTGATCGGCCGCACGGCCGGGGCCCGGATCGCGATGGAGGATCCCGGCCTGGCGTTCCATCGGGAGGTGGTCCGCCGCAACCACGTGGACGTCATGGCGTTGGAGGTCGACGACCGGGGCGCCAGAACCGATCTCCTCCTGACATCCGACTTCACCGCGGTACGTGCGGTCGTCGTCACGGCCTCGCACCAGTACCCGACCGGGGTTCCACTGCATCCGCAACGTCGGGATACGGCCGCGGAGTGGGCCAGGAGCCGGGAGGGGCTGATCATCGAGGACGACTACGACGGGGAGTTCCGTTACGACCGGCAGCCGATCGGTGCGCTGCAGGGCACGGCACCCGAGCAGGTCGCCTATCTGGGCACCGTGTCGAAGACACTGGGACCGGCGTTGCGGCTGGGTTGGCTGGTGCTGCCCGAACGCCTGATCGAGCCGGTGGTGGAGGCGAAGCGCTACACCGACCTGCACACCGAGTCCATCGGCCAGCTCGCGCTCGCTGACCTGATCACCAGCCATGCCTACGATCGGCACGTCCGTTCCTGCCGGCTGCGCTACCGGAGCCGCCGGGACCTGCTGACCGGCCGGCTTGAGCCGCACGCGGGACAGCGGCTCACCCTGCGTGGCATCCCGGCGGGGCTGCACGCGTGGATCGATCTGCCCGCGGCCGGCCCGAGCGAACACGATGTACTGGTCGCCGGGACTGCCCGTGGGCTCGCGTTGGGGTATCTGAGCAGTCACTGGCACGACCCTGACGGGCGCCCGCAGGGCATCATCGTCGGCTTCGGTACCCCCAGCGAGAGCACCTACCCGATCGCGCTCGACACCCTGAACCACGTCCTGCGACGCCTCACGCTCCGTCGCTGAGCCCGGCTCCGCGCCCGGCATGATGACAATTTCCCCGACATGTGATTCCCGCGGCGTTCCGGTCCCTATCATGCGGTGAGCGGCGGGGAGGTGGGCATGTCGCGGGACGAGGAGTTACCGGCCGATCTGAACTTGGCGTGGTCGGACCCACAACTCGATACGGCAGTGCGGGCGCTGGCGCGGCGCGACCCGCAGCCAGCGCTGGACGTGCTCGCTGCGACACGTGACGATGCCGACCGCCGTGAGCTAGCGGTGGAGGTGTTGGCGGTTGCGGGTCAGCACGCGCTGGCCGACCTGCAAACGTTCGCGGAGGAGCGGACCGCCGACGCCGATCGTTGGTTGCTGCTTGGCGGTTCGTTCGCTGCGGCGGCGTGGACGGCGCGCGGTGCGGACGTGGCCGAGCGGACCAGCCTGGACCAGTTCGAGGGGTTGGCGAGCTTCGCCGAGCAGTCCCGCGCCGCGCTGCATCACGCGACGGAACTCGCTCCCCAGGACCCAGTTCCGTGGAGTGAGCTGCTGCGCTGCGCGGTGGGCGCCCTCGATCACGACGGCGAGCTTGACGAGATCTTCGCTCAGGTGCAGAAGCTCGGCCCGGACCTGTACGCCGCCAACCAGGCGCGGCTGGGAGGCTTGACCCGCAAGTGGTACGGCAGCCAGGAGCAGGCGCTCGCTTTCGCCCGCCAGCGCACCGAACGCCTACCCGCAGGGCACCCGCTGCTTGCGTTGGTCGCGGCGGCTCATATCGAGGGTCTGCTCGACGGGTTGATGCGGGGTACCGTCATCGGGCGGATGTGGCGTCACCTGCGCTACCTTGCCAATACGCAGGTGCGGGCCGAGGTCGACGGGGCGTCCGATCGCCTGCTGGGTGGTGGCGACCGGTATGACAGCCATCCGCGGACGATGGCCGCCCATCAGATGTTCGCGGCGTTCTACCGCCAGGCGGACGACACCGAGCGGGCGCGTCCGCACCTGGAGCGGGGCGGCTGCCGGCCGATGCCGTGGCCGTGGGGGTACTTCGGTGAGTACGCCGAGGAGTTTGCTGCCGCCCGGGAAGCGGCAGGTCTCGCCGGCTGACTCCACCTACCCCTGTGGCGCGACAGCCGGGGCCGGTCACCGAGCCAGCGGAAGGCTTGCTCGTCGGCCTCGTCGGGGCAGTGCTGATCGTCTCCAACGCCGCCGACCTGACCAGCATGTCGCCGTGGCGGGGCACACCGGCCCTTCGGCCACGCGAGCTCACCGCCAAGGTGGACGGGATGCGTCGACACCGCGCCGGTCCGGTCGGGCCGGCAACGGTGCCCCCACCAGCCAGCTGCCCACCCGCCGGGCCGCCACCATGCTGGACCAGGCCGTGAGCTCGATCAACGTCTCATCGCCGCGCCGGCCACTCCGGAACTCCTCGATGACGGACCCGTCGACCCGGTATGGGGCGAGGGCGGTCAGCAGGGCGAGCCGCCCCGCTGGGCGTTCGGTTGCCGGCAGGCCAGACACCATGCCGTCGACCCAGCCGCGACTGATACCGGCCGGTTGTCCGTGCCACCCGGCCAGCTCGGCGAGGACGAGATCCCGGACCGACTCCGGTACCGAACGGACCGCGGCCAGGTCGAGGGCCGCCGCGGCACGCGCGAAGGCCCCGGCGATGCTCGGGACACCCGCCGCCCAGGACAGGTCGGCGGGCAGCGGCGCGGCAGGCAGCAGGTCCAGCGAGGCGCCGGGCGTCCGGATGGTGCGGGCGGTCCGCCCCATGAGGCGACCGAGCAGCCCCACCGCGCCACGTCGAGCCACGGTGGGCAGGCCTGGTGGGATCGGGCTGTCCCCGAGGAACACCTCGACCATCCGGTTGAGGTAGTGGAAGGTGACCGCCACCCCGACAAGTTCCGCGTCCTGCTCAGCAGGGAACGGCCGCTCCTGCCGCGTCACGTCGTCCAGCCGCCCGCTCGCGCGCCCCCACGCGGCAAGTTCCCGCAAGGCGGGATCTGCGATCGACCCGATCCGGTCGCCAGCGATGGCGGCGGCGGTGCGCCCGCGGGTCAGGCCGCGCAGCGTCGTGCTGTGCACCTCGACGCAGTACGGGCAGGCATTTCCCAACGACACCGAGGCAGCCACCACCTCCTTGGCCGTCCGGTCGACCAATCCGCTGGCGACAAGGCTTTCCCGCAGCATCGACCAGCAGGCGGCGAGCGGTTCCGGTGCCGGTGAATGCAGGCTGACCGGCGGCGCGAGCATGCCGAACTCGCGCTCGACGTCCGCGTAGACCCGCGCGACGAGGCCCCGCGCGGCGGACGGCCGGACCGGAACGACATGGCGGATCTGCGCCTGTGATCGCCGCAGAGCCGGCCGGATGAGCATCCCGGTCATTACTCGTGCACGAGGGTGGGTACGAGCGGCAGCACGCCGCTGCGCCCGCTGGTCGCCCCGTCCGGTGCCGGAGCCCCGTACCGGACGTTCACGCCGCGTTGTTGCGCGGCGCGGACGATTCCCGGCATCGCGCGCTCGGCGAGCGCGGCGATGGTCAGCGCGGGGTTGACCGTCAGCGCTCCTGGCACCGCGGAGCCGTCGGTGACGAAGATCCCCGGGTGGTTGCGCAGCTCGTGCCGGTCGTCCAGCGCCGAGGTGCGTGGATCGTCGCCGATGCGGCACGACGCCAGCGGGTGCACGGTGTAGGCGCCGACGACGTCGTTCGTCCACGGCATGACCCGCGCCAGGCCGTCGCGTTCCATGATGTCGCGCACGACGGCGTCTGACTCCGCCCACCCACCCAGCGTGTTCGCCGTCGGGTGGTAGCGGATCGGACCGCGCCCGAGCATCTGCTGCGAGATCCGGACGGCGTTACCGGTTGGCGGCGGAGGCCCGAAGACGCCCTCGTTGTCGTCCTCGGTCATGGTGAAGATGGTCAGCCAGGACCGCCACCGGCGGACGAGCTCCTTCTTCTCGACGCCGAACCAGGTCGGGCCGGCCGCGTCGGGCACCTGAGCGAGGATGGTGCCGAAGCCAGGCGGGAAGTAGAGCTGCTCCAGCGAGAAGCGGGAGAACTCCGGGAGCGCGCCGTCGAGGTTGTCCCAGCTCGCGACGACCGGGCCCCGACCGATCTGGTTGGCCGTGTAGACCGAGCCGTCGGCCCGGCTCAGACCCAGCAGCTCACCCGCCCGCTCCTCGTTGACAATGGCGGTGTTGAGCCGCTCCCCGTTTCCGGAGAAGTACCGTCCCACGGCCGACGGCATCGCACCAAGGGTCGCCTCGGAGCGCTGGAGGATCACGGGTGTGGCACCAGCGCCCGCCGCGAGCACCACGATCTTGGCGTCGATCGCGCCGCATCCGGTCTGCGCCCGGTAGTCCTCGTCGTCGATGACGTTGTAGTGCACCCGATAGCCGCCGTCATCGTTCCTCGACAGGCGCTGCACCTCGTGCATCGGCCGGATCTGCGCCCCGTGCGCGAGGGCGGCGGGCAGGTAGTTGAGCAGCAGGGACCGTTTGGCGTCGAAGCGGCAGCCGGACATCATCCAGTTGCAGTTCGTGCACCTCGCGGTGTCGATGGCGACCGGCACCGGGTTCGCCGTGCGCCCGGCGTGGTCACAGGCCGCGGCGAACAACCCACCCGAGTACGTGACGTCCGCCCAACCCTGCTGGCTGACCGGCAGCGCCTCCGCCACCCGGTCATACCACGGGTCCAGGGTGTCCCGGGTCAGGGTCGAGGGCCACATCCGCCTGCCAATGCTGCCCTTTCGTTCGAAGACGAACCCCGGCGCGCGCGGCATGGCCGCGAAGAACACCACGCTGCCGCCCCCGACGCAGTTGCCACCGAGCAGGCTCATGCCGTCGCCGACCACGAAGTCGAAGATCCGGGTGTACGACGAGCCCAGCAGGTAGTCGTGGTCGAAGTCGTCGGCCGTCAACCACGGGCCGCGTTCCAGCACGACCACCCGCGCGCCGCCCGCAGCGAGATGGTAGGCCGCGATCGCGCCGCCGAAGCCGCTGCCGACCACGAGGACGTCGGTGCGTTCGGCGCTGCTCATGCGGGACTCCCTGATGCAGTGGTGTTCGGGTGGACGTTGGCCAGCTGCCGGCGGTACGAGTAGTCCGGGAACCGCCACACGCCGTCGGCGTCCGGCTTTGCGAAACCCAGCGTGGCCAGGCCAGGGTGTCCGGCCTCGATCGCCTCGGCGGTGTGGAGATGCGCGGCGGTGTCAAAGGCCATGTTGCTGAACAGCGCCAGCGCAACCCAGATGTCCCGCTGCTGGTGGGCGGGGCCGGTCAGGGTCTGGACCAGGGCGGTCCGGTGGGCGAACGGCAGCGCGACGAACGGTGGCACCGAGCCGTCGAGTGCCAGCCCGTGCTCGGCTGCGTGCTCCAGCGCGTGCCCGTTCAGCGCGTCGACGATGTCACCCAGCGCGGTTGCCAGCCCGACCGCGGGCGTTTCCAGCAGCTCGACCGCCCCGGAGGCCACCGCGCCACCGCCCGCTGCCGCGCCGGCCACCGCACGGTCATCAACCGAACGCTTCTCACCTGGGACAATCGTGTCCGCGAATGCCTCAAGCGTCATCAACCTGGTCCGCTCTTCGTCTGGAGTGCCCGATCGCACGGGGTTCCCTCCTGAGGTCGGCACGCGAATCGCGAAACGGCTCACTGGCCGAATCGCCGTTTCGCGGGGAGCTTGACAGTGGGCTCGACGAGCCAGGTCCTATCGAGACGTCACGGCCAGTCACAATGCGGACGACTGCCTGACACTGGCTTCTGGTGGCACCATCGTGTCCGCATAGGCGCACCCGACGCATCTTCACCGTTGCGCTCCGGCTTTCCGCGCGTGCCTACCCAGCCAGCGTGATCCGAAACATCGCGGACGGTGGTTGCGTACGCCCCGGCTTGCTGCTAATGTTTCAAATCGTCATAGAACGTCGCCGTGGACGGTCATCCATCGTCTGTCATCGTTGTCTATCGATGGCTCCAAGTTTCTGGTAGACGCATCCTTCTTACCATTCGGGCGTAGCTCTGACAGTTAGCGCTGGGCGTACTGGCCCATCGGCATCGGCTCGCTCGACACCACAGCCGAGCTCAAGGTGAGATCGATACCTGGAGGCCTAATGAAGCTGGAAATCGAGCGAGCCGTAGTGCGAGCGATCGAGACCATGCGTGAGAACCTCGGAGAACCGCTCACGATCGATGACATGGCGCGGGCCGCGATGTACAGCAAGTTTCATTTTTCCAGGGAATTTCAGCGGGTTACCGGTATCTCGCCCAGGCGCTTCCTTTCGGCGTTACGGCTCCAGGAGGCGAAACGACTTCTCGTCTCGACATCGTTGACCGTGACCGAGATCAGCCATCGCGTGGGGTACACCAGCGTTGGCACCTTCAGCTCACGGTTCGCGAGCTGCGTATGCCTCCCGCCAACAACATACCGGCAGCTCGGGGGATTTGCCACGATGATTCCCGCGGACAGTTGCAGGCGCGCCACCGCGGCCCAATGCACCACGATCCGGGGCGATGTACAGGAATCGGCGTCCAGCGATCTCGGGCTCATCTTTCTGGGGCTCTTCCCAAGCCGAATTCCGCAGGGCCGACCGGTTCGCTGCGTGATCCTGCGTCGCCCCGGTTCCTTCGTACTCGATGAGGTACCCCAGGGCACCTGGTACCTGCTTGCGCATTCGGTCCCGGCGTATCGCCATGAGGTTCTGACAGGCGATGCGGACCTCTCCGTCGGGTTTACCGGACCTATCAGTGTCCGACCGAATGTGTCGATGCTCCGTGTCGATCTTCAACTGAGGCCAATTCGCGTCATGGATCCACCGGTGTTGATGGCTCTCCTGGATGTGCGGAAAGCAGTGCTCGAGGACGGTCTGGCAACTGCCGCGGTGGGATGAACGGCATCCTGGCCTCATGTCGCCGCGTGCACGGTCATCGGCAGGCCGCCGCGCACCCGCAGGGAGAGCATCGGCTCAGCAACCACCCGATGGTCGGGCGCCGTGGCCAGCCGCAGCTCCCGGGTGATCATCGCGATGGTGAAGGTGGCCTCCATGAGCCCGAGGCTGTTGCCGACGCAGAAGCGTGGCCCGGCACCGAAGGGAATGTAGGCATAGCGGGGCCGGTGCGAGGCGCGTGACGGATCGAAGCGCTCCGGGTCGAACCGCTCGGGCGTGTCCCAGAAACCCGG
Source organism: Actinomycetota bacterium (assembly GCA_016201065.1). Classification (GTDB taxonomy): domain Bacteria; phylum Actinomycetota; class Actinomycetes; order Mycobacteriales; family JACQDL01; genus JACQDL01. The sequence goes on from JACQDL010000025.1 coordinate 14,555, forward strand.
GTGCCGGTGCAGCGTGTAGGGGCAGATCAGGACGTCGGCCCCGCCCGGCACGTGGTACCCACCGACCTCGTCGTCCGCCTGGGCTTGGCGGGGCAGTATCCACACCGGCGGGTAGAGCCGCATGACCTCCTCCACGACCATCGCGGTGTACCGCAACCGGTGGAGATCCTCATGAGCCGGCATCCGGTCGCCGAGCACCTGCACCGCCTCCGCGTGCAACCTGGCCCGCACCTCCGGGTGCCGATCGATCAGGGCGAACGTCCAGCCGAGGGTGCTGGCGGTCGTCTCATGCCCGGCCAACAACAGGGTGACCAGCTCATCGCGCATCCGGCGCTGACCGAGCTGCGGGTCGGCCTCCTGCCCGGTGGAGACGATCAGCCGGGAGAGCACGTCGTCGCCCCTGCCCTGCCCGCCGTCGCGGGTGATGCGCTCGGCAACGAGCCGGTCGACGATCCGCTGTAGCTCCGCGCGGGCCCGCCGGAAGCGCAGCTGCCGGGGTAGCGGGACCCACGTTGGGACCAGGCTCATCGACACCATCTCGAACATCGCCTGGTCCTGCACGGCATCGAAGGAATGACCGACCGACCCGAACGCGCCAAGGTCGGCGTCGAGCAGGGTACGCCCGAGCACGCCGAGGGTGAGCCCGGTCATCTCCTGTAGGACGTCGACCGGCTCACCCCCACCGTGTGTTCGCAGCCGATGGACGAGCTTCGCCGCCTCCTCGGCGACGATCCCCGCCTGCTCAGCGATCCGTTTGGGCTGGAACGCCGGCTGGATCATGGTGCGCTGCGTGCGCCACAGGGCACCCTCGCTGGTCAGCAACCCATCTCCGAGGGCGCGCCGGGCCTGGATGAGACCGATCCCCTTGTGGTAGTTGGCAGCGTTGTCGGCAAGCACGTGCTTGGCGTGGTCGGGGTGGTTGAAGAAGTAGAGGGTCTTGGGACCGATCGAGATCCGCGCCGCGTCGCCGTACTCCGCCGCGGTCGAGGACATCAGCGCGAGCCGATCGCTGGCCAGCTTGCGCAGCAGTCCGAACGTCGCCCGACGCGGCGGCCCCGGCGGTACCCGGCGGAGCTGGGTGGCCGTCATGCGGCCGCGATCTCCTTGCCGACGGCGGCGCCGTCGGCCACGACCTGATCGAGCACCTCGCCGGCCTGCCGGCGTGCTTCGGCGCCGCGCTCCGCCCGGGCCCCGTCCACGAGGTGCAGTGCCCACAGGAACATCCCCCGTATGAGGCAGGTCATGGCGGTGGCCAGGAAGAGGCCGTAGGCGATGTGCGCGATCATGAAGAAGCCGTACAGCAGCGCGACGCTGCTACCGAAGGCCAGCTGGGAGCCCGGCGCGGAGGGCGAGGTTCCGGGGTCGGTGACCATGTAGTTGGTGAACAGCACGAACGCCACTCCGGTCATCATGCCCAGCGCGGCCGGGATCGACGTGCCGAACACCATCCCGCGGACGATGGCTTGCAGGGCGAACACGGTCAGCCAGGCACCGATCAGCCACATCCGGCCGGTGAGCTTGGCGTTGAGGAGGGTCCCGGACGCCAGGATGACGGCGACGATGACCCAGCTCGTCGGGGTGTTCACGTGTTCGGTGAAATGGTAGGGCGGCGCGATGCTGGCCCACGGGAACACAACGAGGATGAAGGCGATACCGAAGTTGGACGGGTTCATGAAGTGCCGCAGGCGACCGTGCACCGGCGCACGAAACACCCACTTGGTGCTCACAGCCACGACGACGCCCAACACCATGACGAGGATCTGGTCATTGACGTAGGTGAGCATGTTCAGCGCGAGACCCGTGATGTGCGCGGGGTAGAGAAACTCGATGACGCCGCGCGGACCGTTACCGGCGAAACGCGGTGGACGCCCCTCGGCTCTGGCCCCGACGAGCTCCAGCCCTATTTCCACGGCGTAGGCGGTCGTGACCGCGATGATGGGCCACAGCCACGACTGCTCGAACCCGAGCACCGCGTAACCGAGGATGTTGAATATCGTGATCGAGATCGCGAACCTGCGCAGGGCCGTGACGACCTTCGGGTTGTGACGCGTCGGTGTGGCTGTCATCTCTGGCATGTCCGTCATCTCTCCTTGGCCTGGGTGCCGAGTTGGAGTGCGTGCCAGCCCGTGCTGAGCTGGAGATCCTGCTGCTGCACGTGACCGCTCCGGTCACGCCACTGCAGGTGTACCCGAACCGGCCCGTTGACGTTCTGGCCGAGACCGATGTGCACGTAGTGGCTACGCTTGCCGGAGTGGCCGCTTCCGCCGTCGACCCGGTCGACGTACCGGTGGCCGTCAGCGGTGGTCACGGTCACCTCGGCGCCGATCACTGGTGAACCGGAAGCGGGCATCGGGCCGGCGGAGACCGGGGAGTCGTAGCTCAACCGGAGCCCGAGGAAAGCACCGGAATCCGGGCTGTCGTTGCGGTAGAACACTGGCGCGTCCCATTGCCGGGCGACCGCGAAGTCGAGCCTGCCGTCGCCGTTGGCATCACCGGTCGCGATGCCGCGGGTCGGCACCGGAACCGCGAGGCCTACCCGGGGCGCCAGGTCGCTGTAACGCCCGTCCTTTCCCTTCACGAAGAATCGCAGCGTCTGACTGCCACCGATGTCGTCGCCGGCCTTGACGTTCGGCCACCAGAACGGGTTGTCCAGCAGTGCGTCGTTGGCCGTCGCCAGCTCCTGCAACTGTGGCCACCGGTTGACCGCGCCCTTGACGAATCCGGTCGCCTGGGCGATGGACAGCTCGCCGCTGTTGTTGAAGTCGCCCATCTTGACGTCCCAGCCCCAACCCGACCACGCTGTTCCGGCGGCGGCGCTGCGGTCCTCGAACGGCGCCTGGCCACTGTCCAGCCTCGCCCGAAGGTCAGCCTGGTCACGGGCCGTGTCCATGAACTGGAGGTTGCTCTCCTGGATGCCCCATGAGGTCGTGATGTTGCTGACGAAGATGTCGTAACGCCCGTTGTGATCGAGGTCGCCGAAGTCGACTCCCATGCCCTTGAACGAGTCGTTGCCCAGGACCTTCGACTTGGGGGTCAACGCCGACCGGCCACCCCTTGCGTTGATGAATCTCAGGTGCCCAGGCGAGGACTGGTTGTGCAGCAACCGGTCGTTGCCGAAGTCGTTCGCGATATAGAGGTCCGGCAACTGGTCGCCGGTCAGGTCGATCGAGCTCGACGCCAACGACCAGCCGTACCGCGCCTCCTTGGGCAGGGCGTCGGCAACCTCCGCGAAGGAGGCCGAGGGCTCAGCTCCAGCAGCTGCACCAGTCCAACGAAGGATGTACTTCCCGCCGCTGTTGAGGGCGTGTGACATCGACCGGTTCGTCACGACCCCACCGCGGACGGTGTCGTTGAGCACCGGGCCGTCGGGAAAGTAGTTGCCGATGAAGATGTCCTGGTGGCCATCGCCGTCGAAGTCGGCGATGGTGGCCGTGTTGGTGTTCCACTGCGCACCGGTGTATCTGCCGTCCGTCGCGTTGGCCCCCGGGATCAGCTCGGTGGGGCGGAACGCGCCGGCGTTGAGTGCCGTCGCGGTGGGCCTGGCCAGGAAGAGGATCGGTGTGCGGCCCCAGTAGTAGACCAGCAGATCCAGCCGACCGTCCTCGTTGAAGTCGCCTACCACGCAGCCCATCGGGGCGATGTTGCCGTTCATCGGCAACGGAGCCGGGTCCAGCGCGAACGGCGGGTACCGGTTCGCGCCCGAGTCGGGCGTCGGAGTGATCACGACCTGGTCGGTGCGGGGGTCGACGATGCACAGGTCGGCTGCCTTGCCGGTGCCCTGCAGGTCGGTCATCGCCACCGCCGCACCGACCGAGGAGACCCACGCGCGGATGTGCTCGTAGTCCTTGTTGACCTTGCGGATCGACTGCTGCACGGGGGCGGCAGGCATGGCGATCGCCATCGGCGTGAACCGGTACGCGCGGGCCATGGTGTCGAGCTCGGCGGCGGCGGTGGATGGCGGGCGTACCACCAGGTAGCCGCTCACGGCGACCAGGACGGCGACGATTCCGGGTAGCTGCCTGCGCAGCCAGCCATTTGCGGTGGTCACGGCTGACACCTCCCAAGGGCTGTGAACTTCTCGGCGATGCGTTGCCGCCACACCTCGTAGGCGGGCAGGTCGCCCGGGACGGAACCGGTGGGGCGGGAATCATGGGTCACCCGGGCCGCGTCAGCGGGCGTCATCCCGCAGAGCACCCGGGCGGCAGCCACCGTGTGCGGGACCAGTAGGCCGGCTCGGAGCCTGGCCTCGGCCGCGAACGCGGCGCCCTGCGCGAGCAGGTGGCGGTGCGGGCCAGCACGCCGGCAGAGCACCCGCAGCTCGTCCTCGTCCGCGCCACCGGCGTAGGTCGCGGCCAGTCCGGCTCCGCTGTAGAGGTCCGGCCGCCGGGACTCCGGAAACTTGTCGATCAGCGTGGCGACGAGGTCGGCGTCGGTGCCGCCGACGAACCACAGGGCACGCCCGATGCCCTGGTCGACCGCACGGCTGACGTAGGCCGGCGAGAGGTCGGCCGGCCACGGTAGGCGGGAGTCCCGGAACTGCTCACCGACGTAGCGGTCGGTGTGGAAATAGGCCTGGTGGAATCCGTAGCCGTCCAGCACGAGCCAGCGCAGCAACGGGTCGAGTGCCGCGACGTCGGGCCAGCGGAACCTCGGCAGCCGGGCCATCGCCCAGCCGATTCCGACGTAGACCATGTAGATGTGCTGGTCACCCCGCCCGGCCAGGAAGCCGGCCACTGAGCGGTCACCCCCCAGTGGCAGTCCGTCGAGCATGGCGAAGCCCATGGCGGCGCCCTCGTAGGCGAACCCGCGAAACTGCGCCGGAACGCCTTCCAGCCGTTTCTCCGCCGCGGCGGGTGACCGCGCTTCGACGGCGTACGCATAGCCTTCAAGAAACCTCCTGCCGACGGTCTCCAGCAGGTCTTGTGCTTCCGGCGTCTTCTTGTGGAAACCTCTCTCGGTGAGCAAGGTTTCCGTGATGCTCGGAGTCAGGACGCGGCGTCGGAGCACCCTCCATAGCTTCGGCACATTGCTCTCCATTCGAGGTCGACAGTGGCCCGGAAGGCTCTATGCACGGTCCGCGGACTGCTGTGAGGTGGCGGCACCGAAACATGCGCGCACATTGCGTCGCCAGGTCTCGTAGGGTGGGTGCGGCCCCGCCGTGGACGCCGCAACGGCGCAGCCATCGGCGAGCGCGACGGCCTCGTCCGCCGACCGACCGGTCAGGACCGCGAGGCTGGCCTCGGAGTGCGGTGGCACGAACCCGGCGAAGGCGCGCGCCCTGGCTGCGAAGACCGCACCCTGGGCCAGTTCGGCCTGGTGTGCACCGGCCTCGCGCCGCAGCGTGACCAGACCGTCGGGCCCGCAGCCGCCGGCGAACGTCGCAGCGAGCCCGACACCACTCCAGAGGTCGGCCTGCCGGTGACCGGGGAATCGCCCGACGGCGACCGCAACCCGGTCCGGCTGGGCTCCGTGGATGAACCACAGTGCCCGGCCGATGCCCTGGTCCACCGCGCGTGGAAAGTAGTCGGGCGAGCCCTGCCACGGGTACGGCTTGGGAACCCGCTGCTCGTCCACCCAGCGCCGGGTGTCGAAGTAGGCACGGTCGAAGCCGTACCCGTCGACGGCGAGCCAGCTCATGGTCGGGTGGTACGGCGTCCCGGTGAGATCTGGCAACACCTTCTTCCACAGTGGTCGCGGGAGGCGCGCCATGGCGAACCCGATGCCGATGTAGGCGAGGAAGATGTGTGGCTGGCCAGGACCGAGCAGCAGGTCGCGGGTGCGGTCACCGCGACCCGCTGCGTCGAGGATCGTGAGGGCCATCGTGGCGCCCTCGTAGGCGAAGCCCCGCTGCTCGGGGTCGACCAGGTCCAGCCGCCGCTCGAGCTCCCACTGGCTACGACTGTCCAACCCCCACTCGAATCCGCAGATCACGGCGTGCGGAACCGCCTCAAGGCGCTGTGTGGCGGCCGAGCGCGGCACCGGAAAGCCGCGCCCGGCGAAGGACACCTCGGCCAGCTGCGGCGTGAGGAGGAGTCGCCGCAGCGATCCGAAGGTCGTCGGCACGATCCCCTCCTGTCTGCGGCGTCCGGTGACGGTCGTTACATGGTTCGCCGCGGAATACGGGAAACGCTTCTCCGTGGTTGCGCTGCCTGGCGACAGCATGATCATCCGGCGTACCGGCCCGCCGTCGACCGAAGCGAATGATCAACTGCCCGGCCCGGTCTGCTCGGGAGTTGCGAATAGTGGCGTTAGCCAGCCGGCATTACGCCGTTATGGAAAAACTTCGGGCCGGCCCAACGCTAAGCACACTCGAAGAAGACAACAGGAGCGCAGTCGGTGCAGGATCGAGATCCGGAGGCGATGACAGAGATGAGAAACGAGCGGATCGCGATCGTCGGAATTGGTCTCCGCTACCCAGATGCCGGCTCTGCGGATGAGTTCTGGGACAATGTGTTGAGCGGTCGACGGGCGTTCCGGCAACTGCCGGGTGAGCGGATGAACCTGGCCGACTACTGGTCGGCCGACCGGAATGCGCCGGATCGCTTCTACGCCACGAAAGCGGCGGTACTCCGCGACTTCACATTCGATCGCGTGAGGTACAAGGTTGCCGGAAGCACATACCGGTCGACCGACCTGACGCACTGGCTCGCACTCGACGTGGCAGCACGGGCGCTGGCCGACGCGGGGTTCCCGGACGGCGCCGGCCTGCCGAGGCAGTCCACCGGCGTGGTGGTGGGCAACAGCCTCACCGGGGAGTTCTCGCGGGCGAACGTCATGCGGCTTCGATGGCCGTATGTCCGCCGCACGGTAGCCGCGGCGCTCGCCGGCAGAGGCTGGGTCGAGGAGGAGATCGGGGCGTTCCTGCGGGACCTGGAGGTCCAGTACAAGGCACCGTTCCCGGCCATCGACGAGGACACCCTCGCCGGTGGCCTCGCCAACACCATCGCGGGCAGGATCTGCAACTACTTCGACCTCAGCGGCGGCGGCTACACCGTCGATGGTGCCTGCTCGTCGTCCCTGCTGTCCGTCACCGCCGCAGCGAAGGCACTGGTCGACCGGGATCTCGACGTGGCCCTCGCGGGTGGTGTGGACCTCTCCATCGATCCGTTCGAGGTGATCGGCTTCGCCAAGACCGGTGCGCTCGCCACCGGCGAGATGAAGGTGTACGACCGTGACTCCAACGGCTTCTGGCCGGGCGAGGGTTCCGGAATGCTGGTGCTGATGCGCGAGCAGGACGCGCTCGGGCAGGCGAGGCGGGTGTACGCCTCAATCACCGGATGGGGCGTGTCCTCGGACGGCAAGGGCGGCATCACCCGCCCGGAGGCAAGCGGGCACCGCCTGGCGCTGGCCCGCGCCTACGGTCGCGCCGGCTACGGCGTGGAGACGGTGTCCTACTTCGAAGGACATGGCACCGGCACGGCGCTGGGTGACGCCACCGAGATCGAGGCGCTGTCAACCACCCGCCGCGCCGCGGACCTGACCGCCCGGCCAGCCGCGCTCGGTAGCGTCAAGGCCAACATCGGGCACACCAAGGCCGCGGCGGGGGTCGCTGGACTGATCAAGGCGGCCATCGCCGTTCACCATCAGGTGATCCCGCCGGCGTCGGGGCACGACATCCCGCATCCCGGTCTGCTCGGGGAGTCCGCAGCCCTCTATGTGCCGCGCGAGGCGGAACTCTGGCCAGCCGACCAGCGGGTCCGGGCCGGAGTGTCGGCCATGGGCTTCGGCGGGATCAACTCCCACATCGCGCTCGAGCAGGCGCCCGGGACCCAGCGGCGCGCCACCCTGGACGAGCGCACCCGGATGGTGGTCGCCGGCCGCCAGGACGCCGAGCTGCTCCTGGTCGACGGGCACGATCCGGGCGAGCTGCGAGAGCGGGTCGCACACCTCGCCCGTCTGACGCCCAGGCTGTCCTACGCCGAGCTGGCGGACCTGGCCGGCACGCTCGCCGGGCAGCTGTCCGGCGGTCCGCTCCGCGCCGCGGTGGTCGCCTCCTCACCCGAGAAGGCCGGGCGTGCACTCGCGCGCCTCATCGCCCTTCTCGACGCGGGCGTCGACCGTGCGCTCGGGTCGGAGGACGGCGTCTACATCGGGCGACCGACCGCCGTTCCGCGGATCACGTTCCTGTTCCCGGGGCAGGGGTCGGGGCGCGGCACCGTCGGCGCGATCCGGCGGCGGTTCGCCTCGGCGGAGGAGGTGTTCGGCGTCTCGGGGGTGCCGTCCGGCGGCGACCACGCGGCCACCGAGGTGGCGCAGCCGCGCATCGTCGCCGGTTCGTTGGCGGCGCTGCGGGTCCTGGGTGAGCTGGGGATCGAGGCGGAGGCCGCCGTCGGGCACAGCCTCGGCGAGCTGACCGCCCTGCACTGGGGCGGGGCGATGGACCCGACGCAGCTCCTCCGGCTCGCCACGACCCGCGGTCAGGTGATGGCGTCCGCCAGCGTCGGCGGTGGCGCGATGGCGGGCCTCGCCACATCCGTGGACCGGGCCGAGCAGCTGGCACAGGCGGAGGGCCTGGCGATCGCCGGCTACAACGGTCCGCGGCAGACGGTCGTCTCCGGACCGGCCGATGCCGTCGACCGGGTATGCCGCCGGGCGATGGCCAACGGCATCACGGCGACCCGGATCAACGTCTCGCACGCGTTCCACTCACCGCTGGTCGGACCCGCCGCGGTGGCGATGGCCGAGCGGCTGGCCGAGTTCGACTTCCGACGGCTCGACCGGCGGGTGGTGTCCACGGTGACCGGCGACGTGCTCGACCCGGCCGCGGACCTACGCGTCCTGCTCCGCGATCAGATCCTTCGCCCGGTGCGGTTCCACGAGGCCGCCGCGAGCGCGGTCACCGGCGCCGACCTGGTCATCGAGGTCGGCCCCGGACGGGTGCTGTCCGGTCTGCTGGCCGAGATCGCGCCGGACCGGCCGGCGCTGCCGATCGACACCGACAGCCCGTCCCTGACCGACCTGCTGACGGTTGTCGGGGCAGCATTCGTCTCCGGCGCGCCGGTCCGTGCCGCGACGCTGTTCGCCGACCGGCTGCTCCGGCCGTTGCCGATCGACGGAGAGCTGCGGTTCCTGGCCAGTCCCTGCGAGGCTGCCCCGGCCCTCGATGCCGCCCTGGCGTCAGGGGACCACGACGACGCTCACCGTCCCACACCCACGACAACCCGGCCTGGTGACACCGCCGACCAGGTGGAGAGCACGCTCGACCTCCTGCGACGGCTGGCAGCCGAACGGGTCGAGCTGCCGCTGGAGGCGGTCACCGCGCAGACCCATCCACTGGACGACCTCCACCTGAGCTCGATCACGGTCGGCCAGATCGTCAACGACGTGACCCGGGCGCTGGGGCATCCCGGGTTGGCGGCGACACCGAACTTCGCGACCGTCAGGCTCGGTGAGCTCGCCGACCTGATCGACCAACTGGCCCGGACCGCGCACGACGGCGCGGAGGTCAGCGGTGGCGTGCCCGGGGTGGCCCCCTGGGTGCGCCCATTCTCGGTCGACCATGTCGAAGCTGCTCATCCTCCGCAGCCGCACCCGTCGGTGGGCACGGCCGGGGACAGCTGGACCGTGCACACCACCCCTGGTCACCCGCTGGCCGAGCCACTGCGGGCCGCACTCGCGGGCGCGGGAATCGGGGACGGCGTGCTGCTCTGTCTGCCGACCGAGTGCGACGAGAACGACGTCGGGCTCTTCCTCGACGCAGGACGCGCCGCCGCGACCGCACCCGCCGGCACCCGGTTGGTGGTGGTGCAGCACCGGCTCGGAGCCTCTGGGCTCGCCCGGACCCTGCACCTGGAATACCCGTCAGTGCCCACAACGCTGGTGGAGCTCGCCGACGTGGCGCCCACCCACCCGGACGCCATCGAGGAGGCGGTGACCCGGGTGGTCGCCGAGGCCGCGGCCACCACCGGATTCTCCGAAGTGCGCTACGACACCGACAGCACCCGGACCGTACCGACGCTCCGTCCCCTTCCGGCCGCGCGACCGACACCGCACGGCGGGTCGCCACTGGGCGAGCGGGACGTCCTTCTCGTCACCGGCGGCGGCAAGGGCATCACCGCCGAGTGCGCGCTGGCCATGGCGAAGGACTCCTCGGCGAGCCTGGCGCTGATCGGTCGGGCCGACCCGGCCACCGACGCCGAGCTCGCGGCGAACCTGTCCCGGATGGGTGCCGCCGGTGTCCGCTACCGGTACGAGCGCGCCGACGTGACCTCCGCCGTTGAGGTGAAGGCGGCGGTGCAGCGGATGGAGACCGAGCTCGGCGCGGTCACCGCCGTGCTCCACGGCGCCGGCCGCAACGAACCGACCGGGCTGGTCGACCTGACCACCGAGGAGTTCCAGCGGACGCTGGCGCCGAAGGTCAGCGGCCTGCGGGCGGTGCTGGCCGCCGTCGACCCGAACCGGATCACGCTGCTGGTCACGTTCGGCAGCATCATCGGCCGGGCCGGACTGCGTGGCGAGGCGCACTACGCCACCGCGAACGACTGGATGACGGAGCTGACGGTGCGGTTCCAGCGGGAGCACCCGCAGGCGCGCGCGCTCGCCCTGGAGTGGTCGGTGTGGTCCGGCGTCGGCATGGGTGAGCGGCTCGGCGTGGTCGAGGCGTTGCTGCGCGACGGCATCACCCCGATCTCCACCGAGCACGGGATCGAGGTGCTGCGGCAGCTCCTGGCAGACCCCTCGGCAGGTCCGGTGCTGGTGGTCAGCGGTCGGGCCGCTGGCCTGCCCACACTGACCATGGCGGATCGCGAGCTGCCGCTGCGGAGGTTCGTGGAGCGGGTGGTCGCGTATCACCCGGACATCGAGCTCATCACCGAGGCCGATCTGACTGCGGGCAGCGATCCGTACCTGGATGACCATCACCTCGACGGGGACCTGCTCTTTCCGGCTGTGCTGGGGATGGAGGCGATGACCCAGGTCGCCGCCGCGGTCACCGGCCACGACGGTCCGCCACTGCTGGAGAACGTCGAGTTCCGCCGGCCTGTCGTGGTGCGGCCGGGCGGCTCGACGACCATCCGGCTGGCGGCTCTGGTGCAGGACGCGGGGACCGTCGACGTCGTCCTGCGCAGCGAGGACACCGGGTTCGCCACGGACCACTTCCGGGCCAGGCTGCGGTTCCCGCGGCCGGCGTTGCCCGCCGCGGCGGCACCTGTCGAGGCCGGACTGCCAGCCGTGCCGATCGACCCGGTGGCCGACCTGTATGGCGGGGTGCTGTTCCAGGGCAAGCGGTTCCAGCGCCTGCTGGCCTACCGGATGGCGAGCGCACGGCACGCGGTGGCGGAGATCTCCACGACCACGCCCGCGCCGTGGTTCGCGGCGTTCCTGCCGCAGGACCAGCTCCTCGCCGATCCCGGCACCCGGGACGCGATGATGCACGCCATCCAGTGCTGTGTCCCGGACGCGACGCTGCTGCCGCAGGGCATCGAGAAGCTCTGGCTGGCCGAGCGTGCGGGCCAGGACACCGAGTACGTCGTGCTGGACGCGCGGGAGCGGTCGCAGGACGGCGACAGCTACGTGTACGACCTCGATGTGCGCGCGCCCTCCGGAGCACTCGTCGAGCGGTGGGAGGGTCTCCGGCTGCGTGCCGTCCGCCAGCGCGGCGGCGCCGGTCCGTGGGTGCCCTCACTGCTCGGGTCGTACCTGACGCGGGCTCTAGAGCGGGTCCTCGGGGCCAGCCTCACGGCCGTCGTCGAACCTGACCCGATCGGTCTGGACCAGGATCGGGACCCGGATCGGCGGGCCCAGACCGAGCTCGCGGTGAGCCGGGCACTGGGCCACGCCGCGCACCTGCGGTACCGGCCAGACGGCAAGCCCGAGGCCGACGGGGTCACCGTGTCCGCCTCGCACGCGGCCGGCCTGACCCTGGCCGTGGTTGGCCAGGGGCGGCTCGGCTGCGACGTCGAGTCCGTCGTGGACCGCAGCGCGGCGGACTGGATGGGGCTGCTGGGAGCCGACCAGCTCGCCGTCCGCGACCTGCTGGTGGCGGAGTCCGGCGAGTCCTCAGCAGTGGCCGGCACCCGGCTGTGGGCCGCGGTGGAGTGCCTCCGCAAGGTCGGTACGACCTCGCAGGCACTCACCGTCGACCGGATCGACCCGGACGGCTGGGTGCTGCTCTCCGCCGGCGACGCGGTGATCGCCACCTGGGTGACGACCGTCAACGGTCGGCCCGATCCGGTCGTCTTCGCCGTACTCGCGGGAAGGGGTCACTAGTGCCAGCACACTTCGAGATCCGGCACACGGTGGGGTTCGAGGAGACCAACCTCGTCGGCAACGTCTACTACGTGAACTACCTGCGCTGGCAGGGTCGGTGCCGGGAGCTGTTCCTCAAGGAGAAGGCTCCGGGAATACTGGCCGAGCTGCGCGATGAGCTGAAGTTGTTCACCCTCAAGGTCGAGTGCGAGTTCTTTGCCGAGATCACCGCATTCGACGAGGTGTCGGTACGGATGCGGTTGGAGGAGCTGACCCAGAGCCAGCTCCAGTTCAGCTTCGACTATGTGCGGCTCCAGGGAGACGAGGAGAAGCTGGTCGCCCGGGGCCGGCAGCGGATCGCCTGCATGCGCGGGCCGAACACGGCGACGGTGCCATGCCGGGTGCCGGAGGAGCTCCGGCTGGCGCTCGCACCCTACGCCGTGCTGCCGGTCGCCGCCGGGAGTGCATGGTGACCGCTGACGCGCAGGCCCCGCACTCGGCGGACGGCTGGCCGCCACCCTGGGAGCCGGTGCCGTTGCGTGAACCGAACGGTACCGGGCGCCGGACACTGCGTGACGCGATGGCCCGGTTCGCCACCGGGATCACGGTGCTCACCACGGGAGGCGAGTGCCACCACGGCATGACCGCCAACGCGTTCAGCTCGGTGTCGCTGGAGCCTCCCATGGTGCTGTGCTGCGTGGCCCGATCGGCCGCGATGCACGAAGCGATCATGTCCGCCCGGTCGTTTGCGGTGTCCGTCCTGGGGGCCGACCAGGAGCGCCTCGCCCGGTACTTCGCAGACCGGGGACGGCCGCGGGGCATCGCCCAGTTCGAAGGGGTGGGCTGGACACCGGGGCCGCATACGGGTGCACCGCTGCTGGTGGGCGCGCTGGCCTGGTTGGAGTGCGCGCTGGCCGAGGTCTACCACGGCGGTGACCACTCGATCTTCCTCGGCGAGGTGCTCGAGGCCCGGTGCAGCTCGAACCAGCAGGCGCTGCTGTTCTTCGGTGGCGGCTACCACCAGGTCATGTCAGGTGGTCGGTGACACTCGCCCCGGATCACGCGGTCACCGGCCACCACGAACCGTCGGCCGCGGCTGGCCGAGATCGCCCCGGCGGAGTCCAAGGCGCCGTACGACATGCTGCTGGTCATCGCCGAGCTGGGCGACGGGTATACCGAACAGCTCATCCACACGAACGCAAGCCGACACCGCAGCGCAAGCACGGCAACATTCCGTGGTAGCGGGGCAGCTCGCTGACCGACCGGGGTTCGGTCACTCCGCCGCGACGGCCTGGACCGCGGAGTCCGGCGATACCTGGGAGGCGGCCACCGAGTCGGTGGCCGCCTCCCAGGTATCGCCGGCGCCAACCATCAACCCGGTGAGCTGTGCCTCGAAGCAGCGGTCGGCGGTGCACGGCTCGACGAGGTAGCCACCGAGCTCAAGGGTGACCAACCCGTGGATCGCGCTCCACATCTGATGCGCGACCAGTTCGGGGTCGGCAGCCCGAAATCGGCCCACCGCGATGCACTGGCGCGCGCACTCGACAACGTTGACCAAGGTGTAGCGGCCGTACTGGCGGTCGCGCTCGGTCAGCGAGAAGCCGGCAAGCGAGGAGCCACCGAACATCGCCGCGTACAGGTGGGGGTTGGCGACCGCGTTTCGCCGGTAGGCGCGGCCGAGCCAGGCCATGTCGGCGACCGGGTCGTCGGTCCACCGGACCTCGCCGAAGTAGCGTTGCAGCCGGGCGAACCCTTCGTGCACCATCTCGCGGACCAGCCCGCTGATCCCGCCGAAGTGGGTGTACAGCGCCATTGTCGAGCTGCCGGCCTCGGCGGAGATCCGACGGACCGACAGCGCCCGCGGACCTTCCGCGACGAGCAGCCGGGCCGCGATGTCCACGAGGGCCGTCCGCGTCTTGGGATCTGAACGTCGAGGGCTCATGGGGAGATTGTTCCATGACAATGCGATCGAGCGAACACGCCGATTGTGGTGGCACTGGTGCGCACGGGCGGAGAAGGATCCGCATCTCCGGCGACGGATACTGGATCGGCCAGCGGACCCTGCCGGACTTCTTGCTTGAGAATCGCTGCGCATTCGACATTCCCGCAACACTGCGAGAGGAAAGACCCGTGACAGAGCCGCATGACGTGATCTCCGACCTGGTTGCGGACGGCGATGACCTCGACCAGCTCCTGGCCGGTCTGGCTGAGTCGCAGTGGGCGCTGCCCACCCCGGCGGTCGGCTGGACGATCGCGCACCAGGTCGCCCATCTGGCCGCGACCTTCCACCTCGCCGCGACCGCAGCATCCGACCCGGTCGCGTTCCAGGTACTCACCTCACGGCTCGGCGACGACTTCGACGCCGCGGTGCACGCGGCGCTCTCGCCGTACCTGGCCGCGCCGCCGGAGTCGCTGCTTGCCCGCTGGCGAGCCGAACGTGCGGCCGCGGAGAAGGCGCTCGGTGCGGTCGCACCGGGCCAGGTGGTGCCCTGGCTGGTCCGCCCGCTGCCGGCGCCGGTCCTCGCCGCCGCCGGGATGATGGAGCTGTTCGGGCACGGCCAGGACATCGCTGACGCGCTCGGTGTCACACGGCAGCACACCGACCGGATCCGGCACCTGGCCGGGTTCGCGGTCCGGACCTGGGACTTCGGTTATCTGGCCCGAGGCCTGGCCGCCCCGGACGCCGAGTTCCGGTTCGAGCTGACCGCTCCCTCGGGTGCGCCGTGGTCGTTCGGTCCGACGGCCGCGGCGCAGCGGATCACCGGCCCCGCGGTTGACTTCTGCCTGCTGGTGACCAGGCGCCGGCACCGCGCTGACCTGGCGCTTGTGGCAACCGGTTCCGATGCCGATCGCTGGCTGGACCTCGCGCAGGCCTACCGGGGACCGGCCGGACCGGGACGGCTGGCCGGCCAGTTCGCCTGACCTACGGCGTTCAGGCTGATACCGAGCCGGTTCGATGCTCGGCGGTGGCGGGCTGGGTGGACAAACGTAGGCTGATATCGGCACGGAGCCCCTTCTTGTCGATCTTCCCGACCGCAGTGCTGGGCAGGGAGTCGACGAGGACGAGGCGTTCGGGCAGCTTGAAGCGGGCCACTCCGGCGCGCTCCATCACCGCCTGCACGTCCGCCAGGCCAACCGTTCGCCCCGGGTAGGACACGACATAGAGGCACACCCGCTCTCCGAGCTCAGGGTCCGGCATCGCCACCGCGGCCGCCAGGCTGACCCCGTCGACCTGGTAGGCGAAGTTCTCGACCTCCTCGGCCCAGATCTTCTCGCCGCCGCGGTTGATGACGTCCTTGTCGCGGCCCTCCACGACCAGGTTGCCATCCGGCCGCTGACGCACGACGTCGCCGGTGCTATACCAGCCCTCGCCGATGAACGCGCGGGCGTTCAGCTCCTCGGCCCGGTAGTAGCCGCGAGGTGTGTACGGACCGCGGGTGAGCAGCACCCCCCGCTCGCCCGCGGGTACCGGTTCACCGTGGTCGTCGACCAGCAGGATCTCGTCGTCCGGGCAGATCGGCCGGCCCTGGGTATGGCAGATGACCTCCTCGGGGTCGTCGGGCCGGGTGAGGCAGAGCAGCCCTTCCGCCATCCCGTACACCTGCTGCAGGGTGCAGCCGAGTGCCGGGTTGATCTGACGCGCGACGTGGTCCGCGAGGCGGGAGCCGGCGACCTGAAGCAGCCGCAACGAGCTGAGATCGGGAACGGGGTCCGCCTCCCGGTACTCCAGCCAGCGTTGGGCGGCCGCCGGAACCAGCGAGGTCATGGTGACCCGTTCCCGCTCGATCGCGGCGAACGCTCGTTCTGGGGCGGGTGAGGAGGTGATCACAACGCGGCCACCGGACATCAGGGTACCCAGGACACCTGGACCCGCCATCGGGTAACCGTGGCCGAGTGGGAGCACCGCGAGATAGACAGTGTCGGGCCCGAGACCGCACAACTGTGCGGCTCGCCTGGCCATGTAGGCGTAGTCGTTGTGGGTACGGGCGATGAGCTTGGGTAGCCCCGTCGTCCCCCCGGAGAGCAGAAACAAGGCCACGGCCGCGCCGTCGGGTGCGGTCCGGTCGAGCTCCCTACGGACCTGGACGGCGTCGTCGGCCGGCCGACACAGCGATCGCAGGTCGACGCTGTCCACGCGGATGTCGCTGCCGACCACCAGGATCTGCTCCACACTGGCCGTCGTGTCGGCGACCTCATGGGCCATCGCCTGGTGGTCGAATCCCTTGAGGGTGTCAGGTACGACGATCGCTCTCGCTTCGGCGAGTGCTGCCATCGAGGAAATCTCTTGCCTACGGTGAGCGGACAGCGCCATGACCGGGATCGCGCCCAGCCGCAGGCACGCCACGGTCAGTACGACGAACTCCCAGCAGTTAGGCAGTTGCACCACGACGCGGTCGTCGGCGCGCAGACCCAGCGCGCGTAACCGGACGGCGGCTCCGTCCGCCCGCGCCATCAGGTCGCGGAAGCTCAGCCGCAGCTCGCCGTCGACGAGGCACACCGCGTCCGCGGCGGCGTCCGCGGCGGCGTAGAGATGCTCGCCGAGTGAAAGTCCCTCCCAGTAACCGTTGGCGGTGTAGCGGGCGACCGCCTCGTCCGGCCAGGGCACGGTGTTCGCGCGGCTCGGCTGTACTGCCCTGACCGGCATGCTGGCCTCCTCGTGCCGTGAGCGCCCCGACGGCCCACCGATCGAGCCGACCTGCGGATGCCGCGGTCGCTGCGAAAGCATACGGAGCTGCCGTCGCATCCCGCCTCTCTCGAATTGCTGAACTGGACCTTGATCGACACGTTCCGCGCCGTCACCCGGCTTCTTCAGTACCCCGCCTGGGCACCGCACTCAGAGAGATGCCATGCGGATCTCGTCGCACCGAGGATGTGTCGGAGCCTATAGCGCTGTCCGAATCGATGGAGGGACGGGACGGGCAGCGGACAAATGCAGCCCACAGCCAACCATCCTCGGACCCGACTCCAGGTCGGGTCCGCGGCGGTCATTTGGAAAGGAGCCTGGACGTGAGCCAGGATGCGGAATTCGCTGACGCCGTGGCCGTCATCGGGATGAGCTGCCGATTCGCCCCCGATCTCGACTCGTTGGACAAGTTCTGGGCGTTTCTTGCGGGCGGTCACAGCGTCGTGAGTGAGATGCCGGACCGGCGGTGGGAACCGTACGCGTCGAGCAGCCCGCAGGCGACGGCGATTTTGCGCCGGACCACCAGGCGTGGCTCGTTCCTCGATGATATCGAGGGATTCGATGCCGACTTCTTCGGCATCTCGCCCCGCGAGGCCGACTTCCTCGATCCGCAACAGCGGGTCGTGCTGGAGCTGGCGTGGGAGGCATTGACGCACGCCGGACTGCCGCCGCTGTCGTTGCGCGGCTCGGACGCCGGCGTGTTCGTCGCGGCCAACTCCAACGACTACGGTCGGCGACTGCTGGAGGACATTCCGCGCACTGGGGCCTGGGCGGTCAACGGCACGACGTACTACGGAATCGCGAACCGGATCTCGTACTTCCTGGATCTGCGCGGGCCGAGTCTGGCTGTGGACACCGCCTGCGCCGGATCGCTGACTGCGCTGCACGTCGCCTGCCAGAGCCTGCGGGTCGGCGAGACCCCCGTGGCGATCGTGAGTGGTGTCAACATCATGGCCAGCCCGACGCTCTTCGTCGCGCTGGACGCGGCCGGCGCCACCGCCCCGGACGGGCGTAGCAAGGCGTTCGACAAGGCCGCCGACGGTTACGGCCGCGGTGAGGGCGCGGGTGTGGTGGTCCTGAAACGCTGGCAGGACGCCCACCGGGATGGTGATCCGGTGCTCGCGCTCATCCGTGGCAGCGGCGTGTTCCAGGACGGCCGATCGGACGGCATGATGGCCCCGAACGGTGCGGCGCAGGAACACATGTTGCGGCAGGTCTACGCCCGCGCGGGCATCGCTCCCGGCACGGTCGACTATGTCGAGGCACACGGGACCGGTACGCCGGTCGGGGACCGCGAGGAGGCGCAGGCGCTGGCCCGGGTCTTCGGTTCGGCGCGTCCGGAGCAGGGTCCTTGCCTGATCGGATCGGTGAAGCCGAACATCGGCCACGTCGAGGCCGGATCCGGCATCGCCGGGATCATCAAGACCGTCCTGGCGCTCCAGCACGAGGAGATCCCGCCGAGCCTGCACACCGAGCCCAACCCGGAATTCGACTGGGACAGCTCCGGACTAGGTCTTGTCGCCGAACGGTCGCCATGGCCGGCGGGCGCCCGCCCACGTCGGGCTGGGGTGTCCAGCTACGGAGTCGGCGGTTCGATAGCGCACGTCATCGTGCAGGAGGCGCCGCCTGCAGCTGCGCGCCCGGCGCCGGTGGACGAGGACCCCGGCGCGCCGGGGCGGATGCCGTCGGTGTTCCCGGTATCGGCGATGTCGGACTCCGGGTTGCGCGCGCTGGCCGCCACCACGGCGGACTGGCTGGACGACAACCCCGGCGTCCCGTTGACGTCCGTCGGGCACACGCTGGCCCGGCGCCGCTCGCACCTGGCCCAGCGGGCCGCGGTCGTCGCGGACTCCAGCACCGTGTTGGCGGAGCGACTCCGGGCGCTCGCCGACGGGCAGCGTTCGCCCGGTGTCGCCGAGGCCCGGACCGCACCCGACCACACAGCCGACGTGGTCTGGGTGTTCTCCGGCCACGGCGCCCAGTGGTCGGGCATGGGACGTCAGCTGCTGCGCGACGAGCCGGTCTTCGCGACAGCCATGGACGCGATGGAGGGCGTGTTCCGCGCCGAGATGGGCTGGACCCCCCGTGAGGCGATCGTCGATGGCGGCCCGTGGACGAGCTGTCAGGTCCAGGCGATGACCTTCGCCATGCAAGTTGGCCTTGCCGAGGTATGGCGCCGGCACGGCGTCCGGCCGGGTGCGATCATTGGACACTCGGTCGGCGAGATCGCCGCCGCAGTCGCCGCCGGCTGCCTCGATCTGCAGGAGGCCGCCCGGTTCGCCTGCCGCCGTGCGACCGCGCTACAGCGGCTGGAAGGCCAGGGCGGCATGGCGCTGGTCGGCCTGTCGTTCCACGATGCCCGGCACCGCCTCGCCGACCGCGCCGACGTCGTCGCGGCGATCGCGGCGAGCCCCCGCTCGACGGTGGTCTCCGGTGATCGGGACGCGGTACAAGAGGTTGCCGATCAGTGGCGGGCGGAAGGTCTCGCCGTGTGGCACGTCGATACGGACATCGCGTTCCACAGCCCGCACGTCGACGCCGTGGTTGGCGACGTGGCGGCCGCAGCCGACCAGCTGACCGCCCGTCCCGCACGGGTCTGTCTCTACTCCACCGCGATTGCCGACCCCCGGTCGGTCGTCGCCCGCGACAGTGCCTACTGGGTGGCCAATCTCCGCCAGCCGGTCCGGTTCGCCGACGCCGTCGAGGCGGCAATCCTCGACGGCCGCCGGCTGTTCATGGAGATCTCCTCCCATCCGGTGGTGACTCACTCGATCAGCGAGGCCCTGGAGCACCTCGGCGTGGAGGACGCGGCGGTCGTCCACTCGCTGCGCCGTGACGCCGACGAGGTCGAGACCCTCATGGGCAGCCTCGCCGAACTGCACTGTCACGGCGCGGTCGTCGACTGGGAACGACAGCACCCCGGCGGCGAGCTGGTCGGGCTACCGACCGTGGCGTGGCAGCACCGCCCCTACTGGATCTTCCCGGAAGCGCCGGCCGGCACGGGCCTCGGCGGTGGGCACGATCCGGATCAGCACACCCTGCTCGGCGGACGTATGACGGTCAGCGGCGCCCCACCCCGGCAGGTGTGGCAGACCTACCTCGACATGTCCTGCCGACCGTATCCGCAGGACCACGAGGTCGTCGGCGTGGAGATCACCCCCGCCGCGGTCATCATCAACAGCTTCACCTCGGCCGCGGAGCAGGACGGCAGGCTGCCGGCGCTGGCCGACATCGTGCTCCGTACCCCGTTGGCGGTCGCACCGCCACGGGTGGTCCAGATCGTGCTCTCCGAGAACACGGTGCGGCTGGCGACCCGGATCGCACACGATGGCGACACCGTCGCCGACGACGAGGAGTACGAGTGGATCACGCACTCCACCGCGACCATCGACTGGGGCAGCGACCTCGCCGAGGGGCGGGTGGAGGCCACGACCATCCGCGCCCGATGCCCAGAGGAATGGCCGTGGTCCAGGGTCGACGACATGTTCCGGCGGATGGGGGTCGGTGGATACGCGTTCGCCTGGGACGTCGACGAGCTGCGCCGCAACAATGAGGAGCAGTTGGCGGCACTCACCGTCGAGCCGCCGCCGGCACAGCAGGCCAGCAGCTGGGCGCACGTCATCGACGGCGCGTTGACCATCAGCGCGGTGCTGGTAACCCCCGAGTATGCCAAGCACCAGTGGATGTCGTCGCACATCGACTCGATCGTGTTCCGCGGTGCACCCCCGGCGCGGATCACCGTGCACTCTGCCCGCGCGGACCGGTCCCCGCAGGACACCGTCGACGTGTCCGTCGCCGACGAACACGGCCGGCTCGTCTGCCAGGTGCGAGGGCTGCGGTTCTCCGCGATCCAGGACGAGCCGGGCGCGGTCGCGGCACCGCGGGATCTCGTGCACGAGATCGTGTGGCGGCCGCTGTCCCTTGACGGGGACGACCCTGCCGAGAGTCCGGTACAGCAGGTGGTCCTGGTCGGTGAGGACAGCACAGCGGGCCAGCTCGCCACGCAACTCGCTCGAACCGGAGTGAAGTGCAACCATGTCTCGTCGCCGGACGAGCTGCAGCCGCAGTCGCTTCAGCAGGTCCAGGCCGTCCTGGTGGCACCGGCTCGGACCAGCCTGGGCGAGCCGCATGAACAGGCGGCCGAACGCTGTGCCTGGACGCTGATCCGCACCGCACAGCGCATGATCGACGCCCAGGCGGCCCCAGGGGCTGGCACCGCGCCGCAGCCCAGGCTCTGGTGCCTGACGCAGGGTGTGCGGGATGCGGCTGAGGAGGCGGCACTCGCGCACGCTCCGCTGTGGGGCGTCTCCCGCATCGTCGCAGGCGAGCACCCGGAACTGTGGGGCGGTGTCATCGACGTCACCGACCTCGGCGCTGACACCGGTCGGCGGGTGCTTTCGCTCCTGCGGCGGGCCGCCGGAGACGAGGACGTCATCTCGGTGATCGGCGATGTCACCGCCGCCGCCCGGCTGAGCCCGATCCAGCGGCCCCCGGACGGATCGGCACTGCAGTGCCGGCCGACGGACACCTACCTGATCACTGGAGGGTTGGGGGCGCTCGGGCTTCTGGTCGCCCGGTGGTTGGCCGACCGAGGCGCCCGTCGGCTGCTGCTGACCGGGCGGCGCGGGCTGCCGCCGCGCGCGGACTGGGATGCGGTGCGCGACCCGCGGACACGCCGCCAGATCGAGGGTGTCCTCGAGCTCGAAGCGCTGGGCGTGACTGTCCGGGTGTTGGCCATGGACATCACCGACCCGGACCAGGTCACCGCTGCCCTGGACCCTTCCGGGCATGGGCTGCCACCGATCCGTGGCATCGTTCACGCCGCTGGCGTGGTCGGCGATGCCATGGTGGGCAGGGTCAACCGGAATAGGCTGCGCGACGTGCTCGCCCCCAAGGTCGGCGGCGCGATGGTCCTGCACCGGCTCTTCCCACCGGGGTCGCTCGACTTCTTCGTCCTCTTCTCCTCGTGCGGGCAGTTCGCCCGGCTCACCGGACAGACCAGCTACGCGGCGGCCAACTCGTTCCTCGACACACTGGCCGCCCACCGGCAGGCCGGCGGCCACGTGGAGACGACCAGTCTCGGATGGACCTCGTGGCGGGGGGTAGGCATGTCGGAGTCCATCGCCACCACCATGCTGGAGGCGAACTCCCGTGGCCTGGACGCGGTCTCGGCGGCCGAGGCGTTCCGTGCGTGGTCCTTCGCCGACCGCTTCCGTACCCCCTATCAGGCGATCTTGCGGGTCCTGCCAACGCCACCCACCGTCGTGCGGCTGCCGATGTTCCGGGAGCTGACCGTCACCAGCGCCACGGCCGGGGACCCCGACGGTCAGGGGTTCGTCATTGACTGGGCCGGCCAGCCGGACCAGGAACTGCGCACCCAGGTCACCGCCGACGTCCGGGAGCAGGTCGCCGCCGAGCTGAACCTGGCCGCCGAGGATGTCGAACCCCGGCGCCCGATGGTCGAGCTGGGCATCGACTCGGTGATGACCGTCGCGCTGCGGGTACGCCTGCAGCGCCGGTACGGCTTGGACCTTCCGCCGAACATCCTGTGGAACAAGCCGACCGTCACCGCGCTCGCCGAACACATCCTCGACTGCCTGCGTCCGCCAACGGGCACCGACCTCAACGCCGCGGCGGTGCACACGTCGGCCGAGTCTCGCGTCCTCGCATCGCAGACAGCAATCTCATGACCGTCGCTGCTCGGAAACCTCGAGGCACCTCCGCCTTCCTGGAACGCACGGGCATGCGCATCGAGGTACCTGCGCAACCGTGGAGATGTGGCGGGAACCGGTAGGGACAAGGATGGTGATGACGAGGTCGGATCTGGCCCAATGGGTCAGATCCGCCGGTAGTCACATGGTGTCGTACAGGAATGGAGCTCTGCCAATGTCCACGAGCACATCATCGGATGTCATCGACCGGGCCAGGCTGGACGCCTACTACGGCCAGTTCACCAGTGAGAAAGAAAAGGAGGCGCTCGGCGTGCCGCTGCGACTGGTCGCCGCCTGGGCTCGCAATGACGCAGCGGGCGTGGCGAACGTATTCACCGAGGACGGGATCCTCATCCTTCCCGGCGACGTGTACAAGAAGGGTCGGAATGAGATCCGAGCATTTCTGGCCGCTGCGTACGCTGGTCCGTTCAAGGACAGCCAGGTGACCGGACGACCGGTCGACGTGCGGTTCGTCGCCGATGACGTGGCGCTGCTGCGCACGCACGGCGGCATACTCGCGCCGGGCGAGACCGAGATCGCTCCGGAACTCGCCGTGCGTTCGACCTGGATCGCCGTGAAGACGGACGACGAGTGGCAGCTGGCCGGATACCAGAACAGCCCTCGGGGCGAAGGCGCGACCCTCCGCTGGTAACACCAGTCCCATCACAAGGAAAAGGAGAGCAGTATGACCAGGGAGGCCGCGTCGCTTGTTGCTGGCGCCAAGCAATGGGCGAGTTACTACGGCGACTACCCCAACGGGGAGGAGGGCGCCGTCCTAACCGCTCCGCTACGGATCCGCGCCGCGTGGGCGGCCAACGACGCGGAGGCGTTTGCCCACATGTTCATCGAGAACGGCAGCATGCTCGTGGGCGACAGGCAGTTGATGAACCGTGACGAGATCCGGTCGTACATGGCTGAGGCGTTCGGCGGGGCATACAAGGGCTCGCGGCTGACCGAGGAGCCCCGGGAGATCCGGCTACTTACCGGTTCGGTCGCGGTGGCGATCATGGAGGGCGGGATCCTCCGGGCCGGTGCCGACTCGCTCGCCGCCGCCGATGAGGTCCGGGCCATGTGGGTGGTCGTCAGGCACGAGGGTGACTGGCGCATCGCCTCGTACCAGACAAGCCCGATCAAGGGCTGAGCGGCCGGCACGGCAGGCCGCGCACCGACGGTGGCAACGGGCACGCCTCACCACAACGAAGGAGCCCACCATGACCTCGACGACATCATGGGGTGTCGCGTCAACGATTCTCGCCACGGCGGGTGTCCCGGAGGACATGTCCTACTACCGCAACTTCGCCGGGGAGAACGAAAGGGCGGCGCTCACGGTGGCCATGCGGATCCAGGCGGCGTGGGCGGCCAACGACGCGGACGCGTTCGCGGAAATGTTCGCCGAGAACGGCAGCCTGCTGATGCGGGACAGCCAGCTGACAAGTCGCGAGGAGATCCGGGCATACATGGCCCTGGCATTCAACGGATCACACGAGGGCGCCCACGTGAAGGGGTGGCCGATCGAGGTCAAGTTCCTCACCGACGACGTGGCCGTGGTTGTCACCGAGGGCGGAATCCTGATGCCCGGGGACACCGACATCGCAGCGGACAACCAAATTCGGGCAACCTGGGTGATCGTCAAGCAACCGGACGGTCAGCTGAAGCTCGCGTCTCACCAAAGCAGTCCCATCAAGGGTTGACCCGAGCTGGCCGGTCGTGTGACGGCAATTCCACCAAGGAGGAGCAGGTGTACGACTACGTTGTTGTCGGCGCCGGATCTGCGGGCTGCGTACTCGCCTCACGACTGTCCCAGGATCCCGATGTCACGGTATGTCTGATCGAGGCGGGTCCGGCGGACACCGCCGAGAACATTCACATTCCGGTGGGGTTCGGCAAGCTGTTCCGTACCCACCTGGACTGGGACTACGACACCCATGAGGAGCCATCACTCGGCCGTCGGCGCATCTACCTGCCCCGGGGACGTGTGCTCGGCGGGACCAGTTCCACGAACACCATGGTCTACGTCCGCGGAAACCGGATCGACTTCGATGAGTGGAACCAACCTGGCTGGAGCTACGGCCAACTCTTGCCGTACTTCATGCGTTCCGAGGACAACGAACGCGGCGAGTCGCCGTACCACGCGATCGGTGGGCCGCTGGCTGTATCCGACGGTCGCTCCAACAATCCGATGTGCTCGGCGTTCGTCGAGGCGGCGGCACAGGCCGGATACCCGCTCAACGACGACTTCAACGGCGCGACCCAGGACGGATTCGGCTACTTCCAGCTCACTCAGCGCGAGGGGAGACGGTGCAGCACGGCGGCGGCGTTCCTGCGCCCGGCACTCGACCGGCCGAACCTCACCGTGGAGACGAACATCCAGGTCCACCGGGTACTGATCGAGCACGGCAGGGCGGTCGCGGTGACCGGCTACCGGTTGGACCAGGCGATGACGATCAGCGCCTCGCGCGAGGTCATTCTCTGCGCGGGCGCGTACAACTCGCCGCAGTTGCTGATGCTGTCCGGCATCGGTCCTGCCGGATTGTTGACCGCTCTTGGTATCCCGGTCGTGCTGGACCAGCCGCACGTCGGGCAGAACCTCCAGGACCACGCGCTGGTGCCCCTGGTGTTCACCCATTCACATCCGATCAGCCTGCTCGCGGCCAACCAACCTCAGCACGTGCAGCGGTTCATCGAGGAGAGCCGCGGCCCGCTCACCGCGAACGGACCGGAGGCCGGGGGCTTCGTCCGTACCAGCGGCGGTCTCCCCGCCCCGGATGTGGAATTCCTCGCCGCACCGGTCATGTTTGCTGACAGCGGCCTGGGCACCCCGACGCACCACGCGATCTCGTTCGGCCCGTCGATGCTCACACCGCGCAGTCGCGGCAGCGTGCTGCTGGCCTCCGACGACCCGACCGCAAAGCCGAAGATCTCGCACAACTACTTCGCGGACGAGACGGACCTCGACAGCGCGGTCGAGGCGACCCGCATCGGGCTGCACCTCGCGCGGCAGAAGGCGCTGGCGCGCTACAACGAGGGACAGTTCCAGCCCCCGGCGTCCGAGTCCGACAGGGACCTGCGCGGCTACGTCAGGAGCTACGTCCACTCGATCTTCCACCCAGCCGGTACCTGCGCAATGGGCACCGTCGTCGACGCCGAACTTCAGGTGCTCGGCGTTGAGGCATTGCGGGTCGTCGACGCCTCCGTGATGCCGACGCTGGTGCGGGGCAACCCCAACGCCGCCACGATCGCAATCGCCGAGAAGGCGGCCGACGTCATCAGCGGATCGGCGCCGCTGCAATGGCAGGTCGCTGCGGTTGCCCGGTGATGCCAGTGGTGCCCGTCACCCACGACACCTCGAGGGAAACCCAGCACCGCGGGTCTGTGGTTTGTGACTGCGACGGCCTAGGAGGACAGAGATGAACGGCACCACCACGGCTCCACCAAAGGAAGAACTGGTTCGCCGCGCTACGGAACTGGTACCGATTCTCCGGAAGAACGCCGTCTGGACGGAGGAGAACCGGCGTCTACACGGGGAGACCATCGACGCCCTCGCCGAGGCGGGTATCTTCCGGATGAGGGTGCCGGCACGCTACGGCGGCTACGAGTCGGAGCTCAAGACCTTGAACGAGGTCATGGTGGAGCTCGGTCGGGGTGACGGCTCCGTCGCGTGGACCGCGTCGGTATGGGCCATCCCGGGGTGGATGGTCGGCATGTTCCCGGACGAGGTCCAGGACGAGGTGTACTCGACGCCCGATGTCCGGGTGTGTGGGGCACTGAGCCCGTCCGCCACCGCGACGCCGAAGGACGGCGGCATGGTGGTCAACGGACAGTGGGGCTTCATCAGCGGCGCCTTGCACAGCCACTGGCAGGAGATCATCGCCATGGCTCCGGCGCCGGACGGGGTGAGCCAGTGGCCGATCATGGCGCTGGTCCCGCTGTCAGACCTCCATGTCATCGACGACTGGTACAGCTCGGGGTTGCGGGGTTCCGGCAGCGTCACCACGGTGGCCACCGACATCTTCGTCCCGCAGGAGCGCATTCTGCCGCTGGTCTCGGTGCTGCAGGGCCAGACCGCGTCGGCGCTCAGCGCCCAGATCCCGATGTACCGCAACCCGCTGGTCGGCGTCGCGAACGCCTCCTCTGCGGGCACGGTGATCGGTCTGGCGAAGGCGGCCAGGGAGGTGTTCTTCGAGCGTCTCGATGGGCGCAAGATCACATACACCGACTACGCGCGGCAGCGCGAGGCTCCGATCACCCACCTGCAGGTTGCCGAGGCAACCATGAAGATCGACCAGGCGGAGTTCCATGCCGACCGGATGACCAAATTGGTGGACACCAAGGGCACCCGCGGTGAGCCGTGGACGCTCGAGGAGCGCGCCCGTACCAGGGCCGACATCGGCGCGGTGTGCCAGCTGGGCAAGGCGGCGGTCGACGTGCTGAGCCTGGCCAGCGGTGGATCGTCGATCTACAGCAACATGCCCATGCAGCGCATCGCGCGGGACATGCATGCGGTCAATCTGCACGCACTCAATGTCCCGACGACGAATTTCGAGCTCTATGGTCGGGTGCTTTGCGGCCTCGAGCCCAACACGCAGTACATCTGACGGCCTGTGATCGAGTGCTATCGACGCATTGTCCCGGCCGCGGCCAGCGCCACGGCCGGGACAATGCCGGTTGCGCTCCGGGTAAGAGCCACCAGGCGATTCGTCCACGCGAACACGCCACGTTGCTAGTCGTCGGCCAGCGACAGCGCCCTGGACGGGCACAGGTCCACGGCGATGCGTGAACGGTCAATCGCCGCCGGTTCCGGCCGCGCCGTCCGCAGCAGCACCCGCCCGTCCTCCTCGCTCTGGTCGAACAGCTCCGGCGCCGACAGAACGCATTGCCCGGAGCCGACACAGTACTCGCGGTCCATGACGATCCGCATCGGTTCTCCCTCCCCTGCTCACCAGGTGACCGGCAGCTGGTCGATGCCGTAGACGTTCGAGTCCTTCTTGAACGGCAGCTCCTCCACCCGGGCAGCCAGACGCAGCCCGGGCACCCGGGCGAACAGTGTGCTGAACACGATCTGCAGCTCCTCGCGGGCGAGGTTCTGGCCGAGGCACTGGTGGATGCCGTAGCCGAACGCGACGTGGTTGCGGGCACCCCTGCCCAGGTCCATGGTGGAGGCAGCGGGAAAAGCCTCCTCGTCCCGATTGGCCGCGGCGAAGGCGATCAGCAGTCCGTCGCCGGCGGGAATCGTCACGCCACCGATCTCAATGTCGGCAGCGGCCACCCTCGGCTGGGCATCCACAATGCAGAAGTATCGCAGCAGCTCCTCCACCGCCATGTCGACGGCCGCCGGGTCGGCGGTGATCTGGGCCAGCTGCTCGGGGTGTTCCAGCAGGCCGACCACACCGAGCGAGATCATGTTCGCGGTGCTCTCGTGCCCGGCGACCAGCAACAGCATCGCCAGCCCCACCAGCAGCTCGTGGTCGAACACCGGCGTCTCACGGTTGTGCACGATCAACCTGCCGAGCAGGTCCTCGCCGGGTGCTGCCTCCTTGGCGGTAACCAGCCGGTCGAGGTAGGCCCGAAGTTCGCCGGTGGTGCGTTGCCGTTCCTCGGCCGGGATGCTGCGGCGCAGCTGCGCGGTGGAGCAGCGCTCGAAGAACTCCCGGTCGGAGTAGGGCACGCCGAGCAGCTCGCAGATGACCATGGATGGCACCGGCAGGGACAGCGCGGCGACCAGATCTGCCGGGCGCGGACCTGCCAGCAGCTCGTCGATGCAGCCATCCACGACCTGTTGGATGTGCGGCCGCAATGCCTGTATCCGGCGCACGGTGAACTCGGTGACCAGCATCCGCCGCCGCGGCGCGTGCTCCGGCGGGTCGAGCCCGATCAGTGACCGCCCGACGGCGGCGATGCGGCGCCGGCTCTCCGGGGTGACCGGCTCGGTCAACGGCAGGTTCGGATGCTCCCGGTCGGAGCTGACCCTTGGGTCGGTCAACAGCCGGCGGACGTCCTCGTACCGGGTGACCAGCCAGGCGAGCTGTCCGGTCGGCAACCGCACCTGGGTCACCGGCCGTTCGATGCGGAGCGCGGCGTACTCCGCCGGCGGGTCGAATGGGCAGGTGCGCGGCATTGGGAAGGCCGGCGGTTCGGCGCCGGCCGCGCTGCTCACCGAAGTGAGCATTCTGTTCTGGACCACGATGATCCCCTCCCTACACCGAGTTTCGCGGGCACATCAGAAATTGTGGTCAATGTCGATTTCTCTGCGACCTCGTCCATCGCCGAGCGCAGCCGGCGTGACCGGTCATCCGAGGTGCAGCCTGAGGTGCGCCAGCAGCTCGCCGGACAACCGGCTCGCCGCCTCTTCTGGGACCCAGTGCGAGACGTCCTCGAACATCTCGAACCGGTAGGGCGCCGACACCCAGGACTCCGTGGCCAGCGCCGCGGTCGGTCCCAGCCCCACGTCCCCGGTGCTCCACACGTACAGCGTCGGTATGGTTATCGGCCCGGCCATGACGTCCTCAGGCCGGGTCGCGCGATACCAGTTCAGCGCCGCGGTCATCGCGCCCGGCTCGGACATCCGCACCACGTAGTCGTCCAACTTCGATTGTGGCACCGCGCGCTCGAGCATCCGGCGCAGCGCAACGGCACCGTCCGCGAGCAACGTCCTCTCCGCGCTGCCCGCCTCCCGGAACATCTGCATATAGGCCGAACGGCGCTGCTGGTCCGGATCACCGCGCAATGCCTCGGCGAACGGCCGCGGATGCGGCACCGACACCGCGGTGAGCGTCCGCAGCCGGTCCGGATGCCGGTCGGCCACCGTCCAGGCCACGGCCGCACCCCAGTCGTGGCCAACCATGTCGAACCGCGCCCAGCCGAGCGCATCGGCGATGCGCAGCACATCCGCGACCAGCTCGTTCATCCGGTACGCCGCGACCTCGGCCGGCCGCACTTCCGGGGAGTAGCCGCGCTGGTCCGGCGCTACCGCGCGGTAGCCGGCGGCGGCCAGCGCGTCCACCTGATGCTCCCATTCGATGGCACCTTGCGGGAAACCGTGTAACAACAGCACGCCCCTGCCCGTCTCGGGGCCACCGGCGCGTGCGTCGAAAACGCCGACCGGGGTTGGGATACGTAGGTCATCGACCATTGTCACTCACTTCGTGTATTTGTTTCGCTGGTCCCGGTGCTCCCAGGTCAGCTTCTCCAGGGCCGGGACGATGTCGTTGGGCGCCGGCATACCGACGACCTCCGCGCGCAGCCGCTCGGCGTTTGCGCGAAACGATGGGTCCTTCAGTACGCGCCTCAGGTCCTCGGCGAGCGCCTCCGCGGTCAGATGATCCGAATCAGCCACGAACCGGCCCGCTCCCTGCTCCTGGAGCCCGTTCGCATGCGCGATCGGACCCCACCACTGAAAACTCCAGTGGGTGCCCGGAACAATCAGTTGGGGCACGCCGCACTCAAGCGCCGTGGCGAAGGTGCCCGCACCCCCGTGATGGACGACGGCTGAGCATGTTGGCAGCAGCGCGCTCATGGGCACGAAATCGACAACGCGGACGTTGTCCGGAATCGACCGGATCGACCCGAGCTGTGCCGAGTCGAATGTCGCCACCACCTCGACATCGAGTTCGCTCACGGCCTCGAGCAAGTCAGCGGTCGAGGCTTCGGTGCCGCGACCCTCGCGATGCGACATGCCCAAGGTGAGGCATACCCGATCTCTGTCCTGGTCCTCATTGAGCCAATCCGGTACCAGTGCGGGCGGATTGAGCGGTATTTGCCTCACGGGCACGTAGTGCACCCCTGAGGGACGCCACTGCCACGGCGGCATCGGATCGATGGTCCACTGACCCACGGCAATCTCTTCGCCAATCTCACACCCGTACCGTGCAAGCACGGGCTGCAGCCAGTCGCGCAGCGGGTCGCCGGCCGCACCTGCGCTACGGCGAAGATGTGTGATCGCGTCAGGACCCATCAGCATCCGGGCGTGGGCCGCGCCGCACGCTGTCGCGACGACCGCGCCCGCGTACACCATCGAGTCCCACACCACCAGGTCCGGCGACCACCGACGCGCGAAACCGAGCAAGTCTGCGATCAGCGAATCCGGCGAGAACAGCGTGAAACCCCAGGCTGCCCGGGCCAGCTCGCCAAGCGGGTCCGCGAGCGCATAGTCGTGCTGCCACGGCATGTCCTGACGCTGTGCCGGACCAAGTCGACGTGGTGCTGACGGCCCGTCGGGCACCAACGCCGCGGGCAGCGCCGGAAACGTGTGCGTCGCTTCGCCAACCACGACCGGCGTGAAGCCGACCGCCATGACATTGTCAGCAATTCCCGGCTGGCATGCAACACTCACGTCATGACCTGCCGTCCGCAGCGCCCACGCCAGCGGCGCCATGAGGTGTAGATGTGCCTTGTTGGCATGCGGAACGAACAGAACTCTCATTCGGTCTCCTCAGGCCATTCCCATTTGCGTCCTCGTTCACTCCGCCGCGGCGAGCGCCGCGGTGTTGGCGGTCCGCCTGCTTCGTCGCACATACCGGCGTCCGTTCATGATCGCGCCGACAAAGGTGCTACGCGCGAGATAGTGGTAGCTGAGCAGCAGCAGCGGCAGCGCTGTCCCGAGAATCATCACGTATTTGCCGAACCAGGGGATTGGAAGCTGCGCGACCGCGGTCTGTAACACCATGACGAGCGGCAGATGCACGATGTAGATCCAGTATGAGGCATCCGCGACATAGCGGATGACCGGGTTGCGAGCGGCGAGATGGCGCAACGCAAGCCCCACCAGTGCCGTAGTCCACGCCCAGATCGCCAGTGTGTAAGCGATGACATAGACCAGCCTCCGCCAATCCTCTGGCGCGGGCACAAGTACGGGCGAAAGCCCTACGAGGGTCACGCACACCACAGTCAGCGTGAGTGCGACCGTGAGATTGAGCAGGTAGCGCCGCTCCCATACCCGCAACAGGTCGGACTGGCGTTGCAGCAGCCAGCCGAACCCGAACGCCGTCCCGTAGCCGATCAACGCCGGCGTGTTGGGAATGAGACCGTTCTCCGCCGGTGGCACGCCAAACCACATCAACCAGTCTGCCTTGAAGAAGAGCGCGAGGCAAAGTGGTGCACCGAGTACGATCGGAGTCAGACCACTTGTGACAATAGTCCTGACGAGGGGATCGACAAGACGCGCGCGGAAGGCGCCACTGTGGTCGAACAGCACGACGAACGCGCGCAGCCCGACCGCTGCCACATAGAAGATCAGCAGCATATAGAGAAACCAGAGGTGCGTCAGCGGGAAGGTTTGTGCGCTCACAGGTGGAGCCTTCGGCGGTTTGCTATTGGTCTGGATCGCCGACCAGATCACCACCCCAACGGTCGAGACCATGACGATCGGCCAGAATACGACAAGCGGTAGGAGTATGCGTTTGACCCGGTCGCGCGCGAAGCCAGCGGTGCCGCGACGATGCAGCAGCATCCGTGCAAAGAAACCCGCCATCAGAAAGAACACCGTTAAGCGGAAGAGATGTAGTACGTAGTAGGTGACGTTCATCGCTACGCTGGTCGAGACGTCGCCCACCAGCCAGATGGGGGGCTCCATGAAGGAAAGGCTCGCGTGGAAGACGACGCCGAGCAGCAACGCCCCAGCCCGGACCGCGTCCAGCGCGTACAGTCTGTCGGAGCTGCCTGTCGCAGCGCTTGGGACGGTCGCCATGGTCATGATCCACTTCCCATCATCCGTATGCTCAGCGAGGTTCAAGGCCTCCGTACTGGTGTGGTCACACCCCGGCATGCCTGAGTGCTACCGGACCCTATACCGCATGCGATGCGGTGTTCACCTTCGGAGTTGCTGCGTCGCGTCGAGGTCTGCGACGTCCGAAAGTGTGAGCCCGGTATGTGAGGAAACCACGATGGCACTGGAGTTATTGCTGGCAGGCGACGAACTCCTTGATTGAGGAGCCGACGTAGTCGATCATCTCGTCTGTCAACGCTGGGTACACGCCGACCCAGAAGGTCTGCTCGGTGATGATGTCGCTGTTGGTCAGACGTCCAACCACGCGATATGGCTGGTCCAGGTAGGCCGGGTGCCGGGTCAGGTTTCCAGCGAACAGCTGTCGTGTCCCAATCCTACGGTCTTCAAGGAAGCTCACCAGTCGCGACCGGGTGAACGGTGCTTCGGGATCGACGGTGATCGCGAAACCGAACCAACTCGGTTCGCTGCTTGGTGTCGGCTCGGGCAGTAGCAGGTGTGGCACACCATCCAGCTGATGGCGCAGTCGACGCCAGTTGCGCCGTCGCACGGTCGTGAACTCATCGAGCTTGGCTAGTTGAGTGAGACCCAGCGCGGCCTGCAGGTCGGTCGCCTTCATATTGTAGCCGACGTGTGAATAGATGTACTTGTGGTCATAGCCTGCCGGCAGCGTGCCCAGCTGGTACTTGAACCGCTTCAGGCATGTGTCCGACTCGCCCGGCGCACACCAACAGTCCCGGCCCCAGTCGCGAAGAGACTCAACGATGCGTGCCAGGACCAGATTCGAGGTGAGAACGCACCCACCTTCGCCCATGGCTAGATGGTGCGCTGGGTAGAAGCTCACGGTTGCGAGATCGCCGAACGTGCCGGTGAGCCGACCAGCATATGTGGAGCCTACGGCGTCACAGTTGTCCTCGATGAAGAACAGGTCGTACTCGTTCGCCAGTTTCGCCATTTCTACGGCGTCGTACGGGTTGCCGAGTGTGTGCGCCAGAATGATCGCCCTGGTCCGGGGTCCGATTGCGCTGGCCACACGTTCCGCCGTCGTGTTGTATGTGCTCAGTTCGACATCGACGAACACCGGAACCAGGCCGTTCTGCAGAATCGGGTTGACTGTGGTCGGGAAGCCTGCCGCAACGGTGATGACCTCATCGCCAGGGCGCAGCCGGCGGTCGTCCAGCAGGTGCGAGGTCAGCGCTGAGACGGCCAGCAAGTTTGCTGAGGACCCCGAATTGGTCAGATGCGCCTTACGGCGCCTCAGTTTGCGGGCGAAGTTCGACTCGAACCTGCGTGCGCTGGGCCCGGCAGCGATCCGCATGTCCAGAGCCGCCTCGACCAGCGCGACCCGGTCGTCAGCGTCCAACAAGGCGCCCGATGGCCAGATTTCGGTGACGCCAGGCACGAATGGTCTGTCGGGCTGGATGTCTTGGTGATACTTGCGGACCTCATCCAACAGTAGCGCTCTCCGGTCACTCATCGGCCGATTCCTCTCCCTCGCTCCGTACTCGATGAGCTCCGCACCTGCGGCATCAACACGGGAGAATTGCCACGCAGCTGTGCAGGGGCGAGCAGGACGGGCATGCTTGGCTCCGACGGTTGGTGGGAGTGGTCAGCGCCGGTTGTCTACGGCACGCAGGCGGATAATTGTCCAACCTCCGGCGGCGGCCGCAGATTGATCGTGCCATAGAAACATGGTCACGACATCTCCGCGATTGCCCGGCCGGGCCGGTCCGTCGCCGGGTCCGATTCGAACGCGGTGCCTGCTCCTCCGTTGCTCCACGCTCCCGGTTCCGGGGTATCCGTGTCCGGTCCCGGAACCGGGAGCGTCCTGAAACGTGCCGGTCGGCTACAGCTGGGCCGCCGGAACAGCCTCGGACGGTCCCGCCGGTGTCGAAGCGACCGGTGCGGCCTCGGCTGACTCCGGCTGAGGCTTGACGTTCTCGAGCAGGATCACTGCCAACACCGCGCCAAGGACGAGCAGCACGGCAGCGATGCGGAACGCCAGCGCGTAGCCTTCTGTGGCGGCGACGTCGGGAGGCACGCCGTCATGGATTTGGCTGGCTGCGTACCGCAGCGCAATTGTCGCCGAGCCGGCCAGGCCGAGCGCGCCACCGATCTGCTGCATGGCGTTCAGCACCGCTGAGGCAAGACTGGAGTCTTGTCCGGTGACCTTGTGGAGGGCGGTGTTGGCGGTGGTCGGCATGACCATCCCGAAGAACACCCCGAACATGCTCATCCCGGGCAGCACCCCACTCGCGTAGGAGGTGCCGACGTGGATCCCGCTGGTCAGCAACAAGCCCACCGCGGTGCCAACAAGGCCGACGAACATCAACAACTTGGCCCCAAGACGCGGCATCAGCGCGGTGGAAATACCGACGCCGACGCCAATCTCAAGACCGAGCGGCAGGTAGAAGAGCCCACCCTTCAGCGGAGAATAGCCCAGCACCTGCTGTTCGAACAGGGTCAGCAAGAATACGTAGGTGAAGAAGACGCAGCCCGCGACCAGTATGACGAGATAACTGCCCACGCGGGTACGGTCGGTAAAGAACCGCAACGGGATCAGCGGCGTCAACGACCTAGCCTCGATCAGGACCATCAGCGCAAGCAGTGCCAGCCCGCCGAGCAATGGCATGAGCACCTGCCAGGAACCCCACGGGTGCGAGACAGCCTGCAACAGGCCATAGACGATGGCCGCCAAACCGCCGGTCGCGGTGATCGCCCCAGCGAAGTCAAACCGATGGTCCTCGCGGACCATCTGGCTCTCCGACACCAGCCGCGGCACCAGGAACAGCGCGATCAGGACGATCGGCACGTTGATGTAGAAGATCCACCGCCAGGACACCAGGTCGGTGAGCACTCCGGAGATGACCACACCCAAGGTCCCGGCCAGCCCGGAAACACCGCCCCAGATGCCCACCGCCTTCATGCGCTCGCGGGAGTCGGAAAAGAGCATGAGGACCAAGCCCAGCGCCGCCGGCACGCCCAGAGCCTCGCCCACACCCTGCACAAACCGGCTCGCGACGAGCATCTCGGAGGTGATGGCGGCCCCCGAGGCGACCGAAGCCACCCCGAAGACGACCACCCCAATCAGGAACATGCGCCGCCGGCCGAAGATATCGGCCAGCCGCCCGCCCAGCAGCAGCAGTCCTGCCGCCATCAGGACGTAACCGTCGACGACCCAGGCCAGGCCGGGCCGGGAGAACCCGAGGTCATGCTGGATCCGCGGCAGCGCCACGTTCACCACGGTCGCGTCGATGACGAACATGAACTGGATCAGACCCAGCACGGCCAGCGCACGCCACCGCCGGGGGTCCGGCCGGGCGATCTCAGGCGGTGACGACCCCGCCCCCGAGATCACTGTATCCATCGGGTGTCCCTTCTGTGTTGAGCATGTCGATAGGACCGCCACGAGGCCACGACCTCCTCACCGCGCACCTCCTGCGGGCTCCTTCCACGTGGATGTCGAAGCTGCGGCGCTGGTCTCGACATAGTGATGGACGAACCATCGAGACCCCGTGGAGGTAGCCTTGAAGTACATGATCCTTATCAACCACAACCAGGAGGCACGGGAGGCCTGGGCAGGTATGTCCGAGGCCGAGCGTGCGATCGGGTACGGGGCGCATGCCGCCCTCCACGACGACCTCGCCGAGTCGGGCGAGATGGTCGTGGCGGAGGCGCTGGCTGATCCGTCGCAGGCTAGGCGTGTGCTGGTGGGGGAGGGACGGACGACGATCGGTAACGGACCGTTCGCCGAGGTGAAGGAGTACCTGGCCGGTTTCTACCTGGTCGAATGTGAGAGTGTCGATCGGGCGGTTGAGCACGCCGCGCGGATCCCGGAGGCCGCCTTCGGGTTGGTCGAGGTGCGGCCGGTGCTGGTCGACACCGGGCCGGACATGTAACGATCATGATCGAAGTCACGGAGTTGCGGCGCAAACCTGGGCCGCAACTCCGTGAGGCGTGCACACGCAGCTTGGCGGCTCGCTTACGTTGACGTGAGTCTGGCAACACCAATACGGAAGGCCGACACAGCTCAACGTGAGCAATCGCGAGGAAGACGGCGACCACGATGCTCTGCGAGAGTCGTGCCAGCGTCCCGACAACGAAGCCGCCCGAACACTGGGCGGCATTGGTCCCGCGGTCACCGGTCGATCTGGAGCGTGACGACATCGCGCACCTCACCCCTGGCGTGAATGCGACACGGTGTCCCGCCATCGCCGACCTGGGCAGGGGACCGCACCCGGCGAGGGCGCGGTGGCAGTGATCCGATTGATCGCTGCCCGCCTGGTGTGGGCAGTTCCCATGTCATTCATTGTCTCCGCCGTCTCCTTCTTGCTGGTGTCGCTGATTCCTGGCGACCCCGCCCGGTCGGTGCTCGGCCCGCTCGCCACGCAACAGCAGGTCGACACGGCGCGCCAGCAGATGGGGCTCGACCGTCCGCAAGGTGACCAGTACCTGAGCTGGATGGGCCGCGCTGTGCGCGGCGACATGGGAGCGTCACTGCTCACCGGCATCGACGTGGCCGAGACGCTCAACGCGCGACTTCAGCCGACGCTGTCGCTGATCCTCCTCGCCACGCTGACCGCGACGGTGCTGGGCGTCGCGCTTGGGTTGCTCAGCGCGGTCCGCGGCGGCGTGCTGGGCCGGTTGATCGACGTGCTGTCTGTGGTCGGGCTCGCTGTTCCAGGTTTCTGGCTGGCGCTGCTGCTTGTCTCCTGGTTCGCCGTGCGTTGGCAGCTCTTCCCGGTAACGGGCTACACATCGATCACCGACTCTCCGGTGGGCTGGCTCCGGTCGTTGGCGCTGCCGGTGGCCGCGGCGTCGCTGGCCGCCGTGACGGCGGTGGCAAAACAGGCACGTGACTCTATCCTGGACGCCCTCGATCGCGACTTCGTACGGGTGATGCAGGCCAACGGCCTGTCCCGCCGGTCGATCATCTGCCGCCACGTGCTGCGTAACGCGGCGATACCCGTCCTGTCGCTGCTCGGCGTCATCTCCGCCAGCTGCATATGAGCGTGCTTGGGAGCCGTCAGGCTTGCGCGGTTGAGCCGATGTACTCGTGGCGGCTGCGCCGCCGTTCTCGTTTGAACTGAGCCACTGGGCCTTCTCGTGCTTCCGTCGGATCACCTGCCCTCGCC
>JACQDL010000008.1 GCA_016201065.1 Actinomycetota bacterium
CAGGTGAGCCACCCCCACGCCGGGGTGGCTCACCACCCGAGCAGCCCGGCCCAACCCCGACAAGCCCAGTGGCTCACCCCACCCGAGACCGGCGGCTCAGCCCGGACGAGAACAATGGCTCAAAACCCGGCAAGTAAGCAGCGAGGAGGGCGCCAGGGTGTCCGCGGTCGCCCGCAAGGCGCTGGAGGCGCATGCGATGGCCGTCGGCCTCGGCCAGGCGCGCTTCCAGTTCGGCCAGCTCCGCGTCGGCATCGGCATCCAGCTCGACCACGGCGCGTTCCGCGACCTCTCACCAGGGGCCGGGGCAGAGCAGGCGCGCTGGGCTGTGGGTGTTCGGGTCGGCGGCCAGGGCCAGGATGGCGGGGACCGCAGCCATGGCGGGCCAGTCGTGGTCGCGCACCGCGGCCGCCAGCAGTGCGGTGACGGCGCGGGTGGTCCACAGCCCGGTCGGTAGACCGAGCCGGCGACGAGCCGACCGACAGTCGGCGGCGACCCGATGGAGATCCTCGACGTCGAGTACCCGGCAGAGTGCCTCCATCTCTTCCGGCGCGGGTGGCGCCGGTACCGAACGGGTACGTGGGGGACGCGGAGGAGGGGTGGGTTCTCCTGGGTAGGGACTACTGGGTCGGGCCGCACGCGCGCGGCCACCCGCCGTACCGGCCGCACGAGCCGCCGCGGGACGCTCATCAGGTGGTAGCGGTTGGTCAGGTTCTCGCGCCCGCGCCCGCGCCGTTCGACGACCACGGCGCCGACCGCCACGAGCTCCTTCATCGCCCGGTCGACGCTGTCCACCGACCGCTTCCTCAGCCGCCGCGCCAGGGTCGCCCGAGAAGGCATCCGCGCGCCGGAGGACTGCCCGTACCGCAGCAGCACCGAGTACAGCCGGAACGCGGCGTCGGAGATCTCGGCGTCGATCACCCAGTCCGGCACGATCGCGAAGTGCTGGTCAACGACCAGCCAGCCCTGCCCCTCGCCCGGCATCGGACCAGGTCAGCTCAGGCCAGGACCCGCTCAGCCCGCAGCGGCGGCCATGGGCCTAACGCCGGTCTCCCCCCTCGGACACTCCGTTTGTACATGATCGTCGATGGCTGAGACTCGGCGATGATTTCTTACGTACACGCGGCCCGCGCTCCCGGGCCAGAGCCCGGGCGTCGCGCGACCCTGGGGAGCGTCCCGACTCGACGCCCGACCGCCCGGTCAGAGCGTTACACCGCTTGCAGGGGCACGTCGTAGCGCTGCACCTGCGGATCCCTCGACAACAGGGTCAATCCCTCGCATCGGGCCTGGGCCACGAGCATCCGGTCGAACGGGTCACGGTGCAGCAGGGGAAGACCCCCCGCCTCCATGGCGTGCCGGGACCGGATCGGCAACTCGACCAGACCGCACCGGTCCACGATGTCCAAGAGGTCGGACGGCCCGGTCAGCTTCCCCAGTGCCTGCTTGATCGCGATCTCCCATACCGAGGCGGCACTGATGAAGACCTCGGCCTCGGTGTCGATGATCTCCTTGACATCCGCCGCCAGCATGCCGTCGTCCATCAGCCACCACAGGACCACGTGGGTGTCCAGCAGCAGCCTCACGCGCCCGCCCGCACATCGTTCGATCCGAAGTCGTCCGCGATGGATGTGTTGACGCTGTCGGAGTCCCAGTCCTCGGACAGGTGCAGCCGACCGCGCAGCGTCCCACGCCCCCGCCGGCGGACGGCCCCGGTCAGGGGCACCACCTTCGCCACCGGGGTCCCGGCCCGACTGATGACGACCTCCTCCCCCCGCTCGACACGCTCGATGATCCGGGACAGCTGCGTCTTAGCTTCGTGGATGTTGAAGCTCGCCGCCGGTTCACTCACTCACTCCACCTCCCTAGCTAAGGAGGTTAGTCTACCATGGGGATCAGAGCAACCAATCACGGCCGGCCGATCAGGATTGCTACCGACCCACCGCGACGCCACGGAATCAGGTCACCGCCAGATCTGCCGCGATCACCAGTCCCGACCGCTCGCCCCTCGGACACCGGTCTTGGTGGGATTCCACCATCTGCGTGGCGGCCTCACCATCCGCCCCGTGACCTCGTGCCTGGATTCTGGATGCTGTCCCGGCGTTGTCGTCGGTGGTGTCCTCCTGATCGTGGGCCGGTCACGATGGGTTGATGGGTTCTCATAGGCGTTGTCTCGATCGTCGTGAGCAGGTGATCCGGGCCCTTGTGCCCGCGGCTGCACCGGTGGCTGTCCCTTCGATGTCGATGCCGGTCCTGCCGACGTTGCCGTCGGGGGTCGACCCGGCGGGGCTGACAGTGGAGATCGCACGGCTGGACCGGTCGGGCCGGGTGTCCGCGCGGAGGCTGCTACGAGTGTTGGGCTGGGATGCCGGGCACCGGGTCGCGATCGGCGTCCCTGGTGGCGTGCTGGTGGTGGGGTCCTCCCCCACAGGTCTGCATGCGGTTGGCGCGCGGTGACCTGCTGCCGGCGGCGGCGCCGGGACCGGAACCGTTCTGGAATACCTCTGCGACTTCGGGGACGACTGGGAACACCGGGTGACGGTGGAGGCGGCGACCGTCGCCCTGGCGGACGTCGGCTACCCGCGCTGCATCGGTGGGGAGGGCGCATGCCCGCCCGAGGACTGCGGTGGGATCCCGGGATACGAGCGGCTACGCGAGGTGCTTGCCGACCCGTCCGCCCCCGAGCACGAGGACGTGCTCGGATGGCTGGACCTGCCCTCCCCCGGCCGCGCTCGACCCGACCCGTTTCGACGTCCGCGACGCCGACCGGAGACTAGCCGCTGAGGCGCAGTCCGGTCGTCCCCGCTGATCGAGGGATCTGCCGAGCCGACCACTCCATGGCTTGAACGGCCTCGACGTGGCCGCGTCGCCGCTCTGCGCTGCGGCCGGATGCGGGCCGGTGCAGGCCCCCAGCGGCCGCTGCGGTGTCCCCCACTGCCGGGACTCTCCGTCGGCGCAGTTCGCCGTGGTCTCGAGGGGCGGTACGGACGTCGGCCATGGTCACGGGCTCGCCCCCGGATGGCCGCGGTGGTGTTGAACAGGTGGCCGCAGTACGTCCCGGCGAGCGCTCCCCCAGTTGCATCACGAGGGCTCGGTGGGCGGGGCCGGGTGAGGTCGACGGTCCGGGGACCGCGGGCAGCCGTCGACCACGTGCCCGATGACTGCCGGCCGCACCCCCGCGGTCACGGCAGGCACAAGGCAGGAACCGCAACCGTCGGGCCACCATCGATCGCCGAGGTGAGCAGTGTCAAGGGACAACGCACTGTGGTCAGTGCGGTGACGCCCTGCCGGGTTGGTCGTCTGATGGTCTGGTGACCGGTGTGATGCTCAGGATGCGGTCCAGTCCGGAGAAGTCCTGGGGGCTGATGGCGTAGAGGGGCAGGTTGTTGGCGATGGCGACGCAGGCGATGAGCAGGTCGGCCGGGCGGCGTCGTGGGGTTCGGCCGGCGGGCCTGCCGACAGCTCCGCGAGGGTGATCGAACTGATCGCGGTCTCGATCGGGAACTGCCCGGGATCGATGCCGGGTAGGTGCACGATGACGCAGAGTGATCTCACCGGATACCGGCTCAGACACGGC
The DNA here is from genome assembly GCA_016201065.1 of Actinomycetota bacterium. Lineage (GTDB taxonomy): Bacteria > Actinomycetota > Actinomycetes > Mycobacteriales > JACQDL01 > JACQDL01. The sequence goes on from JACQDL010000008.1 coordinate 3,572, forward strand.
ACCGGCGATGCAACGGCGTGCTACGAGGTGCTGTGAGGTGCTACGCGGCGCTGAACTGTCTCTGGGGTCAGCTGGCGAGTTCGATCCGGCAGTAGCGTGCGGCGGCGCGGGCGAGGCGGGCGTCAGCGGTGACCAGGGTGAGGTCGCGGGCTTCGGCGAGCGCGACGTAGGCGGCGTGGTAGCCACTGACTGCCGAACGGAGTTGCCACATCCGGGGCAACAGCGGGTCGAGCGAGACGTGGTCGACTCCCAGGCGGGGAATCCGGGACAGGGCGCCCGCACCGTGGTCATGGGTGAGCTTTCCCCCGAGGACCAGGCCACGCAGCACGGAGAAGACCTCGGCCTTCCAATGCTCTGGCGCGGCCCACTCGGTGTCGCGGCCCATGATCGCGCGCGCCTTGCGGCCGCGGCCGTCGGCGTAGACGAGCATGTTCGCGATCGCGGAGGCATCGACGACGATCATGCCGAGGGCCGGCCCGCTTCGGCGTGCTCAGCGCTGCTGACGGCATCTCGTTCGGTTCGTGCCTCACCGAGGACGGCGGCGGCGTCCGGTGCGTCGCTGCGGGCGCCACCGCCGTCTTGCAGGCCTGCCTCGATCTCGGCGAGAATCTGCCGGTTGCGGCTGAAGCGGGCCTGCCGGCGGAGGACGGACAGCAGGAACGCCTGAAGGGACTGTCCCCGCTCGCGGGCGTCACGTGCGAGGAGGTCGCGGACGTCGTCCGGTACGTCCCGGATGGTCAACACCACACTCATGACTGCATAATGCAGCCATTGTGCCTCCGTCGTCAAGTTGCCGGCTCCCACCCATCCCCACCCATCTCGGGGAGGACCGGGTGATCACAGCCTCCCGCGATCCCGGCATTTGACAGGCCGCCGACACCCGGCCGGCCAGCAGGAGCCTCCCTCGACTCCCCGCAGGGTCTAGGACGCCGAGGGTCCGAGCTGTGCGGCGCGGGCGTTGAGGTAGCGCTGTTCGGGGATGCTGAGGGTGTGTCGTGCGGCCAGTTCGTAGTGGGTGCGGGCCGCTTCGTGGTTGCCGGCGAGGTCGAGCAGGTGGGCGCGCACAGCGTGGACCCGGTGGTGCCCGGCAAGCGCGGGATCGGCTTCGGCGGCGGCCAGGTGTTCCAGACCGGTGCGGGGGCCGCGGACCATGGCAAAGGCGACGATCCGGTTGAGCGTCACCATCGGTCCGGGCGCGAGGCTGTGCAGGAGGTCGTACAGTCCGAGGATCTGTGGCCAGTCGGTGTCCTGCGCGCGGGGGGCCTCGTCGTGCACCGCGGCGATTGCGGCCTGCAGCTGGTAGGGGCCGAGCGGTGCGCTGGCCAGCGTCTCAGTGATCAGGGTAACGCCGTCGGCGATGGCCTGGGTGTCCCACCGACTGCGGTCCTGGTCGGCCAGCGGGGTCAGGGCACCGTCCGGGCCGGTACGCGCCGGCCGGCGGGCGTCGGTGAGCAACATCAGCGCGAGCAGCCCGGCCACCTCCCCGTCGTCGGGTAGCCGTGAGCGCAGCTGCCTGGTCAGCCGGATCGCCTCCGCGGTGAGCTCGACGCGGTTAAGGGCGGCCCCGGAGCTGGCGGTGTATCCCTCGTTGAAGATCAGATAGAGCACGTCCATCACCGCAGCCACCCGTTCGTCGCGTTCGGACGGCGACGGCAGCCGGAATCCGGCGCCGCTGGCTCTGATCCGCTGCTTGGCTCGGCTGATGCGTTGGCCGATGGTGGCCTCCGGGACCAGGAACGCGCGGGCAATTTCAGCGGTGGTCAACCCGCCGACCGCGCGCAGGGTCAGGGCTACCTGGGAGACCCGGGTCAGCGACGGATGACAGCACATCAACAGCAGGCTGAGAGTGTCGTCCACCGCCGGCACCTGCTCGGGGTCGCCGGGCGTCAGCAGAGCAGCAGTTTCCTCGCGGCGCCGCCGGGCCGCGCCGTTGCGCCACAACTCGGTCCACCGGCGCGACGCGACCGTAGTCAACCAGCCCTTCGGGTTGGCCGGCACACCGTCGGTCGGCCACTGCACCGCGGCCGCGAGCAGTGCCTCCTGCACCGCGTCCTCGCAGGTGTCGAAGCCGCCGTAACGCCGGACGAGGGCGGCGAGAACCTGCGGCGCGTGTTCGCGTAGCAGGTCCTCGACCTCCATCACAACTTTCACATGTCCGGCCCGGTGTCGACCAGCACCGGCCGCACCTCGACCAACCCGAAGGCGGCCTCCGGGATCCGCGCGGCGTGCTCAACGGCCCGATCGGCACTCTCACATTCGACCAGGTAGAAACCGGCCAGGTACTCCTTGACCTCGGCGAACGGCCCGTCGCTGATCGTCGTCCGCCCCTCCCCCACCAGCACCCGCCTGGCCTGCGACGGATCAGACAGCGCTCCCGAGACCACCAGCTCCCCCGACCCGGCAAGGTCCTCGACAAGGGCGGCATGGGCTCGCAACCCTTCGGTACGGTGGGCCTCGGAGGAGCCCTCCCACGCCTCCCTCGCCTTCTGGTTGTGGTAAATCAGGATCAAGTACTTCACCGTTGCCTCCACGCGTCTCACGCATCTTCTCACCCAACATGTCGAAGCCAGGTGTTCGACTTCGACATCCCACCCGAGGCACCCGTACGACGAGCTGCGAGCCGAACCAGCACGTGAGGAGATCCCCATGAATCTGCCCTCGATGGCGTTCCGCGACGGTGAAATGGATGATGACGCATGGATCGTCCAGGCCAATGGGGTCGAGCTGTGCGTCGAGACCTTCGGTGACCGGGGTGACCCGGCGATCCTGCTCGTCGCGGGGGCAGCTAGCTCGATGGACTGGTGGGAAAGCGGGTTCTGCCGCCGGTTGGCTGGCGGCGGCCGGTACGTCGTCCGGTACGACCACCGCGACACCGGGCGCTCCACGAACTACGAGTCTGGTTCGCCGCCATACGGGTTCGACGATCTGGTGGCGGATGCGGTGGGTCTGCTCGACAGTCTTGAGGTCGAGCTGGCGCATGTCGTGGGAATCTCGATGGGCGGGGCGATTGCGCAACGCCTGGCCGTTGACCATGGCCACCGAGTCGCGTCGCTGACGTTGATCTCCACAAGCCCAGCGTTGCGGCCCAACGCGCCACCCAACCTCGACCTGCCGCTCATGTCGGCCGAGCTGCTGGCGCACTTCATCGATCCGGCGCCGTCGCCGGCGCCGGATCCGGACTGGACGAACCGGGCCATGGTGGTCGACAGCATCGTCGCCAGCCAGCACACGATGGCTGGCTCCTGCGGCTTCGATGACGCTCGGCTGCGCCAGCTCGCGGCCCGCGTGGTCGGCCGCACCACCGACATCGCGGCGAGCCTGACCAACCACTGGCTGATCGACGCCGGGGCCTCGTACCGATCGCGGCTGGGCCAGATCACCGCGCCCACCCTGGTGATCCACGGTACCGAGGATCCGTTGTTCCCCTACGGACACGCTGAAGCGTTGGCGCGTGAGATCCCCGGCACCCGGCTCCTTCCGCTGGACGGGGTCGGTCACCAGATGCCACCGCCGCAGACGTGGGAGCTGGTAATCCCGGCCCTGCTGCGCCACAGCGGTGAGGGTGGGAACGCCGAACGCGCCCAGTGATCAATTCATGGTGCACGGCTGGAATTGGGCGCGGCCGGCACGTGTCGCGGCGCGGCGGTCCGGTCCCGGGACAGCCACAGCACCTTCCCCACCAGGCGGGGCCGCCAGAGCGCGCCGGGCGGATCGACCAGTCCGGCGACCCGCATGAACGCTGCGGTGGCCGTTGGGTCCTTGGTCGCGGCGTACTGCACCCGGGTCAGATAGGCGTTACGCAGCCGTACCATGATCGTGCGGTCGCCAACCACGCCGGGAAAGTCCAGGTCACCACTGGCGGAGAGCTGCCACGGGTTGTGGATGACCCGCGCGATCTCGCGCAGCAGCCGCCGCGCGTCGGGTGTCGGGTACCGGCGCAGATGCGCGCGCAACGCCATCGCCTCCATGGCCGCGACGGTCATTCCCTGGCCGTAGACCGGGTTGAAACTGCAGACCGCGTCGCCGAGCACGACCAGGCCCTGCGGAAAGCGGGCGAGCCGTTCGTAGTGCCGCCACACGCTCGCCGGAAACTTGAACGCCACCGGCTCGCTGGTAGGTTCGGCGTCGCGTACGGCCTCGTATACGTCGGACACAGGCAGGGAGCGGGTGAACTCCAGGAAACCCTCAGGATCGGTCGGGGGCTGGTCGCCGAGGATTCCGGTCAACGACAGGCGGCAGTCGCCGGAGGCGGCCTGACCGAAGAACGCGCCGCGGGGGTGCGCGGGTGACGCCACCGGATTGATCGCCTGCGGGCCGTCGAACGTGCCGGGGCGGCGACGGTAGGTACGCGTGGTATAGGCAAGGTTGATCTTCAGCCGCTCTTCGGGAGGCCGCTGGTATCCCAGTTCGGTCAACCACACCGGCAGACGCGACCCGCGCCCGGTGGCGTCCACGACCAGGTCCGCCTCGACGCTGAATTCAGCGGCGCCCTCGCTGCGTTCCCGCAGCCGAACCCCGGTCACCCGACCGCGATCCGGTGTGCCGAGCAACCCGAGCAGCTCGGTGCACTGCCGGTAGGTGACATTCGGGAGCGCGGCAACCCTCGACCGGAGGTAGTTCTCCAGCACGGGCCGCGATCCGGCGATCGAAAGCAGGCCGGTGCCGGCGGGACGAATCGGCCGCGCATCGAAGTACCAACGCATCGTCCCGAAATCACGTACCGGCAACCCCAGGGCCCGCGCCTCGTCGAGCAGGTTGGGGAAGAGTTCGGCCAGGATGAGGTATCCCCGAGCGTGTAACCCGTGGGCGTGCACGGTATGCGGTGCGCTGCGCCGGACGTCGCTCACCCCGAGCACCTCGTCCCGGTCCACGACAATGACCTCACGGTACGACTCGGACAGCACCCTGGCCGCGAGCGTCCCGGCGATGCTTCCACCCACCACCACCGCGCGGTCGCCGGCTGTCTGGTGCCCGGCTTCCTGGGGCCGCGGCCCAGCGCCCAACGGGCGCGCCGCGCGCCAGGTGCTCATGACCAGTCCGGCTATCCGGCCGCGCCGCACGACGCCGCGATCTCCAACGTTTCCGCCTACCACGGGGCCGCCTCCAAAGCGGTGGTGACGCCGGAGGCGCCACCACCGGGCGTCGGACTGGACCGATGTGCACGACCCGGGTGACAAGACTGGGCCATGCACCAATGGGACCACTCCGAGCGCACCCAGACTTCCTCGATCGTGCCCTTTCCACGCCGTCGACCGGCCACCCGGCATCCCGCGGACGGTCGCGGCTGATGAGGGACCCGCTCCGTGCCGAGCCTGCGCACTCAGGAAGGTGCGCCACGGCCCGCTGCGAACGATCCTTAGGCGGGTGCGCAAGGGCAGCAGACACTCGCACCACCACATCCGGCGGGCAGCTGCGGGCTCCTTGTTACATGGCAGTTCTGGCTCATCCGGCGACCCGTGACACGACGAGAGAAGGCGGCGTGACCATGCCCCAGATAATCGACAATCCGGATGGCTCCAAGACCTTCGCCGTCAACTCCAGCGAGTTGCGCGTGCTGGGCGACCGGCTCGTCCAGCAGGTGCCCGACGTCAAGAAGATGTTGCAGTTCATCGATTTGCCGGAGGTCCGGCTGACCCTGGATTTCATCAAGTCCGTCGTCGACTGACCGCCGAGTCTGGGCCCCGCGAACCTGGCGCGGGGTCGGCACCTTCTCCCGCGCCGCGCTACCGCCAACTGTATTCCGGTTGCTCCACCACGTGACGGTCCGACGCCACGCAATCTGTTGGTGCCAAGCGTTGAAAGGACACTGGACTGATGGTTGTCGCAGGAAGTACGCGCCGGGCTGCGGCACCGGCGCGGTCAGGAAACCGCTCCTCCGCGATTGATGGTATCCGGGGACTGGCGGCGTTGGCACTGCTGACCGTACATGTGGCGATGTTTTCGGGCCTGTTGGGTACGAAGGCGTTGGGTACGCCCCGGCCCCCGACGAACTTTGTTGGCGCCTTCTTCGTCAGCGGGATGCCGTCCTTCATCGGCGTGATGTTCGTCTTCTCCGCACTGTTCCTCTACCTTCCGTTCGCGAAGGCGATTATTTCCGGTACCCGGCGGCCGCCACAGCGCGCCAATCTCGTACGCCGGCTGCTGCGACTGCTGCCCGCCTACTATGTGATGTACCTGGTCGTGCTGCTGACCTTGAACCGTGACGCCATCGACGGTGTGTGGTACGTGCTGCGGCCGATCCTGCTGCTGCAGGTCTATCTGCCGAGCCCCTTCGTGCCGAATCTGATGAACGGCATGGAAATTACCTGGACCGTGCCTAGCATGGTCCAGTGGTATCTGGCGCTACCCCTGATTGCCTGGGCTAGCCACAGGTTCGCGGCACGGGGCGTAACTCCGGCGATCCGCGCGCGTAGGCTCATGGTTCCGGTACCGATCATGATCACGATTGGCATCGGCTGGCTATTCTTCGTCAAGGCGCGCGGCTGGGATAACCGGATCGTCTTCTGGTGGCCGCAGGGCTTCGCTCCAACCATCGCGATCGGAATGGCGCTGGCCATCCTCCTGGCACTGGCCCAAGTGTCGCCCAACGACACCTCACGAATGTTGCGCGCGGCGGCCGCCCACCCGAACAGGTTTTGGCTCGGCGCCCTCGTTGTCTATTTCGTTAATTGTGCCAGGCCGTTCAGTGTTATCGGAATGGACGCCATCTATTCGGTCAGCGGCCTTCTCGTCACCTACCTCATGGTTGCGTTGTTCGGCCTGCTGGCGGTGCTGCCGTTGATCTCGCCGAATACCCGCTCTCATGCGATCAAGACCATACTGGGGACTAGGCCGTTCGCCTTTCTGGGCCGTGTATCCTACGGCGTCTACCTTTGGCATTTCGCCGTGATGCACTTCTACCTGCAGCCCGGCAGCGTCCTCAGTGGCCACGCCAAGCCGCTACGCGAGCTGTATGGGACGTGCGGCTTCTGGCAACTGGAAATCATCACGGTCGCCGGCACAGTGATCATCGCGTCGATCAGCCACTACCTGCTGGAGCGACCGCTCGCCGCGTGGTCCGAGCGGTACCTGCGCGATGACCGACGCGCGGTGGCGGTCCGGGCCGCACTGCCGCCGGCGGTTCCGGTCACCTTGGCGCCAGGGACCACTGTGATGAGCCTCGATGAAGCGAGCGCGAAGGCAGCCGGCACCGTCACGGACCGCGACGCCATTCAGGCGAACCTTGTCGATCTCGAGCGCAGTTTCGGTCACCAGCTGCTCGCCGGAGCGGCCCTGACCGGCCACACCAAGGTGCGCTGGGACGCAGCCGCCACCGATCTCACCACACTGTGGGAGATCTCCCGTGCCTACTCGGCCGTCGTGGACGAAGCGATCCAGATCCTTGCCGGCGCGCGCCATCCATCCACCTCCGAGCTGGCCAGGATCACCGGCCTGCTCACTGGGCCGTCGATCGTGGTCGCCGGCACACCGGCGCCGCTTGCCCAGCGGCACATCACCGACAACGGACGGCAGCGCCTCGCGGTCAGCACGGCAATCCAGCGCATGAACGACCTTTTCGCCGGCATCGCCGAGCTGGTCAGCGCCGCCGAAACGGTGTGGACCGAGGCAACACACAAGCTCGACGCCATCGGCGCCGAGCTTGCCCAGGCCAGGCGCCATGCTGAGGAGTTCGCCGACGCGGCCCTTGCGACGACTCTTGCCGCAGCCGATGCGGAGCTGCAGCGTCTCCGGCACATGGTCGGTACGGACCCGCTGACAATGTGGCAGGACGGCCGAGTCACGGCCACCGAGCTGGACCGGCTCCGTCAGCACACGACCGCTGCCGTCGCCCGCGTCCAGCAGTTCGCCCGAACACAGGACGGTGCCCCTGCCTGAGCGGTAAGTGCAGGTGCTGGCTTCGCGGACCAGCGAGGGTGAGCGCCGTGGCGCAAGCCGTCACCCTCAGACGCACAGCAACCTATCCCGACTGCGCGCACAGGAGACTCTCATGACCATTGCGATGGAACGTGCCGGTGTGACGACCTTCCAGGGCAGACCTGTCACATTGCTCGGTCCTGAGGTAAGAGTGGGCGCCACAGCGCCCGACTTCACCGTGCTTGCTGACGATTTCTCACCGGTGACCCTGGCCGCATCCAAGGGAACCGTACGGATCTTTTCGGTGGTACCGTCGCTGGATACCGGTGTGTGCGACCAGCAGACGCGTCGATTCAACGACGAGGCCACACGGCTCGGCGGTGTCACGATCATGACCGTCTCCGTCGACCTTCCGTTCGCGCAGAAGCGTTGGTGTGGCGCTGCCAGTGTCGAGGCGACCCAAACGGTGTCCGACTACCGCGACTTGTCCTTCGGTCTTGCCTACGGTGTCGTCATCGCGGAGTTCCGGTTGCTCGCCCGTGCCGTATTCGTGGTGGATTCCAGTGACCAGGTCGTCCATGTTGAGTACGTTCCGGAAGTCGGCCAACATCCGCACTATAGTGCGGCCATCGAGGCGGTGCGCACAGCAATGTGAATTCGGTCCAATGGCATTTCCTTGAGCCTGGGTCGGGTCATCACGCACCGGCCCAGGCGTCAGGAGCTCAGGATGCTGGGCGGATGGTCAACACGCTGGGGAGGCCGTTGTCGGCGGCGGTCTCGATGCCGGCAATCCGTGGACCCATGACCGCAATTCCATCCACCCGAACCACGGGGGCGAACCAGGCCAGTTCGGTCAACCGGGCGGTCTCTCGCTGGAACAGAGCCGTCTGCTTGGGTAGCTCCGGCTCCGCCGCGGCCTGACTGAACAGTCGGCCAAGTTGGTCGTCGCCGGTGGCGAACGGATTGAACGGATTGGCTACCGGGAGGACGAAGTCCAGGGACGAAAGGTACGTGGGCAGATTTCCGTGGGCGAAGCCGGTGACCGGAAACGTTCGCGACATGACGCCCTCCAGCCACTGCGCCACCTGGGCGTCGGTGGTCAACTCGACGGCGACGCCGACCTCCTTCCACTGTGCAATCACCGCTTCGGTGATGATGTTGATGCCGAAGGAGCTCTGGGTTTCGACCTTCAGGGTGAACCCGTTGGTATAGCCGGCATCGGCCAGCAGCCTCTTGGCCCGCGCGGGGTCGTAGGGGTACCGGTTGCTCAACGCCCTGTTGTAGCCGTCGAACCCTGGGGCCGCAGTTTGGCTCGTGGGCCGGGCGAAGGCGCCGTAGACCGCCTTGGCGATCGCCGCACGGTCGATGGCGTAGTTGAGTGCCTGGCGAACCCGCACATCCTTCAGTTCGGGAGCGATCGTGCCGTCCCGGTCGGCGAGAAGCATGCCTATGACGGCGACGCTGGCAGTCACATATTTCAGCCCGGCCGCGCTGACCGCTGGGCCAGCGTCGGCCGTCAGCGCGGCGTAGTCGATCTGCCTGGTACGGAGTGCCTGCACCGTGGCGCTGGCCTCAGGCAATACTCGCACGACGACCTTAGCCCAGTATTGCGCTGCTTTGTTCCAATAGTGCGGATTCGCCGTGTAGGTGTAGTGATCGGTCGGTACGGTGTTCGTCGGGTCAAGCACATACGGACCGGCGCCGAAGGTCTGCCGGGCCAGTCTGCTCGGGTCGGACAAGCCGGCCGGCGCGATGATGGAACCCGAGAGGACGGCCTGGCTGAGGAGTTGCCGCATGACCGGGTTTGGTGTCTTGTTGGTCACCACGACGGTCGAGGAGTCTTGGGCGGTGATACCGGAAATTGTGCCGGCCCAGGTCTGCGCCTTTGGGCTCACTTTCAACATGTACCGTAGTGAGCCGACCACCGCGTTGGCGTCGAGCGGGGTGCCGTCTGCGAACTTCACTCCAGAGCGCAGTTTCAGCTGAAAGATTCTGTTTTGTTTATCGGTATATCCGAAGGATTCGGCCAGGTCACCGCTGAAGGTGCGGTCGGCGTTCATCCGGATCAGCGACGCGTAGGCAAGCGGGGCGGTCGGTAGGTTGTTTGGGTCAAGATTGGCCTTGTATGGGTCAAGCGTGGGTTGGCCGGAAATGGCAATTGTCACGGTGTGCTTGGTTGCCGTACTTTCAGTGGCGGCGCCCGAGCACGCGGTTGCGGTCATGACAAACGCGAGCAGGCCAATTTTCGGAATCGTTCGTCGGCGCGTGACTGCGCGGAGGCGGTGGTGTGGCACGGTATTCCTCTCGGGTCCGGAGCGGGGGATATCGGACTGTCCATGGCGATACTTAGGAGGCAGGCGCCGGGTTGCGATCAATGGAGGCCAGCGTTTCGGTGTCGTCGCGGTCGGCGAGCTCGTGGTGGCGCAGACAGGCAACCCGTGAACGGTTTCGGGACTCCACCAACGCTGGGCGCTGGCGGGTACACACCTCAATGCCCGGGACTTAAGAGCTTTCGGGTGGTGCATGGGGCTGAAGGTTTTGGTTACGGTGTGTGATTCCGGGTTGGGGCATGCCTGGGACCGGGCTGTCGTGCCCGGATGACGGCCGGTTCCGGGGCCGGCTGGGAATA
>JACQDL010000031.1 GCA_016201065.1 Actinomycetota bacterium
ATCGCCGAGATCCGCATCGAAGAGGAAGGAATCATCCCCGTGTTCAAGATCCCAACACCGGGCGTCGCCCTCCCTGGCGACGCCCCAACCACTACCCCGACCACCCACGACACGCGGTTCGCGCAATGCCTCGATCGGTGGGCCTCCAGGGACTCGAACCCTGAACCCGCGGATTAAAAGTACTGGCGGGCATAACGCCATGCTAGAGCAGTTCGCGTGCTCAAACGATGGTACGCCATGAGCATAGTCTATGGGTGCAAAACTAGCCATCCTGCGGCGGTCCGCCATCGTCGTCCGCCCGCCTTCTACACTCAGGCCCAGACCGCTGTGGCACGCCATCGCCTCCGGGGTCGGTCGGTTGACGTGCCACAGCGGCGCACCACCCGGCGACCCCCGATGCCGGAGCCTGAACATCCCGCGCGGCAGACGCTACAACCGATCACGGGACGTAGCCTCCCGAATTCGGCGCCGACTCATCCTGCTACGTCACGACTTGTCATGTGGTGCCGTCATCACAGAGTGAAGTTAGGCCATCCGGGTTACAGCCGATCACTGTGGGATGACCACCGATCGGCGCGCGGGTACCGTCGGTGTGAAGTGGCCCCGCAGCGCTGTGAACGCCCGGGGCCAGGCCGAGACCGCGAGGAGGTCCCGACATGGGCCATGGTACCGACCTCACCATCGGCGACCGGATACGGGAACTACGGACACGCGCCCAGCCACGGATCACCCAGCGGGAACTTGCCGAGCGCGCCGGGGTGTCGATCGACGTGATCCGAAAACTGGAGCAGGGCAGCAAGCACAGCGCCCTGATCGGGACGCTACAACGCATCGCGCACGCCCTGGACGTCGAGATCGCGCTGTTGCTCGGCCAGTCCCGGGGGTTGACAGTCGATGCCACCGAGACCACCGGGATGGCTGGTGTCTCCGCCATCCGGTATGCGCTAACCGTCCTTCCGGAGTTGGCGGACGTTGACGGGGAAGACACCATGTTGACCGCCGACGAGCTGCGGCGGCAGGTGACGTACTGCTGGGGCGCGTACTGGGCGGGCGACTACCCTGCGCTCGGCGCGACGCTACCTGGCCTGATCCAGCAGGCGCGGGCAACGGTCCGACTGGCCACCGACGATCGGGGCGCTGCGTCAGACCTGATCGCGCAGGTCTACCAGATAGCGGGCTGTGTCGTAGCGCACCTGGGGCATGGAGATCTCGCGTACATCGCGTTAGATCTGGCCATGCGCGCCGCCAGGGACAGTTCTGACGAACTTCGATCGGCCGCACTGTATGGATCATATGCCTGGTTGGTGCAGAAGCAGGGCCGGACCGATGAGGCGCATCATGTCGCCGCGATGGCCGCGCAGCGAATCGAGCCAAAGTTCAGCAAGGCCGCACCCGAGGAATTGTCGTTGTGGGGAAGTTTGGTGCTCACCAGCGCCACCGCAGCGGCGCGTAGTGGTCGAGTCGTCGAGTCCGGAGACTTGTTGTCTGTCGCGGAAGGTATCGCCTCCCGGCTGGGAGTCGACCGCAATGACTACGAGGCGCCGTTCGGCCCGTCGCAGGTGATCATGCAGGCGGTCGATATCGCGGTGGTGACCAATCAACCGGGGCATGCCCTGGATCAGGCGCGCCGGATGCCACTGGATACCAGACTGCCACTAGCTGCCCGCTCCCGGCACATGACCGATGTCGCGTTCGCGCACGCTGCGCTCGGCCATGATGACGCCGCTCTGGACACGATGCTGCGGGTTGAACGTGCCGCGCCGTCGTGGATCTCCTATCAGGCGTTTCCCCGGGTCGTGGTGGGCGATCTGCTGCACAACGAACGGCGCCGCAACACGCAACTGCGGGAGCTGGCGGGCCGGCTCGGTGTCAACGATGCCTAGCTTGGACGTGGCGTCCTACCCCCCGGGGTGGTTTCCGCCGAGGTAGGACCTGATGTCCCTCACACCCTGTTGCGACGTCGCCCTACAGTCGGGATGAACCGAACGTAGTTGAGTGATCGCTGAGAGGGATCATGGCGCGTACGCGAAACACCGAGTTGCGCGACAGCATCGGATTGTCACCAGAGCAGCAGCAGTTCGCCGACTGGCTCGACGAGTACGAACGCTTGGGTGCCGACGACTTCTTCCACGGCGACTATCCCCGCCCCGGACCAGCGGTGATGACCGAGGAACCGAGCCGGTGAGCGCGGTCCTGAGGCAGACGACACCACAGCGGCCCCCGGCTGAGGTGTGGGAGCGGCCGGGGATGCGGGCGGCGTTGGCGCGGCAGGACATCGGTGCGGTGTACAGGTTGTTGCAGGCTGAGGGGTACAGCCAGTACGCGATCGCGGTGTTGGTGGGGCAGTCCCAGCCGCAGGTGTGTGGCGTCATCCATGGTCGGCCGGTGCGGCAGTACGACTTGTTGGCGCGGATCGCGGCCGGGTTGGGTGTGCCGCCCGGCTACCTGGGGTTGGCGTGGTGTGAGCACGTCGATTGCCAGCAGTCGGGGTTTGTGGGTCGGTGAGGGCTCCCCGGCCGGGCGCGCCCGACGCGCGGGTAGACCCGTCCGGCCGGGTCCGAGAGGGGCGTGGTGGTGGTTCCCTCGACTGCTGCCACGCCCCGTCAACCCCCGGCTACGGTGCCGTCTTCGGTGGCCACTCGTCGACGAGTAGTTCGCGTGGGTGGACGTTCAACGCGCGGGCGAGGGAGTACACGAGCAGCAGTGAGGGGTTGCGCATGCCGCGTTCCAACAACGACAGGTAGGCGCGGTCCATGCCGTCGGCGCGTTCGGCGACTTCTTCTTGGCTCATCCGGTGTCGTGCCCGCAGTTCCCGTAGCCGGGAGGCGAACACCGACAGCAGGAGGGTTTCCTCCTCGGTGCGGTCGGTTTCGTGTGCCACACGGCCGACGGTAACCGACAACCCACACACAGTCTGTAGGGTGATGTTTATATGGCGCGTATATTGACCTACGGTCCGGGTATGGCTACCACCAAACGGCCGGACGTGACCCGGTCGGCGGTCGTCCGGGATGTGATCGCGATCCTGCTGGACGCGACCCCTATGGAGGGTCTGGCGGTCAGTCACACCGAGGGCCGCTGGGACCTCATCGACCCGGACCAGGATCAGGTCGTCGCCAGCTTCGCCCGCCCCGAGGACCTGGACCTGTTCGCCCGGGCGCCGGCCGCGCTGCGCATCCTCACCACCGCCCTCGCCGAGGTGCGGTTGGCCCACCGTGGCCCGGCCGGCGGGACGTGCCCGACCGACGGGCAACCGGTGCCATGCTCCACGACCCGGCTACTCGCCGCGCACCTGGACGAGTTGGAGGCCAGCGGTGACCGACCGGACCGCTGAGACCGTCACCCGGCTGCGGGCCACCGCGGGGGTGCTCGACGCGGTCGCCCACGACCGGGCCATGGCGGCCGATGTCGCCCAGATTCGGGCCGCGGTCACCGACCTGGCCAACCAGATCCGGGCGCTCGTTGATGCGGTCGAAAGGCGCAGCATGCCGCCCGGGTCGTGCACGATTGGGTGGGGGGTGTGCCCCGACCACGGCGCGACCCTGGTCACCAGCCGGGGGCGGTCCCGCTGCACCGTGTGCGGGACAACCTGGGACTACGACCGGGAGAACCAACACTGCCGGGAACCGGCCACGTTCCTGTTCCACACCGCCCCGGTGTGCCGGGCACACGCCGAAGCGGCACCGGACCACTCCCGGATCACCCCGATCGAGGGCACCGCCTGATCACGAGCTGATGAGAACACCGCTCACAGCCGAGGTGGGACAGCGGCCTAACACCAACTGCGGTAGAGCTTGTGCGGGCTCTCGGTCGAGGTGAGCCTATCCTCCCAGTTTGGGACGACCGGCGTCGCTCCAAGCCTGATCGCCATGCGGATCACGTCTTCCAAGGTGACCCGGCCAGTGAGGACATGGGTCTTCCTGCTCAACACGGCGCCCTCGGTGAGCTGGGTGGCTCCGAGGTGGAGGTGTGGCCTCACCTCATCGGACTGTCCCGTCGGATGCCAGTGGTAGTCGAGCATGGCTTGGCCACCCGAATCCTGGAGGGAGTAGATGTACGCCTTGGTTGTGACCCGGTAGGGGCCGTAGCTCTCCCGCGAGTCTTCGATGATCTTGTACCGCATGCGGACCTTCAGGGTGAGCTTCGAGGGACCCCGTAGCTCGATGTAGGTGTCGTTGTTGACGAACAGCTGGTGGTCGGCAGCGCCGTCAACGGGCAGCACCTCGGCCTTCCCGCCCGCCGAGCACTGAAACTTGACTGTGGCGATGCAGCAGAGGGCCGTCTCCAACGGCGCGACAAACGCCTCGAAGGCCTGGTACGGCGTCCTACCAGGCATCGGGAAGCAGTATGGCGAGTTGGGCCACCTTCGGGTCGTCGTGCTCACGGAACTCGCCAGCCATCCACCGGGTGCGGAACTCCTCACCGCTGATGTTCAGCACCAACCGCGCCTCGGCATCTAGGCGACGCCACGCTTCCTCGACCGTGATCTCTTCGACGTGCAGCGCGCCTGTACCCGCCTCGTAGCTGTTCTGCGTCACCGTCAGCCCCCAGTCCGTCCCCCATGGTTACGACAACATCGTCCAGCAGTAACTCATCTCCTACTGACAATCCTGGAAAACGCTCGCCATCTCAACAGGCGACCGGGTGAACCGGGAAGGCCAGGGTGGTGGATGCCGCCTACACGGCTTTTGTTCGCGACGCGCCGAAGCGGCCCCGCACTCCGCGAGGAAGGACGGGGCCGCGTGTCGCTATGGCCTGCGCACGGGCCAGCGGTGTCAGGTCAGGGCGGGCAGGGTGTCCTGCTGCGCGGGTGGTCGTGGTTGGGTGACGTAGCCGGCCCGGTACAGCCGGGACCAGATCAGGGCCTCACCGCGCGGGGTCACGTAGGTGGTGCCACGTTCAACGGGCGCCCGGTCGGGGTCAACCTCGACGAGGTGGACCTTCACCTCGAACCAGCCGGCCGCCACCGCCTCGGCGTAGGGCTCGTTGCGGCGGGTCCCGGTGCGGATCAGCAGGTGCTCGGCGTACAGGAACTCCCGAAGGGCTCTTTCCCGCAGGCCCCAGCGTTTCGCGACGGTGCCGACCAGCACCAGCCCCTCAGCGTCCATCGTCCTTCGGGCGCGGGCCGCGTCGGGCTCCAGCTCGGCGACGTGCGCGGCCAGGCGCTCGCGTTCCTCCTCGGCGGCGATGACCATCCGGGCCAGATCGGCGCGGGTCAACTGGGTCGCCGTCTGGTAGCCACCGGTCCGGATCGCGGGCAGCACGTCGTGGGTGACCCAGCGGCGAAACGCCCTCGCGCCCGGGGCGTTGCTGCGCAAGGCCAAGACATAGAGGCCGGCTTCGGTGACGAACCACGCCTCGGCGTTTCCGGTTCTGGGTACGTCGAAGTTTAGGGCGGTCTGACCTGCGGGGATGGTCCGCATATCGATCAACTGACGCTCGTCGTCATCAAGCATCCGCACCGCGACCGAGGGGTTGGTGTGCCGGAGGATGCGGCAGGCGTCACTGTGGTGGAACAGCGGACGGTCGGGATCACCGATGACACGCACCTGCTGGCCGGTGGTGGGGAACGTGAACGGTTGGAGTTGGGTAGGCTTGGTCATGTCAACCTTCCGTCGAGGGGTTGGCCAGCCCCGGACCCGTGTGTTGGGTGCCGGGGCGCTTTCGTGGCCGGGGTATGCGTCAGCCCCCGCACTCGGCGAGGGCTGTAGGTCGTGCTGTGGGGACTGGTCGGGGCTGGTCTCAGCCGGTTGGTGCCGTGGGTTGCCTACCCGGGTAGGTGGGTTGCGCCGACACGCCGAGCAGGACCCCAAGTCGCGGCCACCGCTGTTCGCACGTGCGGACCGCGAGGTACCAGACCCAGCCGAGGAGCACGGTGACCGCGCCGCCGATGACCTCGGCCGCCCGGTCGCCCTCGACACCGACGATGCGCAGCAGCAGGGGTGCGACGGGGAGGGACAGCAGCCAGCCGGCGAGCATCGGAGACCAGGTCCGGATCACCGACGTGACCAGCGGGGGCATCACTGCGCCATCCGTGCGGCGAGCTTGTCCGCGACCGCCTCGGCCAGCGCGTCAACGTCAACCGTCCCGCCACTGGCCGCCAGCCCGCCGACCTTGGCCGCCAGGTCGGCGAGGTCCTTCCGGACACGCTGGATGTTGTCGGGGTGGGTACCGATGTCTTTCGTGTCGTCGCGGTCATCGCCCCAGATGATGAGGGCGAGGCCGTTCTGTACGTCGGCGAACTTGCGGTCGAAGTACTGCTGATCCAGTGCCATGATCGGGTCCTTTCCTAGCCAGTCGATGAGGGTGCGGTTGGCGTCGGCCGGGCCGGTGATGCCGGGCAGGGTCGCGGTGCTGGTGTACTGCCGGGCGATGACCTGGTTTCGGGTCCACCCGTCCGGGAGTGGGATCTGCCCGTCCGGTGCGGGGCCGTAGTCGGAGATCCACAACCGGCGCCAGCCCGGAGCGAGATCATCAGGTTGGAGGTTCGCCGGGTTGGCGTACCACCGGCCGGTGTACAGGCACCCGGAGGGGTACCCGCGCGCCACTGCCCGGGCGGTGAACTCCCGCGCGTGGTCGTCGGCACGGCTCACACCCGCCGGGTCCTCGGAGTCCAGGCACAGCAGGTCCCGCGGTCCCACACCGCCAGCGGCGTGGACGGTGCCGATGAAGTGGTCGAAGTCGTCCGCCCCGCGGTTGGCCGCGGTGGCGAAGTGGTAGGCGAGGCGGGCCAGGCCGAGCTGGCCGGCCAGCCGCCACCGGTAGGCGAACGTCGGGTCCACATACCCGCTGCCCTCGGTGGCCTTGCACGCGATCCGGTCGTGGCCGGCCGCCGCGTAGGCCCGCAGGTCGATCATCTGCCAGTGGGACACATCAGCCCAGGTGGTCATCGGTACCTCCAGTGATCAGCGCGACCTCGTGACGCAGCACCTGGACCTCACCGGCGGTGGCCACGACGAGGTCCTTGAGGCTGGTGCCGCCGTTGGGGTACAGCTCGGCCTCGATCGACGCCAGCCGCACCATCACCCCGGGGCGGGCGGGCACACCGGGCCGGGGTGGTTCGCCGTGCCAATCGTCCAACAGCAGCCACAGACGGCGCAGCCGCCGCCAGGTGACGGTCGCGAAGAACAGCACCGCGGCGGCGCCGACGGAGCCGGCGATGTCGAAGAGAACCTGAAGGTGCATGAGGTGTCCCGTCCCCGGCTCAGGTGAACGACGGATTGCCGTCGGTAGTGGCGGTGGGGATGAGGTACAGGCTGCTCAGTTCGGCGATCCTCGGGGTGTAGACGGTCACGTTGCCGGTGCCGGTGACGCGGCGGGCGTGGACGTCGACGCCGAGGCTGCCCAGTCGGGCGGGCCGGGTGTCGTACAGGCCGCACTTCGCCGGGTGCAGCCACTCGAACCGGGCGTACCCGGCCGCGGCGGCGGGGATCGACGCGGCAGCGGTGGTGGTGCCGGTGTAGGCGTCAGCGAGTCGGACCTCGCCGGTGGTGGCCGCGTCGGTGATCACATACATCTGCACCGAGACCACCTCCAGGTGCGGTTTCTGGATTCCCGACTCGTACACGCCCACGAAGGTCGCGCTGGTGACGATGGTGGGTGCGGGTGCGTGGATCGGGATGGGGCTGGTGGGGTAGAGCTGACCGCGGCCACCCTCACGGGCCGCGGCGATCACCGTTCCCCCGTCCCCGTAGGTGAACACGCCGTAGGCATCGGTGAGGCCACCGACAGTGCCGTCGAACTTCGCGTTGCCGAGCACGAACCGGGGATTGCCGAGCGAGTCGAGGAACCGGAACGTGCCGCCCCGGATGGAGGAGCTGGGTAGTCGGGGGGAGCGTTCCAGGGCGTCCAGCCGCCGCCGCAGGTCGGCCAGTTCGGCGGCGAGCGAGGGCGGCAGGGTCGGGTCGCTCATCAGACCTCCTGGAACGCGTCGAGGGTCGCGGTCGCTAGCTGGGCGACCTCACCACCAGCGGCGTCGATGCTCATGCCGACACCGACGAGCCGGTACCGCCCGTCGAGGGTGGCCAGGCCGGCCCCGCCCCGGATCGTCACCACGTCACCGACGGAGTAGGAGCCAAAGGTCGGCTCCGCCTCGGGTGCCACACTCAGGCGGGGCAGGGTGATGGGTGCCGAACCGCGGGCCAGCCGGTGCCGGGCCTTCGCGTCCAGTGTGGCGAACACGCTGACGTCGCCCGCGCTGATCACGTCGTCGAGGACCGGCCACCCGGCGGCGAGCATTCCGGGGTTGGCGACACTCGCCAGCAGCCCCAGGTCGCCCTCGCCGGCACCCACCGCGTCAACGTGCGTGGCCAGCGCGGTACCGTCGCAGCCCAGGGCCGCTGAGGTGACCTGTGTGCCGATCTCGAACACGAGATTCGTGGAGCGGCCGGTGTTCGGGTAGGAGGTGAGGAACCGGGTGACGATGGCGCCGGCCGACCACGCCGAGTCGAACCGGAAGTCGAACCCGTTCTCCACGGCCGCCAGGTCCTCGATGAGGCGCCCGATCCAGGGGCGCTCGTACGCCTGCCAGGTGCGGTCCCGCGGCACCCCGGTCGCACCCACCGCGGTGGTGTCGATCGGTGGGGATGGGCCGTAGGCGAGGGCCCAGTCGATGAGGTTCTTCGCGATCTCCGTCGTCTGGTCGACCTGCGTGTACACCTTGGTCGCGCGCAGCACCCGCCGCCGGAGGTAGGACAGCCAGCCCTCGCCCCGGATCGTCATCGTGCCGGCGTCCAGGTCGGGGTCGGATGTCCAGGGGATACCACCCCAGACGATCACGCCGTCGCGTTCGACGTAGAGCGCGAGACGCCCCAGCAGGTGCGGAAACAACGGGGCGAGTACCAGGTGCAGCGCGGGGGGCTGCTTCAGTGCCAGTGTCCCCTCGAAGTTGCCGGGAGCGTTGAGGACATGCTCGAAGCTCGCGGAGGTGAACGGCACCTCGGCGAGGGTTTGCCCGCCCAGCAGGTCCGCGAGCAGGTACCGGTAGGCGGCCATTACGACAGGCACAGGTAGTAGCCGGTGACCGCGGTCGCGACGGTGATGCTGCCGACGCGGATCCGGAACGTCGTCGAGGTGATGGTGTCCACACCCAATAGCGCGCCGGGACCACCGCCGGTGATTCCCGATATCGCGAGTACCACGGTGGGGGTGAAACCGGCCCCGTGGGTGATGGTGAGGTAGCCGGAGGCGTCGGTGGTGCCGCTGTAGGTGCCCCAGTGCATCCGGTTCGACCCGGACGTGGTTTTCGTCAGCGCCTGGACGAGCGACGCCCAGGTGGCTCCGGTGCTCACCCGGGGCAGACCCGTGTCGGTCTCGAAGATCGCGAGCCCGGCCGAGTGGTTGGGTGCGTTGGTCGAGGGCACCGGGATGATCCCACCGAGCGCGGCCGCCCGGCCCTTCTGGCTCGACTGGGTGGTGCGCCGGTCGGCGATCTGGCTGTTGGTGACCGCGGTGTCCAGTGCCGGGATGTCGATCATCGCCAGCACCCAGGAGTTCGCGGGTGCGGCCGGCTCGGTGGGTGTCGCCGCGGGGGTCCCGGTCACCATGACGATGGACGCGGCGTTCGTCGCGCCCGAGTACGCGGCATCGGCGACCTTCGCGACGATGAGATCCTTGCGGGGGTTCGTGGGGTCACTCGCGGCGAGCGCCACGTTCAACGTGCCCCGGTTCTCCACGAGGTAGATGCCCTGGTAGGTGCCCTCCGTGCCGGGGATGAGCACCTGACCGCTTCCCACGTTGACGCTCATGTTCGGGGTGCCGTTCTCGGTCACCGCCAGGTCGGCGGCACCGATGATCCCGCCCCGTCCACCCACCAGCGCGGCGATGGCGCGACGCGCCGACTCTGCGGTTTCCCCGCCGGCCTGGATGAAGATCGGGGTGGTGGTGACTGACATCGGCGACTCCTCTTAGATCCAGGCCGAACGGAACGACACGGCGAGCTGGGGGCTGCCTGAAGTGGTGCCGAGGAACCGCAGTGTGGTCGCGCCCGGTGGCAGGTCCCACCAGGAGGAGTTCGCGGTCAGCTTCGAGTAGCGGCTGGCGGTTCCACCCAGGAGGACGGTGCGGGTGGTGGAGTCCATCTCGACGTACTCGCCGAGGCCGAGGACCAGGCCGGCGTCACCGGCCAGCGACAACACCTGGCCGGTGCTCATGTTCTCGATGCCGGGATTCGTCACCGGCCCGTCGATGCGAGCGGCCCACGGTGTGGCGAACGTCCCCGCATTCGACGCGGCGACCGCGTTGCCCATGCTCGCCCCACCCCAGTTGAGGTTCCACGTCAGCGACCACGCCAGGCCGGGAGGCGAGGCGGCGAGCCCGGTGGTCAGGGTCGTCACCGTCTCGTCGTAGATTCGCGGATCCGTGGCGTCGAAGGCGACGGTCGCGGTCGCAAGGCGGAAGTAGTGCTCGGTGTCGATGGGCAACGCCAGCTTGCGGGGCCGGGCGTTGATCCGCCGCACCCCACCGCCGGCGACGCCGGGAATCTGGAACACCAGCGGTGTCTCAAGGCCGGCCGGGGCGAGCGCGGCCTTCATCACCGCGATCGCATTCGACAGTGCGGTGTCGGACGTGGCGCCGATCTCCAGGCGCAGCGTCACGCTCCGACCGTCAAGGAAGTCGTCACCGGGCAGCAGTCCGTGGGCGCGCAGCCGCACCGCATCGGATGTGCGCACCTCGGGGTGGTCGGAGATGCCCTCGATGGGCGCGACGAGTTCGTACGGCGTGTCCGGGCCCATCGCCAGCCCCGCGTACTCCACCTGCCAGTTTCCGGTGACCGCCATCAGCGCCCCGAGGTTTTCAGGACCCACGCCAGCTCGCGCATGATCTCGCGGGGATCAGCGCGGTTGAGCATGTTGATCGTCACACCCGGCCAGCCACCACCGGCACCCGCCATGGCCGGGACCGCGCCGGAGCGGACCCTGCGCGCGCTGGATTCCGCGTCGAGGATCTGCGTGCCCGCCGGCAGCCTGAGAAGTTCGGCGCCGCGTTCACCCACCCAGCTCCAGCCACCCCGGAACCAGGACGTCCCGGAGGCTTGCGCCATGGCCAGGCCCTTGCGCCGCTGTCCGCTGGTGTCGATGTAGTACCCGGCCATCCGCTGCTGGACCGTGATCGTGACCGTCTTGCTCTTGATGGCGCGCAGCTTGCGTTCCATCTCATCGAGCGCCGCGATCGCGTTGTCGTGGATCGACCGCCCCATCCGCTCGGCGTCCCCGGCGAGCTTGTTCATCCCGTCGGCCTTCTTCCACAGGCTGTTGCCGAGAGTGATGTTCCCGGTGGCGAAGGCGGCCGCCGCGGCGGCCTTCAGCAGGGCGGAACCCACCCGCAGACCCGCGGCGGCCACGCTGAACATCGGGGAGATGATGATCGTGGCGGCGCGGGCGACGCTCAACAAACCCAGGGCGAGGTCCGGCCAGTGCGTCTCGAACCAGGTGAACGCGGTCGTCAGCCATGGCGTCACCTTGACGATGAGGGCGTCCCGCAGCTCCCCGAGCTTGGACTTCGACGCGGCGAGCTTCGCCGCCAGCGTCCCCTGAGATGAGGAGTAGGCGTTCTGCGCGTCGGTGGACTTCGCCATGATCAGGTCCAGGGTCGCCTGCGCCTGCGCCTGTTCGTCGGTGGCGAAGACCAGGCCCTTCTTCGCGTTCGCCAGCACCTGGGCGTCGACCTGCGCCTGGGAGATCCCGATACCCAGACCCTGTAGCGCGTCCCGCTCACCCAGCAGCGCGGCGGAGAGGATGTCACCGACCTCGCTCGCGGAGCGGGTGCCACCCGACCACTCCGACAGGGCACCGGACAGGCCGGCCAGCTGCCGGGTCATCGCCTGCGCCCGGTCCCGGGTGAACCCCATCGGCACCAGCAGGTCCTGCATCCCTGATGCCATCCGCAGGACCTCCCGGGAGGTGAGCCCCATCCGGGAGCCGACCTTCTTCGCCCACGACTCCATCGCCGGGAACCCCTTACCGAAGACGATCTTCGCCTTGCGGTCCATCAACTCCATGTTCGCGGCGGTCCTCAGCATCGTCGAGCCCAGCATGCCGACACCCACCACGGCACCGAGAACACCCACACCGACCGCGCCGGCGCCCTTGCCGAATGACGCGAGCTTGCCGCCGGTCCTGCCGATCGCCGAGCCGGCCCTGCCGATACGACCCGAGGCCCTCTCGGCGTCCTTGGCGCTCCTGTCGAACGCCTTACCGACACCCGTGATCGTGCGGGCGGCGCCGTGGTCGGTCGCGAAGATCCCAAACTCGATCTTCTTACCCATGGCCACCGCCTTTCATCAATTGCCTGGCCGCAGCCTCGTAGGTGAGGAACCCCATGTAGGTGAGGCGGGCCATCTCCCACTCGCGGATACCGAAGTACAGGGCGAAGGGGGCCACCATCTCACCGGTGCGGCGCTCTAGGTCGCCGGCTCCGGCCCGGCCGGTATGGTAGGGTCCGCGCCCTCCTCCGGCTCCGTGCTCTCGTCCGCACCAGCCGGGTGGCTGATCACGGTGCCGTCGTCGTCGAGCTGGTCCAGGTCGAAAGTGACGCCCATGTCGAACTCGACATCGGAGAACCGCAGGTCGCTCTCCCCGGCACGGCGGCGGGCCAGCCACACCAGCACCGTCAACGCGACCGGATCGAACTCCGAGATTCCATGCAGGAACTCGTCAACGGTCAGGCCGGAGACCTTCCGCAGCGCGATGGCCTCGGTGTTCAACAGGCGGTTGTCGTCGAAGTCGAGGACCTTCTCGCCGAGCGTGATCCGCAGCACGTCAACTCCCGATCTTGCGGGCCACGGCGTCGATGGCGGCCAGCAGCTCAGCCTGGACATGGTCGATGTCCCGGTCGATCGCCCCGGTGAACCAGTGCGGGCGCACCTCCTGCTGGTACCAGTGCTCGCGATCGCCGAACAGCGGGTGCCGCAACCGGCCCCGGTCCAGCGACCCGATGTCGATCTTCCCGGTGGCGACGATCGTGACACCCGGACTGCGGCCCGTGCGGGTCTTCGTCGTGAGCCGGGATCGGGACACCATCCGGGCCAGCCCACCCCGGTTCGGAAGCACCCGCAGCGCCTCGGCCTTCACCTCTGCCTTCAGCGGTTTCGTGGCCCGCTGGATGCTGCGGAACAGCTCCCTGCGCAGATCCCTGTTGCCGGCGTCCTTCAGTGACTTCGCCACCGTGGCGAGCTGGTCGGCCCCGGTGATCCGCACGTCGAAGCCAGCCATCACAGGGTCGTGTCCGTGCTCACGAGCTTCACCTGGAGCACCGGGTTCGTCCCGTCGTCGAACGCCTTGAACGCGACCTCCTGCCCCAGCAGGTCACCCCCGTCAACGTCGATGGTCGTCTCGGTGATCTTCACGGCGGGGAGGATGAACGACAGGAGGTACGGGTTGCCGCCCCCAGCGTCGCCATGGCTGAAGTCCAGTTGCAGCGGCATGGGCGTACCGGCCCTGAACACGTCGTAGATCTCGACCCGGTTGGTGAACTCGCCCTTCAGCTGGCCGGTGATCGTCGGGACGGCGTTCTCCAGCTGCTCCTTCTTCACCCCACCACCACCCAGGCCGTAGCGGTCGACCTTCATCCCGGTCTCGCCCTTGATCGTCAGCTCGGAGAACACGGTGCCCAACGCGAGGCCACCGCTGATCGTGGTCTCCCCGGCGGTGGTGGTCGCGGTGCCACCGAGCTTGAATGTCGCCGCGTCAACGAACGTGAACAGCTGCGCGGCCGGGGCGTAGGACGCCACCGCCAGAGCCGTGGCGGTGTTCTCCTGCCAGGCGTCGATGTTCAGCGTCAGCTCCGCGCCCCGCTCACTGCCGGCCGAGACCGTGAACTCCCACTCGGGGACCTTCACCCCACGGTAGGTGAACGGCCGCACCGTGCCGTCGGTCTGCGGCCGGCCCAGCTGCACCGTCAACCCCAGCCCCGCCTTCGGGCCGGGGGTGTGGACCTGCTTGTAGGCGGTGCTCGCGGCGATCTGCGTCGGGACGGTGATCGCCGAACCGAGCGCGTGCCTCCACAGCAACCCCATGTGGCCACGGTCGGTGTACTCCAGGCTGATCTCACCATCGACGGTGAGGACACCCTGCGACACCCTGGCGGCACGCTCGTACGCCTGCCCGGCCCGCAGGCCCTGCCCGGTGATCCACGTCGGTTTGAACGTCGGCGACGCGCTGGTGAACTCGTAGAAGGTGTCGACGACCACCTCGGTACCGACGACCGTCTCCGCCTTGACGCCCAACTGCGCGGCCAAGCCGCTGCCATAGGCCATCAGCGCCTACCACCCTTCGTGCTCACAGGTTCGGTCTCCACCCGCCAGGTCGTGGGTGGCCACACATGCCCCTGCAGGAGCATGTCGTCGATCTCGACCAGCTCGTCCGGTTCGACCACACGACCCAGCAGGGGCACGTGCAGCGCCTCGTGGGTGATGTTGCGGATCTGCACCATCGGGTCCCCTCTCAGCTCGACAGTCGGGTGCGGACGTCCACCCCGACGGTGACGTGGGCCTCGACCCCACGGTCGGTCGCGTTCTGTCGCAGCCGCACCGCGCCAAGGCCGCACCACAGCGCGATGCCACCGAGGGTCGGGTCGGCGACGATCGTGGCCTCCAGCTGCGCGACGATCCCGTAGGCGGCATCCCGGACCGGCTTCAGCGCGTCGTCGCCGGACCAGCACACGCACGTGCACCACACGGTGAACTCCTCATCACGGGAACGCCTGCCCAACCCCGCCCATGACTGGGAGCCCTCCACGGCCGTCGGCGCGCCGGTGGAGTCGGGGTCGTCGTCGCCGACGAACAGCCACGCCCGTGCCGAGTCGTCAGTGATCCCCGGACCGTCGAGGACCCGCACGGCCGGCAGGGCGGCGGTGAGGACCACCACCAGGGCGTCAACGACCGCCGGCTGCTGGGAGACACCTCCCATCAGGCCACCCCGAACTGCTGGTGATTGGCCAACAATTCCACCGCACGGCGCGGGACCGCGAAGCCCATGACGAGGAACTGCGGGTCGAGGTTGTCCCCACCCATGCCGGGGCGGCGGGAGCCGCCCCGCTGGGTTTCCCACAGGTGTTGCAGGATGATCCGGGCGGCGAGGTTGATGCTGGACGGGGCGGTTGCGCCCCGGCCGGCGACGTAGGTGAGCGTCCACGCCGGGGCGTACCCGCCGACGGCCAGGGGAAGACCGTCCCGGCGGCGGATGATGCCGGCGCCAGCATCCTTCACGTACAGCCCGCCCACGTCGTAGGTGGTGCCGTCGGAGACCGAGGTCAGCGAGGTGAGCGAGGTCACTGGCCGGGTTGCGACCAATAGTCCGTAGCCGGCCAGCTCGACCACCTCGCTCACGGTCCGGTCGAGGACCGCGCCGACGTGGGTTTCGATCGCGTCGTCGATCGCGCCGATGTAGTCACCCAGCTCGACGTCATTCGCCGTCGATGTGATGTTCAACTGGGCCTTGGCGTCGGCCAGCGACAGGATCGGCATGGTCAGGTCGACCCAGCGGGTCCGGTGCTGGCCTTGCTGGTGGTGCGGCGCCGGGCCTTGTCTGCGGGACGGTGGATGGCCTCGCCGACCTCGGCGTCGGTGACCAGCAGCGCGTCGGCCTCCGGCAGCTCGTCGCCGGCCGCGTAGGCGAGGTGGCGGGCGTCGGGGTGTCCGTCGTTGACGAGACCGCCGGTCGCGGTGCGCCACAGCCGCCGGTCAGCGCGTGTGGTCACCGGTAGAACACCACCACACGGAACCGGCCGGCCGTCAGGGCAGCCGTGGCGATGCTGATCGCCAACGACCGCCGCGCCGTGGTCTTGACGGTGCTCGCCCCGGTGAACACCGGCAGGAGCGACTGGCGGCCGGGCGCCGACCAGGGCACGCCGCCGATCGCCGCCGCAGCGAGCAGATCCCCGACGCCGTCGGCATTGGCGGCGACCGTCGCGAGCCCACCGGAGGTGAGGGCGGCCTCCACCTCGATGTAGCCGCCCTCGATGACCGCGCCCCGCGGAATGTCGTTGCCGAGCGTGTCGTCGGCGGAAGCGCGCAGGGTCAGGGTGCCGATCGCACCACCGTCAACGACGACGTCGTACTCGCCCTTCGCCTCCTTCAGGCGGCGGGTGTTCTCGATGGTGGGCATCAGGCTCCAATCCTCAACACGTCGACGACGACATCTGCGGCGTCGGTGCGGATGGCGTACAACCGCTCTCCAGCAGGGAGGGGGATGGTCTTCTCCGCGCCAGCCAGCAGGCGGAAACCGATCAGGGTGGTGACGTCGGCACCGCCGAGCGCCACCCTGTTGACCGCATCGGTGTTCCTCACGATCAGCGTCATGCCGGAAACCGTGTCCGTGTCGGTGGCATTGAGCGGCACCGCCACGACGCCGATCGTGACCTGTCCCGAGGTGAGCGCCACTGTCGGCGCTCCTCAGATTCCGGTGACGGTGACGAACGCCGCCGGCCGGTAGACGACCAGCGCGACCCGCACGTCGGCCCGCACCGCCTGCTTGCCCTCGACGAAGTACGTCGAGTGGCTGTTGCTGACCTGCACGTCCACACCGCGACGGGTGACCAGCTCACTGAAGTTCGCGAAGTCGCCCACCAGCCCGGTGTTCAGGGTGATGGCGTCGGACTGTGCGACCGGCAGGCCCCACAGCCGGGCCGGGCCGGCCTCCGAGGGCGAACCCCAGATGTAGATCCCGTCGGCGGTGCGCAGCAGCCGCACGTCCTGCCAGTCCAGCGGGTGCATCACGACCGCGTTCGGCATCGAGCGTCCGTTGACCTGGGCGAGGACCATCGCCTTGTACACCGCGTCCGGGGTCGGGTCGGTGCCCTTGGCCTGGGTCTGGATGCCGACGGTGTTGAGGATGCCCCGCAGGTTCGGCGCGATCCCGGTGCCGACAAGGATCTGCGCATCCAGTCGCTGCTTGAGCATGAACGGCAGCCGGTTGTTCAGGTACCCGCGGGCCTGCTGCTCGTCCTCCAGCTGCTCGTCGGTGACTGGGATGAACGTGGCGATCTTCCGGACCGGGCTGTTCTGCTCGGTCAGCTGGAGTGCCGACTCCGCGTACACGCCGCCCTCGGCGGTCTCCGCCGCCGCGTTGGTGAACAGTGTCTCCTCCATGTACACGATCGCCGCCTGGCTGGTCGTGTTGCCGGGGATCAGGTCCAGGACCTGAATCGGCCGGGTGGCGAAGTCGACGACCCGACCGGTGCGGGTGGTTTCCGGCAGCCACCCGGTGGTGGTGGAGAACAGCGCCTTGACGTCGACGTCCAGGCGCGCCTCGGGGCCGTTCTGTCCCTGCCGGCCCTTGTATGCAGCTGAGTCGGTGAACAGTTCCCCGAACGACTTCTCCTCGACCTGCCGGGCCAGCGACCCGGCCGTGCCCGGCTCGGCACCCGGCTCGACCCGGCCAGGCCCGGCCTGGCGCCACTTCCGGGCGGCGTCTGCGACGGTGTTGACGGCCTTGAGGTCCTCGACGTCCTTCGCCAGGGCGTCGATCTCGTCGTTACGCTTGCGGATCTCGGCGACCTTCACCGCGGAGTCCCCGTCGAGGGACTTGATCAGCGACATGTCGAGGTCCGGACCGGCCTCCTCGAAGATCCCGAACAGTTCCTGGCGTTTGGCCTCCAGGCGTGCGGTGGCCTCCTCCAGCGCGGGAAATGGCATAGCGGTGCTCCTCTTGGCGAATTGATCTCAGGTGAGGCGGGAGGACGCGGCACGCATCCACTCCCGCGTGAACTGCGTGCGCAGTTCCTCGTGCACGTCAGGGACCTCGGCCAGCAGGCCAGACAGGCGCGTCAGCTCCACCTCGACGCGACCCAGCAGCGTGGAGGAATCCACGCCGAGCCCCTTGCCCTTCTCCTGCCGCTTCGCCAAGACATCCACGGCACGATCAACCAGAGAGGTCACAGCGGCCAGGACCGCCTCCGCCTCCCCGGCGAATGTCGCACCCTTGGTGGACAGGGTGCGGGTGTTGACCCCGGCGCCGAGCAGCACCGGGGAGACCTCGTAGACGGCCAGCTGCTCCAGGAACCGGACCTGCTGGCCGTCGAACTCCCCGTAGGACCATTTGACCGGCTTATAGCCGTACGACCACTCCTGGAGGTCACCCATCTGGCGGACCACCGCGAAGGTGTCGGCGCCCGCTGCGGTATCCAGGAAGAACTGGCCGTCCAGGACCGCCTCGGTGCGGGTGCTGCGCATGACGCCCTTGCCGACCGGCAGCAACCCGTCCCAGGACCCGTGCCCATAGGCGGAGATCCGCACCTCGGCGCCGTCGGTGAACGCCCCCGGCCGGGTCACGTCCCCATCGGAGTCGATGGCGTCGAAGGTCGCGAAGACGGCGGTGACCTCACCCTTGGCCGCGTCCTTGATCCGTACACGCGGCAGGTGCTTGGTGTCCATCAGCCCCCCTGGGCGGGTGTGGTCGGTCCGGCTGGTTGCAGTTGGACGGAGAACAGACCGGAGTGCGCCCCGGACAGGCGACGCAGGTCACCGGACAGGACCGCGTCAACGACCGTGTCCGGGTCGTAGCCGGCGTCCAGCAACTCCCGGATCGTGCGGGCGCGGGTGGCCTGGATCTCGGCCTCGTCACGGGCGTCCTGCCGCAGGAACGGGATGTCCCGGTCGTCGTACCAGAGCACCGCACCGGGCCGTGGCGGCGTCACGAGGGTCTGGAAACTCGCGGCGGCGGTCTGCCACAACCACCGCATCGTCCCGTCAACGAAGCCGCGTTTCGCCGAGTCGTAGTTGCCGGCGTTCAACGCGGAACCGGCGAGGCCCTCGCTCAGGCCGACGATGACCGGGTGAACGCCTGCCGCGGCGGCGACCCGTGTTTCGCCGGCACCCTGGGTGTTCTTGAAGTCCAGTTGCTGGAAGTCATGCGACAGTGGCACCGGGTCGGCACCACCACCGAGGAACAGCGTCTCGTAGGCGGCGTCGACACCCCGGTGGGATTCCTGGAACCGCTTCACGAAGGCGTCGAAGGCCGTCGGGGACACGTCCTTGTCGAACTTCACCGCGAGGTTCGGGGTGGCTCCGTTGACGAAGAACTTCAGCTTGTGCGTGGTGGCGGCCTTGTCCGCCCGGATCTCGGTGAGGACCGGCGTCAGCCACGACATACCCCGCCAACGGGCCGCAGGGTCCGGGACCGGCGAGTAGTGGCACACCTCCTCCGGCAGCAGGATCTCTGGCTCCCGGCGAGCCCCGACCTGCGGCTCGTAGGAGAACGCGACCACCTTCGCGTCCAAGCCGTTCGGGTCACCTGAGGGCGCGTCAACGATGAGGGTCGTCCAGTCCGGACGCATCCGGGTGATCCGCCGACCAGGGCCGGTGGCGGCCCGCCCGATCCGGCCGGCGTCGTCGGCGGTCGTGGCGTAGAAGTTTCCCGCCAGGGAGGCGTCTGCCTCGGCGAGCGCGAGCAGGTTGCCGGTCGTGCCGGTCGGCCACGGAGCCTCCAACAGGCCCAGTTCCGGTGAGCCGAACAGATTCCCGGGCCGACCCGCGGTGAACTCCCGCCACTGGAACCGGGCCTGGGCGAAGACCCGCATCCGCGCCAGGATGCACGCGAACACCACCCCGGAGGACTTGTAGGCGCCCTGGACGTAGCCGGCGAAGTCGTTCTCGATCCGCTCCTTGTCCTCGGTCAGGAACGCCGAGGTGAGCAGCGGGTACCGCAGAGCGTCGCCTGCCCAGAACGGCGGCTCCGAGAACGCCTTCGTGCCCCGCCGCGCCGAGGAGATCCGCTCCAGCAGCGACGCCACTACCCGCCGCCCCGACCCGGATCACGAACGCCACGCCGGCCGTCGGAGTACCCGACCCGCACCGCCGAGCCTCCCCAGGCCACCGCGAACACCATCCGACCGATGATCCAGCCGAGGCCGTAGAAGATCGCCGCGAGTACCGTCAGCAGCACCCGACCTACGTCAACGGTGCGCGTCCGCTGCGAGATCGCCTCCAGCGGGATCGCGTCCAGCACGCTCATGCGTCACCCTCTCGCGAACAGCGGAACCAGTTCGGCCCGCGCACTGTTGACGTGCCCCCAGGCGGCCAACGTCACCGCCACCAGCGGGCTGATATCCACGCCACCGCGACGCGACCACGCCCAGGCATCCCCCAGGGGGCGCCGCACCGCACCGGCCAGCGCGGTGGCCAGTTCGGCCTGGCCGCGATGGCGCAGCACCGGCCGGTCGCCGGTCGCCGCGTCGAAGATCCACCCGCACGCCTGCGCGACGTCCCGCGCCGACGTCGTCACCACCTCAATGCCGGCGGCGGCCAGGTCGGCTATCAACGACCCTGCCGGGCCGGCGGGGTCGACCACCACCGCGCACGGCGACCACCGGTCCGTCAGCGCGACCATCCGGTCCACCATCCAGCCGGTGCCCGGACGGTGGTCGGTCACCTCAACGTGCAACGCGCCATCACCGCGCCGACCTGCCACACCGATCGAGCCCGCGCTGCGGTCCGGTGTCACGTCCAGCGCGAACGCCACCGGGTCCAACACGGTCGAATCCGGGTCGGCCAGGACCTCCCACGCCGGGCGGGAGATCACCGCCCACCCGTTGTGGATCTCGTCCGGCCACTGGTTGAGGTACGCCCGACGGAACAGGCCCAGACCCTGCTCGGGGTCGGCGAGCATCGTGTCCAGCTCGGCGCGGATCGCCGCCTCGGTGATCGTGTACCCCAGCGCCGGCATGCACGAGCGCCAGGTCGCCGGGTCAAGAGGGTCCGCGTCCTCGGGCGCCGACCACTCGAAGTACGCCGTCGTACCACTGGCGCCGGCCGCGACCGCGGCCCGGCCCGCACGTACCTTCGCCCGCAAATACGTCGAACGCCGATCACCGGCCGTGGAGACCACCCATAGCTGCGGCTGCGGCCGGGTGATCATCGCCGGCCGGAACGCCTGCTCCAACCGGTCATCTTCATGCGCGAACGCCTCATCGATGATCCCGAGGTCCAGAGTCGGCCCGTGCCCGGACTTCTTCGTCGCCGACACCAGGCCGTGCCGGGAGCCGTTGCGCCACAGGAACGCCTCGTTCCCGGTGGTCTTCCGGACCCGGACCAGCGACCCGAATGGGGAGTCCCGCAGCAACGGAATGTGCTCGTCCTCCCATTTCTTGCGGGCGTCGATCCTGGTCTGCGCCGTGTAGAGGATGTTCTGCCGGCCGCCGAATCCCAGCGCCCGGTGCACCGCGACCCCGAGGATCAGCGTCGTCTTGCCCTCCTGGCGCGGGATCGTGAGCACGACATCCCGGTAGACCAGCAGCCCGGTGTCCGGGTTGACCTCGCCCGCCACGTCGGCGACCAGCCGCTGCCACGGCATGAACGGCGCACCCAGCTCGGCGGAAACCTCCGCGACCTTCGGGCCGAGCGTCGGTCGGTCAGGTCGGCGGGGTGTCGCGAACCGGGGCGGACAGTCGAGCGAGGAGATCGGCCATGGTGTCGTCGCCACCATCGTCACCGTCCCTCGTCAGCGCCTCCACCGTGGCCCGCAGTTCCCGGGCGACGGCCGCCGTCGACAGGCCGGCACCCTCGTCCAGAGTCCGGGCCAGGACTGCGGCCGAGGCGGCCAGGGCGCCAGCACCGTGCGCCGCAAGGTCGAGATCCCGCAGCATCCGCCCGACAGCCACTTCCACCGGGCCGCGCCGCCGCCGCTCTGCCATGCCACCTCCAACCGACTACGGTGCGCGGTCCCCCCTCACTCTCCGCACACAAAAATGATCGACTGGGAGCGGGGTCGGTCGAATGTCCGATTTGCGCGAAGTGGGCGCCCCCCACCCTGTGCCGTCACCAGTCCCGCGACGGAGGCGTGCTCGCGGCGCGACGGACAGCCGCACGCCGGTTCCTGGTCCTCGCTCCGGCCGACCGGTTGCACGAGGCGTGCTCCAGCCGTTCGGCCACGCCACCCATCGAGGCCGGCACCGAGTGCCCCGCGTCCAACCTCTGCCACGGCCACATCGGCTTGCCGCACCGAACACACGGCTGGCCCGGCCGCTCCCGCAGTTCCCACAGCAGCCGCTCCCGGATCGCCTCATGCTCCGCGCCGTACCCCCGAGCGGCGCTACTGCCCCCGACGACCGGCATGCGGGTCACCTCATCCGGCCGGGTCGGCCCGTACGGTCTCGTTGATCCGTCGCGTCGCGATGTCGGCGTAGTGCTCGGACAACTCCACGCCGAGGAATCCGCGGTCTTCGAGGACCGAGGCGACCCCGGTGGTGCCGGAACCGGCGAACGGGTCAAGGACCCGGCCACCGGGTGGGCAGATCCGCACCAAGTCCCGCATCACCTCCAGCGGCTTCTGGGTGATGTGCATCCGCAGGCCGCCCTTGGGTTGTGAACCCACATAGAACCCAGGCAGGTAGACCGGGTTCCGGTCGGCGAGGACCGGGCCGTTCGTGCCCCACAGCATGAACTCGCACTCCTGCCGGAACCGTCCCCGCTGCGGCCGGTTGATCGGCTTGCGCAACGCGAGCGCGCCGCGCCACGTCCAGCCGGCGACCTGCAACGCGTCGGAGGTGGCCGGCAGTTGCCGCCAGTCGGTGAACACCACCAGCGGTGCGCCTGTACTGGCCGCCGCGAGGGCGTGGGCAAGGATTTGCGCGAGCCACGCACTGTAGGAGCGCTGATCGCGGGAGTCGCCGACGAAGTCCTCCAAGGCGTGCTGCGCGTCGCTGGACACGTACTTGCGGCGGATTGTCGTCGTCGTCCGCTCCGTTGGTGTGCGACCACCCGAGTTGTACGGCGGGTCGGTGATGACCGCGTCGATGAAACCCTGTGGAAGAGTCGGAAGGTAGGTCAACGAATCGGCATGCACCATGGCGACGTCGCGCATCGAATACCCGTCTGTGGAACTGGGCCGGCTGCGCCATGGCGTCTCTGTCGCGGTGGCCCGACACCGAGGTCGAGGGCTCTACCGCTGGCCTTCGCAGCCCGGAGGGTGACGCCCGCTGCCACCTCACCTAGCCTGACCACAGTTTGCGACACATGATCGTCTTGTGTCAACGCGCTGCCACGGCGCCGGTGACGCTGCGGAGGGCGGCACTGGCCGCGTAGGCCGGCGGGTAGCCGCCCAGGCGCGGCCAGCCGTCACGCTCGGCCCACCGCTGCACCGTACGCACGGTCACGTCAAGCAGAGCGGCGAGCTGGACCGCGGTCAGCCACTGCTCACGCTCCGGTGCCAGCGACCGGCCGAGCGCCGCCCACTGGCGTGGCGCCCAGGCCGACGCGCACACGGTGCAGGCCACGACCGCAGGCAGCAGCTCCTCGGTCGCACCGACCATGGCCACGATCCGGCCCGGACAGCGTGCCCCGACATCGTCAGGTTGTGGACAGCCGCCAATGTCAACCCGGGTCCGCCGCCTCGGGTAGGCATGCGACCACGCGGCGGCGTGCAGGTCGGTGACGTCCTGGGCGTAGTCGTCAACCCATGGCTGGCCCACGGTCCAGTCGTGGTGGCCGAGCAGCCACGCGACGATCGCCGGCACGGTGTCGGTGGGCGTACCCAGGCCACGCTCCTCGGCGATCATCAGCACCCAGCTCGCGAGCTTCTGCCGGATCGCGGCCCGCAGCTCGATCAGGCCCGCCGACATGGGTGCCCGGTCGGTGGGTGTGCCACTCACCCGCGGCCCGCCTCCAGTGCCGACGGCCGGCTCACCGAGGACAACCCACAGGGGTGCCAGTGCGGCCAGCAGGCCCCGCAGCCGGGCGTGGTGGCCGGCACACACGTACGCGCCGTCAACGGCCCGCCGGGGCCGCTCCGGGTCGGTGTGGTGCGCCAGAACGCATCGGGCCGGCTCGACGGCGGCCATCACGCCACCCCCGGGATCGGCCGCACCTTCGCCATCGACTCCAGCCGGCAGTGCTGGCCGGCGAACCGCAACGGGAACCCGCCGCGCTCACCCTGCCGGTTCTTCGCCACCGCGACAGCCACCCGCGACGGGTCGTCGTCAGCGTCCCGGTGCAGCAACGCCACCATGTCCGCGTTCTGCTCGATCTCGCCGGACTCCCGCAGATCCGCCATCGACGGTTTCTTGTCAGCCCGGATCTCGCTGGCACGGTTGAGTTGGGAGAGCACCAGCACCGCCACACCCAGCTCCTTGGCCAGCAGCTTCAGCGCCCGGGAGAACTCCCCGACGATCTCGTGCCGGGCCGTGCGACCCGATCCGGCCGGTGCCGCCAGCAGCTGGAGGTAGTCCACCACCACCAGCCGGATCGGGTGGGTGCGGGCCAGGCCACGCACCCGTGAGCGGATGTCGTGCACACGCAACGGCACCTGGTCGTCGACCCACAGCGGCAGGTCGGACAGGCGGTTGACCGCCTCGGCGATCCGCCGCCACTCGCCGTCACCGAGCTGGCGGCGTTCCAGCAGCGCGTAGTCCACCCGGCCGACCGACGACACCAGCCGGGCGTCAATCTCCGCCCGACCCATCTCCAGGCTGAACACGCACGCGCCGATCCCGTGGCGGGCCACGTCGGCGGCGGCCTGAACCCCGAAGATCGACTTGCCGACGCCGGGTCGGGCCGCGACCACGTACATCCGGCCCGGCGCCCACCCATTGATCAACCGGTTGAGGTCCGGCCACGCGGTCGGGGTGAACTCCGCTGCCCGCTCCCACTCGTCCAGTGACGCGGCGATGGACTCCCCGACCGTCACCCACGGGCCACTGCGGGAGGTGGTGGCGGCTGCGTCGATCTCGACCCGGGCACGGTCGCACAGCTCCGCGGCCGAACCGGGGGCGTCGTCGGCACCGTGGGCCATCTGCTGCACCCGCATACCGGCGGCGATGAGCCGGCGCCGGACCGCGGTGTCGGCCACGATCCGTGCGTACCAGCTCGCGTTGCCCACGGTCGGCACGTCGGCGGCCAGGCCCTGGAGGTCGTGCGGGGCCAGGCCGGGGATCGGGTCGGTGAGCAGCCGCCCGCCGACGGTGCCCAGGTCGACGGGTTGCCCGCTCTCGCGCATCGCACGGATCAGCGCCAGCAGCGCGCCGTGCCGGTGGTCGTAGAAGTCGCCCGGGTCGAGGTGGTCGACGTCATCGGCGGCGGAGGCGGCGAGCATCGCGGCACCCAGGACGGCCCGTTCGGCAGCGAGGTCGTGCGGCAGGTCGGTCATGCGCGTCCTCGTTCGGCTTGAGCCCACAGGGTGGCGTGCGGGGTCGGCGCGGCCGGCGCAGCCCGTGGCGGTGGTTGCCCGACCTCGCTCCATCGACGCACCAGCGCCGAGGGGGTGAGGGTGACGCCGGGCCAGTGCTCCCGGAACGCCTCGGCGTGGCGGGCGATCTCGCCAGGACTGGCACCGATCTTGCGGAGTTCGGCGACGGCCCTGTTGCAGGCCCCCCGAGCTGGCCCGGTCATCGAGGTCGTGTCGACGTGGCAGGCGTCAACGATCGCGTCCCAGAGGTCGTCGCGGGGTCGTCGGCGCTCGCGCTCGCCGGAGGCGGGCGCCAGTAGTTGTTCTTTATTACTCCCCTCCCCTCCCCTCCTGTGGTGAGTTCCGGAGAGTTTCGGAGAGTCTGGGAGAGGTTCGGAGAGTTCCGGGGAGGTAGCGGGAGATGTGGAGAGTTCCGGAGAGTCTGGGAGAGGTACCGGCGGATCGGATTGCGACCCCTCAGCCTCGGGTGAGGTCGCCCCGGATGGACCGTCCACCACCCCCACAGTGCAGACCGGGCACCTGGCGGCCCACCGTTTGTCGGTCTTCTGGTGATCGGGCAACCGGTGCGCGTGCAGGTAACGCCGTCCGTCCCTGGCCGTGATCCGCCGCAGCTTTCCGGCGGCGACCAACTCCTCGACCAGCGCCTGGGCGTCAACATCATCGGCCGGCAGGATCTGGAGTCTCAACGAGAACGGGTCGTCAGGCAGGTGGCCCTGGTCGCACAGGGCGAAGTTCCAGCAGCCCATGTACAGCAGCCGCGCGAACGGGCTGAGCTTCACGATGCCGGCGTCGGTCCAGAACTCCGGCTTGAGGTACCGCATCCGGGCCATCTACTCCTCCGTCCCCCGCCTACGGCGGGCGATGTCCTCCAT
This sequence comes from Actinomycetota bacterium, assembly GCA_016201065.1. Taxonomy (GTDB): domain Bacteria; phylum Actinomycetota; class Actinomycetes; order Mycobacteriales; family JACQDL01; genus JACQDL01. The sequence goes on from JACQDL010000031.1 coordinate 25,988, forward strand.
CGGCACCCCACCCAGCGCCTCGGCAACATCGTCGGCATGTGGCCGACACTCCACGCACCAGTGCCGGTGGGCGAGGATCGAACGTGCCAGCAGGTTCCGGTCTGTCACCGCAGCCCTGGATGGCCGCGGCAGCGGGACCACGGTGTCGTCGGCGGTCATTGGCTCCTCACCTTCGGTCCCCGTTTCCGGGCGGCGCCGGCAAGCCGGCGAACCCGCTCAGGCACCGGGTCGCTGTGGCGCTGGGCGTTGCGCTGAATCGCCGCGGCCCGCTGCGGCGTGAGCACGTCGGGCAGGTCCGCGTCGGTGACCACCCAGTGCCGGGCGTCACGCGATCTGGCTCTGTCCTCACGTCGCCTGGATCGCTCCTGCTCCTCCATGTCCATCCCACCCCAGATGCCGTGCCGGATGCCGTTCGTGAGTGCCCAGGTCAGGCAGTACGCCTCGACCGGGCACCGGTCACAGACCGCTTTGGCGTCGACGATCTGCCGCACCGCCGGCCCGGTGTCCCCGATCGGGAAGAACAGCTCCGGGTCCTCGTTCCGGCACGCCGCGCGGCTGCGCCACACCACGTCCGCGGACGTGTGGACGGGATCTCGTGCCGTGGTCACAGTGACCCCGCCCGGTGCGTGCTCATGCCGGTACGGCGCCGTCGTGCCGCGTTCCGCCAGCTACGACGCCGAACCGCCAGCCGGCACTCCTCGCAGTACGGGGACCGCCCCACGCATGGCGCCTCGCGGCACCGCGCGCACGCGCCGAGCGGCCGGCTGCGCTGCCACCAGGTGTTGATAGGCCGGTCGATGTCGATGAGCGCCGCGGCGACGACGAGCGCCGAGGTTGGGTCGTCAACGGCCGCCAGGGCCGGGGCGACGGCGTCGGGTTCCTCCCGCAGCAGGACCGCGACGGTGAGGACCTGGTCGATGAGTTCGCCAGCCCGGTCGTCATCCATCGGCCGTCGTCCTTCCAAGCAGCGCGCCCGAGCGGTGTGTTCGCAGCGCCGGCAGTCGTACGGGAACCGGCACGCATGAGATCCACCAGTGCGCGGGCAGGCAACCGGCTTCCACCTCGGCGCGGACCCGCCGGGTGATGTCGGTGCGGCTGCGCACCCACCGGGTCCAGGGCACGACGGTGGTGGTGTCGGCGGCGGTGAACCGCCACGTGGTGCGGTCGCAGTGCAGCGCGCGCCGGTCCAGGCCGAGGGCACGGGGATGGGGCATGTCCAGGTCGGTCAGCCAGATGATGTGCAGCATCCAGTCCAGTCCGGGAGCCAGCTCGCGCATGCCGTGGTGGTCGGCCATGGTCCGCAGCCTGCCGTCGGCGATGATGCCCTGCGCGCTGTGGACACAGGTGTAGTGGTGGAGCATGGGCGTGGTCACGACTCGCCGCCCGTCTCGCCGTCGAGCAACCCGGCGGGTGCGTTGTAGCGGGCCTGGAGTTCGGCCCATACGTCCGGCCACATTGCGCGTAGCGCCCGGGCGTTGTCGGTGTCGGCCTTGCGCATGCACGCCATGAGCAGGGCGTAGAAGTCGTCGTATGCGGCAGCGATCTGCCCGGAGAGACGGTAGGAGTGATAGCGGTGACCGCCAGTCGGGCGGTTGACGTCGGGTGTGGTCATGGCCGGATCTCCCCGGTGTCGGGGTCCACGCCCTGCCCGAACACCGCGCGCAGCTCGTCCTCTAGCGCCAGCGGGAGCACGGCCTTGCCGGTGCGGGTCTCGTAGGCCCGCCGCAGCAGGGAGATCAGCCGCTGCCCGTCGGTCGGGTCGGAGATGACCTCGATGCGGCGGACCCGCGCGGTCGGCACCACCTCCCCGGTGTCGTTGTCGGTGGTGGTGCGTTTGCAGTCGACGAGGGCAACGACGACATGCAGGTCGTGCGGCGCGCCGATGAGGTGCTCCACGATGGCCAACAGGCCATTCGCGTCTCCGGATGGCAAGCCGCTGGCGAGTTTCGCGGTGGGCATCAGGTGCTCCTCCTGGTCCTGCTCGATCTGGTGGGCGCCCACGTCGCCAGGGCGGCTCGCGCGATCGCGAGCACGCACGCCGGCGTGTATCCGGTGTGTCCGTGGCAGTGGCCGCGCTCACGGCAGGCGTCGGGATGGTCCCGGCCGGTCCGGCGGTCGACACTGGTGCGCCACGTCCACCCCGGCGGCCGGTAGCCGAACACCTTCCTGGCGGACCAGCACGCGGGCAGGGCGCAGCTGCAGCCAGGGATCGCTGCCCGCCAGGTCGGTGCCTGGCCGATCCGCCCACCAGTGAGGTGGTACACGGTGCGGCCGTCGGCGCGGACCTCACGGGCGATCGTGACGTGGGCGTGCCTCGACTCGACGCGCCGTGGTGTGGTCACCCATTCCAGGTCGTGGCGCGTCACGACGGGCTCCGGCCGGCAGACCGGGACGCCAGCGGCGAGGAGATCATCGACCATGGTCACGGCGATCTCCTCACCCATGATCCGCAGGCCGGCCACCAGGTGCGCACGTCGGTCGCCGGACCGTGGCTGGCGTAGGGCGCCTCATCCAGCGGCCGGCCCACCCCGATGCCCTGGTCGCATTTGGGATAGGTGCGGCGGTGCCAGCGGACCAGGACCCGGTGTGCGCAGGTGCCGCAGGTGCCCAGCTCGGGCCGGGAGCGGTCGCGGGTGAGTGGGTGCCAGCCGGCCTCGACCTCGGCGCGCTGCCGCTGGGTGCGGCGCCGGCCCGCCGACAAGCGCCCGACCGGCTCCGGCTCGACCCGCGCCGGCTCCGGGAACAGGCCCGCCGCACTCACGATCCCTCCAGCGGATGCTCGATGTACCAGCGCCGGCCGGCGACCATCGCGTGCATGTGAGCGCCACCGAACCGGCCCGGCCGGTGGCTGGCGTTGATCTCCCGCCGCAGCTCGACGGGCAGCCGGCGCCAGCAGCCCGGGCACGCGAAGTGCTTGCGGGGCACTGGCTGGCCGCAGCCGCCGGGGCAGCCGTGGGTGTCAGGCATCGGCGGTCACCTCGGTCCAGTCCGTGCCGTAGCCGGCCCACCGCAGCAGCAGGGAGGCGTCGGCGACGGTCAGGCGTAGTGGTGGGTTGGGTGCGTCGGCGACAGCGGTCGGCCAGGACAGGTCCACCAGGGCGGCGGCGGTGCGGGCCGGTAGCCAAGCGAACCACTCGCCCACGTCGGCGGTTCCGGGGCGGCGCACGATCAATAGGCCGATCGCGGCGCCGGCCACGACGCGCTGCCGCTCGGTTTCGGCCATCCATTCGGGCACGGCCCGCTCGGCGCGGGCGGGTGGTTGCAGGGACTTAACCTGGGCGATGACGCCGGGGCACAGGTCGAGGTCGCCGGCATCCTCGGCCGAGCGGTCGCGGGTGCGCCACCCGGTGCGGATGATGCGCTCCGCACCAGGGAACCCGTGGGTGCGCCACCACGCGGCGACGGCCCGCTCGGTCGCCTTCCCGAGCCGGGCGTGGGCGGCGGTCACCGCTGCCGTCCCTCGGTCGGGTCGTAGTCGCCGGCCCACTCGGGCCAGTCGCCCCGCGGCGTCGTGTTGGGCCTGCTCGACCTGATGATCGTCACAAGACCGACGATCGTCGCCTCGATCAGCACGAAGGCGAGCAGACCCAGACCCAACCCGATCAGTACCAGACTCGACGTACCCAGCCAGGTGATCACGCCAGCCACCCCCCGCCGTCCCAGACGGCCTCGTGGCGCAGGTAGACGTGGTCGGCCAGCGCGGCCGTGGCCTGCCTCGGGTCGTAGTAGGGGCCGACGACCCGCCGGCAGCCGGGGCGGTCGCACGTGGCCGTCTGGGTTGGTGGGCCGCCGCACAGCTCGTCCAGGCGTGTGGTGTCGGTGGTGGTGGTCATGAGGTCCACCACCCGGCGGGGGTGTCGGTGTGGGGGTTGTCGGTTCGCTGTGGCCGGTCTCGCTGGGCGAGCGCGGTGATCCACCCGGCTGGTGAGGTGATCCGGGTGCCGTCCCGCCAGTGGGTGCGGGCTCCGTCGGGGGCACGGTGCCGGCCGGCGTCCGGTGCTAGCTGTGGGATGACGACGGTGGCGTCGGGGTCGGTCGGGGTGACGGGCCAGACGAGTGCTGCCGCGAGCATGAGGCCCGCCAACAGTCCAAGCGTGATCATGATGCTCCCCTGGTTGGGGGTCGCGCGGGCGCGCTCCTTTCCCGCACGCCCGCGCGGCCAGCTCATGCGGTCGGTGGATTCGGGTCGGCCGGCTCGGCGTCGACAGCCGGAACGGGGTCGGTGGGCAGCACCGATGCGGGCACCGCCAGGCGGCCGGCACGGAACTCCTCGTCGATCAGCGCCGCGCACCCCTTGGCGGGCACTACCCGCACCGATGGGGGGCCGGTATCTACGACGATGCCGGGCACACCCGGTTCCCCGGTGGCCGGATCAACGGACTCCCCGGCTGCTTTCGCGGCCTCCAGTAACACCGTGAGGTAGGAGGCACGGATCGTCGGCTCGGCCACGATCTCGTCGGGACGGTGCGTACGCACCCAGGCCATCAGCGCACGCGGGTCGGACACCCGGGCGCGCACCGACCCGGCGACCTGCTGCACCACACCAACCTGGGTGCGGTCAGGCCCGACCGCCCACACCGACCGGTCCCCGGCGTCAGTGGCCTCGGCGTAGCGTTGCCGGACCACGATGTCGGCGGCCTTGACCCGCTTGGCCAGCTCGGCGAGCACCAGCAGGTCCCGCGCCGCGTTCTTGGCGGTCACAGGGCCTCACCGGCCTCCCGCACCCGGGCGGCGTTGCCGGCCACGATCAGCAGCTCACGCAGGGTCGTGGCGGTGCCGTCGGCGTCGACGACCGCCGCGTTGAGCAGGTTGCGGTTGCTGGCGTCGCCGTAGATTCCCCGCAGCGCCTCGGCGGTCACACCCTCGGCGAGGATCCTGGCGCGCAGTTCCACCGCGCCGGCTGGCGCGGGTTTCCCATCACCGAGCCACGCCAGCACCTGCTCGGCGAGGTCCTGCCCGGGCCGGTTGATGACCGCCCCCGACAGTGCCCGGCAGCGGCTCTTGGTGACGACGAGGGTGTTTTCCAGGTCCAGGTCGCCGACGATGTCGAACTCGTATTCGATGCCGTCGCGTTGCTCTGGCTTCAACCCGACCTTGCGGGGCACCTTCTTCCCGCGTGCGTCTTCCTCGACGACGTACTCGGTCTTGGTGCGCATGGTGACGATGACGTGGCCGTCGTAGGCGAGCAGCGCGTCGATCATCCGGCGTTCGTGGGGTCGGGCTTCCTTCCACCCGCCGAAGGAGTTCCCTCCGGCGGAGCGTTTCGCGGCGGCGTCGACCAGCTCCAGCATGCCGCCGGCACCCATCCAGAAGTGCGACATCGAATCGACGACGGTGCACCCGTATCCGCCGGCCTGCGCGGCGGCGAGCGCTTGGATGAGGTCCCGGGGGTCGAACTTCGTCATCCGGAGGGTGTCGAAGTTGAACTCGTCGGCGTACTTGCTGGCCGATCCGCGTTCGGTGTCGATGACCGCGAACCGTTCCGCGAAGTGGCTGGCGAGGGTGAGCGCGGTGTAGGTCTTGCCGGACCCGGAGGGTCCCGCGAGCGCCACACGCGCCTTCGCTTGTTCCTTCGTGGCGGGTGCGAACACGAACTCGGTCATGACGCACCACCGGGCGCGTCGGCGAGCAGCGGGTGGCAGTCCCACCGGACCTGCTCGACCACGCGGGTCACCTCGACCGTGGGTGCGGCGGCCACGTAGTTGGGGTCCGGTACCTGTTCGACGACCGTCTCGGTGCCGGTGACGACCCGTTCGCAGACGGTGTCCCGGAGGGTTCCGATCGTGATGCGCAGACCTTCGGGGCCGCCGAGACGGCCGGTCAGGTCCAGGTACTTCTCGTCGTATCCCGACCCGGACCCCGGGTCGTTGCGGTGCATCGGCACGCCGAGCATCCGGCGGATCTCCGCCATCCGCGGTCCAGGGTCATTGCCCCAGAGGCTGATCGACATGGCGCTGTCGCTTCCCTGGTAGGGCAGCGGCAGGTCGGGATGCTGCTCCAGCCGGTCGGCGAGCATCCGGAGGCCCCTCACATATTCGCTTCTACTATTCACGTCGCACTCCTCATTGCCAGCCGCCGACGGCGCTGATACTCGCGGCAATGGATTCGACGGCATTCCTTGCAATACCGCTTGCCGCGATTGACGTAAGTGTTGATCTCGTCGAATGGGTGACCGGCGACGCATTCGCTGGAGAGGATGTTTCGAGCTACCTGATTCGTGCCGCGCAGGGTGTTCTCGCGACTGGTAACAACCTCAAGGTGATCAGGGTTCACACATCTGGTGTTGCGGCAGAGGTGGTCGAGGTGCATTCCCGCGGCGATCGGTCCTCGATGGAGCAACCAGGAGAGTCGGTGCGTCAATCGCCGATGCCCGCCAATGGTCATCTGTCCATAGCCGGAGCCGCTCATCGCACCGTTCCACGACCAGCAACCCGGTCCCACTTCAACGTGCTTCCAGAATCGCCTCTCCCAGCCGGGTCGACCGTTCGTCGTGTACGACTCCAACGTCGTTGTACCGGCGATGTATCCGGCCCGCTCCTGCTCGGCGCTCACGAGGTCACCCCCAGCCCCGCCGCGGGGTGCGGCTCCCGTGCCGCGACCAGCAGCGCCTCGTCCAACCAGACCTCGAAGCTCCGGGTCGCCAGATCACCGTCGCCGCCGAAGGAATGGACCCGCGACCAGTGCCGCAGCAACCGGACCTGATCGAGGATCCGGTGCCAGTTCCGGTGCCGCTGCACCCGACTGGAGTGCGCCGGCATCAGCTCCACCAACACGGGGTCGAGCAGGTGCTGCGGGACCTCGACGAGGGTCGCGTCGCCGTAGAGGAGGTCATCGGCGTGTTCGGCCAGCAGCCGCAGTGCCAGCCTCCGCTCGGCGACGGCGCCACCCAGCGCCGTGGCAACCACGTACGCGGTGGCCTCGGTGACCCATCCGGCCTCCCGCAGCGCCTGCACCGTGGCCGGTAGCGGTTCGGGCCGGCCCAGGGGGTCGGCCCCGGTTAGGGCGAGCAGAGCGGCCCGGCGCAGCGCAGGCGAGTGCTCGTCGATGCCCCGGCACAGCGTCGCCCACGCCGGCATGACTGCCCGGCCGGCGGCCAGGATGGTGACGACCTGCCCGATCTCCCCGTCCAGGCAGGGCTTCCCGTTGACGTCCGGTTCCCATGCGCTCCGGTCGGCCGCCAGCAGGTGCAGGGCGATCGCCCGCATCGCCGGCGCCAGCGCCTCGTCGGTGACCCGGACGGCGACGGCGATCGCGACCCGGGTCGCCTCACTGATCCGGCCCATCCGCTCCGCGTGGTTGGTCAGCGTCTCAACGCACGAGTCCTCGGCACTGGTCACCGGGTCACCCCCGCCGCGTCGTCGAGGGCACCGGCCAGGTCGGTGCGGGCCATGCCGAGGATGTCGGTGGCCTCCCGCATCGAGGTGATCTGACCCAGCAGCTCCACCTCGGCGGCGTGCCGGGTGATCCGTCGCCACCGCACGTCCCGAGTCGCGTCATCCGTGGCGGGCATCAGGCCGGCGAGGATCGGGTGCAGCAGATCGACGGGGATGCCGTCCAGGTTCAGTCCGTCGGTCAGGCAGTGCCGCTCGGCCATGGCCAGTGTCCGGAGCCCGCGCACCCGCGTCGCCGGGGTGCCTTCCTCCAGGCAGCGGGCGATGATCGCCCCGTCGCTGGGGGTCAGCCACCCGCACGCCTGGGCGTCCAGGACCGCGACCCGCGCCGGGTCGGTCGGTGTCTGGGTCACCGCGGTGATATCCAGGCCGGTGCCGGGGTCCGGCTGGGGTCCGACCAGGTCGGTCAGTGCGCGGGTGATCGCCTGTGGTGAGTCGACGTCAACGGCCCGGCACAGGGCACGCCACGCGGGCGCGGACATGCCGCTCGTCGACAGCAGCCGCACGACCTGGCCAATCTCACCGTCGAGGCGAGGTATCCCGAGGGTGTCGGGCTCCCACCCGGACCGGGCGTGGGCGAGCTGGAGCAGGCCGTCCGCGCGGATACCCAGCGACTGCGGGTCGGTATCCCGGTGCAGACCAGCAGCGGCACGCAGCACCACGGCGGTCGTGGCGGTGATCAGGTGGTGCTCCTCGGCGGAGTTGACCAGCGCGACGACGGCGCCATGCAGCGGGTGCGTGGTGGTGGGAGGGACGTGGAGTGCCCACGTCCCCGACCCCGTCATCCCCGTCATCCCGGTCATGCCGGCACCACCGTCAGCGCGCGCAGCGCGGCCGACTCGACCGCGAACGCCTTGTCGGCGTCGTCGATGGTCTGCGCGAAGGAGGTGATCGCGTTGACCAGGCCACCGGCGGTCGCCTGTCCGCCCCGTACGAAGTGGGCGAGGATGCCGTCCCGGGTCGCCTCGTCGAACATCAGCTTCTTCGCGACGAGTTGGACGGTCTTCTCCGGCTGCCGGACCTGTCGGCCGGCGTCCTCCTCGATCTGGCCGACGATCCGCTCCAGGTAGCTGCGGTCGAGGAACGTCGCCACGGCGTCGCGGGCCTGCGCGGTGATCAGCTCCAGGTTCTTGCGCTGGGTGTCGGCCGACCACCGGACCACACCGTCGTCGAGCCGGCTACCCAGGTGAACCCGCCGCATCGCGTCACGGGTGATCGTCAGCCCGTTGCGGCACACCTGCACCGTGATCCGGGGGGTGATCGAGAACGCGCCGTCGCCGGTCTCGGAGTTGGACAGCACCCAGCCGGCGAACACGATCGGCTCGGCGCCGGGATCGTGACCCAGGCCCTCCCGTCCGGCGGCGGCCCGCGCCTGCTCCAGCGTCCATCCGCCGTTGCGCTGGGCCTCGATCTCCGGGTCGTCGAACGGGTTGCGGTAGCCGGCCAGCAGCGTCGGCGCCATGGCCGTCACCTGCGGGGACACGACCCGCACGTACATCCGGCGGTCGGTCAGGTCGCAGCCCTCGATCTGGACGTTGACGTCGGCGGCCCGGATACCGGCGAGCGCGGCGGTGAGCACATCGAGGTTGTCAACGATGCCGTACCGGTCGGACAGCACCGCGCGGGCGACACCTTCCTCGCCCTCATCCCCCCGGAAGCAGCGGACGAGGAACGACCGGCTGTCGGGCTCGTGCGTCATGTCGCTGCTGCCGTCGGCCCGACGCCGGCTCCGGCCGTGCAGTAGACCGTTGACGTTGCCGTCGTAGAGGTCGGGCCGCTGCGTACGCAGCCGACGCAGGTAGGCGATCGGGATGCCCAGCTTCTCGGCGATCCCCTCATCGGCGATCGCGGTCGGCCGGTAGCGGCCGGCGGTCATGGTGACGCCGTCCTCACCCAGTTGCGGCTCGGTGTCGGCGATGTGCAGGACACCGTCGCGGGACCGGATCGACGTCGCGGGCGCGACCACGTCGAGTGCGCGGGCCTGCTGGTCCTTGAGGATCGCGACCAGATCGTCCAGGGTCGCGTTGCGGGTGGCTACAGTGGTGGACACGGAGTGCCCCTTTCTCAGGTTGGTGGTGCTCGGTAGGCCCCTGGAGCGGTGGCAGCCGCGACGGGGGCCGCTTCTTCTAGGTGTTGCGCTCGTTGCGGCAGCGCTTGAGCCGCAGCCGGGACATGTGCGCTCTGCGGGCGTTGAGTGCCCGCTTCCGTCGCTCCTCGGGGTCGAGGAGCCCGTCGGGGTCGACCTGCCGCTCGAAGTTCCGCAAGACGGCCTCGACTGCCGGCGCGACGCGGGCGGACCGGTCCGGGGTTCGCGCCCAGGACTCGTTGGCGGCGATCCGGGCGCGCAGCGTGCGCTCGGTCGGGGTCACGAGACGGCCTCGTCGGGCACGTAGGTCTCGATGGCGGTCACCGGAGCGTGCAGCACCTGAGCGATCACGTTCCGGAGTCCTGGACTTGCGTGACGTCTGCCGCTCTCGACGTCGCCGATGTGCTGCTTGCTCACGGGGACACCGGCCTCGGTGACGAGGCGAGCAAGATCGGCCTTGGTGAGACCCGCCTTCTCTCGGATCGCCGCGATGGCGGCGCCGTTGCTCTGAACTGGCATACGTTCAATGTACCGCGTACTACTGCGTACTGCCAAGTAGTTTGCAGCTACTGCCCGAAGAGGCGGGCCTGGATGCTTGACGCCCAGTTCGAACTCGTCAAACTAGGGTAGTGAGTCAGCAGAAGTCAGCAGCGTGGAAGCGCGCCCACCGAGCGGCCGACGTCATCGACGAGGCCCGCCAACTGGCTGTCCCTCGCGTCAGCATCAGGCAGGCCGCGAAGTTGGCGGGGATGAGTGACGCCTGGTGGGCGGCGTCCGTCCGGGGCGAACGGAAGATCGCGCCTGGGCAGAGCATTGACGTCGTTCCTCCGGACGACACGCTCGTCCGCATGGCCCGCGCGGTCGGCGTCGAGCAGCAAGTCCGCGAGCTGCTCGACATGCCTGCGGCTTCCAACGAGTCGCAAGCGCCAGCGGCCAATCCGCGCGTGGCCGCGCTGGTGGCCGAGCTGGAGGATCTGCTGGAACGGCTGCGTGCCGAAGTGGGACCACCGCCCGGGCGGTCTATCAACGCCGCCATAGCGGAGGCAATCATCACGGACGGCGAACAGGAACGGCGGAGCCGCAACGCGGGCTAGCATCCCCCGACCGGGTGGAGATCGCCGACCAACGTGCACCCTCCTGAGGAGAGGACGACACTGCGGGGTCATGCGTACCCACACGCTGCCCACAGTCCTACTGCTCGCGACACTCACCACGGCCGGCTGCTCGTCAACGGAGCCGGCCGCACAGCAGCCAGTCGGCGCCGCGAGCACCAGCACGACGACCACCGCGGTCCCCTCGCCGACGCCGACGACGCTGAGCCGGAAGGAAGCCGCCGCGGCCTACCTCAAACTGGTCGCGCCATCGAACCGGGTGGCCAGCACCCTCAACCACGTGATGCTGGCCGACACCATCGACCTGGACGCGGCGCGTAAGGCCGCCGCCGCCTACGCCACGTCGCTGCGGGAGTTCTCCCTCGGGCTCCAAAAGACCCCTTGGCCAGCGGACGTGCAGCCGATCGTCAACGAGTTTGTCGACGAGCTGGCCACGACAATCGTCGACATACGCGCCCTCTCCCGGGCCAGATCGGTCGAGGAAGCCATCACGATCTGGAACGAGGCCAGTCGGAAGGCGAACTCCAAGGCGGAGCTGATCCGGCAGAAACTCGGACTCGCCGAGGCTCCGGCGGGCTGATCCGGTGCGGGGCCGGGCATCCTGCCCCCGATTGGCTGCATCACAGTGGGTATGGCGATCATTGCCGCTACGTGATCGACAGTGGCTAGACTCGATGTTCCATCGCTCCCCGGGGTCGCGGGCGATAGGAGGGGCGCAGTGGTGCGCACCATCATCGGAATCCTCGCTGCGGTGTTAGTCACGGCGGACACCACACTGCAAGTGACCCGGCAGGCCCTGCTGCCGCCGCAGATGCACGGCACCCTGGTCGGCGCGCTCATCGTGAGCGTGGTCGTCGAGGTGCTCGGCCGGCGGATCGACCGGGCCGTCGCCGAGGCGACCAGGGCGGGGGTCGAGCTCGGCTACCGCACTCGGATCGCCGAGGAGCACAGCGTGACGGATCTCCACCCGCGCGTGTAGGTCAACCCTGTCGGCGTCGGCCCCGGGTCCGTGTGGCCGTCTCGCCGAGAAGCCGATCCGCCGGGCCGTAACGGGTGTGCGCCGCTGCGGCCCGGCGGGCCGCCGCTGCGGCGGTGTAGCGGCCGGCCATCTGCAACGTCTCCCACCCCATGATCGCCTGGAGGTCCAGCTCGTTGCCGCCGTGGATCATCCACTCGGTGGCCATCGTGTGCCGCCAGCGGTGCGCCCGCGCCGAGGAGATCCCGGCCCTCTCGGACCGGCGTTCCAGCATCTGGCGAATGCCGTCGGCGGTAAGACCCGTTGACGTGCGCTCGGCCAGCCACCACGCGACCGACGAGGCTCCACGGCGGGTCGCCCGGGCGCGCCGGTACCGGTCCAGGGCCAGCGCCGTGATCTGGCCGAACGGAGCGGCCCGTTCCTTGTCGCCTTTGCCGATCACCGTCACGGTCTGCCGGCGCATGTCGACGTCCTCGACCTCCAGGCCGGCCATCTCCGCACGCCGCAGTCCGGTGTCGAGGAACAGCAGGATTATCGCGCGGTCCCGTAGGTCCGCGAACGACGCGCCGCCGCAAGTGCGCAGGATCGCTTTGATGTCGTCCTCGTCGATGGCCGGCACGAGCCGCTTGGGCACGTGCGGGTGACGCATCCCGTGCATCGGGGACAACTCGTAGATGTCGGTGTCCTCCACGAGCCACCGGAACCACTGCTGCAAGTGCCGGAACCGGTTGCCGATCGTGACAGGTGCCATCGGCACGCCACGTTTGGTGGGGGTGTCCTGGAGGTACGCGAGGTAGGCGGTGATGTGCGCGCGGGTCACCTCGCCGGGGCCGGTGCCGGGGTGGGCGACGTCCAGCCAGGTCCGGAAGTAGGTGAGCGTGCTCTGGTAGTCCCGGCGGGTCGATTCGGCCACCCCGCCGACCCGGAGGGTCAACATCCAGGACTCGGCAAGATCCTCCCATGTGTTCGGCATTGTCTTAGTCTAGAGGTTCAACGTACGACGTGCTACCGGCAAGTGATCGAGACGGATGGTGAACTTGCCGGTCAAACGGCATTTTGTGGGCCTCCAGGGACTCGAACCCTGAACCCGCGGATTAAAAGTCCGCTGCTCTGCCAGTTGAGCTAGAAGCCCCATCCACCTGAACCACCCATGTCACTGTAGGGCCAGCAACCCCGGCACGCTGCGACGATGGGCCGTTGCACTATGCCATCGTTGGGCACCCCGACCTGGGCTGGGGGACCCAACGGCACAAGCGCCCAGGCTAGACCGGCACGCCGGTCATTGTCCCCTCAACAACCTCCTGGCGCCCCGTCCTGATCCCGACCAGCGTGGCCACGAGGGCGAGGACTGCGAAGAGAGCGCCGACCTCGAAAGCCATCGACACCCCATGGGCCAGCACGGCGCGCGCCACCTCGGGCGGAGGCTGGAGCGCCCCGGCCGCGAACGCCTGCCGCTGCGCGGGCGTGGCCTGGGCCATCAGCCGGGCAGTCTGGCTCACCTGCTCGTGCCGGCTGGCCGTACCGAAGACGGTCACCAGGATCGACAACCCGAGCGACCCGCCGACCTGCTGCATGACGTTGAGCATGCCGGATGCGGCGCCCGAGTCCCGCCGCTCGACCCCGGAGACCGCGATGGTCGTCAAGGGAACGAACATCAAGCCCATCCCGGAGGCAAACAGCACGATCGGGCCGAGGATGCCACCGAGGTAGCTGCTGGTCTCAGCGATCCGGGACAGCAGCGCCAACCCGCTCGCGGCCAGCAACGCGCCGAGCGTCATCAACGGCCTTGGGCCGACCCGGGCGAGGTTCCTGGACGCCAGTTGCGCCATCACGATGATCGCGACGCTGACCGGCAGGAACGCGATCCCGGCGCGAAGCGGGCTGTATCCGAGCACCTGCTGCACGAACAGGGTGAGGAAAAAGAAGATGCTGAAGATCGATGCGGCCAGCGACAGCATCACCACGTACCCGGCGGCGCGGTTGCGGTTGGCGAACAGCCGCAGCGGCATCACCGGCTGCGGGTGGCTGCGCTCGATCAGGACGAACGTGGCGAGCAGCGCCGCCGCGGCGCCGAAGGACCCGATGGTCCAGGTGTCCCGCCAGCCGTGCTGCGCGGCCCGGATGAACCCGTACACCAACGAGCTCATTCCGGCGGTCGATGCCAGCGCGCCGCCGACGTCGAACCGGCCCGGGTTGCGCTCCGACTCGGCTATGTACAGCGGCGCCAGCAGCACCAGCAGCACGCCGATGGGAACGTTGACGAAGAACACCCACCGCCACGACAGCCAGGAGGTGAGCATGCCGCCGGCAAGCAGCCCGATCGCCGCGCCCGACCCGGAGACCGCCGCGAACACGCCGAACGCCCTGTTGCGTTCATGCCCCTCCGCGAAGTTCGTGGCGATCAGGCTCATCGCGGTGGGCGAGGCAATGGCACCGCCCACGCCCTGCAACGCACGCGCGGCGAGCAGCCACGCCGGTGAGGTGGCGAGCCCGCCCAGCAGCGAGGCGAGGCTGAACAGCGCGATTCCGGTCATGAAGACCCGACGCCGGCCGAGAATATCGCCGGCCCGCCCGCCGAGCAGTAGCATCCCGCCGAAGGTCAGCGCGTAGGCGTTGAGGACCCAGGACAGGCCGGTCGTGGAGAGCTTGAGCGCGGACTGCATGTGCGGCAGCGCGATGTTCACAATCGTCGCGTCAAGGACGACCATGAGCTGCGTGCTCGCGATGACGGTCAACGCCAGGCCAGGATGGTGACCGCGACTCGCCACTCCCGGCGTCTCTCTGACCCTCGTGGCTACCGGAGCGGTCATGCCTTCCCCCATCACATTAGATACGATTGAGTTCACTACGGCGTGACCCTACGCCGGGGGAAATAAGATACGCAAGTGTTCATTGCACGCCGAGACCCCACGGAGACCTCGATGCCGGCTCCCCCACCCGGTGAACCCGGCCAGGGCAGTCCCGCCACCCGGCGACGCGGCGAAGGGCTGCTGCGCGCCATCTACACGGCGACGATCGACCAACTTGCCGCGTGTGGCTACTCCGGCCTGACCATGGAGGGTGTCGCCGCGAGTGCCGGTACCGGCAAGGCGTCGCTGTACCGGCGATGGGCCAGCAAGGACGACCTCATCATCGAGGCCGTCAACCATGTGCTGCTGGGCGCCGCCGACCTGCCGGACACCGGATCGGTCCGCGACGACCTGCTCGACCTGCTCCGCCGGACCACGGAGGTGGTCGCCAGCCCCACCGGGTGCGCCTTCTACGCGCTGATGCGCGGCAACCCGAGCGAGCGGGACTTCGCCATGCTCGCCAAGAAGCGGCTCATGCAGCCTCGCCACGCGCTCGTCCTCGAGCTCCTACAACGTGGCGTGGAACGCGGCGAGGTGCGCCCGGAGGCGGTGACGCCCCTCATCGGGCATGTCGGGATCGCCATGGTCAGTCACCTGATCATGCTTAACGACGGTCAGGTGACCCCGGATGACCTGGTCCTGATCGTCGACGACATCCTGATGCCGATCGTGCGGGTCCGCGACGATCAGCCGTCGAAGTCGAGCACCACCCGCTCGCTGTCCGGCTGAGCCTGGCAGGCCAGCACCACCCCGGCGGCGATCTCGTCGGCCTCCAACGCGAAGTTGCGCACCATCTCGACCCGGCCTTCCCGCAGCCGCGCCCGGCAGGTCCCGCACACCCCGCTCCGGCAGGAGTACGGCGCATCCGGGCGCCACCGCAGCGCGACGTCAAGGATGCGCTCACCACGACGTTCCATCGGGAACGTCGACGCCCGGCCGTCCAGCACCACCGTGACGTCGCACTCCGACCCGTCATCGGCCACCGCCGTGGCAGCGGGGCGGGGCGGCTCGTCGCCGACGTGGAACAGCTCGAAATGCACACGCGCGGGGTCGACACCAGCGGACGACAGCACGGCCCGGGCATCCTGCACCATCTCGAACGGTCCGCACAGCAGCCACTCGTCCACCGTCGTCGGCTCGACCAACGCGTCGAGAAGCAAGGGCAGCTTCACCCGGTCCAGCCGGCCGGCCAGCAGCTCGACCTCGGGCTGCTCGCGGGAGAGCACGTGCACCAGCTGCAACCGGGTCGGGTACCGATCCTTGAGGTCGGCCAGCTCCTCCAGGAACATCACCGACGACGTGCTGCGGTTCCCGTACAGCAGGGTGCACCGGCTGCCCGGCTCCTCGGCCAGCACGGTGGCCAGGATCGACAGCACCGGCGTGATCCCGCTTCCGGCCGCCACCGCCGCGTAGTGCTTGGCATGCGTCGGATCGATCGGCACGGTGAAGGTCCCGGTCGGGGTCATCACATCGAGCCGGTCACCGGCCACCAGCCGGTCGTGCGCGTACGCCGAGAACGCACCGCCCGGCAGCCGTTTGACCGCCACCCGCAACGGCGCCCCACTCGCCGGCGAGCAGATCGAGTAGGTCCGGCGCACCTCCGCACCGTCCAGCTCGCACCGCAGCGCCAGGTGCTGTCCGGGCAGGAACCGGTAGTCCTCGCGCAGCTCGGCCGGCACAGCGAAGGTCAGCACCACCGAGTCGTCGGTGAGCGGCTGCACGCCGGCCACCGTCAGCGGGTGGAAGACCGCCCGCCGGTGGCCGGCCGACACCACGGCCGGCATCAGCGCGCCCCGAACATCAGTGCGCCCCGACCATCAGCGCGCCCCGAACATCAGCGCGCCCCGAACATCAGTGCACCCGGAAGTAGTCGAACGGCTCCAGGCACGCCGTGCACCGATACTGCGCCTTGCACGCGGTGGAGCCCCACCGACTCACCACGAGCGTGTCGAACGATCCGCAACGCGGGCACCGCACCGCCAGCTCGACCGGTACGGGCACCCGGCCTGGGCCTGGGCCCTGGGCCGGGCCTGGCGCCGGGCCCAGGGCCGGCCGGGCAGGGTGGGCGGGTGGCGCGATCCCGAACTCGGCGAGCTTGCGCCGACCGCTCTCGCTCATCCAGTCCGTCGTCCAGGCCGGCGCGAGCACGGTCCGCACGGACACGTCGTCGATCCCGTGCCGGCGCAGCGAGGTCTCGATGTCCGCCCGGATCGCCTCCATCGCCGGGCACCCCGTGTACGTCGGTGTGATCGTCACCTCGACGCGCCCCGAGTCGCCGACGTCGACGGTGCGCAGCACCCCGAGATCGCCGATGGTCAGCACGGGGATCTCGGGGTCCGGGACGGCCGCTACCAGCTCCCGGACCTCCTCCGCGGTCACCACTCAGTGTCCTCGGGGTAGGAACGGCGCAGGTACTGCATCTCGGCCAGCAGGTACCCCATGTGCTCGGTGTGAATGCCCCGCCGGCCACCGGTCACCCGCGCCGGCAGGACCGGGACGGTGAGGGTGGCCTCCTTGAGTATCCCGTCCACGAAGGAGGCCCACTGCGGGCTGAACGTGCCCGGGTCCACGCCGACGCCCGCCGCGGCAACCTCACGGGTCAGCGCGTCGGACTCGAACAGCTCCGCCGTGTACGGCCAGCAGGCCTCCAGCGCGGCCTGCATCCGCACGTGCGACTCGTCGGTGCCGTCGCCGAGCCGGAGCGTCCACTGCACGGCATGATCCCGGTGGTAGGCAACCTCCTTGACGGCCCGGGCCGCGACCGCCGCGAGCGTCGGATCGGCCGAGCCGGACAGCCGGTCGTAGAGCAGGTACTGGTAGGCCGAGAAGAACAGCATCCGGGCGATCGTCATCCCGAAGTCACCGTTGGGCAGCTCGACGAACTGCACGTTGCAGAACTCCCGCTCGTCCCGCAGGTAGGCGAGATCGTCCTCGCTGCGGCCGTCGAAGCTGCCGGCGTAGGTGAGCAACGACCTGGCCTGCCCGAGCAGGTCGAGGGCGATGTTCGCCAGCGCGAGATCCTCCTCCAGCTCGGGCGCGCGGGAGATCCAACCGGCCAGCCGTTGCGCCGCGACCAGGGCGTCATCGCCGAGCCGGAGCGTGTAGGTGGCGACGGCGCTCATAGCTGCCGCACCCCGTCGGGCACGTCGTAGAACGTCGGGTGCCGGTACGCCTTGTCCCCCGCCGGGGCGAAGAACGGGTCCTTCTCGTCCGGCGAGGACGCCGTGATGGCAGACGCGGGCACCACCCACACCGACACGCCTTCCTGCCGCCGGGTGTACACGTCGCGGGCGTTGCGCAGCGCCAGGGTCGCGTCGGGGGCGTGCAGCGAACCGACGTGTACGTGCGACAGGCCGCGCCTGGCCCGCACGAACACCTCCCACAGCGGCCAGTCCCGCCGCTCGCCCGGGCCGGGCCGGGCCACCCTGCCGGGGTCCGGTGTGCTCACGCGACGCTCACCGCCTCGACCGATCGTTTCGCCGCGTACGCCACGGCCGCGTCACGGACCCACGCACCCTCGGCGTGTGCGCGACGCTTGTGCTCCATCCGCGCGGCGTTGCACGGACCGTGGCCGCGCAGCACCCGGGTGAACTCCTCCCAGTCGATCGGCCCGTGGTCGTAGTGGCCTCGCTCGGCGTTCCAGGTGAGCTGCGGATCGGGCAGGGTCAGCCCGAGCGCCTCGGCCTGCGGGACGATCATGTCGACGAACCGTTGCCGCAGCTCGTCGTTGGACAACCGCTTGATCCGCCACGCCATCGAGCGGGCCGAGTGGGTGGACTCGGCGTCCGGCGGTCCGAACATCATCAGCGACGGCCAGTACCAGCGGTCCAGCGCGTCCTGCGCCATCGCCTTCTGCCGTGACGAGCCGTGGGAGAGGGTGTACAGGATCTCGTAGCCCTGCCGCTGGTGGAAGGACTCCTCCTTGCAGACCCGGACCATGGCCCGGGCGTACGGGCCGTATGAGCACCGGCACAGCGGGATCTGGTTGGTGATCGCCGCACCATCCACCAACCAACCGATCGCGCCGACATCGGCCCAGGTCAGCGTCGGGTAGTTGAAGATCGATGAGTACTTCTGCTGACCGTCGTGCAGCAGATCCGTCAGCTCGGCCCGGCTCACGCCGAGGGTCTCCGCGGCGGAGTACAGGTACAGCCCGTGCCCGGCCTCGTCCTGCACCTTGGCGACGAGGATGGCCTTGCGTTTCAACGACGGAGCCCGGCTGATCCAGTTGCCCTCGGGCTGCATCCCGATGACCTCGGAATGCGCGTGCTGGGCGATCTGCCTGATCAACGTGGTGCGGTACCCCTCCGGCATCCAGTCCCGGGGTTCGATCCGTTGGTCGGCGGCGAGCGTCGCCTCGAACCGCTCCGCCAACTCCGCGGTCTCCGGCATCCACGCCTCCCGAACGTTCGGTCGGTTCAGCGTAAGGTCGATTTCGCCGGGCTGGCAAGGATGTCAGGAATCCCGTCCGCCGCCACACCTCCGGTCACCCCGGTCCCTACCATGCTCGCCATGTGTGCCCGCATTGCACCTGATGACCAGCGCAAACGGCATTCTCCCGACTCGCTGCTGCGGATCGCCGTCGAGGTCTTCACGCTGCGCGGGTACGACGGCACCAGCATGGAGCACATCGCCGCCGCCAGTGGGATCACCAAGTCGTCGATCTACCACCACGTGCGCGGCAAGGAGGAGTTGTTAAGGCTCGCCCTGCGGCGCGCGCTCGACGGGCTGTCCGCGGTGCTCGACGAGCCGGAGGCCCGCTCCGGCAAGGCCGTGGACCGGCTGGAATGCGTGATCCGGCGATCGGTGGAGGTGCTGGCAGCCGAGCGACCGTACGTCACCTTGCTCCTTCGGGTACGGGGCAACACGCCGACCGAGGTGTGGGCACTGGAGCAGCGGCGGGCCTTCGACCGGGCGGTGGCCGGCCTGGTCGAGCGCGCCGTGGCGGACGGTGACCTGCGCGCCGGCCTTGATCCCCGGCTGGCCACCCGACTCGTCTTCGGTCTCGTCAACTCGCTCACCGAATGGTGGCAGCCCGACCGCGGCGATCCGGAGCGGATGGCCGACGCGGTCGTGGCACTGGTCTTCGGCGGCCTGCTCCGCCGGTGAGTTCGTGCCACCGGAGTCGCGGGACTATCGCGTAGTACGGCATCGTTTGGCGACTTTGCCATGTCATGCTGCCGGATGCGGTTGACCGGACGGTTTGGAGGCACGCCTGTGACACAGCTCAGGTACCCCCCACCAGGAGTTGCGGCCATGGTCGCCGCGGTCATGCTGGCCGCCGTACCCGGGGCAGTGCTCGCTCCCCGGGCGCAGGGCGGCCCGCCGCGCGTGGCGGAGCGCGCCCACGCAGCGGTCAGCCGGACGGCCGCGCCCGGTGCGGAGGACCGGTCGCCAGCCTCCCGGTCCGCGACGGCCGCACGTCGAGCGCCCGCACCACCCCGCCGGCCCATCACGAACCTGCCAGCACCCGGACGCACGGTCGTCCTGACCTTCGACGACGGCCCTGACCCGCGCTGGACACCGACCGTGCTCGACCTGCTCCGCCAGTACCACGCCCGAGCCGTGTTCTGCCTGGTCGGGGTGCATGTGGCGGAACAGCCGGCGCTGGTCCGCCGGATCGTGCGGGAGGGTCACCTGCTGTGCGATCACACCTGGACCCACGACGAGCGCCTGCCACACCGCAGCCTCGCCGTGATCGAGAGCGAGATCGGCCGCACCGCCACCGAACTGGCGACGCTGACCGGCCGCCGGCCACGCTACTTCCGCGCCCCTGGTGGCAACTGGGCTCCCAACGTCATCGCCGTGGCCCGGTCCGGGGGGATGGCTCCGCTCGGCTGGTCGGTCGACCCCACCGACTGGGCGCGCCCGGGCAGTTCCGTCATCGCCACCAGGGTGCTGGCCGCCGTGCACCCTGGCGCGGTAGTCCTGATGCATGACGGATACGGCCGACGGGAGCAGAGCGTCGCCGCGTTGCGGACGATCCTGCGGGTGCTGGCGGCGCGCGGATATCGCTTCGCCGTACCGGACTGATCCCGGGTGATCCACCGGAGCCCGCGTGGGACCGGGGCGAGGGCTGTTGGACCTTGCGAGACCGTTCGCGTATGCTGGCCCGGCGCCCAACGGAGGCAGTGGGTGCGCAACGGATCGAATCCGGTCAACGTGGTCGCCACAGCCTGTGCGATCATCAGGCAGGTCATGGTCCGGACCGCGCCCCCATCGTCTAGAGGCCCAGGACGCCGCCCTTTCAAGGCGGTAGCACGGGTTCGAATCCCGTTGGGGGCACGCAAGGCCCCGTAGCGCAGTTGGTTAGCGCGCCGCCCTGTCACGGCGGAGGTCGCGGGTTCGAGTCCCGTCGGGGTCGCCAACGTTGTGTCGGCGCCAGAGGCCGGCTACGGCCAGGTAGCTCAGTTGGTACGAGCGTCCGCCTGAAAAGCGGAAGGTCGGCGGTTCGACCCCGCCCCTTGCCACCCATCGTGACCAGCGCTCTTCGCGGCGCGTAGTCGCCGGCCCGGCCCTGGCCTGCAATAACGTGGCAGTGCGTTGACCACTCCGGCCGAGACCGCCTTCCGATCGAGTCGAACTGCTCACGGATTGCTCAGCGGGCACGACTCGTCGAGTGTCCTGGTGCCAGGTCGCTCTCGCGCGGGGAGGCCCTGATGGGTGATACTAAGTACAGGGAGATAGACGGTTACTGTCTACTACGCTAGACAGTTGGGATGAAGTGGCAGGAGCTGATGCGGCGGCTGGCGGACTTGGCGAATGCTCGCGGTGTCGAGATGACCACCGTCGAAGGTGGTAGCCACACGAAGATCACGATCGGATCGGCGCGCACCACCGTGCCGCGGCACGCTGAGGTCAACGAACTCACGGCCAGGGGCATCCTGCGCCACGTCGAGACTGCGCTGGCAGGGACCGAATCCGGGAACGCCGAGTAGAAGGAAACCGGGGTGAGCGCGGTGGGTCGACGGTACGTGGCGGTGGCCGAGCGGACTGGCCAGTGGTGGGCGATCACGGTGCCCGAAGTGCCCGGTGTGTTCACGCAGGCGCGACGCCTGGACGGGCCGAGCGGAGCCGGTGCGATGGTGCGTGACGCCCTAGCGCTGATGCTCGACATCCCGGCCGACCAGATTGACATCGAGGTGAGGCCGCAACTGCCCGAAGACCTGGATCGGGTCGCCGCGCAGGTCCGCGAGGCACGCGCCGAGGCCGACGTCGTGGCAGCCGCGGCAACCCGAGCAGCGGCCGATCTGGCCCGCCGGTTGACGGCGGCTGGGATCTCCGTGCGGGACGCCGGTGCCGTGATGGGACTGTCCCCGCAGCGTGTCTCGCAGCTGGCACAGCGACCCGCAGACGAACAGCGAGCCGCTTCGTAACCGTACTCACGGCGGGCCGCACGGGACCCGCTCCGCCACCGCCGGTACGGCGCGAGCCGCCCGTCCACGTCCTGCAACGGACGCGCGTTGATCCGGCAGGTGCGCTGCTGCGCCACCGTACGGCAGGAGACGAAGCCGGCCTGTCGCAAGACCGCCAGGCCGCGGCATATACCCATTGAGGACTAGAACGATGCAATGCTGCCGAACCTGCAGGGCAGGTTCTGGGTTGGCAAGATGAGCACTTGTGGCAGATGCGATCGAGATGTTCCTGGATGCCGACACCGACCACGCCGTTCGCGCGATCTGGGAACGGCTCCACGACGCAGGGATACCGAGCGTCACCGGCCAGGCGCCGGGCCGCCGGCCGCACGTCACCCTCGCCGTGACCGAGCGCCTCGCGGCCCAGGAGATCGCCGCGCTGCGCACCGCCATCGCCTCGACGCCCCTCCCCGGCCTGCACCTGGGGCACCTTGGCGCCTTCACGTCCCAGCGTGGCGTGCTGTTCCTCGGGGTCAGCGTGAGCCGTGCGCTGCTGGCCCTGCACGCCGCGGTGCATGCGGCGATCCCGGCGCAGAAGACGAGTTCGTGGCCCCAGTGCCGTCCTGGCGTGTGGATCCCACACTGCACGCTGGCAGGCCGGCTGGATGCCGCGGACCTCGGTGCGGCGGTGGCCGCCCTCGTGCCGCTCCAACCGCTCGACGCGCAGGTCATCGGGGTCGGTGCGGTCGAGATCGGCACCGGCAAGACTGTCGCCCTCATCGCGCCCTAGCGGGTTCTCCGGGCACCCGCTTGCGAATATAGATGACCGTCTGATTGTATTGCTGTCATTGGTTGATGGCAAGACTACTTGTGGCTCGGGTCCCGGAGGATCAATGGCGCAGGTCAAGATCGTTTCTATCCCCGTGTTGGGCGCGCGTGCGATCAACACGTACCTGCTGGTGGGTCGCCGGCCGGTCATCGTCGACGCCGGAACTCCGGGGAGCGGCAAGAAGATCCGCGACGCGGTCGCCGCTCACGGCGTGGACCCGAGGGACATCGCGCTGATCGTGCTGACCCACGGGCACATCGATCACTTCGGTTCGGCGGCCGAGCTTCACCGGCTCACCGGTGCGCCGATCGTGGGTCATGCGGCCGATCTCACGCCGTACCGGGCCGGTAAGGTCCAGGAGCCCTACCGGCCGACGGGGCTGCTGGGCCGGCTGCTCGCCAGCCGCGACGCCGTTCACGCCCGCACCGAGTCGATCGAGCCGGCGATCGTCGTACGGGGACCACTGGACCTTGCCGAGCACGGCGTCGACGCCCGGATCATGCCGACACCGGGCCACACCGCCGGTTCGATCTCGGTGCTCACCGACCACGGCGACCTCGTCGCGGGCGACCTGGTGGCCAGCTCCTTTATGGGGCTTGTCGCCGGGAAGCCGGCCAACCCGCCGTTCCACGATGACCCCGTGGGCAACCTGGCCAGCCTGCGCGCCATGCTCGCCCTCCACCCGACAAGGCTGCACGTCGGGCACGGTGGCCCGCTTGATCCCGCGCGGGTGGCGCGGTGGGCCGATCGGGAACAGCGACGGCTCACGCGGTTGGCGGCCCGAGGTCGCCTCCCACGCCGCCTTGAGTCGCGCATCGAGCCACCGGCAACCCCGCTGCCGGAGTCGTGAGTGCCCACACCACCGTTCGCCTGCCGGCCTGAAACGGCCCTATCTGGCCGCCGGGAAGAGGAGCTTCGTCAGCAGCACCACGAGCTGGGCACGCTCGCCCGCCGTGAGCGGCTCGAAGAACGCCTCCTCCAACGCGCCGGCTTCCGACTCCACGGCCTTCAACGCTGCCCGGCCAGAGTCGGTGATGGTGATGATGTAGGCGCGGCGATCCGTGGGATTGCGCTCCCGCACGACGAGGCCGGCCCGTTCCAGGGCGTCCACCGTGCCGACCATCGTCGTGCGGTCGGTCCGGACCCCCTCACTCAACTCCTGCTGGGAGCCCGGACCGGCCCCAGCGAGCATGCCGAGCACGAGGAACTGGGTCAGCCCGAGCCCGTGCGCCGCCGCCGCCGTCTCGCCCATCCGTGTGGCGGCGGCACCCGCCCGGCACAACCCGACGATCTGCCGGTGCTCGACGAGCGTGCGGAAGTACTCCTCTGCCCGGGAGAACCGTGCCCCGCTGCCCTCCATGATGACCTTCCGTCCGCCCAACCCCGCCAACCGGACGGTGCCGGCAACCGGATGCTCAGGCACAGGCGAGCTCGGCGGCGACCAGCTCGGCGATCTCCGCGGTGTTCAGCGCCGCGCCCTTGCGCAGGTTGTCGCCGACCACGAACAACTCCAGCGTCCGCGGGAAGTCCAGCGCCTGCCGGATCCTGCCGACGTAGGTCGGATCGGTGCCGACGACATCCGCCGGCGTGGGGAACACACCCGCCGCCGGGTCGTCGAGGACCACCACCGTCGGTGCCTCGGCCAACACCGCGCGCGCGGCCGGCACGGTGACCGCGCCGGCGAACGTCGCGTGGACCGCCAGCGAGTGCGTGGTCACCACCGGCACCCGGACGCACGTCGCCGATACCGGCAGGTCCGGGATGCCGAGGATCTTGCGGGACTCGTTGCGGACCTTCAGCTCCTCGCTGGACCAGCCGTCATCCTTCAACGACCCGGCCCACGGCACCACGTTGAGTGCCAGCGGAGCCGGGAACGGCGACGGCACGCCACCGAGAGAACCGTCAACCGCCTTGCGGACATCACCGGCCACGGTCCCCAGCGTCCGGTCGCCGGCCACCGCCGCGATCTCGTCGTACAGCCGCTCCGAGCCGACCAGCCCCATCCCGGACACCGCCTGGTAGGACGCGACCACCAGGGCGGTCAGCCGCCACTGCCGGTGCAGCGCGCCGAGCGCGGCCATCATGGTCATGGTCGTGCAGTTGGGGTTCGCGATGATCCCGCGCGGCCGGTTGGCGATCTGCTCGGGGTTGACCTCCGGCACCACCAGCGGCACGTCGGGGTCCATCCGGAAGGCCCCTGAGTTGTCCACCACGACCGCACCGTGCCCGACGGCGATCGGCGCCCACCGCGCCGACACCTCGTCCGGCACGTCGAACATGGCGATGTCCACGCCGTCGAACGCCTCCGGGCTCAACTCGCGCACCGTGACCTGCTCGCCGCGCACGTCCAGCAGCCGACC
This sequence comes from Actinomycetota bacterium, assembly GCA_016201065.1. Classification (GTDB taxonomy): domain Bacteria; phylum Actinomycetota; class Actinomycetes; order Mycobacteriales; family JACQDL01; genus JACQDL01. Next base: position 50,946 of record JACQDL010000031.1, read on the forward strand.
CGCGGAGCGGGCCGAGGCGATCAGCCGGACCTCCCCCCACGGGTTGCGCCCGGCCGCCGCCCAGTCGGTGAGGATCGACCGCATCACAGTGCCGACGGCACCGGTCGCGCCGACGACGGCGAGGGTCGGTCGGCGGCTCATCGCCCGGTCCCTGCGTACACGACTGCCTCCTCCTCGCCACCGAGGTCGAACGCCGCGTGCAGCGCCCGCACGGCGACATCCACATCGGTGTCCCGGCACACCACCGAGATCCGGATCTCCGACGTCGAGATCATCTCCACGTTCACCCCTGACTCCGCCAGCGCCCGGAAGAAGGTCGCCGAGACCCCCGGGTGGGATCGCATCCCGGCGCCGACCAGCGACACCTTGCCCACGTGATCGTCGTAGAGGAGATCCTCGAAACCAACCGCACCCCGCACCTTCCGCAGGGCCGCCATCGCGCCGGCGCCCTCGCTCATCGGCAAGGTGAAGGAGATGTCGGTCCTCGCGGTGCTGTGGGTCGAGATGTTCTGCACGATCATGTCGATGTTGACCTCGGCATGGGCCACCGCCTCGAAGAGGGTCGCCGCCTGGCCAGGCTTGTCCGGAACCCCGACCACCGTGATCTTGCCTTCGCTCCGGTCGTGCGCGACGCCGGTGATGATCGCCTGTTCCACGGGGATGTCCTCCATCGCGCCGGACACCATCGTGCCCGGGTTGGCCGAGAAGGTGGAGCGGACCCGGATCGGGAGCCCGTACCGCCGGGCGTACTCCACGCTGCGCAGGTGCAGCACCTTCGCGCCGCACGCCGCCATCTCCAGCATCTCCTCGTAGCTGATCCGGTCGAGGTGGCGCGCGTTGGGCACGATCCGTGGGTCCGCCGAGAAGACGCCGTCCACATCGGTGTAGATCTCGCACATGTCGGCACCCAGGGCCACCGCCAGCGCGACCGCAGTGGTGTCGGTCCCGCCCCGGCCGAGGGTGGTGATGTCCTTGGTGTCCTGCGAGACGCCCTGGAAGCCGGCCACGATCGCGATCGCGTCGGCGTCGAGCGCGTGCTGGATCCGGCCCGGGGTCACCTCGATGATCCGCGCCTTGCCGTGCACCGCGGTCGTGATCACTCCGGCCTGCGACCCGGTGAAGGACTGCGCCTGGTAGCCCAGCGAGCTGATCGCCATGGCAAGCAGCGACATCGAGATGCGCTCGCCGGCCGTGAGCAGCATGTCCAGCTCGCGGGGCGGCGGCAGCGGCGAGACCTGGCGGGCCAGATCGAGCAGCTCGTCGGTGGTGTCGCCCATCGCGGAGACGGCAACGACGACCCGGTGACCGGCCCGACGGGTTGCCACGATCCGTTCGGCCACGCGCTTGATCTTGACAGCGTCCGCGACCGAGGATCCGCCGTACTTCTGAACGACGACCCCCACGGTCGACCCTCCTACCCTGTGGTATCCGGGGCCAGCGTGTATCCGGGGCCAGCGTACAGACCGGACCTTCCCCGGCGGCCCGCAGCACGACGCCATCCGATATCGTTGCCCGAAATGGGGCGATCGGCCACGTCGCCGAGGCGGCCACAGAGTGACGGGGAGACAAGAGGGTGACAAAATCTCTATCTTTGTCACGCTGACCCGCAACGCTGACCTTCGGCCCTTACCGACCAGTGGAGGAATGCAGGCCGTGAGCCGATCCTGCCCCAGCGACGTCCCGCTACACCCGCTGATCGCCGAGCGGTGGAGTCCGCGGGCCCTGCAACCCGATCGTGACGTCACCGACGGCCAGCTCGTCGCCGTCCTGGAGGCGGCCCGGTGGGCTCCTTCGTCGGGCAACCGGCAGCCGTGGCGGTTCCTCGTCGGCCGTCGGGGTGACGAGACCTTCACCGGCATCTACACCACCCTCTTCGATGGCAACCAGCTGTGGGCCGGCAACGCGTCCGCCCTTCTGCTCGCCTGCGCCATCACGCACGCCCCGGACGGAACGGCAATGCCCACAGCGCCGTACGAGCTCGGCATGGCGACCGCACAGCTGTGCCTCCAGGCCCAGGACGAGGGTTTGGTGGCGCACCAGATGGGTGGTTTCGACGCCGAGAAGGCAGCGCTGGTCTTCACCATCCCCGACCACGTTCGGCCCTACGCGGTGATCGCGCTCGGCTACCTGGCCGACCCGTCGACCCTGCCGGCTCACCTGAGGACCCGGGAACAGGCCAGGCGCGAGCGGCGCCGGGTGCGCGAGCTCGCGTTCTCGAAGCGATACGGCGAGGCGATGTACCTCCGTTGAGGAGTGCCCGTCGCCACGTCGCGGCGATCCGGACGCCGGACGCGCCGGTCCCACAGAGACCCGTTGGTCGGGGTTACTGTCACTAGGTCGGGTCGTACTCGCCGATGAGTTGCGCCATGGCGCGCGCGGCGTGGGATCTTCTTGACAGCGCCAGTAGCCTTCGGGCCACGGGGACGAAGTGGGCTGCCGCGCTCGTGGTGCCTGTCCCTGGCGCCCGAACGTGACGTCCCCCTCTCGGTCCTGTTCCCACGGGCGTTGAGCGTGCCGGATCGCCTGCCAAGCTAGAGAGGGCAACTCACAGTGGACGACATGGTCTCCCCGGGACCCGTTGGCTTCGACAAGATGCGCCAGATGCTCGCGAGAGCCGCCGAACTCCGCGATCGTGAGCAGCGTCAGTTCTACGACTCGCTGGAGGACGTCCGTTCGCGCCTGCGGACGATCGAGACATTCGCCGCGGACAGTACCACGCAGTTCCCCCAGATCCAGGACCACATGAGCGGCGTGCAGGATCGCCTGCACAACCTGCCCGACCGCACCGAGATCAGCGTGATCGCCGAGCGGGTCGACGAGGCTCTGGTCCGCATCGACGCCCAGGACCAGGTGCTGGCACAGGTCGCCAACACCCTCGCCGGGCTGGTTGACCGGATGTCTCGCCCGATCGAGCAGCTCGACGCTCGGCTCGACGGGGTGTCGGGTCGGTTCGAGGGGGTCTCGGGCCGGCTCGACGGCCTGGACGACAGGCTCGGCCACCTGCACAGCCGGTTGGACGACGTGGACTCGTCGGTCTCACGCCAGGCCAGCCAGATCGACGCGCTACCCGAGGTGCTGGACGTGCCGGCCCTGCACCGCCGGTTCGACGATCTCGGTGGCGGCATGCAGGCGCGCTTCGACGAGCTGCTCGCGCAGCCCGGCCTCGACCCGACCGACCGGCTGGACGACCTCGCCGCCCGGCTGGAGAAGCTCGCCCAGCGGCTGGAGTCGGTCACGGTGCGGCTGGACACCATCGAGGACAGCGTCAAGGCCGAGGTGACAACGCTCTCCGGCGTGGTCGAGCAGGGGATCGAGAAGATCGAGGGCAGCGTCGTCGCGCGACCCGATCGGGAAGAGATCTCCACCACGATGCGCGCCGCCAACGGCGAGTCCGAGCAGCGGATCACCAGCCAGCTCGACGAAGCCCTCGCCGCACTCGCCGAAATCATGCTTGGACGCTCCCCGAAAGTGCCTAATGCCAGGGGGCGTAAAAGTAGTAGCGACGACGAGTTTGAGACCATGGACGCCGAGGTCTGAGGAGACCGAGGACCAGGGCGAGTCGGCGCCAGTCAACGTCGATCCGCCCGAACCGGCCGCCCACGTCGACGTGCCGGACCAGCCGGCCGGGATCGAGGACGGAGCTGCCGCGGACGGCCCGGTTGCGGCCGAGGTCGTGGTGGTACCGGTCAGGGTGACCGAACCGGTGCGCAGCGCCGCAGCCCCCAGGGCGGGCAGACGCCCAGCGGGAACTGCCGCTGCCAAGGCGGCCGCGGCCAAGACGGCCGGCACCAAGGCAGCGCCCCGCACCAAGGCAGCGCCCCGCACCAAGGCAGCACCCCGTACCAAGGCTGCGGCCGCGGTCACGGCGGAGGCTCGCGGTACGACCGGAGCCGTGCCGGCCAAACGTGCGGCCAGGAAGGCCCCCGCGGCCGGCACCAAGGCGACGCCGAAGGCCACGCGGCGCCGTACGTGATCGATGCACGTCACGGATCCCCGGCCGGTCTCGCCCGCCGGGGATCTGCGACGTCCGCGACCCGGTCTGGAGCGTCCGCTAGAATCATGCCGCGATGCATGCGCCAAACCTGCTCCTTAGCAGCCGCGACGAGGCCCCTTCGTAGGCCGGCCTCCTCGTCGCGGGTGTGGTGCTGCGCCGGTCTGTCTCACCTCCGTTCATGTACCGAGGAGCATGACCGTGCCCATCCAGCCGCGAAACACCCAGCGTCCGACCCGGATGCCGATCCAGCGCTACCAGCCGACCGCGCCGATCGCCCTGCCCGACCGGACCTGGCCGAACAGGACAGTCACTGCCGCGCCGCGGTGGCTGTCAACGGACCTCCGCGACGGCAACCAGGCGCTGATCGACCCGATGAACCGAGCCCGCAAGTTGGCCATGTTCGAGCTGCTGGTGACTCTGGGGTACAAGGAGATCGAGGTCGGATTCCCGGCTGCCAGCCAGATCGACTTCGACTTCGTCCGGCAGCTCGTCACCGATGATCTGGTCCCAGACGACGTGACCATCTCGGTGCTGACCCAGGCCCGCGAGGAGCTCATCGAGCGGACCGTCGCCAGCCTGGTCGGGGCAGCGAAGGCGAACGTACACATGTACAACGCGACCGCCCCGTTGTTCCGCCGGGTGGTCTTCGGAGTGGACCGGGCTGAATGCCTGACCATCGCGACCCGCGGCACCCAAGCGGTCATGAAGTACGCCGCGGAGTTGCTGCCCACCACCGACTTCGGCTACCAGTACTCGCCGGAGATCTTCACCGGCACCGAGCTGGAGTTCGCGGCCGAGGTGTGCGAGGCCGTGATGGACGTCTGGCAACCCGAGCCGGACCGGGAGATCATCCTCAACCTGCCGGCGACGGTCGAGCTATCCACCCCGAACGTCTACGCCGACCAGATCGAGTGGATGTCACGGCAGCTCTCCCGGCGCGACTCGGTATGCCTTTCGCTGCACCCGCACAACGACCGGGGCACCGCGGTCGCCGCCGCGGAGCTCGCGCTCATGGCCGGCGCGGACCGCGTGGAGGGGTGCCTGTTCGGCAACGGCGAACGCACCGGCAACGTCGACCTGGTCACCCTCGGGATGAACCTGTTCAGCCAGGGCATCGACCCTATGATCGACTTCTCGGACATCGACGAGGTCCGGCGCACCGTGGAGTACTGCAACCAGATCGCCGTGCACGAACGGCACCCGTACGTTGGCGACCTCGTCTACACCTCGTTCTCCGGTTCGCACCAGGACGCGATCAAGAAGGGCTTCGAGGCACTGACGGCGGACGCCGCGGCGGCCGGTCTGCCGGTGGATGACTTCCGATGGGAGATGCCCTACCTCCCGATCGACCCCAGGGACGTCGGCCGTAGCTACGAGGCCGTGATCCGGGTCAACAGCCAGTCCGGCAAGGGCGGCGTGGCCTACATCATGAAGTACGAGCACGCCCTGGACCTGCCGCGCCGACTGCAGATCGAGTTCAGCGGGGTCATCCAGCGGGTCACCGACTCCGAGGGCGGCGAGATCGCAGCCGGACAGATGTGGGAGATCTTCCGCGCGGAGTACCTGACCGGTGGCGGCCCGGTCGAGTTGCTCGCCCACCACACCTCAAGCGCCGTGGCCTCCCAGGACGCGTTGACCGTCCAGGTACAGGTGGACGGGGAGCCGCGCACGCTGTCCGGGGTGGGCAACGGGCCGATCGCTGCGTTCGTGGACGCGTTGGCCACCGTGGGGTACGACGTGCGCGTGCTCGACTACGCCGAGCACGCGCTGTCGGCGGGCGGGGACGCGAAGGCGGCGGCATACCTGGAGTGTGAGCTGGACGGCCGCGTGCTGTGGGGCGTCGGGATCGACGCGAACATCGTCACGGCCTCGCTGTCGGCCGTCGTGAGCGCGGTCAACCGGGCCCGCCGGCACTGACTCGATCTGGTCTGCGGGCCCACCGTCCTGGGTCCGCAGACCAGATCGGACCCCCAAGTCGGACTTCCGGTCCTATCCTCGGTCAGATCTCCAGCGAGCGGCGCCCGGAGAACGCCCGGCCGAGGGTTACCTCATCGGCGTACTCCAGGTCACCGCCGACGGGCAGGCCGCTGGCCAGCCTGGTGACCTTCAGTCCCATGGGCTTCACCAGGCGGGCGAGGTAGGTCGCGGTGGCCTCACCCTCCAGGTTCGGGTCGGTGGCCAGGACGAGCTCGGTGACCACACCGTCGGCGAGCCGGGTCATCAGCTCCGTCACCCGCAGGTTGTCCGGACCGATCCCGTCAATCGGGCTGATGGCCCCACCCAACACGTGGTACCGGCCGCGGAACTCGCGGGTCTTCTCGATCGCGACGACGTCCTTGGGCTCCTCGACCACGCAGAGGATGGTGAGGTCGCGCCGCGCGTCGCGGCAGATGCGGCACTCCTCCGCCTCCGCGACGTTCCCGCACACCCGACAGAAGCGCACCTCGTCCCTGACCCGGCCGAGGGCGGTGATCAGCCTGGTGACATCCGCGGGCTCGGCGCTCAGCAGGTGGAAGGCGATGCGCTGAGCGCTCTTCGGCCCGATCCCCGGCAACCTGCCGAGCTCGTCGATAAGGTCCTGGACGACGCCCTCGTACACGATGAGGTCAGCCCGCCGGAATCAGAACGGTAGGCCGGGCATGCCGCCGAGCCCCTCGGCGAGCGGACCCATCTTCTCCGCCGCCAGCTCGCTGGCCTGCCGGTCGGCATCCCGCACGGCGGCGACCACCAGATCCTGCAATGTCTCCAGATCGTCCGGGTCGACCACCTTCGGGTCGATCCTGATCGACATCAGCTCGCCGGACCCGGATACCGTGGCAGTAACCAGGCCGCCTCCGGCGTGCCCGGTCACCTCGACCTCGCTGAGCTCCGCCTGTGCGGCGAGCATCTGCGCCTGCATCTTCTGCGCCTGCTTCATGAGCTGCTGCAGGTTCGGCTGGCCACCGGGTCGCATGGTCGTCTCCCTCGCGTTGCCTCGCGGTCGAGCTGAGCCTAGCGGTCTCACATGGCACTCTGTACGGCATGCGCATGCCCGCCGCCGTCGTGCTCGCCGTCATCGCGGCGGCGGGCTGTACGCCAGCGGCCGGCTCCAGCTCAGCTCGGCTCGGCACCATGACCCAGCCGCCGGCCTCCAACGCGGAGCCGGAGGCCGCCCCGCTCGCGGGCCCGGCGCACGGGTCCACCGCGCTGGCCCCCCCGACGTCGCCCGGACCGAGGACGTCCGCGGTCGTGGTCCTGGACCCCGGTCACAACGGTGCGAACGGCGACCACCCCGAGATCATCAACAGCCTTGTGCCGGCCGGGTTTGGCGCCTCCAAGCCGTGCAACACCACGGGCACGGCCAGCCCGGACGGCTACTCCGAGCACGCGTTCAGCTTCGATGTCGCGCTACGGGTGAAACGGCTGCTCACCGTTCGCGGCGTCACCGTGCTGCTGACCCGGGAGGACGACAGCGGTGTGGGTCCGTGCGTCGACAGGCGGGCCGCCTTCGGCAACGCGCACCAGGCCGATGCCGTCGTCTCAATCCACGCCGACGGGCATCCGGGTGGCCGCGGCTTCCACGTGATCGAGGCGGCTCGGCCACCCGCCGGCAAGGCGTCGGCCACGGCGTCGCACCGGTTGGCCGTCGCCGTGCACGACCGGTTCGCTGCCGAGTCGGGCTTCGCCACCTCCACCTATGTCGGTTCGGGCGGCTATGCTCCCCGCGCGGACCTGGCCGGGCTCAACCTCTCGACCCAACCGGCGATCTTCATCGAGTGCGGCAACATGTGGGACGCCGAGGACGCGGCCCGGATGGCGGCGGCCAGCGGCCGGGAGCGGATGGCCGGTGGTATCGCCACCGGCATTCTCGACTTCCTCGCCGGCAGCTGAGCCCCCGATTCGATCACCTGCTCCCCGCGACCCGACCGGTACTGGCTCGAGCGCCCGTGGCTCAGGCAACCGACGTTGCCAGCACATCGTCCAGCTCACGAACCGGTCGCTCGCGCCGCCACGGTTCGAGCCGCCGCCGAAGCTCACGGGCGGCGGCGAGGCTACGGGGTGAACGCCCGCGCTGGGCCAGCGTCACCCCTTCGGCGGCCGTGGCGCACCCGGCCTCCATCTCGCCCATCGCGACCTGCGCGCTGGCCAGCCGAATGTGGTAGATCGCGCGGTCGCGCACGTACGCCGGATCCTGCCGTCGCAGCGCATCGTCGAGATACCGTACGGCGTCCGGTGGGCTGCGCAGCTCCAGCCAGCAGGCACCCGCCTGGGCCGCCAGCTCGGCGCCGTCGAAGTAGTAGATCCAACCCGGGTCCGGGTCACCTGGCGCGGCCCGATCCAGGGCACCGTGAGCCCGGGTCAACGCGGCCGCGCACGCCGCCTGGTCGCCGAGCGCGGCCTGGGCCCGAGCCTCGCGTGTCGCCAGCATGGCCTGCACGCGGGGGGTGGCTACCCCGCCGGCGCCCTCGACCGAGGCCTGGGCCAGGGCCAGCCCATCGCCCGGCTCTCCCATGGTGGTGGACTGCAGGCTCATCCCGGCGAGCACGCTCGCTCCCAACAACCGGTCACCGGCCTGCTGCGCCGCATGCAGCGCGGCGACATAGTAGCGCTGCGCAGCAGCGTGCAGCCCGACGTCGAACGACACCCACCCACCGAGCTGCGCCACTTCGGCCGAGGCCCGGCACAGGCGGCCGGTCAGTGCCGAACCCAGGCCGCCACTGGCCAGCAACCCGACGACCAGGCGGAGCTCCGCGTCGACAAGATGGCGCAGTCGGGTGCCGCCCAACCGGTCATCCATCCGGCGCAGCATCGAGACCCTCGCCTCGATCCAGTCGAGAATCTCCGAGTCAGCGCGGTCGCGGCCGGTCACGACCGCCTCCACCTTGGCCGGCTCCACACTCAACCACTGCCCGACGAGGCCGCCGAGCGGGGTATCGGCAAGCACGAGGAAACCCCGCCGATCGTCGACGGCGCACTCCAGCGTCTCGCCGAGCGTGGCGAGGTTGCCCGCCGTGGTCCACGGGTGGTCGGCACGGATCCGATCGCCGGCGGGCAACCACCGCGGCCACGGGCAGCGGTCCAGCTCGGATCGGGGCACCCCCAGCAGCGCGGCGAGGGCGAGCTGGGTACCTCGGTCCGGCACCACACCCCAATGTTCCCAGCGCCATGCCTTCTCGCGGCGCGCGGCCATGTTGCCGATCTCAGGCATGCGAGCCGCCTGCCGGGCGATCTCGTCGACCAAGCCCTGATAGGACCAGCCCATCGTGTGCCGGACCAGCGCCAACGGATGACCGAACTGTGCGGATCGCTGGTTTGCGGTGACCATTCCAGCTCCTCCCCCCGAAAGGACGCCAAGCAGGACCGAACCAGAGCCGAGGCGGTGAGCTCGAACGGCCAGTGGTGGCTGACATCGTGGACGATTCGACACCACTGCATGCATCCTGTAGTCGATGGACTACAGTGAGACAACATATCGTGCCGCGTCCGCCGAGGACCAGATCCAGTTCTCCATGTTGTCCCGCACCGCGATCCACCTGACGCGGACGTGGGGCTTGCGCGAAACGCAGCACGGTGGCGGCGGTCCAACTCCGGACGGCTCCCCGGGGGTAGCACGTCGGCGTTCCGCAACCATGACTGCCCCGGCCGGACGCGTACCGCGATCCGCCGCAGGGCGCCCTTGGGGTCGGGCGTAGCCCGGCCCGCCCGGGACACGGCAGACATCGGTCGCCGTGCCTCGGCAGGTGTCGATGACGCAGGTCGCGGCGACGTGACCCAGCGGACATCGGCGCGGTGTCACAGCGGGTGGAGCGCCACCTGCGGCGACGCCCTACACGGTGGTGCGGGGCCCGGCAGGAGTGTCGGAGCCCCGCACCATCCGCGAACCGGAGCCCCGGCGCGGCACATGCCTGGCGGCCCATGCGCGGGTGCCACCAACGGTCGCTCGACCGGGCGGGTGACAGTCCATCCCATTCACATCGAATAGGGTGCGGCGGTGAGCAACTTGCGATGTGATCGGGGCAACCCGAGGCCAGCGCGGGTGTGACGCTAGGAGGCAGTCCCGCATGAGTTCGCCCATTCCAGGCTTCTTTGATCCGTCGGACGAGACCGTGAGCATCCCGACCGGCCAGTTGCCTGGTCCGCTGGGGTACGCGGAACCGGCGCCGGAGTACCTGGAGGCCCTGAATCACCGGGGCGGACCTCGCCATGCCGGTAGCCAGCGACCGCCCGATCCGCGAGACCACGCGACGCCGCCGTGGGCTGCCTCGCAGCCACGCAGCCGGTCCGCCGGCCGGGCACGACGCGAGGGCGTGCCGCTGGCCCAGGTGCTCGCGGTGCTCGCCATGATCGCGCTGCCGCTCGGCCTGTTCCTGCCGGACAACGGACGGAGCTTCTGGTCCGGGGCCCAGGCGTGGTCGCTGTTCGCCATCGCCTGCGGACTGGTGCAGCTCGTCCCGCTGGCTGGCACGGCGCTCGGTCTGGCTGATCAACGCGCCTGGCGCCTCGCCGTGGCCAGCGCCGGCGGCCTGCTCGTCTTCTGGGTGCTACTCGTGCTGCCGTCGATCGAGAGCAATGCGGCGTTCGCGCTCACGGTCGCGACCGGATCGGCCATCGGCGGGGTGTGGCTGTCCCCGGGTCGGCACCGCTGACCGAGATCCGAGCCAGGGCCACGAACGGCGCGCGGGCACTCGCCGGACGGGGACCGCGCCGGGAACGGCCCAGTGGCAACACGAGTCGACGTCGCCGATCACTTTGCATCACCGACGGTGCGCGCGCCGAGTGTCGCCTTGAGCAGGGAGATCGCGGTCTCCTCAGGGTCCCGGCGGACCGGCTGGGCGGCCAGACCCGGCGCGCTGACGTCGGCACGCAGCTCCTCCATGTCATCCTCGTCGAGGCCGTCGCGGGTGACGCTGCCGGGGCGGTCCTCGACCACCCGGCTCAGGGCGGGCGCGCCAGGCTGCCCCGACCCGGCGACAGCCTCACGACCCTCCGCCTCACCAGCCTGAACCCGCACCGTCCACTGCACCCCGAGCACCTGTGCCAATGCCGCTCGGAGGTGAGCCAGGTTCGTCTCGTCGGACTGGAGCACCCTGGCCAGCGGCGGGGTGGACATGGTCAACAGCAGCGCGTCTCCGTCGACGGCTGAGGCGGTCGCGTTCATCAGGATCGCGTAGGTCCGCCGGCTCCGGCTCTTCACCGCGTCGAGCACCTCAGGCCATACCCGCCGGACACCGGCGCCGTCGAGAGTGCCACCGGTCGAGGTGGTCGGGGCCGGGGCCGGGGCCGGGGCCGCCACTGAACTCTGCTCCACCGCCGGACTCGGGCTCTCGCGCGAGACCTGCTTCGGTGTTGACGGCGGCTGCTGGGACAGCGGAGCCGGCGAGGACGAACGTTGCCGCAGCGTCTCTCGCACCAGGTCCGCGGTGTCGGCGGACCCATCCCCGGCTGTCGGTGGTCCCGCTGTCGGCGGTACGGCGGCGCTGATCTCCGCACGCCGCTCGAGCCGTTCCAACCGCTGAAGGAGAGCCGCGCCGTCGGCAGCCACCGACGGCAACAGCATCCGGGCACTGACGAGCTCAAGCACCAGTCGGGGCGACGTCGTACCCCGCATCTCGACCAGACCACCGTGCACCACGCCGGCCAGCCGCGACAGCGTGGCCATGCCGAGCCGGCGCGCTTGCTCGACCATCCGGTCGAGCTGGTCGGCCGGGTGTTCGAGCAAGCCCTTGCTCACCGCGTCGGGCACCGCATTGAGCACCATCAGATCGCGCAACCGCTCCAGCAGGTCACCGGCGAACCGTCGTGGATCGTGGCCCGCCTCGACGACGCTGTCCACTGTCTGGAACACCGCCGCGCCGTCGCCGGCGGCGAGCGCGTCGAGCATCTCGTCCAGCAACGCGGCGTCCGTCACCCCGAGCAACGACACCGCGAGCCGGTAGGTCACCCCATCCGGCCCGCAGCCCGCCAAGAGCTGGTCGAGCACGGACAGCGAGTCCCGGGCGGACCCATTGCCGGCCCGCACCACCAGCGGCAGCACCGACGGCTCGACCGTCACCCCCTCGTCGGCGCAGATCCGTTCAAGGAGCGGGCGCAGGGTGCCGGGCGGGATCAACCGGAACGGATAGTGATGGGTGCGCGACCTGATCGTCGGCAGTACCTTCTCCGGCTCGGTGGTGGCGAACACGAAGACGAGGAACTCCGGCGGTTCCTCGACGAGCTTCAGCAGGGCGTTGAAGCCCTGCGAACTCACCATGTGCGCCTCGTCGATGATGTAGACCTTGTACCGAGAGCTGACCGGGGCAAAAAAGGCCCGCTCGCGGAGATCCCGGGCATCATCGACGCCGCCGTGCGAGGCGGCATCGATCTCGATCACGTCGAGGCTGCCCGGTCCCGCTGGTGCCAGCGCCACACAGGAACCGCAGGCCCCGCAGGGCGTCGCGGTCGGCCCAGCCTCGCAGTTCAGCGACCGAGCCAAGATCCGTGCCGAGGACGTCTTGCCGCAGCCGCGCGGACCGGAGAAGAGGTATGCGTGATTGATCCGGCCGTTGGACAGCGCGCGCGCCAACGGCTCGGTCACATGCTCCTGACCGACCACCTCGGCGAACGTCGCCGGCCGGTACTTGCGGTACAGCGCCAACGCCACGAGACGACCCTAGGCCATGAGGCGGACCATCCGTGGGTCACCCGAGGAGTCAGCCCCGCCGAGGTGCGAGGACCCCTCGCGCACCCGTCAGAGCCTGGGTACCCTTGCTGCCTTCCGGCCCTGGGGGAGTTGACAGGATGAACGCCGCACGAGGGGCTGCCGGCAGTCTAGCCGCAGCCGCGGGTAGCAGCCCAGCGGTCCGGTGTGCCCGACCGGACGGCGGAGCCGACCACGGCGTATCCTCTGTCCGGCACGTCTGGAGGATTCGCCTAGTGGCCTAGGGCGCACGCTTGGAAAGCGTGTTGGGGGCAACCCCTCAAGAGTTCGAATCTCTTATCCTCCGCCCGCCTGAGCAGCACGAACGCCGGTCCGCACCCACCCCGTGGTCCACCCAGCGGGCGGGCGCAGCGGTCAATCGTGTTCTGGTGCACCGGTCAGGTGGTGGTCGGCCGCGTGCAGGGCTTCGATCACCAGCCGTCGTGCGTGTCCACGCCTGGCGGAGTACACCGCGCGTCGTCCGTCGCGCCGCGTGGTCACGAGGCCCGCGAGCAACAGCTTCGCCAGGTGCTGCGACACGGCGGGCCGCGCGGCATCCACAGCAGCCGCCAGCGAGGTGACGTCGTGCTCACCGGTCGTCAGCAGCCACATCAATCGGAGCCGGGTCGGGTCGGCGAGCATCCGGAATGCGGTCACGGCGGCGTCGATCTGTGCCGGCTCGGGGAGGTCCTGTCGCACAGTGACGGCTGTTGCCAATTGCTTGCGTGCGTACATGAGCACATAGAATGCCAGACGATCCCCAGTGTCAACCGCCGTAGTGGCTGGCTACGCGGAGGAGAGAGACAGTCCATGGCAATCGAGCCCGCCGACGCCGCGCGCCACGACCACGACCACGACCACGACCACGACCACGACCACGACCACGACCACGACGGTCGGCGTACGTGGTCGCGGGCGTGGCGCACGATGAGCCACCGCCTGACCCCACATTCACATGATGCGATCGACCGCGTCGATGCGGCGATGCAAGCGTCCCGCGAGGGCATCCGGGCGCTGTGGGTCTCCCTCGCGGTACTCGGCGTCACTGCGGCCCTGCAAGCTGCCGTGGCGCTGACGTCCGGCTCGGTTGCGCTGCTGGGCGACGCCCTGCACAACGTCGCTGACGCCCTCACCGCCCTCCCGCTGGGTGTCGCCTTCGTCGTCGGTAGACGCGCAGCTACCCGTCGCTACACCTACGGGTACGGCCGTGCCGAGGATCTCGCCGGCATCGCCATTGTGCTGATGATCGCGGCGTCATCGGCACTTGCCGGATACGAGGCACTGCTGCGGCTGCGGCACCCTGCCCCCGTATCCCACCTGCCGTTCGTCGCCGCCGCAGCGCTCGTGGGGTTCGCCGGCAACGAGGCTGTGGCCCGGTACCGCATCGTCGTCGGACGCAAGATCGGGTCGGCAGCGCTGATCGCCGACGGGCTGCATGCACGCACCGACGGGTTCACCTCCCTCGCGGTACTACTCGGTGCGGGCGGGGTCGCGGTCGGCTGGCAGTGGGCCGACCCGGTGGTCGGCCTCCTCATCACGGTCGCGATCATCGCCGTACTCAAGGACGCCGCTCGGGAGGTGTACCGACGCCTCATGGACGCGGTTGACCCGAGTCTCGTCGACCAGGTGGAGGCCACGCTCCGGGTCACCCCAGGCGTGCGGGACGTGGGTGACGTGCGGTTACGCTGGATCGGGCACCACCTGCGCGCCGAGTGCGAGATCACGGTCATCGACACCGCGACGATCGTGCAGGCTCACGCCATCGCGCACGACGGCGAGCACCGCCTGATCCATGCCGTACGACGGCTGACCGCCGCGATCGTGCACGCCGAACCGGACGGCGCCGAACGCCACAGCCACCATGAGCCCGTCGCCGGCCACCGCCGGCAAGCGGCAGGCCAGAACGCCGCTGGTTGACCGGCCGCGCCGTATGTCCCCCGGCGTGGAGCTGTGGCTAGCGGGTGAACGCCTTCGTCCAAGCCTGCATCGTCGGTGCGTTGCGCGCCTCATCGGCCCACTCGGCCCGCCGTTGCAGATCCCGGACGAAACGCCGCCGGCGCACGTCAAGGATGTACCGCAGAAGGGCCGGCACGAGCGAAGGCCTATCGGGATAGGAAGGTGAGATGGGTCTGTTCATCATGGGTTGCTCACTTGTGGAGGTCGAGCGGTCAAGACCCTGGAGCAGGGGGCGATGTGCCGCCTCGGTAGCCGGAGTGGGTGGTCGCCTGACCTTTGACCGCCGCACCGCGAGCAAACTCGGACCGGGGTGGCGGATCACACAGCGGCGAGGCAACACGCCATCGCCAGTTCGCCTGTTATCGGTTTCCTCGTACCAGACTGACGAGCTCCTCCGTCCGCCGCTGGTCCCTGATCGCGTAGTACGCCAGCAATGCCCGAAGATCGGTGGTCGAGATGCCTACCGAACCGGCCTCGATCCTGAGCATCTTCGACGCCGACCAGTCCATCGCGCGAGCAACTTCTTTCTGCGTGAAACCCGCCTGCTTCCGCGCGTCGCGTAGCTCGGCCCTCAACCGCTCAAGGTGCGCCTGCGAATCTCGGCCTGCCATCACGCCCAGATCCTTTCGTTCGACAATCGGAACTCGCGGCCGCAAGGCGGCTCGCGTCGTTGTACGTGGAGGCGGGGACTTTTTAGGCCCCCGCCTCTGGGCATCCGCTACCTCATGAACAGGTACGGTGCAGTACCTGGTGTCAGGTAGGCAGGAACCACAATCGTGGCGGCTACCACGACAATGATGATGACACACAACCGCAGTGTCAGCGTCCAGCTGCCCATGGCAATCTGAACCACACGCCTCGTTTCTCCCGTCACCGCATCTCACCTCCTTCCGCGCGATGTATCCAAGACCGAAGTATCCTTAGCCAACATCACCCCCTCGGAGTCCAATCTGCGGTCCAGCCCGGAGGATCAGGGCTGAACCGCCGGAGAAGATGATGCTACCCCCTCTCAGAAAGGAGATCTTGAACTACGCATAGCGCATCGCGCCGTTACGATCTCCCGCACGGCGGGGAGTGTCAGCACGATCGGCGACGTTTCACAGGAGCTCTTTCCGGCAGCCCGCCGGCTGCCGGCCCGCGATCAGCGTCATAGATTCCTGGTCGCTATCCGCATAGGATCTTGCACACTGCTACTTGGCAGTCCGAGCACGATCGTGCATAATATTTGTGGGTATCTGCTGTTGATGTTCATGGACGGCGCAGGGATCGCGGCGGCTACTGCGGTTCTGCCACCAAGGGGCCCTCGGAGTCCGCTTTGGACTCCGAGGGCCCCTTGCTTGCTCCGGATCGACACATGTCAGGACTCGGCGAGGATCAACCACCGCCAGCGGGTGTGAACCGGTCGCGGCAGGCGCCGCAGGATCCGCCGGGATATCCACGCACTGTCAGTCAGCGATGTTCCATACTGCCCGAGTCCGTAAACTAGCATGCAATGCACGAGCCATCGTCCCGCCAGCATCCGCCAGGCAAGGCGCCACGAAGTATGCCGGCCGAATGACACCTGGCCCGCCAGCACCCCTGCGCTGCCAGATGGCGGACGCCGGCGCCGGACCATCGGCCAAGGTTCCCGCCAGCACTCGACGCGCCGCTACCCGCTACTCGTTCTCGACCAGTAGTCGTAGTACGCTCGCCGGGCGAAGCGCGGCGAGGCCCACGCACCTTCTCGGCAGCGTTCCTCACCGCGCCCTTTCGGCAGACCCCGCAATGACGAAATGGGAGTTGGCACCATGAACGATCAGCCGGGTAGTGCGCTTTCGTGGAAAAAGAGCACGGCAAGCGCAACAAGCAACTGCGTGGAGGTCGCGGACACTGGTGACCTAGTGTATGTTCGCGACTCCAAGGCAGCCGGCACCGGACCTTTGCTCACCTTCTCCAGGGCAGAATGGGACGCATTTGTGGCGGGCGTTTATGCGGGGGAGTTCAGCTTGGAGTCGCCGCTAGTCTAGTTCGCTGGCTCGCTGGCTCGAATATCGCCCGAGGTTGATGTTTCCCCCGTCTGGAGAGCCGATCTTTGGACCCACCTCTCCAGACGGGTCAACGCGCCGTCAAGCATCGCGGGCGCAACCTCCCTGTTCGCGATCTGCTCGAGCTGCCAAAAGATTCCGAGGTAGTTCACCGGATTGATCTTGTCCTTCTCTTCCGGCGAGTTCTCCCTGATGACGAAGTCTCCGAAAGGATTCTCCAGAAACAGCACGTCTTCGTCCTCTACTTCTGGAAACTCGAACAACACATATGGCACGCGGAGCCTTGGATACATACCCTGCGTGAAGGGAACGATCCGGATCGTCACGTTAGGAATGTCGGCCGCATCCCTGAGGCGTCGAAGCTGCCGGCGCGCAACTCCGTGGCCGCCGACCATGCGATGAATGACGGCCTCGTCGATAATGAAGTGAAGCAGCGGCGTCGGGTTTCGGACAAAGATCTCCTGGCGCTGCATGCGCAGATCCACCAGTGCGTCGATACGCTGCGGCGGGGTGTGGTCCTCGACGGTACTGATGACCTCCCGCGCGTACTCCTCGGTCTGCAGGAGCCCTGGGATCAACAACGGCTCGAAGTTACGTATGATCGACGCCGACGACTCGTACCCGAGAAAAGAGATGTACTCAGGGGTCGCGACGTCCTTGTAGATACTCCAGCGCGGCACGTCCCGTGCCGCCCGTGCAAGCTCGACAAGTGCCTCGACGCGCGCGTCCTCGACCCCGTAGTGTGCGAGCAGCGCGCGTAGATCATTGGTGCTGATGTTGACCGCGCCCGTCTCGATGCGGATCAACTTCGACTGCGACCACTCCATCGCCGCGGCCGCGTCGCGCTGGGTCTTGCCGGCGGTCTCGCGTGCCTTCCGCAGCTCATTCCGCAGCCGACGACGATGGACCGTGGGATCTGGTCCGTGCGGTCCGACAGACATCTGGATCTCCCCTCCGTGGTCCGAGATCCCCGTGGACCAAGGAACCAGCACTCGGCTAGGTAGCGCTCAGCAATAGAGCCGGAAGCGTAGTATACAAACGCCGCACGATGATTCGCGCCACCCGGAAGTGGCAATCTGGACGGTGATCTCGAACCGACCGGTCCGACCTGCGCGCGGTCCAAAGCACGTCGCTATTGATCTTGATCTTGAATTTGATCCCAAATGTTTGCCGCGACTGCCGGGCCGCGGAGGCCAGTGATCGGCACCGCACCGATCCTGCGTCCGAGCTCAAGACACGCGTACCCGAACGGCCTTGCCCTGGCACCGCCGGGAAGAACTGGGCCGGGGCCGATCAGGCCGGCCGCCGGGCCACCGGTCTGGTCGACGTGCCCCGGTTCGGCGCAGACCGGACGCATCGGCCCGCAACGACGACGTCGCGAAGGGCTGACGCGGCGGCCGATGCGATGATCGCACCGCCGTCGCCCTGCGAAACCTCGGGAGAACGACCACGTGAGCAAGACCCGGCTCGAAGCATTCAGTGACGCGGTTATCGCCATCATCATCACGATCATGGTGCTGGAGCTGAAGGTGCCGCACAACCCGACGGCAGCCGCCCTGGGCGAGCTGTGGCCGGTGTTCCTCAGCTACCTGCTGAGCTTCGTCTACGTGGGGATCTACTGGAACAACCACCACCACCTGCTGCAGACGGCCTCGACCGTGACCGGCGGCGTGTTGTGGGCCAACCTGCATCTGCTGTTCTGGCTGAGCCTGTTCCCGTTCGCCACCGGTTGGACCGGTGAGAACCACTTCGCCCCGCTGCCCACCGCGCTGTACGGCGTCGTTCTGGTGATGGCATCCCTCGCGTACTACGGTCTGCAACGCCGGATCGTCGCCGCGCACGGCGATCGGTCGGTGCTGGCCCGGGCGATCGGTCGGGACGTGAAGGGCAAGGCCTCGCCACTGATCTACCTCATGGCGATCCCGGTGGCGTTCGCCAACCCATGGGTCGCCAACGCGATGTACGTGCTCGTCGCGGTGATGTGGCTGGTACCAGACCGCCGGATCGAACGTACCCTGACCACGCCTGCGACGTGACCCGAGTTGGCCACGCCGGCACGGGCGAGCTGCTCGAACAGGGCGTCCGTGCGCTGCCTTCGGGTCGTCGTGTCCGCCGGACAACCATGATCGTGCGACCTCACCCACCCAGGATACCTCCGATATTCTCGAAAACAATGGAATAGCGTATGATCTGCTGGTGGCGCAGTCGACCACCCGTTGCAGAGGAGCCGAGCATGGGTCTGCCGTACGTGATCCCGCTGGTGGACGAGGGGCTGGGGAACTCGACGTACCTGGTCGACCTGGACGACGGCCGTGCCCTGGCCGTGGATCCGAGCCGTGACCTGCGCGCGGTCCGTCGGGCCGCACACGCGGCGGGGCTGCGGGTGGCTTTCGTTGCCGACACCCACCTGCACGCCGACTTCCTCACCGGCGCCGTCCAGCTGGCCGCCACCGAGCACGCCACGGTGCTCGCCTCCGCTGCCGGTGGTCGGGAGTTCCCGCATACCGGGCTGCGGGACGGCGACGAGGTGGACCTGGGTGGGCTGCGGCTTCGAGCGCTGGCCACGCCGGGACACACCCTGGAGCACGTCGCGTTCCTGCTGCTGGACGGTGACGCACCGGTGGGTGTGTTCACGGGCGGGTCGTTGCTGGTCGGGGCTGCGGCCCGCACCGACCTGGTCGACGCTGGCCGTACAGTCGAGCTGGCCCGGGCGCAGTACGCCTCGGTCCAACGGTTGCTGACGCTGCCCGACACGACGCAGGTGTGGCCGACGCACGGGGCGGGGTCGTTCTGCTCGGCCCCGTCCGGAGCGGAGAGGACCACGACGATCGGGCGGGAGAAGACCACCAACCCGCTACTCGCTGGGGTCGGTGGGACGTCGGCCGACGAGGCCACGTTCGTGGCCTCCTTGGTGGCCGGGCTGGGGCGCTATCCGCCGTACTTCGCCCGGCTCGGGGAGGTCAACCGGCGCGGCCCGGCCGTTGTCGCCGACTCGGCGGTCGCGTTGGCGGCGTTGGGCGTCGAGGCGGTCCTGAGGTTGGTCGCCGCCGGTGGGCAGGTCGTGGACGTGCGCCCGATCACCGACTACGCCGTCGCCCACGTGCCGGGGTCGGTGTCGAACCCGTTGCGGAACGCGTTCGCGACCTGGCTGGGCTGGCTCAACGACCCGGACCGACCGATCCTGATCGTCCGCGACCCGGGCCAGGACCCGGACGAGATCGCCTGGCAGGCGTTGAAGATCGGCTACGAGAACCTCGCCGGCGAGCTCACCGGCGGTATCGACGCATGGCGGGCTGCCGGGCTACCGGTCATCAGGACCAGGCTCGTCGGTCCCGACCAGATCGCGAACCAGGCTCTGCTGGACATTCGCCAGGACGGCGAGTACGCCGCCGGGCACGTGCCCGGCGCCGCGCACATCGAGCTCGGCGACCTCGCGCACGGCATCGACGAAGCGCTGCAGCACAGGTTGCCGGCGGGGCCAGTGGTCGTGATGTGCGGGCACGGGGAACGCGCGATGGCCGCGGCCAGCCTGCTCGAACGCGCCGGCCGCCGCGACGTGGCCGTCCTGGCCGGCGGACCGGAGGACTGGGCCGCCGCCACCGGGAAACCGCTGCAGGTCGGGGCCAGCCGGTGAGCGAGTCCCCGGTGGTCGAAGCCCGCGATATCACCGGCGGTGGTCCGCGGTTGGGTCTGCGGGTCAACGCCGCCCAGTTCTCCCTCCTCGTGGCCGTCAACGCGCTGGTCGGGGGGATGCTGGGGCAGGAGCGGACGGTGCTGCCCCTGCTGGCCGACCGGGTCTTCCACGTCCCGGCCTACACCTCCGCGCTGGTGTTCATCGCCGCGTTCGGGGCGGTGAAGGCGGCGACGAACTACTTCGCCGGGACGCTGTCCGACCGCTACGGCCGCAAACCGGTCCTGGTCGCCGGCTGGCTGGTCGGGCTGCCGGTGCCGCTCTTGCTGATCTGGGCCCCGTCGTGGTGGTGGGTGATCGCGGCGAACGTTCTGCTCGGGATCAACCAGGGCCTGACCTGGTCCACCACCGTGATCATGAAGATCGACCTCGTCGGGCCGGCCCGCCGTGGCCTGGCGATGGGGTTGAACGAGGCCGCCGGCTACGGCGCGGTCGCCGTCACCGCTCTGGCCACCGGCTACCTCGCCGCCCGCTACGGGCTGCGCCCCCAGCCGTTCTACCTCGGCATCGCCTACGCCGCGCTCGGCCTGGGAGTATCCACCCTGTTCGTGCGCGAAACCCGGCACCACGCCCGCACCGAAGCCCGCAGCCACCCCGCCCAGCAGAGCGACCGGGACGATCAGGCGAGGCTGTCGGACCGGGCGATCTTCACCCGGACCTCGTTCACCGACCCGGCCCTGTCCTCGGCCAGCCAAGCCGGGATGGTCAACAACCTCAACGACGGGCTCGCCTGGGGCCTCTTCCCGCTGATGTTCGCCGCCGCCGGCCTGTCGGTGGCCCGGATCGGGGTCCTGGCCGCGCTCTACCCCGCGGTCTGGGGCGCCGGGCAGCTGGTCACCGGCGCCCTGTCCGACCGGGTCGGGCGCAAGCCGCTGATCGTGTCCGGGATGTGGCTGCAGGCCCTCGCCCTGGCAGGGTTCGCGTTGTCGGGGTCGTTCACGGCCTGGGCCGCCGCCGCCGTCGCCCTGGGTGCCGGGACCGCGATGGTCTACCCGACCCTGCTCGCCGCTATCGGGGACGTCGCCCACCCCACCTGGCGGGCTCGTTCGGTCGGGGTCTACCGGCTCTGGCGCGACGGCGGGTTCGCCGTCGGCGCCCTGGCGGCCGGGACGATCGCCGACTCATGGGGGATTCGGCCCGCGATCTGGACCGTCGCCGCCCTCACGGCCGCCTCCGGCGCCCTGGCCGCCGTCAGAATGTACGAAACCCACGACCGGGGCACCCATGCCGGCTGAGAGCTACCCGCTGCTGGCGGGCACGGTCACGCAGTCGGTCGGTCAGTATCGGAAGTTGCCGACCAGTGTGGTGAGGGAGGTGACGGCCTGGGACATGTCGTGAGCGGCGTGCTGGCTGGTCAGTGCGGAGGCTGAGGTTGTCGCGGTGACGTCCGCGACTGCCCCGAACGCTTCGGACACCTTGAAGCTGGCCTGCGCGGCGCCGCCGACGGCTGTGCTGATCTCCCCGGTGGTGGCTGCCTGTTCCTCCACCGCTGCGGCGATGGTGGAGCTGAACTCGTCGATCTGCGCGATGATCTCGCGGATCCGCCCCACTCCGTCCGCGGCGGCGGCACTACTGCCTTGCAGCGCGGCAATGCGGCGGGCGATGTCCTCCGCGGCGGTGGTTGTTTCCCGGGCCAGGTCCTTGACCTCGCTGGCCACCACCGCGAAGCCACGGCCGGCGTCACCGGCCCGGGACGCCTCGATGGTGGCGTTGAGGGCCAGCAGGTTCGTTTGGGAGGCGATCCGGGTGATCAGGTCGGCCACCACACTGATCTCACCGCTGGCCACACCCAACTCGGTGATCTTGGTGGTGGTTGCCTGCGCGAGGCGCAGCGATTCCTGGGAGACTTCGGCGGCTTGACGCGCACTGTTCGCGATCTCGGCGATCGCTGCGGACATCATGTCGGTTCCGCTGCGCACCGCAGCGATGGATTCGGTGACCTGGTCGGCTGTTGCTGACCCGCTCGCTGCTCGGTCCGAGGCGTCCGAGGCGCCGGTGGTGAGATCGTCGCCGACGCGGGACAGATCGGCGGCGGAGCCGCTGAGGACCTGCGCGACCTCCGCGCACCGCCCCACCAGCACCTGGATGTTGCCAACGAAGCGGTCGAAACTCGAGGCGAGCTCCCCGAGCTCGTCGTTGCGGGTGGAGTCGATCCGCTGGGTGAGGTCCGCCTCCCCGCTGGCGATGGCGCGCATCCGGGTACGCAGCTGAGCCAGTGGGCTAAGTACAGAACGGTAGAACCAGCCGACCAGCAACCCGGCCATCGTCGCGACCACCACCATGGTCACCACCGCGGCGAGCATCACGGTCGCCTGCGCGGACCGCAGCCGGGCCAGGCTCGCCGCAGCCGCGCCGTCGGCCTGGGTGCCTAGCTCGTCCAGTGCCGGCATCATGTCGTTGGAGGGTTGCAGGTTACCAACCGTCTCCTCATACGCGGCGCGGGTCACCTGCCCGGCGAGCACGGCGTCGTGCCCCTGCACGAAGAAGGCGTCGTAGCCGGTCTTGTCGCGTTGGATCCGGTCGATCAGGTCACGTGTCTTCTGGTCGGCGGCCAGGCCCGCAGCGGTGCGGAGATCCGCCTGGAACTTCGCCGACGCCTGGACCGCCTGGTCGTAGGTGTCCTGCCAGAGCTGCCGCTGCTTCGGCGCGGTCGCCGCGACCAGGACGTACATGTTGTTCTGGTCGTCGTAGTTGTAGAAGCCGCTCTTGAGGTTCGCCACGACCCGCTGCAACGCCTGGTCCCGCTGGGTGAACGTGTTCAGGACACTGACCGAGTTCCGCGCGGTCAGCACCGTGAACGTGCCGCAGGTGAGGACCGCGCCCGCCAGGGCGGCACCAGAACCTGCGATCATCGTTGCGAGCTTCACCGCGGTCTCCGATCTCACAGTCGGGTTCAGACAGCGGGGTCATCGGCGGGCCGGCGGCGATCCTGAGCGAACTCCCACCCAAGCCGGCCCTGCCCCGGGGCCAGCCGCTGACGTTGATCATGGTTCGGGCCAAGGTGTTTTCCGCTCGGCCACCACCTCCAGCGGGGTGGTCGTGCCAGGCTGGCGTGTCGGTCAATATTGGATGCGGGTCGACGTCGTCGCGGTCCGGAGTCGATCGATGGTCACACGACGAGAAAGGCTGTTTCTCGATCTTCCGAGAAACAGCCTTCACCTGCGGTTTTGTTGCGCGCTCGGCAGGATTCGAACCTGCAACCTCTTGATCCGTAGTCAAGTGCTCTATCCGTTGAGCTACGAGCGCTCGATGCGATCGACAGCATACGCGATCCCACCTTGCGGAGGCTCCGGGATTTGAACCCGGGAGGGGGTTTGAGCCCCCAACCGCATTAGCAGTGCGGCGCCATAGACCGGACTAGGCGAAGCCTCCCGGAGCCTCACCCGAGGCACCGGGAGCAAGGCTACAAGGCGATCGGCCTCCCGAGCAAAGCGGACCGCCCCGACACGCGGCCGGCGCCGCCCGCACCTGCGGAGCGCCAACGGCACCGGGCGGCCAGGATACCAAGCTTCCGCGCTAGGGGCGGCGCAGCAGTCGTTGCAGTGGCCGCGGGCGGACCAGGAACGCCTCGGCCTCCATCGCCGCCAGGGCGATGCGAGGCAGGTCACGGGTGGTCGGGTACGAGATGAACCGCGGCTCCCAGCACGGCCGGAACTTCACGTTGAAGCGGTACAACGACTCGATCTGGAACCACCGGGACGCGAACAGCAGCAACCGCCGCCATCCGCGCAGGACCGGCCCAGCGCCGATCCGCTCGCCCCGCTCCAGCGCGGAGCGGAAGACCGCGAAGTTCAGCGACAGGCGCTTGACGCCCAGCCGTGGTGCCGCCTCGATCAACTTGACGATCATGAACTCGTTGAGCCCGTTGTCCGAGGTCCGCTCCCGCCGCATCAGGTCCAGCGACAGACCGTCGGTGCCCCATGGCACGAAGTTCAGGATGCCGTGCAAGACGCCGTCGGCGTGGGCCATGACCATGACACAGTCGCCGTCGGCCGCGTCTCCGATCCGGGACAGCGCCATGGAGAAGCCGCGCTCCACGTCGGCGCTCCGCCACGCCGCCGCAACCGCGAGCACGTGGTCGAACTCCTCCACCGGGATGTCGCGGGCGCGACTCACGGTCACGACGTAGCCGGCGCGCTCGACCCGCGCCACCGCCTGCCGCACGCCCCGCATCGGTCGCCCGCTCAGGTTGAAGGTCGAGACATCGATGATCGCCTCATCGCCGAGCTCCAGGGCGTCGAGGCCCGCCTCCCGTCGCCAGATCGTCGCGCCCCTCTCGCTGCACCCGATGACCGCGGGCACCCACGCATGCTGCCTGGTCAGATCCATGAACGCGTCGATCGCGCCCGGCCATGCCTCGTTGTCGCCGATCGGGTCACCGCTGGCCAATGCCACCCCGGACACCACCCGGTAGGTGATCGCCGACTTGCCGGTCGGGGACCAGACCACGTCCTTGTCCCGGCGGAGTGCGAAGTAGCCGAGGGAGTCCTGCTCACCATGCCGGTCCAGCAGCGTCCGCAACCCCTGCTCGTCCTGCTCGGTGAGGTGTGCCGCCGGCTGAGACGGTCGCAAGATCAGGTACGCCGTCACCAGCAAGGTCAGGAACCCCAGGCCCAGCAGGGTTGCGGTGAAAAGATCCTGAAACCGGTCGCTGTGGAACCGCACCGGACCACTGACCCCGACCAGGCCAAACACGACCTGCCGAAACTGCGCACCGAGCGACGGATGGTCGGACACCCGATGCGGATTCAGCAGCAGCATCGCCATGCCGAGCACGACGTCGAGCACGAGCAGCTCCACCAGCACCCGCACGGTGTACCAGCGCGTCACCGGATCACCCAACGCGTAGAACTCCCGACGGGACGTCACCAGCATCGTCAGGATCGCCAGTGAGATGATCACCTCACCCAGGTCGAGCCCCTTGACCAGGTGCGAGGCCGCGAGTGCGGCGGTAACGGTCACCGCGATCCGCCATGCCCTCCGCTTCCGCCGCCGCAGTCCGCGCGCGACCTGCAGCAACACGACGCCCAGGACGAGGGAGACCGCCGTGGCGATGGCAGTCGCCGGCGCCGGGATGATGCGGGTGACCTCGTGAATCCGGTAGCGCTGCTGCGGCATCAGCGCGCTGGTGATGGTGAGCACCGCGAAGAGCCATGTCACAAAAGCGACGATTCCCGCAGTACGCCGCCTCGAACTGACCCAACGGGTCGCCGGAGACGGCACTGACGGTACGCCGACCTTGTCCATCGTCACCTCGGTGCGGCGTCGGACGGGGACGGTCACAGGCACAGTATTGACCTCACTCGAACCTGACAAAAGCAGGCCCATTGTTCGGACGCGGCCAAGAATCCGGCAGGATACACGATCATATCGGACACACTGCCACGAACAGACCGTCGCCCGGCGCCGGTTGCCCCGGCTGCGCTTGGCGGCAGCCATCCGCGATGTACCGTCCGGCGCGCCACACCCATTGGATCCAGTAGTCGGTGCCCGTGGCGAAATCCGGCTGGTAGTCGCTGACCATCCCGAGGATCTCGTCCACGCCGTCACCATCGAGATCCACCGCGCGGATCTGAGGGGTATCAGCGGTGAACACGCCGTTTCGGGACAAATCAGTCATTTTT
Source organism: Actinomycetota bacterium (assembly GCA_016201065.1). Lineage (GTDB taxonomy): Bacteria > Actinomycetota > Actinomycetes > Mycobacteriales > JACQDL01 > JACQDL01. The sequence goes on from JACQDL010000031.1 coordinate 76,891, forward strand.
CCATCAACGGCCACCGATACCACATTCATCACCCCACGATGGGCGCCGAGGCCGGCCGCGACAAAACAATGCGCGAGCCGATCGCAGACCGGCTCGGCCAGGACGGCGTCGACGAAGTAGTCCCCGTGCCGAAGCCTCATCGAACCGAGTGGGGTGGCCCGGCCATCCACCGTGAGCAGGTAGGCCACCTGCCTGGCGACCGCGCTGTCCGGCCCGCGAACGAGGGCCAGGTGAAGGCCCGGGCGCACGTTTCCGGCGACGCTGACCACCCGGCAACCCGATGATCCGCATCCGGGAATGGCGCGCACCGGGATCCGGGCCACCGGCGGCGGCACCGACAGTGCCGGGATGGACGCTCCCGGCCGCGTCCCGGGGCTGCCCGTCGGTCTCGCCGGGCTCGCGGACGGCGAACCGACCGCCGCAGACGTCGTCGGGTGGCTGCCCGTGTGGCCGGTGACCACCACAACCACAACCACTCCAAGCACTACGGCGCCGGCAAGGAACGCTGTCCGCACGCGACGCACGCGCGGCAGGTTACCGACTGCTGCGCGTGCCCGCGAACCGATCACCCGACCGGGCCACCATTGCCGCCGTCCCGCCGGCCACGCGTCCGGCGATCGGTCCGGTCACGGCGGTCAGTCACGATCCAGTCGCCGCCTGAGCGTATCCAGCTCGTCGCGGAGCTGACTCGGCAGCCGCTCGCCGATGGTGGCGAACCAGTCCTCGATCAGCGGCACCTCGGCCAGCCACTCCGCCCGGTCGACGGCGAGCACTGCGGCGAGGTCCTCGGCCGGTACCTCCAGGCCCGCGACGTCGAGCTCGCCATCGGCCGGGACGAGCCCGATCGCGGTGTCACGCGCGTGCGCGGTGCCTTCGATCCGTTCGACGACCCACCTCAGCACCCTGCTGTTCTCCCCGAAGCCCGGCCACAGGAAGTGACCGTCGGCGCCCTTGCGGAACCAGTTGACGTAGAAGATCCGGGGCAGCTTGGCCTCGTCGGCCTGCTTGCCGAGCTCGATCCAGTGACGGAAGTAGTCGCCCGCGTGGTAGCCCATGAAGGGCAGCATCGCCATCGGGTCACGGCGCACCACGCCCACCGCGCCGACCGCCGCGGCGGTGGTCTCCGACGACAACGTCGCCCCGAGGAACACACCGTGCCGCCAGTCCCTCGCCTCGGTCACCAGGGGCACCGTGTCCCGGCGCCGGCCACCAAAGAGGATTGCCGAGATCGGGACACCCCGCGGGTCCTCCCACTCCGGCGCGATGATCGGGCACTGCCCGGCCGGAGTGCAGAACCGGGAGTTCGGGTGCGCCGACGGCACCCCCGCAGCTGGTGTCCAGCCGGCGTGCTTCCAGGAGGTCAGGTGCGCCGGCGGCTGCTTGGTCATCCCCTCCCACCACACGTCGCCGTCGTCGGTGAGCGCCACGTTGGTGAAGATCGAGTTGCCGGCCTCGATGGTACGCATGGCATTGCGGTTGGTGTGGTAGCCGGTGCCGGGCGCCACCCCGAAGAAGCCGTACTCCGGGTTGGTCGCGTAGAGCCGGCCGTCGGCACCGAACCGCATCCACGCGATGTCATCACCGATGATCTCGGCCCGCCAGCCCGGAATCGTCGGTTCCAGCATGGCCAGGTTGGTCTTGCCGCACGCCGACGGGAACGCGGCCGCGATGTAGTGGACCTTCTCCTCCGGGCTGATCAGCTTCAGGATCAGCATGTGCTCGGCGAGCCAGCCCTCGTCCCGGGCGATGGCGCTGGCGATCCGCAGCGCGTAGCACTTCTTGCCGAGCAGGGCGTTGCCGCCGTAGCCGGAACCGAAGCTCCAGATCGCCCGCTCCTCGGGGAAGTGGCTGATGTACTTGGTGTCGTTGCACGGCCAGGGCACATCCTGCTGGCCAGGCTCCAGCGGCGCGCCGACCGAGTGCAGCCCGGCGACGAACTCGTCGACCTCGTCGATCCGCTCCTGGGCCCGACTGCCCATCCGGGTCATGATCCGCATCGACACCACGACGTACGGCGAGTCGGTGATCTCCACCCCGAGCTTCGGGTGCTCCGAGTCCAGCGGGCCCATGCAGAACGGAACGACGTACAGGGTGCGTCCCCGCATCGAACCGCGGAACAGCTCGGTGAGCGTCGCCTTCATCTGGTCCGGCGCCATCCAGTTGTTGGTCGGCCCGGCGTCGATCTCCTCCGTGGAGCAGATGAAGGTGCGGTCCTCCACCCGGGCCACGTCGCTGGGGTCGGAGGCGCACCAGAACGAGTTCGGCTTCTTCGCCGCGTCCAGGCGAACGAACGTCCCGTTGTCGACAAGCAGCTGGGTCAGCCGGTCCCACTCGTCCGGCGAACCGTCGCACCACTCGACCCGGTCCGGCTGGGTCAGTTCGGCGATCTCCCGGACCCAGCTCAGCAGCCGCTCGTTCGCGGTCGGCGGGCTCTCCAGCCCGGGGACTGTCAACGTGGTCATCGGTACGCAGCTCCCTTGCGTCCTGATACCTCTGGTCTCGTGCTCCTCGGTGGCTGGACCTGGGTGCACGGCGAAACGGGATGTCCTCGAAGGGTAGCGGCGCGACGGACAGGTGCCAGCAAATGCACCTGCGAGTTCCCTCACAGGCCGGAGACACCGCGGCTGCGCGGTGGTTCACACCCCCTGGCTCACCGTGGACATGTTGAAATCGGGCACCCGGACCGCGGGCATCGCGGTGCGGTGGAAGTCGTCCCCCCACTCCCGGGGAAGGGTGATCTCGGTCCGGCTGACCTCGCTGATCCGACCGAGCAACCCAACCGGGCTCTCGTTGAACCGGAAGTTGTTCACCGCTCCGACCACCTCGCCGCCCTCGACCAGGTACACCCCGTCACGGGTGAGTCCGGTCAGCAGCAAGGTCCGCGGGTCGACCACGCGGATGTACCACAGGCAGGTCAGCAACAGTCCTCGGCCGGTCCTGGACACGAGATCCGCCTCGGTAGCCGTGGCGCCCGGCGCGGTGAGGACGAGGTTGCCCACCGGAGCCACCGGAGCGGTCCCGGTTCGCTGCGCCCACGAACGGGTCCGGATCAGGTTGCTCAGCACTCCGTCGTCGATCCAGTTGACTGGCGAGACGGTGAGCCCGTTGTCGAACACCGACTGGGCCGAACCCGACGTGGTGGTGCTCAGGAACGGTGCGCAGGCCAGCCCTTCGGCAACCGGATCGCTGGCCAGCCGCAGCGGCAGCTCGGCCAGCCGGTCCCCGATCCGGGAACCGCCGCCACGCCGGGAGAACACCGTGCGCCCCTCGTCCGCGTCCCGGGCGTTCGCCATCCAGTACATGTAGATCATCAGGTCGGCCACCGCCGTCGGCGGCAGGATGGTCTCGTACCGGCCGGCCGGCAGCTCGATCCGGTTCGCCGCCCACCCCAACCTCCGGGCCAGCCGCGCGTCCAGGCCGGCCACGTCCACATCGGCGAAGTCGCGGGTCGCCGCGCCGGTCCACACCGAACGGCCGAAATCCGGCGACTTGGCGTTCATCTCGACCCGGCCGGTCGGCTGGTCGTGCCGCAGGCGCAGCCCGGTGGAGGAGCCGAGGTATGTCGACTCCACCACGTGCTCGGCGAAACCGAACAGCAGCCGACCGTCGCCCCGCGCGGCACCGAAGGCCTCACCCAGCGCGGGCGCGAGCTCGGCGAAAACCCCGACCGAGGTCTCCGCCGGTGGCCCGTCCCACCCGGCGGAGCTGGCACGATGGCCGGCCGGGGCGACCAGCGGCATGGCGTCCTCGGCGGGGCTGGCCTGCCGGGCGGCCCGTTCCGAGTTCTCGACCAGGGCGCGCAACGCGTCGGGTGTCACCGCGCTGCGCTCCAGCACCCCGACCGAGGTGCCGACCGCCCCCTTCACGAGGCTGAGGACCGCGACCCGCCGGGACCGCATCTCCCCGTTGGTGGTCAGGGTGTTGTTCGCCCAGCGGAGGTTCGTCTCGGTCCGGTCGGTGACGAGCACCACGCACCCGTCGGCGACGGACAGGGACAGCGCCCGCTCGACGGTCTCCTGGGGGGAGAGGATGTAGGTGGAAACACCTGGGGTCGTCACTGGCCGCCCTCCTGGACCGTGTTGAGGATGTTGATCCCCCGGAACAACGCCGCGGGTGCGCCGTGGCTGACCGCGGCGATCTGGCCCGGCTGCGCCTTGCCGCAGTTGAACGCCCCACCGAGCCGCCAGGTCTGTGGGCCGCCGACCGCCTCCATCGCCCCCCAGAACTCGGTCGTCGTCGCCTGGTAGGCGACGTCCCGAAGCTGTCCGGCGAGCTCGCCGTTGCGGATCTCGAAGAATCGCTGACCAGTGAACTGGAAGTTGTACCGCTGCATGTCAATGGACCACGAGTTGTCGCCGACGATGTAGATCCCCCGCTCCACACCCGCGATCAGACCGCGGGTGTCCGGTCCGTCGGGGGCTGGTTGGAGGGACACGTTCGCCATCCGCTGCAGCGGGATGTGCCCTGGTGAGTCCGCGAACGCGCAGCCGTTGGACCGGCCGAGCCCCTTGAGCCGGGCCATCCGCCGGTCGAGCTGGTAGCCGGCGAGCACACCACCGGCGACGATGTCCCAGGCCTGGGTCTGCACGCCCTCGTCGTCGTACCCGATGGTCGCCAGGCCGTGCTCGACGGTCCGGTCACCGGTCACGTTCATCACCGGCGAGCCGTATCTCAACGTGCCGAGCTGGTCGAACGTCGCGAAGGAGGTGCCGGCGTACGCGGCCTCGTAGCCGAGCGCGCGGTCGAGCTCGGTGGCGTGCCCGATCGACTCGTGGATGGTGAGCCAGAGGTTCGACGGATCGATGACCACGTCGTAGCAGCCCGGTTCGACCGAGCGGGCCTTCATCTTCTGCGCCAGCCACTCGGGGATCTCGCTCAGCTCCGCGGCCCAGTCCCAGGTCGGCCCGGTCAGGTACTCCCAACCCCGGCCGACCGGCGGTGCGCAGGTGCGCATCGTCTCGAACTGTCCCTGCGCCGCGTCCACCGCGGTCGCCTCCAGCACCGGGTGGACGCGTACCCGCTGCTGGGTCGTGCGGGTGCCGGCGGTGTCGGCGTAGAACTTGTTCTCGATGACCTGGAGCACCGCGGCGTCGACATGGTCCACCCCGTCGGCGGCGAGCAGCCGCTCCGACCAGTCGGCCAGCAGCCCGACCTTGTCCCCGTCCGGCACGGCGAACGGGTCGACCTCATAGGACGACACCCAGGTCACATCCGGGTACGCCGGCTCGTCGGCGAGCTCGACCCGCTCGGCCCGCAGCGCGGCGCTGACCTTGGCGACGGCGATGGCCCGTTCCGCCACCCGGACCGCCTCGGCGGTGGTCAGGACGACGCCAGCAGCGAACCCCCAGGTACCGTCGTGGACGACCCGCACTGCGAACCCGAGATCCTCGCCATCGTGCAGGTTCTCCAGCACCGCGTCGCGCAGCGTGATGCTCTGGCTTCGAATCCGCTCCAGCCGGAAGTCGGCGTGCTCCGCGCCCAGCTCGCGGGCGCGGGTGAGGGCCGCCTCCGCGAGCACCCGGGCGGGCAGCGCCAAGAAGGCCTGGTCGATCTCGGGCACGGCTACCTCCTCGTTGGCACGTCCGTGTCTGGCACGTCCGCGTCTGGGACGTCAGTGTCTGGGACGACCCGGCTGACCCTAACCCGGAGGGTTGCCATCCGGAGCGGTGAGCCGTCGCCGTTATGGCAGAGCGCTATCTCAGAACGATCTTGATCCCCGAGGAGCGGTGCCGGTGCCGCCGGCCCACCTGGTGCCGGTACCGTCCCTCCGGTGCCTCGGATCACCAGTACCCACAACCCGCGGGTCCGCGCGGCACTCGACCTGACCAAGGCGCGCGAGCGGGACCGGCGCGGCGCCTTCGGGGTCGAGGGCGTCCGGGAGATCGCCCGTGCGCTGGCGGCCGGGCTGGTCCCGACCGAGGCGTTCTGGCTTCCCCCGGAACGGCGGTCGCCCGACGCCGACCGCGTGGTGGACGAGCTGGCCGGCCGACCGGCCGTGACCGGCCACGAGGTCAGCCCGGCCGTCTTCGACCGGCTCGTCGTCCGGTCCGGCTCGGACGGCGTGTACGTGGTCTTCGCCCGACCTTCGGCACCCAGCCTCGACGACCTCGGGTTGCCCCCGACGCCATTGCTCGTCGCGGTGGAAGGAGTCGAGAAGCCCGGCAACCTCGGGGCCCTGCTGCGGGTCTGCGACGGAGCCGGCGTGCACGCGGCCGTGGTCCTGGATGACGCGGTCGACCCGTTCAACCCGAACGTCATTCGGGCCAGCCTCGGGACGGTGTTCGCCGTGCCAGTGGTCACGGTGACCTCGGATCGGTTCCGGTCCTGGTGCCACCGGCACGGCGTGGCGGTCCATGCCGCGGCGCTCGCCGACCGGGCCGTGTCCTACTGCGACGTCGACTACACCGGGCCGACGGTGCTGCTGCTCGGCAGCGAGGCGCGCGGACTCTCCCGGGCCTGGCTGGAGCACGCCGACACCCTGGTCCGGATCCCCATGCGGGGGGTCGCCGACTCGCTCAACGTCGCCACCGCCGGCGCAGTGCTGGTGTACGAGGCGGTCCGGCAACGCGGTGGGGCTGGCTGACGGACCGGCCGTCGCGCGATCACCTGGCCGGGTGGGACCCGGGTCGCTCGCGGGCGCCGATCGCATCGGCCGCCGCAGAGACGATCGACGCGATCGACGCGCTTCCCGGTGTGGCGGCCCGGAGCCTCGGCAGTACCGCGTCGATCTCCGCAACCACACGGTTCACGGCGGCGATCCGCCGGTCCAGACGACGGCGGCCCCGGTCACGCTCCGCGGCGTCGCTGCGGAGCGCGAGGTCGAGCTCCGCGATCTTCTGGTCCAGGGCCTCGACCCGGCGGTCGACCGCGTCGTTCAGGGCAAGGGTGAGCGCCTGCTCGGCGTCCAGGAACTGGGCGGCGACCTCCGCCTCCACGGTGGCCCGGACCTCCCCGAGAGTCTCGACCAGCCACTGCCGGTAGTGCTGCTTGTCCGCGGCACGCCGACGCGACCGGATCATCTAGGTCGAGGCGGCGAGCCCGAGCCCGACCGAGACGGGCAAGGTGACCGCTGCCGCGAGCCCCGCGCCCGCCATCGCCGGTACCAGCGCGACCAGCCGCCCGGCGCCGAACCCAGCCATCACGCCGCCGAGGGCGACCACCCGGTCCTCGGGGCTCCGTGCTCGCCGTTCGGGCGTGGCCAGGCTCGCCGACCAGCCAGGAGACCGGGCGAACCCCGCGTAGACCTCGGCCACCGCCTCCGGTACGAAGAGCTCGCCGAGCACCGCGTCGGTGACGCCGCACAGCCGGGCCAGCATCCGCTCGATGTGATGCCGGCTGAGGACCCGGATGACGGCGTCCAGCTCGGCCGGCAGCCGGTCCAGCGCAGGTTGGTCGGCCCGATCGATCCGGACCCGCCAGTGCTGGGCCTGGTCGCGGATCTCCTGTTGGACCTCCGTCATGGTCTCCAGCCGGGCCCGCTGGATCTCGGCGCGGAGCCGGACCTGCCAGCTCCTACCGCCGGCGCGTCGCGCGCCGGCCAGCGCCTGCCGTTCGGCGTGCCACCCTTCGATCCCGCCCCGCTCGACGGCCAGCACCTCCCGTTCGGCCAGCAGGCGGTGGTCGAGAGTGGTGAGCAGGGTGCGCGCCGTCCGGAGCGTGTTGGCCCCGCGGAGCTGTTCGGCCTGGGCGGCGACCGACGTCCGGAGCAGACGCCGCAACTCGGCCACCCTCGCCTCGGTGTGGAGCAGTGCGGTGAGCTCGGGTGCGGTGGCGGCCACCGCACGCTCGGCGAGACGCGCGGAGACCGGGAGGATGTCGGCGGTCGCGAGCCGCGGCGCCAGCCCGGCGAGCAACGCGCGGTCCTCGGCGAGGACCTCCCGCCAGCCCCGAAAGACGTCGATCTTCGTGAGGGCGACCACCACCAGCTCCACCGCCTCGCTGGCGACACGGAGGAACGTCAGCTCCGGATCGCCGAGCGGACCCGACGCGTCAGCCACGAACAGCAGCGCCGCCGCGTCCCGGACGGCCGCGAGCGCGAGCTCGCCGGGCGCGTCGACCAAGCCACCGAAGCCGGGCGCGTCGACCAGACTGAGCCCAGCCAGCATTGGCGAGGGGTGGGCGACCTCGATCAGCCTGGGTTGCGCCGGCTGATCCTGCTGCTCGCCTGGGGTGAACACCACATCCGCCAGACCAGCCACCGGCACCGGCACCGGCAGCGCTGCGGCACCGCCGACCGGCAGGGCGCGCGCCTCGACCAACGGTCCGTGCCGGAACCGCACGGCGCAACCACTCACCAGCTCAGCGTTCACCGGCGACAGACCGGGCGCCGCCAGCAGAGCGTTGACCAGCGAGCTCTTGCCCCGCTTCACCTCACCGGCCACGACCACGGTCGGCGTGGACCAGGATCGAGCGGCGACTCGCCGTAGCTCCCCCGCCTCGCCGGGCGCCTGCTCGGCGAGGACGTCCAGCGCCGCCGCCGTGGCCGCGGTGACCTGACGCATCAGCTCCAGCGGGAGCCCACCGGACCCGGGTGTCATGGGGCGGGGTCCTGGTCTGGATCGCCGGTGCCGACAGCCTCGGCTGCGTCACCCAACCGCTGCCAGAGCAGCACGTAGCCGCGGTGCACGACATGCGCGATGCGACCCTGCGCGGGCGACGACCCAGCCGTGGCGAACGCCCGCCACGCACGTGCCCGACGCAGGGCCAGTTCCGCCAGCCCGCGTCGGTCAAGATGCGGCGCGCCGAGTTGGTCCACCGGATCACCGCCGTGCGCCAGCCGGTCCAGCTCGACGGCGAGTTGCTCCGGAACCCGCACCGCGCCGGAGGAGACCAGGGCAGCCGCCGCGACGACCCGCAACTGGTGCGCCAGCGGCTGCTGGGCCAACTCCTCCACGGCGTCGGCGATGACCGCCCGATCCCGCGCCGTCGCTGCCTGACGCCCGATGTGACGCAGTGCGGTCAGCGCCACGTTCGCCTTGATGCCGTCGGCGTGGCACCCGAACGCGTCCCCGACAAGGTCACGGAGTGGGGCGAGCCCGGACCGCTCGGCGAGCCGCCGGCGCAGCTCCCCGGTGGTCAGCGCGGCATCAACGGCCAGCAGGTCCGTGGCGTGCCGGATGCCGAAGAGGTCGAGGCGCTCCAGCAGCCGGAGCCGGCCCGCAACCGCAACCGCGATCGCAGGGTCCGGCCGGACGAACAGGTCGGCAGATCCGAGCAACAGCTCGCGCCGTCCCGGAGCCAATGCGGCCAGCTGCCGGAGCACCTCCCCGTCGGCCTCCGTGAGGCAGCCGGTCGCCGTCGTCTCCGCGAGCAGACCAGCCAGCGGCAGCACGGTGCGGAGTTGCTGCCGGAGCGCCCGCGCCTGGCTGGCAGCCAGCGAACGCGCCGCGGAGATCGGTTCCGGAGCGTCGAGCAGGTCAGCCTTGTTGAGCACGCCGATCGCGTTGATCGGGCTCGCCAGGCCGGGGACGGTCCGCGCCCGGAAGCCGGTCAGAGCCCGCGCGTCGTCGACCCGTGCGGTCTGGGTGAACACGTAGAGGACGGCCTCGGCCCGGTCGAGGGCGGTTCGCGACCGGTGACCCCGGGCAGCGCCGGCTGGGCCGGGACCGGGCGTGTCGATGATGGTCACCGACCTCAGCGCGGCGCTCGTGCAGAACGCGTCGAGGTAGGCGATGCGGTCGATCGGCAGACCCAGCTCGGTGGGGACCACGCCATCGCCGTCGAACGGTACGGCGTACCGACCGCCGTCGGTGCCCACGACCTCGACCCGGTCGACCGGACCGTAGCGGAACCGGGTGACGAGCCGGGTGCACTCCCGGACGTCGGTGGCCGCGACCCGCCGGCCGATCAGCGCGTTGACCACGGTCGACTTGCCCGCCTTGAGCCGGCCGGCCACCGCGAGCTGGAGCGGATCGGACAGCCGCTCCAGCACCCGGTCCAGCCGCGCCGACGAGAGCCCGGACAGCCTCGGCCGCAGCTCGCGGCAGGTCTGCCCCACGGTCCGGCACAGCGGCCCGCCCGCTGTGTCCTGCCCCACGTGCGTCCTCCCCCGGTCACCAGCCGATGACGGCGTGACCCGCCGTGCACCACCCGACTGCATATCGTGCCAATCGGCGCGGCCGGCCGCGAGTAGCGCGATAACGCGATCATTCAGACGCGACGGATATTCTTGGTCGATGTGCGGGGGAACAGTCACGAAGACCACGGCGATCAGCAGGTGAATGCGCCGCACCGGGTGCTCGGCGCCGACGGCGACCTCACCGTGGCGGTCGCTGAGCTCCGCCGTGCCGGTTGGCGGCCCCGACCCGGCTTCGCGCTGCCCGACCAGCCCTGGGATGTGTCCGCCGAACGGGTCGCCCTCGTCGGCGACCTGACCTGCGAGGAGGACGCCCGCGCCGCCGCCCGCGCCGCCATGCGGGGCGCTGCGCTCGTCGTCCGGCTCGACCACACGGCGGCGTGGGTCGGGAGGTTCCTGGCTGAGCTACGGCGGCTCGGTGCCAATCCCGAGTTCACCGTGTCGCTGCTGAGCACCCAGCACCGCGCGCTGCTCGATCTGCTCGCCGAGGGCGCGTCGATCGCCCGAGCCGCAGGCCAGCTCTACATCTCGCTGCGTACGGCGAACCGCCGCGTCGCCGAGGCCCGTGCGGTGCTGGGAACGCGCTCGACCCGCGAAGCCGTTCTGGTCTACCTCAGCCTGACTGGCGGCAGGTGACGGGTCACCGGGCCCCGAAGTTCCGCTGCCACCACGCACTCAGCTCGGCGACCGTCAGGTGACCGCTGCCAGCCAGGGCAAGAGCGAAGACGCCGGAACGCCCATCGTCCCAGTACACCGCCCCGACCTCCGGACCGCCGTAGACCTCCAACCGCCCACCTGACCAGTGGCCCCTGGTCCCCGCCGTCCTCAGGATCGGTGGCAGCACCGTCTCCATGGTGTCCCGGAACACGCTGAGCTCGCGCGAGTCCCGCGCCCTGCCGAAGGACACCGTCATCCCACCGCGGTACTTGCATGTCGTGCTCCGGGGCACGGTGGTGGCCGACTGCCCGGCACCGAACCCGGGCCGGCAGGACTCGATCAGCGGAAATGTTGGACGGACATAGTCCAGCACCACGGCGTCGTCGAAGTGCCGGGCCAAGGCGGCGGTCGGATCCGGCGTCGAGGCCGAGCTCGCCGGACGGTCGACCTGGCCGCCGCCGGAGCCGCCGGTCGCACCGCGGCCGACCAACCCGAACACGGCGCCCACCAGGAGAGCGCCGCCGATGGCCGAGCCGGCGAGCAGGCCCGGGCCGATCCGGCGACGAGCCCGGCGGGGACCGGGTGGCGGCGGTGCCGGATCGGTAGGCAGCGGTGCGCGGACCCGCAGCAGCCCAGGCGCGGGTAGCTGCGCAGGCGGGTCCACGTGCGCAGGCGCACGCGCCGGCGGCCGGCCGAGCCAGACCTGCAACGCCCCGGCCACCACGCTCGTCTCCGGCTGGTCCAGCGTGCTGGGCAGTATCCCCAGATCCTGCTGCATCAACCTGGCCACGAGCGGGATCCGGGACGACCCGCCAACCAGGAACACCCCGGCAAGCTCGCCGGGAGTGAGGCCGGCGTCGTCGATGGTCCGAGCCATCAGGTCGATGCTGCGGGCGAGGTCGGAGCGGATGAGGTCCTCGAACTCGGCGCGGGTCAGGTGGATCTCCGGCAGCGGATCGGGCAGGGCGAGATCCACGTGCGGGTACCGCGACAGCGCCTCCTTACCGTCACGTACGTCGACCGCGAACGCCCGGGCCCGCCAGCGGCTTGCCGCGTCGACCGGCGAACGCAACCGCCCCCAGGCCTCACCGGCCACCGGCCCGTCCAGCCGGCGGCCCAGATGCTCGACGATCGCGTGGTCGAAGTCCACGCCACCGAGATCCGGCAGGCCCGCCTCCGCCAGCACCCGGAACTGCGGCCCGTCCCGCCGCACCACCGCGGCGTCGAACGTGCCGCCACCAAGGTCATAGACGGCGACGGCGCGCCCGTCCGGCAGCCCCTCGGGCGCCCCGCCGGTGCCGGGACCGGCACCGGCGGTGAGCGCGAAGTAGGTGGCAGCCGCCACCGGCTCGGGGATCAGGACGAGGTCCCGCCGCAGCCCGGCCAGGGCCGCGGCCGAGGCCAACACCTCTCGACGCCGGGTGCCCCAACCCGCCGGGTGGGTCATCCTGACCTGATCCGGCTCGCCGCCGAGCTGCCGGCGCACCTCGCCGCCGATCCGCTTGAGCACCTCGGCGATCGCCACGGTCACCGGGAACGGCGTCGCGCCGAGCACGATGGTGCCGTCGTCGATCCGGCGCTTGGGGTTCGGCTCGTACCGGCTCGGGTCGGCCTGTGCCTGCCGTTCCGCGTCCCGGCCGACCGCCAGGGTGCCCTCATCGGTGAGGAAGACCGCCGAGGGCATCAGCGGTGACCCCTCCACCGCGATCAGGCGCACGGCGCCCGCACCGGTACCCACCGCCGCCACGGTGTTCGACGTGCCGAAATCGACGGCAAGCGTACGCATCGGTCCCCCTGCCAGCGCAGATCCTCCAGCGAATCCGGACCCGATCTCAAATCCTGCCATATCGGGACCTGCTGGCCGGTCGACGAGGCGGGTGCCACCCGGCCGCCGGCCCGGCATGCCGGCAACCGTGCCCGCTCCACCGCTCCCGCTGCGACAATGGCCCGATGTCGCTTCCCGCGCCGTTTCGGGTGTGTTTTGTCTGCTCGGGCAACATCTGCCGCTCGCCGATGGCAGCGGCGGTACTACGTCGCCTGGTCGCCGATGCCGACCTGGCGGAGCGGGTCGTCGTGGACAGCGCGGGCACCGGTGGATGGCACCTGGGCGCTCCGGCCGACCCGCGCACACACGCCACACTGCACCGGCACGGGTACGCCGCGGACACCGATCCGGCACGGCAGTGGTCGGCCACCGACTTCGCCGAACGGGACCTCGTGGTCGCTCTCGACCGCAGCCACCTGCGTGAGCTGACCCGGCTCGCCCCGGACGAACCCGCCCGAGCCAAGATCCGGTTGCTCCGCCCCTACGGCGTCGCCCCGGGGTCCCCGCCGCTGACCGGCCGAGACCTCGACGTCCCTGACCCGTACTACGGCGGTCCGGCGGGATTCGGCGAGGTGTTCGATCTCGTGGAGAACGGCTGTCGCGGCATCCTCACCGCGATCAACGACCGGCTGGGCGTGACCCGGTGACGCTCCCGGTGACGCTCCCGGTGACGCTCCCGGCCGCACTCGTCGCGTCCTGGACGGCCGCCCCGGACCGGCCGGTGCTGTGGACCACCGGGACCGGCTGGCTGACCGGGGCCCAGCTTGAGGAACGGTCGCGGCAGGTCGCCCGCCGGCTCGCCGTCGCTGGGGTGCGGGCCGGCGACCGGGTGCTGCTGTCCGGCGCCCCCTGCGCCGACCTGGTGGTGAGCTACCTGGCCCTGCTCCGGCTCGGCAGTCCGGTCGTCCCGGCCAACACCGCCTACACGGAGCGCGAGCTGGCGCACATCGTCGCCGAAGTGCGACCAGTCGCCGCCTTGCTCGGCGAGGCGCGCGCCCTGCCTGGCGTTCCCGTCGTGAGCCCGATCGACGCCAGCGGCCTGCCGCCCGGGACGGCGGCGGACGGCGCCGACGCGGTGCTGGACCGCGCCGGGCCCGAGGACCCGGCGCTGATCGGCTTCACCTCCGGCACGACCGGTGCGCCGAAGGGGGCGGTGCTCTCCCAGCGCAACCTGCACGCGGGTGCGGCCGCCGTGGTCGAGGCGTGGCGGTGGACCCCCGATGACCGGCTGGCCTGCGCCCTGCCGCTGTTCCACATGCACGGTCTCGGGGTCGCGCTGGGTGGCACCCTGCTGTCCGGCGCGTCGATCGTGGTACTGCCGAGGTTCACCGTCGACGGCGTGCTCGACGCGATCAGCGAGCACCGGGCCAGCCTCTTCTTCGGCGTACCCACGATGTACTCCCGGCTCGCCGGCTCGGCACGGCTGGGCGAGCTGGCGGCGTTGCGGCTGGCGGTGTCCGGCTCGGCGCCGCTGCCGGCAACGCTGTGGTCGGCGCTCCAGGACGGCAGCGGGCAGCGGGTCCTGGAGCGGTACGGCATGACCGAGACGGTGATGCTCACCTCGAACCCGTACGACGGGGAGCGTCGGCCCGGCACGGTCGGCCTGCCGCTACCCGGCGTGTCACTGCGGCTCGCACCGGACAGCGGCGTCGTCGAGGTCCGCGGACCGAGCGTCTTCTCCGCGTACTGGCAGCGGCCGGCGGACACCAAGGGTGCGTTCACCGGCGACGGGTGGTTCCGCACCGGTGACATCGGTGCGGTGTCCGAGGACGGCTACCTGACCCTGGTCGGCCGGGCCTCGGAGCTGATCATCAGCGGTGGCTTCAACATCTACCCGCGCGAGGTGGAGGACGTGCTGCGTGGCCACCCGGCCATCGGCGACGTCGCGGTGATCGGTCTACCCGACCCGGAGTGGGGGGAGATCGTCACGGCGTACTGCGTCGGCGATCCGGTATCGGAGGAGGAGCTGATGGCGTACTGCGGTCCGCTGCTGGCCAGCTTCAAGCGACCCCGCCGGTGGCGGTGGGTCGAGGCGCTTCCCCGCAACGCGATGGGCAAGGTCGTCCGCGACCAGGTACGCGAGCTGGGCTGAGCGGGGGCCGCCACCACGTGGGCCAGACCTGGATATCTTTCGGGTTTATTTGCCGGATGCGGACTGCCGACAACACTGTTGTCGTATTTATACTTCGGGCCACCGATCGAAGGGGCCGCATCGTGCTGGATAGTGAGCAGCTGCCACGTCCGCGCCGACGTCCCTCGCGGCCAACCATGGTGGACGTCGCCCGGCAGGCCGGCGTCAGCCTCAAGACGGTCTCCCGGGTGATCAACAATGAGGCCGGCGTTCACGAGGGCACCGCGGCCCGGGTGCATGAGGCAGTGAGCCGGCTTGGGTTCCGCCGCAACGATGTGGCCCGCAACCTCCGCCGCGGGCTGTCCACGGCGAGCATCGGGGTGCTCGTCGAGGACATCGCCCATACCGCATGCTCGGCCCTGACCTGGGCGGTCGAGCAGGCCGCCCGCGAGCACGGCCACCTCGTGCTGGTGGGCAGCTCGGACCAGGACCCGGTCCGCGAGCGTGAGCTGTTCTCCGCGTTCGTCTCCCGGAGGGTGGACGGTTTGATCATCGTCCCGGCCGGTGACGACCACCGGTATGTCGCCCGGGAGATGCTGCTGGGCACCGCCGCGGTCTTCGTGGATCGCCCGTCGGGTCGCATCGCCGCCGACGCAGTGCTCAGCGACAACGCTGGCGGTGCCCGCGCGGCCGTGGATCATCTGTTGGCGCACGGGCACCGCCGGATCGCGGTGGTCGGTGAGCGACCCGGGATCTACCCCATCCGGGAGCGCGTCGCGGGTTACCGTGCCGCGCTGACCAAGGCCGGGATCGCGGTGGACGAGCGGCTGATCCGGGTGGACCGCGCCCGGGAGGGCTTCACCGACCGGATCGCGCTGGATCTGCTGGAGGGCGACGATCCGGCGACCGCCGTGGTCACCCTGAGCAACCTGATGACAGTGGCGATGCTCCGCACGATCCGGCGGGAAGGACGGCGGGTCGCGCTGGTTGGGTTCGATGACTTCGAGTCCTCCGACCTGATCGAACCCGCGGTCACCGTGGTCGCCCAGGACCCGATGGCGCTGGGGCGGACGGCCGCAAGCCTGCTGTTCGCCCGGCTGGCCGCGGAGTCCCGGTCCATCGAGCGCATCGTCCTGCCCACCCGCCTGATCACCCGCGGTTCCGGGGAGATCCCACCCCCTTGACGTTCTCGCCGTCCTAAGGGACGGAGATTCCCTCCACGCTGCGCGTGGAACACGCGGCGTCCGGGTGGATTACCGCTTCGCCGCGCGGTGCCAGCATCGCTGCTGGTCTTACCTGCGCTCCACGGTCGTTTGACTTGTCCGCCCGTCCGGCGGCCAACACGTTCTTCGCGGCGTTGACGTCCCGGTCGTGGGCCGACCCGCAGGAGCAGGTCCACGACCGGACGTTCAGCGCCATCTTGTCGTTGACGCGTCCACAGTCGGAGCACATCCGGGTGGATGGGAAGAACCGGTCCACCCGGGCGAACGTGCGCCCATGCCGGGCGGCCTTGTACTCCAGCATGGCGGTGAAGCTGGCCCAGCCGGCGTCGTGGACGCTCTTGGCGAGCCGGGTCCGGCCGAGACCGACCACGCACAGGTCCTCGACGTACACCGCTTGGTTGTCGCGGATGATCCGTGTTGAGAGCTTGTGCTGCCAGTCCCGCCGGGTGTCGGCCACCCGCGCATGGGCGCGGGCGACCTTCACGACGGCTTTCCTGCGCCTGTTCGATCCCTTGGTCTTGCGGGACAGGTCTTGCTGCAGCCGGCGTAGCTTGCGGGCCGCGCGACGCAGGAACTTGGGTGCCGTCACCTTCGTGCCGTCGGAGAGGACCGCGAAGTGGGTCAGGCACAGGTCGATGCCGACTTGCGAGTCCGTGACCGGAAGCGGCTCGTGGGGCGTCTGCACGACGAACGAGGCGAAGTACCTCCCGGCCGCATCCTTGATCACCGTGACCGAGCTGGGCTCGACGGCCAGGTTGCGCGACCAGCGGACCGGCACGTCGCCGATCTTCGGCAGCCGCAGCCGCCCGTTGGGCAGCACCTTGAACCGGCTGTTCCTGGTGAACCGGACGGCTTGGCGGTTGTCCTTGCGCGACCGGAACCGCGGCGGGGCCAGCGTGCGGCCCTTGCGCCGGCCGGTGGTCGAGTCGAAGAAGTTGCGGTATGCCACGTTCAGATCCGCGAGGGCCTGCTGCAACACGACCGAGGACACCTCGCCCAGCCATGCCCGTTCCGGGGTGCGCTTCGCCGCGGTGACCCGCTTGGACAGCTCCGCATCCGAGGGGTACACCTCGCCGTTGTCCCGCGCCGTCTGGCGTGCGCGCAGAGCGTCGTTGAACACCACCCGCGCGCACCCGAACGACCGGGCAAGCGAATCCCGCTGGCGCGCGTCCGGGTAGAGCCGGAAGTTGTACCGAAGCTGCACCACCACAACATGCCATTGGTCTATGGCTGTATTCAACGACATCCGCACTGGTAGACACTGCATGTTCGTCCTACACGCTCATTTGGCCTTCGTGACGAAGTCCCGACACGAGGTGTTCGACGACCGGCACACCGCCCGCATGGAGGAGATCATGCGGGCGGTGTGCGTCAACTTCGAGACCGAGCTGGTCGAGTTCAACGGCGAGAACAACCACGTACACCTGCTGGTGAACTTCCCACCCAAGGTCGCCCTGTCCAGGCTCGTCAACTCCCTCAAGGGCGTGTCCAGCCGGCGGATGCGACAGGAGTTCCCCGACCTGGTACGCCACTACTACCGGGCCAACCGGCTCTGGTCGGGCTCCTACTTCGCAGGCTCGGTGGGCGGGGCGCCGCTGAGTGTCCTACGTCAGTACATCGAGCAGCAGAACCGCCCAGTCTAAGACACTGACCGGGCCTTGGCGGCCCTCCCAGCGCGGGCCTTCACCCCCGCCCTGAAGGGCGGAGCACAGGCCCGCATCTTGGTAGTGGCCAGACCCGGGTACGAGCGGCACCGGACTCCCTCACTCCGGCCGCCGAGTGCCGATAGGACCTCACCACCGCTCCTCACCCGTCCGGGAGCGGCGCGGGTCGTCGGATAGGTCGGCGGCCCGACCAGGGAGGCCCGACCAGCACCGGGCCGGGCCTCCCGCCTGGTCAGACCGCGCCTCGACGCGGTACGCCGTCCGCCCCCACCCGGCTCAGCCCTGCTGCATGTCGACAAACCTGCTGTAGTGGCCCTGGAACGCGACGGTGACCGTGCCGGTCGGGCCATTCCGGTTCTTGGCCAGGATCAGGTCGGCCTCGCCGGCCCGCGGTGACTCCTTCTCGTACGCGTCCTCGCGGTGCAGCAGGATCACCATGTCGGCGTCCTGCTCCAGGCTGTTGTGGGCGATGATCCCGTCGGCGATGAAGTTGTGGGTGCCCTTCACCGTGGCGTCATAGACCGGCTGGGGGCCGAGCGGCTCGATCGCCGCGACCCGATCCCAGAAGACGTCCGTGGTCGTCGCCACGCGTCGCCGCTCGGCCTTCACCAGGTCCCACACCTCGATCGGCAAGGTGTCCACGTTGGTGTCGCTGCCGGTGTCGGCGGATGCGGCTACGAACGTCAGGTTCTCCTGGTCATGGGAGGTGAAGTGCACGGGCTGCTTCCTGAGCACACAGCCGTTGCCGAGAAGGCGCGCGAGCAAGCCGATGCGGTTCTCGCTCCAGCCGAGGCCGGACCCTACCGGTGCCGGTATCCGGCGCGGCGCAGCGAGTCGTGAGCCGACGGCAAGTTCGTCGAGGCGAACCCATCCCGTGAAGGTCAGAAAGCGGTGGTTCGCGGACGCCTTGACGGTGCGCCCGGACGCCAGCGCAAGCCGATAGACCTCCTTGACCCCGGACAAGAACACATTGGTGACCGGGGCGGGGACGAGCCTGTTGTTCTCGTCTACGGACCACACCATGACGCCGTCGTGGCCCTGCTCCAGCAGTTCGTGGAAGGTGACCGGCGCACCGGTGTCGGCGCGCAGAAGCGTCGTGTCTCCGGTCAGGCAACCCGACTCGCGGAGGTCGGAGAGCATCGGCTTCTTATCGGTGCGCTGCTCCGGCCCGCGGTTGAGCTGGGACAGCGCGACGACCGGCACCTCCAGCTCCTTGGCCAGCAACTTCAGCGCCCGGGAGAACTCGCTGACCTCCTGCTGCCGGGACTCCGCCCGACGTGGGCTCGCCATCAGCTGGAGGTAGTCGACAATGACCATCTTGAGGTTCTGCCGCTGCTTGAGCCGGCGGGCCTTGGCCCGGATCTCCATCAGGGTCAGGTTCGGTGAGTCGTCGATGTACAGCGGGGCCTCGGCGACCTCACCCATCCGCCGCGCCAGCTTCGCCCAGTCGTCGTCGCTCATCCGGCCGGAGCGCATGTGGTGCAGCGGCACCTTCGACTCCGCCGACAGCAACCGCATGGTGATCTCGGTGCGCCCCATCTCCAGGGAGAAGATCACCGCCGACTGGCCGTGCTTGATCGCACAGGACCGGGCGAGATCCAGCGCGAGGGTCGACTTTCCCAGCGCCGGCCGCGCCGCGACGATGATCATCTGCCCTGGGTGCAGGCCGTTGGTGAGCTGGTCGAGGTCGGCGAACCCGGTCGGCACGCCGTTGCTCACCCCGCCGCGGGAGGAGATCAGGTCGATCTCGTCCATCGTCTCGGTGAGCAGCTGCTCCAGTCGGACGTAGTCCTCGCTGAGCCGCTTCTCGGTGACCTCGTACACCGCCGCCTGAGCCCTGTCGACGACCTCGTCGACATCGCCGCCCGCACCGCTGGCCGCACCGTAGCCGAGCTGCACGATCCGGGTGCCCGCCTCGATCAGCCGGCGCAGCACCGCCCGCTCGGCGACGATCTGCGCGTAGTAGCCCGCGTTCGCCGCGGTGGGCACCGACGACATGAGGGTGTGCAGGTACGGCGCCCCGCCGATCCTCATCAACGCACCGGAGCGGGTCAGCTCCGCGGAGACCGTGACCGGGTCGGCCGGCTCGCCGCGACCATACAGATCGAGCACGGTGTCGTAGATCGTCTGGTGCGCGGGCCGGTAGAAGTCGCCGGCCCGGAGCACCTCGACGACGTCCGCGATCGCGTCCTTGCTCAGCAACATGCCGCCGAGCACTGCCTGTTCGGCGGCGACATCCTGCGGTGGCTGCCGGTCGAAGCCGGTCGACGGCGCGTGCTCCGCCGCTACGCCGAGGTCGTTCGCGACCGCCACCGTCGTTCCCTCCCCGTCCAGCCGAGCGAGTCCGCGCCACCTCAACTCACGGTGACCACCGCCGGCCGGCCATACCGTCGCCGACACACGACTGTGGTACGCCGGCGGTCTGACGAAAACGGGAACTGGGGGCGGTGGGGCAAGGCTAGGCCGCCACGTACCCGGCGCCCAAGCCCGGCTGTGGGCCCACCTGTGGACAAGCTGTTGATAAGCCGGTGGACGGCCATGCACAGCATGTGGACCGAGGTGTGGATTTCCGCTCGCGGCGGCTCGGACTACCGTGCTGACCTGCGGATTCGTGATTGGACCGCTGTGGACAAAAAAAAGTGCCCGGACCGAACTGTTCGATCTTTCGCAGTCAGCCGGCGCAGAATTGTATCGATAAGTCGACTTACGAAGGGTGTTCGCACGAGGTTATCCACAAGTCGACATCGCCGAGCGTCCCGCGCCGCGCCAGCCGGCAGCCAGCCGAGAACCGCCCTCGTCGCCGAGCCGGACCCGAATCCACCAGATCCGGGTCCGGCTACAGAGCGTAGCAGTCGATCAGGCTGGAGTAACCTGCAGGCTGATCGTTGCGGTGACGTCAGGGTGCAGCCGCACCGTCGCGGTGTGCGCCCCGACCGCCTTGATGTGCTTGGGCATCTCGACCCGGCGCCGATCCAGCTCCGGCCCACCGGCCCGCTTCACGGCCGCCACGACGTCCGCCGCCGTGATCGACCCGAACAGCCGGCCGCCCTCACCGGCCCGCGCCGACAGGGTGACCGCACGGGACTCGACCGCGGCCTTGATCTCCCGGGCGTGGCCGAGGTCGCGAACACCCCGGGCATCGCGGGCCCGGCGGATCTGGCTGACCTGCTTCTCGCCACCGCGGGTCCAGCCGATGGCCAGCCGTCTGGGCAGCAGGTAGTTACGGCCGTAGCCGTCCTTCACCTCGACGATGTCCCCCGGCGAACCCAGCCCGGTGACCTCCTGGGTGAGGATGAGCTTCACGTTCCTCCCCCTATCGCGCGGTGCTGGTGTAGGGCAGCAGCGCCATCTCACGGCTGTTCTTCACCGCGGTGGCGATGTCACGCTGGTGCTGCGAGCAGTTGCCGGTCACCCGCCGGGCACGGATCTTGCCTCGGTCGGAGATGTACTTGCGCAGCAGCGCGGTGTCCTTGTAGTCGACGAAGGTCACCTTCTCCTTGCAGAAGGTGCACACCTTCTTCTTGGGCTTGCGAATCGGTGGTTTTGCCATGAGATGCGCTCCGTGAAATCTGTTGATCTAGAAAGGGGGCTCGTCGGAGAAGTCGCCGCCGCCGGCCGGTGGTGCGGACCCCCATGGGTCCTCCGCGCCACCACCGGGACCGGCCGGCTGGCCGCCGAAGCCGCCGCCACCGCCACCGCCACCACTGCCACGCGAGGTCTTGTTCACCTTCGCTGTGGCGTACCGCAGTGAGGGGCCGACCTCGTCGACCTCACACTCGATGACGGTGCGCTTCTCGCCCTCCCGGGTCTCGTACGAGCGCTGCTTCAGCCGGCCGCTGACGATCACCCGCGAACCGCGGGTGAGCGACTCCGCGACGTTCTCCGCCGCCTGCCGCCAGATGTTGCAGCGCAGGAACAGCGCCTCCCCGTCCTTCCACTCGTTCGACTGCTTGTCGAACATGCGGGGCGTGGAGGCCACGGTGAACGACGCGACGGCCGCACCGCTGGGGGTGAAACGCAGCTCGGGGTCGGCAGTCAGGTTGCCGACCACGGTGATGATCGTGTCGCCTGCCATCAGGTGATCTCCTCCCGCCACCCGGCCTGGGCGGCGTCGGTGGTTCAGCGCTTGTCGGGTCGGATGACCTTAGTGCGCAGCACCGACTCGTTGAGGTTGAGCTGACGGTCCAGCTCAGCGACCGTCACCGGTTCGGCCTGCACGTCGACGACGGCGTAGATGCCCTCGACATGCTTGTCGATCTCGTATGCGAGACGGCGGCGCCCCCATACGTCGACCTTCTCCACGCTGCCGCCGCCGGAACGGACGACGTTGAGGAACTGGTCGAGGGACGGAGCGACGGTGCGTTCCTCAAGGTCAGGTGCGAGGATCACCATCAGTTCGTAGTGACGCAAAGCTCACCCACCTCCTCTGGACTCGGGCGGCCACGGGCTCTCCGTGGCAGGAGGGTCGTGCGTCAGCCTCGCGCGAGCGGCGAGGACGCATCAGGGTACCTGACGGTGGACCGGGTCCGGGACGGCCGGGTCCGGGTCACCGGGCGCGCGTAGGCTGCCGGCCATGGTGCTCATCGGTGCCCACGTCGACCCCGTCGACCCGCTCGCCGAGGCCGCAGCCCGCGGCGCCGAGGCGGTCCAGTTCTTCCTCGCCGATCCGCAGGGCTGGCGCAAGCCGGAGCCAAGACCGGACACCGCGGCGTTCCGGGAGTCCCCGATCGCGGTCTACATTCACGCGCCGTACGTCATCAACGTGGCGACCATGAACAACCGGGTCCGCATTCCCAGCCGCAAGCTGCTCGACCAGCACGCCGAGGCAGCCGCCACCGTGGGGGCCAGCGGGCTCATCGTCCACGGCGGCCATGTCAGCGCCGGCGACGATCCCGCTGACGGGGTGGCGAACTGGCGCAAGGCCTTTGAGCGGGCGAGCTATCCGGTTCCGGTGCTCGTCGAGAACACTGCCGGCGGCGAGCACGCCATGGCCCGCCGGCTCGACCAGCTGGCCAGGTTGTGGGACGCGATCGGCGAGTTCGGCCCGGGCTTCTGTCTGGACACCTGCCACGCCCACGCCGCCGGCGAGCAGCTCATCGACGTGGTGGACCGGGTCAAGGCCATCACCGGGCGGATCGACCTCGTGCACCTCAACGACTCCAAGGACGCCTTCGGCTCCGGCCGGGACCGGCACGAGAACGTGGGCGCCGGCCGGATCGACCCCGAGCTGCTGGTCGCCGTGGTGGTTGCCGCGGGGGCGCCGGTGATCTGCGAGACGCCCGGCGGCACCAGCGGGCAGGCCAGCGACATCGCGTTCCTCCGCGACCGGCTGCCGCGCTGACATGGACGCCGGCCTGCTGACCTCGCCCGGTGCGCGGTCGAGACCGACAACGCCCGCCGGGACACTGCCCCGGGCGCTGGCGGCCACGGTGCTCGGCGGCTGCGCGGTCGCGTTGCTCTTCGGCTACCTGCTGAAGCAACGGTGCGCCGGGCCGCCGTACGACGTCTTCGGGGTCTCGCAGCGGTTCCACGAGCTGAAGAACACCGACCTCTGCTACTCCGACATCCAGTACCTGTGGCCGTTCCGCGGCATCAGCCAGCATGAGGTGCCCTACCTCAGCGGTGGCATGGTGGACCGCCAGCTGGTCGGTGGCGCCGTGGAGTACCCGGTGCTCACGGGGGTGTTCATCTGGCTGACCGGGCTGCCGGCAGGGACCGATGCGGAGTTCCTGACCTGGTCGGCGCTCGTCCTCGCGCCGTTCGGGCTGCTCACCGCGTGGCTGCTGGCGAGGATGACCGGTCGCCGGGCGCTGATCTGGGCCGCCGCCCCGGCGATGGTCTGGTACGCCTTCCTGAACTGGGATCTGCTGGTGACCGCGGCGATGGTCGGTGCGGTGTACGCCTGGTGGCGGGGGCGCCCGGTGGCCGCCGCCGGCCTGCTCGGTGTGGGTGCGGCCCTGAAGCTCTACCCGGGCCTGTTCGTGCTGCCGCTGGTCGCCGAGCGGCTGGCCCGCCGGGACCTGCGGGGTGCCGCGCGGGTGGCCGGCACCGCGGCGGGGGTGTTCGCGGCCGTCAACGCGCCGTTCCTCGCCGCGAACCCGGATGGCTGGTGGGCGACGTACGAGTTCCAGCGCCTGCGCGCCGCGGACATCACCACGAACTCGATCTGGTTCTGGGGTTTCCCGCAGCTGTCCGGGGCACGGCTGAACGCGCTGACGTCCGCGCTGATCCTCGCCGCCTGGCTGGTCGCCCTGCTGGTCGGGTGGCGCCGCGCCCGGCAGGAGGGCGGTCACTACCCGTGGGTGCAGGTGTCCGCGGCGATGCTGGCCGCCTTCCTCGTCCTGAACAAGGTGCACTCACCGCAGTACGTGCTGTGGCTGCTGCCGTTCTTCGCCCTGATCGAGGTGCGGTGGGGGTGGTGGGCCACCTACTGGGTGTTCGACACGTTGCTCTTCGTCGGCCTGTTCCGGTGGTATGCCGACATCATCGCGGGGGGCGACTTCGGCCTGGCCAAGCAGGCGGTCGTGCTCGGAGTGTGGGGTCGGGCGGCGATGCTGGTGCTGCTCTACGTGCGGTTCCTCCGCTCGCCACTGGCCGTCAGGTCGCTCGACGGCGCCTCGGGCGGCACCGGCTCGGTGAGGTCGGGATCGGGATCGGGATCGGGGACCACGAGGTCGGCGGAGCGGGCACCCACCTCGGCAGGCGCCGATCCGTCCCGGTAGTTCGGATCGTGCTCCGGCGGCTTGTCGTCGGCCCAGTCGTCGGCCCAGTCAGTGGCCCAGTCTGCGGCACCGTCCAGCGGGCCGCCGGCTGGGTCGTCGACCCCGTCATACCGCACCACATCCCGCTCCGGGCGAAGGATGTCGCGCACGACCAGCACGGCCAGCCAGACCACGGCGATGTCGCGCACCCCGACGGCGAGGAGGAACCACCGCTCGTCGAGCCCCTTGTTGGCGGTGCCGAGGTACCAGTACATCCGGGGAAACCACAACAGGGCCTCGGTGGCCTGCCAGGCCAGCAGCGCACGCCACGAGGGCCGGGCCAGCACGGCCAGCGGTACCAGCCACAACGAATACTGCGGGCTCCACACCTTGTTGGTCAGCAAGAACCCGGCGACGACGAGAAACAGCAGCTGGGGCAGGCGGGGCCGGCGCCGGGCGGTCAGCGCGAGCCACCCGATCGCCAGGCACACCGCACCGAAGCTCACGACCACGGCGAGGTTGAGCACCGTCGGGGTGCCGCCGTCCGGCAGCCCCACGTCCAGTGCGGTCCGGCGCAGGTACTGCAGCACGTTCCAGAGCGTGTCCGGATCGGCGGACCTGGTCTGGTTGAGGGTGAAGAACTGCCGCCACGTCTCGGGCCAGAGGTACCAGACCGGCAGGTTCACGACCGCCCAGCCGGCCACCGCGAACCCGAGCGTCGCCCCGAACTCGCGCATCCGGCGTCCACGCAGGCACACCAGCAGCAGCGGCCACAGGAACAGCACCGGGTAGAACTTCGCCGCCGCCCCGAGGCCGATCAACGTTCCGGCCAGCCACGGCACCCGGCGCTGCCAGGCCAGCAACGCACCGGTGGCCAGCGCCACCACGAACAGATCCCAGTTGGTGAAGGCGTGCACGAACAGCACCGGTGAGAGCGCCACCATCGCGGTGTCCCAGCTCCGGCGGCCGGTGAGGTGGTAGAGGGCCCAGGTGAGCGCCAGCCCGCAGAGGACGAGCAGCAGCACGGTCGCCTCGTAGTACGACTGCACCGGGTTGACGTTCGGCAGGTACCCGGCTCGGGCCAGGCTGTCGTAGCCGCGGGAGATGGTCGCCGCGCCGTACATGAACCATCCGGTCAGCACCGGGTACTCCACCGCGTGGTCGGCGTATGGGACCTTGCCCTGGTCGAGTCCCTCGGAGTAGTAGAGCGGGATGATGTCCGAGTAGCACAGGTGGGTGTACTGGACGTTGTCCGCCCACTCCCCGCTCTGGCAGGGCGACTTCTCCACCCACGACAACGCGAGCACGGCGAGGGCCAGCGCGAGGCACACCCGCAGCGGCGTCCAGAAGTAGGCCCGCCCCACGATGCCGTGCCGACCCCAGGGCCCGCCGATCGCCGTGCTGGCCGCGCGCACCACGGGGTCGGTCCAGGTGGGCACCACTCGATCGGCGTCCTCGACGCGGACACGGCTCATGGCCGCCGAGCCTAGCGGCCGCTCGGCAGCCGGCTGGTCCAGCATCGGCGGCCGGCCGGACCAGCGTCCCGATCGGCTAGCCGATCCAGGTTCGCCGCGCGGTCGGCAATGGCGGACCGGTGGGCGAGGGCAGGCCGGTGGTGGCCGGTGGTGTCCCCGTCGGTGTCGGGGTGCCGGTCGGTGACGGGGTCACCGTCGGTGTCGGCAGACCGGTGGGGGTCGGCGACGGGGTGGGGGTCGGCGACGTCGCCGGCGGTGTGGTGGGCACCGCGGTCGGTAGCGGCGGCGCGCCCTGCACCTGGGTCTGGTCCGGCAGCGGCTGCACCGGTTGGCCGGACAGGTAGGCGTCCAGAAACAGCTTCCAGGTCTGCCCGGGCAGGCCACGCCCGTACAGGGGCCGGCCGGCAGCGTTCCGCAACGGTGACGGCGTGTCGGAGCCGACCCACACCGCCGCGGAGATCTGCGGCGTGAACCCCACCATCCACACGTCGGAGTTGTAGTTGGTCTCGCCGTACTGCTGGGTGCCCGTCTTGGACGCCGAGGGGCGCCCACCGGCGAGCGGGTCGAGCGAGGCCGCCGCGACCGGCTCCATCGAGTACGCGACGTCGTTGGCCACCCGCGGGTCGATCACCCGGCGACCGGTGTCGCTGTGCCGGTACAGCACGTGCCCCGCCGAGTCGATGACGGACTGCACGAAGTACGACGGGCGGGCGGTCCCGCCGTTGGCGAGCGTGGCGAAGCCCACCGCCTGGTCGATCGGGCGCACCTCGTAGCGGCCGATCCCGATGCTGCCGTCGGTGGTGCCCTTGTACTGCAACGAGGGCTGACCGTTGGGCTGCTTGTCCGCGACACCGAGCCGGTGCGCCATGGCTGCGACGTTGCCCGGCCCCACCTGGATCGCCATGTCGTAGAAGACCGTGTTGATCGAGCGCTTCATCGCCTGCAGCACCGTGCAGTTCGGGCACTGGGTGCCCTCGGAGTTGTGGACGACGACACCGTCGAAGGTGCGTGGCGAGGTGCCGTCGTAGGTGGAGTAGACGCTGACCCCGGTGTCCTGCCGGAGCGACTGCTCCAGCGCGGTGGCCAGGACATACGGCTTGAACGAGGAGCCCGGCGGGCGCCATGCTTGCGCGTAGTCGAAGCCGCCGCCCGATGCTCCGCCGTAGTAGGCGCGGACCGCGCCGGTCTGCGGGTCCACGGCGACCAGCGCCTGCCGGAGGTTCGTGGGCTGCCCGGCGAAGACCTCCTTGACGGCATTGCTCGCGGCGTCCTCGGCCCGCCGGTCGATGGTGGTCTGCACCCGCAGCCCCTCCCGGTTGAGCAGGGACTCGTCGAACCCGAGCCGGGCCAGCTCGTCCTTGACCTGGTCCACGACGTGCCCGGCCGGTCCGGCTACCTGGTTGAGCTGGACCGTGGTCTTCGGCGCGACCCTGGGGTAGCGGAGCTTGGCCGCGATGGCCGGCTGCAGCCACCCCTGCTTGACCATTCCGTCGATGACGAACTGCCAGCGCGCCTTCGCCGTGCTGGTGTGCGTCTGCGGGTCGTAGAGGGCGGGCGAGCGGATGCTGGAGGCGAGCACCGCGCCCTCGGCGACCGAGAGCTTGCTCACCGGCTTCTTGAAGTACGTCTCCGCGGCGGCCTCGACCCCGTAGGCGCCCCGCCCGTAGTAGATCGTGTTCAGGTACCACTCCAGGATCTGCTCCTTGGAGTACTGGCGGTCCAGCTTGACCGCGATCGCGATCTCCTTGAACTTGCGGCTGAACGTCCGCTCCTGGGTGAGGTAGGCGTTCTTCACGTACTGCTGGGTGATCGTCGAGCCGCCCTGCACGTCGCGGCCGCGGAGGTTGTTGTAGACGGCCCGCAGGACACCGCGGTAGGAGATGCCCGGTTCGGTCCAGTAGCCGCGGTCCTCGGCGGCGAGCACCGCGTCCTGGACGTGCTTGGGCACCTTGGATAGGGGCACGTCGGTGCGGTTCTCCGCGCCGATCTTGGTCATGGTCGAGCCGTCGGCGTAGGTGATGACCGAGACCTGGCTGGTCACGATCTGCTGTGGCAGCGGAATGCGGGTCGCCACGTACATCACGCCGGCCGCACCGACCATCATCAGGAGGAGACCGGTGAGGACGATCGCGACAATCCTGCGGCGCCGCCTTCTCCTGCGCGTTCCCCTGGCGCCAGACGGAGGGTCGTCCAAATCCGACTCCGACGCCAGCTCCGCCCCACCGGCCGCCAGCTGGCCGATCGGCGTGCCCAGGCCGTGTCCCGGCTGGTCACGTTGGTCACGCCAGCCGGCGCCGCCCCATCCGTCGGCACCGCTCCATCCGTCGGAACCGCCCCATCCGGGAGTGGGCCGCATCGGCGGCGGAACAGGGCGGTACGGACCGCCACCGCGACCGGTCGAGTCCGTTGTCACAGGGGTACACCTCTCCGATCCACGGCCTACTCAGTAGCCCTTCATCTGGGGTTGACGCGCCGCCGCGCCGCGCCGTTCCTCGGGGTCGACACCGGCTGGCCGCGGGACAGGCGGCCCGCTCGTCGCGGCGGACTAGTCCCGCGCCGCCTCACGGCGCCCATCCCCGCCGGCCAGCCCGTTGCGGCCGAGCAGGAAGGACAACGCCAGATGGTTCCACCCACAGGTCCGGCACACCTCGACGACGTAGACGGCGAACTCGCCGTAGTCCATTGCCATCCGCGGCAACTCCGCGGTGGACCGGGCCTGCCCGCTGGAGGTCTTCAACTCCTCGCCGTACACGTAGTTGACGTGGGTCAGGCGCTCCTTGCGGCAGACCGGGCAGACCACTTCGGATTGCTCGCCATGGTACTTCGCGGCCCGCTGGAGGTACGGATGGGCATCGCAGACGTCCACCACGCTCACCCGGCTCGCGTAGAGGTCCGCGAGCAGCGCGCGGCGCTGCAGCGCGTAGTCAACGACCGCACGGCGGGTTCTCACGACAGCCAGCGTAGCCGGCCCTGTCGAGCCGCGAACGGGGCGGACGAGTCGGATCAGTCGGTCACATCGCTCCGCGCCACGCCGCACTCCGCCCCCCGGAGGCCACCGCGACGCCACCTCGTGGCCCGCCCCAGTTGCGCGACATGCCGGTTCTTTCGTATCGTCGCGATGTATCGGGTCGATACATCGCGCCGCTACATACGGGATTGGAGGTGGCCAGCACATGCTCGACTTCGCCGTGCTCGGCTTGCTCCACGAGTCCCCAATGCACGGGTATGAGCTTCGCAAGCGGCTCAACGCCCTGCTCGGCACGTTCCGGGCGTTCTCCTACGGCTCGCTGTACCCCACCCTCCGCCGGATGAAGCTGGCCGGCTGGATCAGCGAGACCGACAGCGACGCCTCCGGCGCTCCAGTGCTCACCGGCCGTCGGGGCAGGGTCGTCTACCGGCTCACCGCCGACGGCAAGGAGCGGTTCGCCGAGATGCTCGCCGACGTCGAGCCAGCGACCACCGGCGACGAGCAGTTCGGCGTGCGCTTCGCGTTCTTCGCCAAGACCGACGCCGAGGTTCGGCTGCGGATCCTGGAAGGGCGCCGGCGGCGGGTGGAGGAGAAACGCGACGGCCTGCGGGCCGCGCTGGCCCGGACGAGGCAACGACTTGATCGCTACACCCTTGAGCTCCAGGAGCACGGCCTGGAAGCCGTGGACCGCGAGGTTCGGTGGCTCTCCGAGCTGATCGACACCGAACGCCGCGAGCTGCAGGCCCGACCGGTCTCCCGGGACGAGCACCCTGATCAACCCAGCTGAGCGCGACCCGGTCAGCACCCGTCCCGTACCCGCATGCCGGGTATCCCCTCGATGAAGGAGGCCCCCACATGGCAGCCGTTCGTGTGGCAGTCGTCGGCGTAGGCAACTGCGCCGCGTCGCTCGTACAAGGCGTTCACTACTACCACGACGCCGACCCGTCCGAGCGGGTGCCCGGACTGATGCATGTGCGGTTCGGTGACTACCACGTCCGCGACGTGGAGTTCGTGGCCGCGTTCGACGTGGACGCCAAGAAGGTCAGTCGCGATCTGGCCGAGGCGATCGTGGCCAGCGAGAACAACACGATCAAGATCTGTGATGTGCCGCCGATGGACGTGGTCGTCCAGCGCGGGCACACCCTGGACGGGCTCGGCGAGTTCTACCGGCAGACCATCGAGGAGTCCGACGACGAGCCGGTGGATGTCGTCAAGGTGCTCCGGGACAGCCAGGCCGACGTGCTGGTCTCATACCTACCGGTCGGCTCGGAGGAGGCCGACCGCTTCTACGCCCAGTGCGCGCTGGACGCCAAGGTGGCCTTCGTCAACGCGCTGCCCGTCTTCATCGCCAGCGACCCGGTGTGGGCCGCCAAGTTCACCGAGGCGGGCGTGCCGATCGTCGGCGACGACATCAAGTCACAGGTCGGCGCGACGATCACGCACCGGGTCATGGCGAAGCTGTTCGAGGACCGTGGCGTGCATCTGGAGCGGACCTACCAGCTCAACTTCGGCGGCAACATGGACTTCATGAACATGCTGGAGCGCAGCCGGCTGCAGTCGAAGAAGATCTCCAAGACCCAGTCGGTCACCTCCCAGATCGGCCACGACCTCGGCAAGGGCAACGTGCACATCGGCCCGAGCGACCACGTGCCGTGGCTGGACGACCGCAAGTGGGCCTACGTCCGGCTGGAGGGTCGCGCCTTCGGTGACGTCCCGCTCAACCTGGAGTACAAGCTGGAGGTGTGGGACTCGCCCAACTCGGCAGGCATCATCATCGACGCCGTGCGCGCCGCGAAGATCGCCATGGATCGTGGCATCGGCGGACCGATCTTGTCGGCCTCCAGCTACTTCATGAAGTCGCCACCCGAGCAGTACCGCGACGACGAGGCGCGCGAGGCCGTGGAGAAGTTCATCCGCGGCGAGGTGGACCGCTAGCTGACGATGGTCATCAGGGTCGGCTGCCCTGGGGGTCGGACGGTGCGCGCATCGTCCGACCCCCTTCGTCGTACCTACTGCTCTGGTTTGCGTTCGAGCGCGCTCCAGCACCTACCGTCAATCTCGTGACGGAGTACACCATCCGGCAGGTCGCGGACAAGACCGGTCTGTCGATGCACACCATCCGCTGGTACGAGCGGATCGGGCTGCTCGACGAGATCGAGCGGAGCACCGACGGCCGGCGCCGTTTCGGTGATCGCGACCTGGACTGGCTCGACCTGCTGGTCAAGTTGCGGGCCACCGGCATGCCGGTGGCGCAGATGCAGCGGTACACCGAGCTTGTCCGGGCCGGCGCAGCGACCGAGCCGGAGCGGCTCCGCCTGCTCGCCGCGCACCGCGAGCGGGTCCTGGCGGACCTGGCAACGCAGCGGGAGTGCCTCGCCCTGTTGGACTACAAGATCATGACCTACGGCGGCACGCCGCGCGAGCGGCACCGCCCCAAGGAGGATCAGTGAAGCACATCCCCCTCGGCAGCCAGGGCCTCAACGTCTCCCAGCAGGGCCTCGGCTGCATGGGCATGAGCGAGTTCTACGGCGCCACGGACGAGGCGGAATCCACCGCGACCATCAGGCGCGCGGTCGAGCTCGGCGTGACCTTCCTCGACACCGCCGACATGTACGGCCGGGGCGCGAACGAGACGCTGGTCGGTGCCGCGATCCGGGACCGCCGCGCCGAGGTTACGGTGGCCACGAAGTTCGGCATCGTCCGCTCCGCCGACCCGACCCACCTCGCGTTGCGGGCCGATCCGGCGTACGTCAAGGAGTCCTGCGAGGCGAGCCTGCGCCGCCTCGGCACTGACCACATCGACCTGTACTACCTGCACCGGCTCGACCCGGCGACGCCGATCGAGGAGACCGTCGGGGCGATGTCCGAGCTGGTGGCGGCCGGTAAGGTCCGATACCTCGGGCTGTCCGAGACCGGCAGTGACATCATCCGCCGGGCACATGCGGTCCACCCCATCTCGGCGGTGCAGACCGAGTACTCCCTCTGGCAGCGGCACGTGGAGGCGGAGATCCTGCCGACCCTCCGCGAGCTCGGCATCGGCTTCGTTGCCTACTCCCCACTGGGGCGCGGGTACCTGTCCGGCGCCGTCACCGACGCCAGCACCCTGCCCGACGACGACTTCCGCAAGCACCTGGAACGGTTCGCGGCCGACAACGCCGCCGCCAACAGTCGGATCGCCGAGACGGTCCGCGATGTCGCCCAGACGCACGGGGCGACCCCGGCCCAGGTCACGCTGGCCTGGGTGCACGCCCAGGGTGCCGACATCGTGCCGATTCCCGGGACCAAGCGCCGCGCCTACCTGGAGCAGAACGCGGCAGCGGTGGCGTTGACGCTCACCGAGGCGGACCTCGCCCGTCTCGAACCCTTGGCCAGCCAGGTCGTGGGCGACCGATACGCGGCAAGCCGCGTCACCAACCCCGACCGGTAGCCCGATGGCCGGGGGTTGGCTCGGGCAGTACGGGTAGCTCGGTCAGTTCTGGGTCGGGTCCTGGGGGCAGGAGGCCAGCAACGCCAACCTTCCGCCCTGCCTGCACAGGACCCGCCGCCACAGATCTACCTCGGGATCGGTGAACACGTCAGCCGGGCGCCCCGCGACGACCAGCCAAGCCCCGCCACCGATCTCCGCGGCGAGTTGACCGGCGCATGGTCAGCGCCACATGCTCGGGATCGGTCGCCAGATCGGTCAACCCGACGGGACCGGACACCGCCGTCCACCCCTCGGGCCGCTGCCCTGGCCGAACCTGCGCCAGGCACAGCGCCCCGCCGGTCTCCACCGGACCACCCACGAAGAGCCGGCCTGGATCGCTGGCGATGTCCCGCCACCTCGGCAGCACGTCGTGGAGCGGGACCTCGCTGGGCCGGTTGAGCACCACGCCGACCGACCCGTCGCCCCGGTGATCGAGCATGTAGATCACGGTCCGGGCGAAGTTCGGGTCAACGAGCGTCGGGGCGGCCACCAGCAGGGCTCCCGGCTCGACACCAGCGTCCGGACGCAGCGAAGACATAGTGCCCTCGATCTTGCCTCAACACCGAGGATCTCCGCACGGCCGGGCGCTCGGCCGGCAGGATCGCTGGCTGCCACCCGCGTGCCGAGGCAGGCCGCCCCGGACCGCCGGCCGCTAGCCTCGGCACCGTGCCAGATCGCTGGATCATGCGCGCCGTGCTCGCCCGCCCCGACTTCCGCCGGTTGCTGGCCACCCGGCTGGCCGCGCAGTGCGCGGACGGCGTGTTCCAGGCCAGCCTGGCCGGGGTGGTGCTCTTCAACCCGCAGCGGCAGGCCGACCCGGCGAGCGTCGCCGCTGGGTTTGCGGTGCTGCTGCTGCCGTATTCCGTCGTCGGGCCGTTCGCCGGCGTGCTGCTGGATCGCTGGATCCGCCGGCGCGTGCTGACCTGGGCGAACGTGTTGCGGTGCGGGCTGGTCGGCCTCGTCGCGGCGCTGACGGTGGCCGGGGTGTCCGGTCCTGCCTTCTTCGGCAGCGCGCTCGCGGTGATCAGCGTGAACCGGTTCTTCCTGGCCGCGCTGGGGGCCGCCCTGCCGCACGTCGCCAACCCGACCCAGCTCGTCACCGCGAACGCCACCGCCACCACGGGCGGCAGTGTCGCCACCGCGTTGGGCGCGGTCATTGCGCTCGGTCTGCTCGCCACCACCGGCCCGACCGACACCGGCTACGGGATGGTGGCGCTGTCCGCGACGGTCGGCTACGCGGCCTCGGCGCTGGCGGCCCGCGGGTTCCGTCTCGACCAGCTCGGACCGGACGAGACCGAGCGGGCCCGTCGCGAGACCCCGGCCGAGGTGATCCGGGGCCTGCTCGCCGGCCTGCGTCACGTCCACCACCGACGTCGGGTCGGCCACGCGCTGGCCGCGATCGGCGGGCTCCGGTTCTGGTACGGCATGACGTTCGTGTCCGCCATGTTGCTGTACCGCAACTACTTCCACGACGACGGCTTCTTTCGGGCCGGGCCGGCCGGGCTCGGCCAGGCCGTGCTCGCCACGGCGCTCGGTAGCCTGCTGGCGGCGGTCGCGACGCCGCCAGCAGTCCGGCGGATCGGGTCGGAGCGCTGGATCACCGCCACCCTCGGCACGGCCGCGGTCACGGAGATCGCGTTGGGTTCGCTCTACACCGCCCGGACGCTGCTTCCGGCCGCGCTGCTGCTCGGCTTCGTCGCGCAGGGCACGAAGATCTGCGTCGACACGATCGTGCAGGAAACCGTCGACGACGCGTTCCGCGGCCGAGTCTTCTCGCTGTACGACACCCTGTTCAACGCGATGTTCGTGGCAGCCGCGGTGGTCAGCGCGGTCACATTGCCGACATCGGGGAAGTCCTACCCGATGCTGTACCTCTCGGCTGGCGGTTACGCCGTCACCGCGCTGGCCTACCGGGTCGGTGCCCGGTACCGAGGCGCGGCCCCCGTCGACTCGACGTCCGTCACGTCGACGGGCCGTCCTCCTCCACCGGCCCGGACACCGTGATGCCCCTGTCCCGGGCCCAGGAGCGGAGCTCGGCAACCACCTCGTCCCGTGGCAACGGGCCGCGCTCCATCCGAATCGCCAGGAGATGCCGGTATGCCTGCCCCACCAGCGGGCCTGGCGGCAGCCCGGTCAACGCCATGATCTCGTTGCCGTCGAGGTCCGGCCGGATCCGATCCAGCTCCTCCTTCTCGGCGAGCTGGTCGATCCGCTCCTCCAGGCGGTCGTAGGAACGGGCCAACGTGGCCGCCCGCCGTTTGTCCCGGGTCGTGCAGTCGGACCGCACCAGCAGGTGCAACCGGCCGAGCAGCGACCCCGCGTCGGTGACGTAGCGACGCACGGCGGAGTCGGTCCACTCGCCTCGCCCGTACCCGTGGAAACGCAGGTGCAGGAACACCAGCTGCGCGACGTCGGAGACGAAGTCCTTGGGGAATCCCAGCGCGCGCAGGCGGCGCCGGACGAGCTTGGCCCCGACGACCTCGTGATGATGGAACGACACCCGCCCCCCGGGCTCGTTGCGCCGGGTCGCCGGCTTGCCGATGTCGTGCAGCAGCGCGGCCATCCGTAGGACCAGGTCCGGCTCGCCGTCCGGCTCGGCGGCGATCGCCTGCTCCAGCACGGTGAGGGTGTGCGCATAGACATCCTTGTGCTGGTGATGCTCGTCGATCTCCATCCGCAGCGCCGGAAGCTCCGGCAGCAGCTGGCTGGCGAGACCAGTGCCTACGAACAACTCCAGCGCCTGCCGGGGGTAGCCGCCGAGCAGCACCTTGGACAGCTCCACCTGGACCCGCTCGACGGCGATCCGGGTGATCTCAGCGGCCATCGCGGTCATGGCGGCGACCATCGCGGCATCGGGAGTCAGCCCGAGCTGGGCGACGAACCGGCATGCCCGCAGCATCCGCAGCGGATCGTCGGCGAAGGACTCCTCTGCTGCGGCCGGTGTCCGCAGCCGCCCCTCGGCGAGGTCCCGAAGACCGCCGTACGGGTCGCGAAACTCATGCCCCGGCACCGACAGCGCCATCGCGTTGACCGCGAAGTCGCGCCGGCCGAGATCGGCCTCGAGCGACTCGCCGTACTCCACCTCCGGATGCCGGGTCAGTCGGTCGTACCGGTCCGCACGGTAGGTCGTGATCTCCAGCCGTCGGCCCGCCTTCTGGACACCGACCGTGCCGAACCTGATCCCGGTGGTCCAGGTCGCCTCGGCCCATCCACCGACCAGCTCGAGCACCCGTTCCGGCCGCGCGTCGGTGGCGAAGTCGAAATCGCCGGCGGGGTCCGGTCCGGAACGGCGCGTCGTCGCCGGGAACCCGGGACGACCGGCGGCGGGCAGCCTGGCCAGCAGGGCATCCCGCACCGAACCCCCGACAAGGTGCAGTTCGTGTCCGGCCGCGGCGAACCTTCGCCCGAGGTCGTCGGCGACTGCGGGCACCGTGACCAGCTTCGCGGCCAGGGCGTTCGGAGTGTCGGGCAGGGGCACGGCTGGCCAGCCTAATCCTGGACGTCCGAGCACTACCATCGGGTCATGCCCAGATCCTCCTCGGCCCGGCCGAGACTGCCGAGGGTCAACGAGACCTCGGCGGGAGGCATCGTCGTCGACCACTCCGGAGACCGCCCGCTGGTCGCCGTGATCGGTCGCCGCGGCCGGCAGGCGCGGATGGCGTGGTCCCTCCCGAAGGGACATCTGGAGCCCGGTGAGACGCCCGAGGACGCCGCCGTGCGAGAGGTCGCCGAGGAGACCGGCATCACCGGGCAGATCGTGGACAGCCTCGGCGAGATCAGCTACTGGTTCGTTGCCAATGGCCGTCGGGTGCACAAGACCGTGCACCATTACCTGATGATCGCGCAGCATGGCGAGCTCTCCGACGACGACATCGAGGTCGAGGCGGTGGCCTGGGTCCCGCTCGACGAGCTGCCGGGGCGCCTGGCGTACGCCGACGAACGGGCGCTGGCCGCCCGGGCCCGCACGCTTCTCGCGGACCGGGTGTGAGTCCGTCCCGCTGGCGGCGTCCGGCGCCTCGGCCCACCGGCGCATCCTTCCTCGCACCGACCGGACTCGCAGCGGCCGGACTCGTAGCGGCCGGACTCGTGCTGGCTCCCGCCACCGCGGTCGCCTCGCCGGTCGCCTCGCCGGTTGTCGCCGTGTCCGCACCGGCCGAGCTGATGCAGGTCACCATCGACCAGCTCGAACCCCGCTCGATCCGGCCGGGCGACACCATCACCGTGGTCGCGTCGCTGGCCAACCTCGACACCACGCCCGTCGAGGAGCTGACCGTCCAGCTCCGCAGCGGCCGCCGCCTCGTCACCCGCACCGACCTCGCCAACGCCGACACGAGCCCCCCACCGGTCGGACACGGCGCTGGAGCGCGGACCCCGGTGCCACGACTGGTCGGTCGGCATTCGACCCGGGTCACCTACCGCACCACCGCCGCCGCGCTGGGCCTGACCCAGATCGGTGTCTATCCGGTGGAACTCACGGTGGAAGGTCGGCGCGGGGCACGCACCACGCCGACGACGACCATGGGAGCGGTCCGCACCTTCCTGCCGTACTTCCCCGACGGGGTGTCGCGGCCCACCCGGATCGCCTGGCTCATCCCGCTCGTCGACCGACCGCACCGGCTGACCGACGGTGAGGACCGGACATTCCTCGATGACACGCTCGCCACGGCGCTTGCGCCACGGGGCCGACTGGCCGACCTGCTGCTCACGATGCAGCACGCCGACGCCGCGAGCGTGCCGTTCACCGTCGCCGTAGACCCAGACCTGGTCGACTCGGTCGAGGCGATGTCCCACGGCTACACGGTCCTCACGGCGCACGGCAGAGTGCCCGGCACCGGAGGTGACGCGGCGGCCGCCTGGCTGCGGGGCCTCCGGACACTGGTCGGCCGGCACGTCGTAGTCGCGCTGCCGTTCGCGGACATGGACACCGTCGCGCTGGCCCGGGCCGGCCTCAGCCAGCTCGCGGAGACCGATCAAACGGCGATCGACAAGCTCAACACCCAGCTCGGCGCGCTGGTCAACACGAGGATCTACTGGCCGCCGGACGGTGCCGTGACCGAAGATGCGCTGGACTCGGTGGTCCGGCAGGGCGCGCAGGCGATCGTGCTGAGCTCGGCGAGCCTGCCCGGCCGTGCCACTGGCGGGCTCACCCGCAGCGCCGCCTCACCCCTGCCGTCCGGTGGTGGCAGCGCGGTCGCGCTGGTCACCGACGCGAGCCTGGACGGCCTGATCGGAGCGGCGGGCAGAGCGCCCAACGGGCCGCGGCTGGCCGAGCAGCGCTACCTCGCCGAGCTGGCGATGATCACCGCCGAGTCGCCGTCGGTGTCCAGGACGCTACTCCTCGCGCCGGACCGCCGGTGGAATCCGGATCCTCGCTCGGCCGCTCCGATGCTGACCGTCGCCCGCACGGTTCCCTGGCTCGCCGCGGGCACCGTCGCCGAGCTGACCAACACGTCAGATCTCGTCGACCGGGGACGGTTGGTGTACCCACCGCATGTCACCGAGCTGCGCGGCAGCTACCTGCAGTCCCTCCGCAACGTCCAGGGACTGATCGCGGACTTCCGCACCTCGCTGGACAATGCCGGAGCGCAACTGCTGGTGGCACCGCTCAATCACGCCATCCTGCGTGCCGCGTCGTCGGCCTGGCGGGCCGACCCGGTCGCTGGCGACGCCTTCCTCACGAGAGTCGGGGCACGGATCGTCAGCCTCCGCAGCAAGGTCTACATCGTCGCTCCAGCCAATGGCCGGTACACCCTGGGTGGCCAGGACAGCGTGCTTCCCCTGACGATGGTCAACGAGCTCGAGGTCCCGGTGACGGTGCGGGTGCGGCTGTCCACCCGCGGCACGGTTGGGCTCACCGCCCACGACCTCGGTCCTCAGCTGCTCGAACCGGCCACCGGCGGAGCCAAACGCACGCTGCTGCGGATACCGGTGACCCTGACCCAGGCGGGCCGGTTCCAGGTCAGTGCCGAGGTGCTCACTCCCGGCGGCTGGCGGCCACTGAACAACAAGCCGGTCGTCCTGCAGGTGCAGAGCACGGCGTACGGCGCCGTCGCCCTGGGGATCACCGGGGCTGCCTTGGGTCTGATGCTGTTGTTGGTCGCCCGCAGGGTGTACCGGCGAGTGCGCTCCGGGCCCGAGTTCGAGGTGCACCCGGCGGGCAGCCCCGCGGAGCGTGGCCGGTGACGACTCCACCCCGAGGGCCGCGCCCGCCCGGCGGGGACGATCCCGGGGACGAGGAGCGCGCGCGCCGTCGGCGGACGCCGCCACCACCACCGCTACCACCACTGCCACCGCCGTACCCGCCTCGACGGACCCCGCCGCAGGGGCAGCAGCCACCACCACGGCGGTACCAACCACCGCGGCAGCAACCGCCACCTGGCTGGCCGGCGTACCCGCCCCCGCCCCCGCCCCCACGCCAGCAGCCGCCCAGGCAGCCGCCACCCTGGCGCACCGAGGGACCACCGCCGGGCGCCCGC
The DNA here is from genome assembly GCA_016201065.1 of Actinomycetota bacterium. Classification (GTDB taxonomy): domain Bacteria; phylum Actinomycetota; class Actinomycetes; order Mycobacteriales; family JACQDL01; genus JACQDL01. The sequence continues at coordinate 115,492 of JACQDL010000031.1, forward strand.
CGATCTGGTCCGGGACCCACCCCACCACCCGGTCCACCACGCCGGGTGCCATCACGCGGTCCGGTCTGGCCCGGTCCGCCACCCACCACACCGGTCGGCCCACGACCGGGCCATCACCACGGGCCAGAGCCTGACTGGACCGACGCGACGGTGGCCTACCGAGGACTAGTCGCGCCGATCGGTGAGGTTCCTCGATCCAGTTCGGCCGACGCGCGGAACCTGGTCAGGTCGAGCCGGACGATGGCGATCGCCTCACTGATCAGCCGGCTCACGGGCTTTGTCCGGACCGCGATGATCGCCGCCGCGATCGGCGCGGCCGGTCGGGTGGCCGACGCCTACAACACGGCCAACACGCTGCCGAACATCGTCTACGAGCTGTTGCTCGGCGGCGTGCTCACCTCGGTGATCGTGCCGCTGCTGGTGCATGCCCAGGAGCGCGACGGAGACGGCGGTCAGGCCTACGCCCAACGGCTGTTGTCGTTGATGACGACGGTACTGATCGCCGCGACCGCGCTGGCGGTGCTCGGTGCGCCGGTACTCACCTGGCTCTACGACATCCGCGGCGACACCGGGCAGGTCGCCCTGGCGAACACCTGGGCCAGGCTGCTGCTGCCCGAGATCGTCTTCTACGGGATCGGGGCGATGCTGGGTGCGGTGCTCACCGCACGGGGCGTGTTCGCCCCGCCCGCATGGGCGCCCGTACTCAACAACATCGTCGTGATCGGCACCGCGGTGGTCTTCATCCTGCTGCCCGGGCCGGCCGCCCTCACGACCCAGACAATCACCCACGACCAGGTCTACACCCTCGGCATCGGTACCACCGCCGGGATCGTGGTGCAGGCGCTGGTGCTGCTCCCGGCGCTGCGCAGGGCCCGGTTCCGGTGGCGCTGGCGGTGGGACTGGAAGGGCACCGGTCTCGGTGAGGCGGGCCGGCTCGGTGGCTGGGTCATGGGATATGTGTTGGTCAGCCAGGTCGGCTATGCCCTGATCACCGCGGTGGCCAACCACGCGGGCCGGGAGGCGGGCGTCGGGTCGAACGTCTACGCGTTGGCGAGCCTGCTGTTCCAGATGCCCTACGGGGTGCTCGGCGTCGCGCTCCTCACCGCGCTGATGCCTCGACTGTCCCGTTCGGCGGCCCGGCGGGACCTGCGGTCGCTCGTCGCCGACCTGTCGCTGGGCACCCGGCTCACGGTCGTGGCGCTGGTCCCGGTGTCCGGGCTGATGTACATGCTCGCCTTCCCGCTGGCCCGGGTGTTCTTCGCGCACGGCGCGACGTCCGTGTCAGACGCCGCGGAGGTCGGCAAGGCGCTCGCCGCCTCGATGATCGGCCTGGTGCCGTTCGCGGTGACGATGCTCCAGATCCGGGTGTTCTACGCGGTGAAGGACGCCAAGACCCCCACGATCGTCAACATCGCGATGCTGGCGGCGAAGCTGCCGCTGGCGCTGGCGTTCGCGGTCGCCGCCCCGGCCCGGGACGTCGTCGCGCTGCTGGCCCTGGCCAACGGCCTGTCGTTCGTCGTCGGCGGTTTCCTCGGTACCGGCCTGCTGCGCCGGCAGTTCGGTCCGCTCGGCCTCGCCGCACAATTCAGGGTCCTGGTCCGGATCACCGTGGCGACGCTGTTCGGCATGTTCGTGGCCGGGCTTGTGCACGCCGCCGTGACCAACGCGCTGGGGCTCGGCCAGCTCGGCTCGTTCGCCTCGATCGCGCTCGGTGCCGGGCTCGGCGGGGCGACCATCGTCGCCGTCGCCAAGGCGATGCACATCCGCGAGCTCGACGAATTCCTCGGGACGGTCCGGGGCCGGCTGGCGAAGTAGTCAGTCAAGTGGGACCGTTGCCGACACAGACGGAGTAGGGGGGCGGAGCAAACGAATACGGCCGGTCGGGCGTCATCAGGAGGAAGTGGTGTCCGCTCTGATGGTAGGGACCGGGGAGATGAGGTTGTGAGCGTGGATACCGCACCACCTGCCGAGGTGAGCATGGTGGGCGCGCGCTACCAGTTGCTGGAGCGCTTGGCGCCTGCGAGCGCGGTCGTCCTCGGGGTCTGGCGCGGCCAGGACACGGTGCTGAACCGGCCGGTGACGATCACTGTCGCCGAACCGGGCGGCGGCGCAGCGGCTGCGCTGCTCGGCCACGCCCACGCGCTGAGCCTCATCGAGCATCCCTCGCTGCCGCGCGTCTTCGATGCCGCCGACGAGGGCCGGCGGGCGTGGGTCGTCACCGAGTGGGTCGATGGCGGCACGCTCGGGTCGATGCTCGTCGATGGACCGTTCGACCCGCGGGCCACCGCGGCGGCGGTCGCCCGGCTGGCCGAGGGCGTGGCGCTCGCGCATCGCGCCGGCCTGACCGTCGGGCTGCTCGACCCGGACCATGTGGCGATCACACCCCGCGGCTCCGTGACGGTCACCAGGTTGGCCGTCGGGTCCCAGCCTCGGCTGGAGGACGTGCGGCTGCTCGGTGCGTTGATCTACGTCATGCTCACCGGTCACTGGCCGGCGGTCCACCAGCAGGATCCGGCCTCCCCCGGATGGATTCCGCACCCCCGCCAGGTCCGAGCCGGTGTGCCGACGGAGCTCTCCGAGATCGCGATGCGGGCACTGGAGGCCGGTCAACCGAGCGGGTTGGCCAGCGCCGCCGACGTCGCCGAGGCCCTCAACCGGTGGCATCACGACGCCGAACCGGAACCGATGGCCGGTCTCCTGCCCGTCGAGGAGCGGTACCCCGACTCCGGTCGCGGCCGGCGCCGGCGGCTCGCGCCGATCGCCGCCTTCGTGGCGGGCTTCTGCGCGATCGGGCTGACGGCACTGCTGGTCAACGCGATGCTCGGCGGCAAACCGGACACGCCGCCGAAGTCCACCGCCCACTCCGACACTCCCACCACGACGGCCGCGCCGTCACTCACCCCTCTCTCCGTCAGGTCGGTCGCGATGTACGACCCACTCGGTGACGGGCAGGAGAACGCGTCGGCCGCTCCGCTGACCATCGACCACAACCCGCAGACCGTGTGGCCAACGCTGCAGTACAAGCGCGACGCGCGGTTCGGCAACCTGAAGGCCGGGGTCGGGCTGATCTTCGACCTGGGGCAGCCCACCCAGCTCCGGCAGGTCGATCTGGTGACCACCGAACCAGGCACCGACATCGAGATCCGCGTCGGCGACGTCCCCGGCGGCCCGGTGGACTCGTACCAGGTGATCGGCCAGCAGAGCGGGTTGACGGCCCATACGGTGATCACGCTGCGGCCGAACCTCACCGGACGCTATGTCGTGGTGTGGTTCACCAGGCTCGCTCCGGCGGGCAGCCTGTTCCAGGGCAACCTCGCCGAGGTGGGGTTCCTGACCTGATCCGGCCCACGCCGGGGTCGCCGCGCCCGGTCATCTGAGTGCGGGTCAAGCGGGATGGCCGATATCCTCGGCCGATGACCGGGACGCCCAGGACCGGAGCCGAGCGCAGCGACATTGATCTGCTGCGGGCTCACGTCGCCGGTGACCCATGGGCGTTCGACGCGTTGGTGCGCCGGCACAAGGACCGGTTGTGGGCGGTGGCGTTGCGCACGGTGCGGGACCCGGAGGAGGCCGCCGACGCGGTACAGGATGCCCTGATCTCGGCGTACCGGGCCGCGGGGTCGTTCCGCGCCGAGTCGGCGGTCACGACCTGGCTGCACCGGATCGTCGTCAACGCGTGCCTGGACCGAGTTCGCCGGCATGCCTCCCACCCCACGGTGGCGCTCCCGGAGACCGGGCCCGGCGAGCCGGCCGAGCGGCGCGACCGGCTGGCCGAGCAGGACGTCGCCATCGTCGTGGCCGAGGCGATGGCACAGCTGCCCGTCGAACAACGCGCCGCGCTGACGCTCGTCGACATCCAGGGGTTCTCGGTCGCCGAGACCGCCAGCATGCTTGGTGTCGCCGCGGGCACCGTCAAGAGTCGATGCGCCCGCGGCCGGGCTCGGCTCGCCGTGCTGCTCGGACCGCTCCGGAACCTGGACGCCCCAGCTCCCGTCGGAACGGCATCCCCCGCCGCCCGAGAGGAGGCGCCATGACCAGCGCCCCGCCCGGCCCCTCCGCCGCGCAGACGGAGCATCCGGATCTCGACACGCTGGCTGATTTCGACGCTGGCGTGCTCGGCCCGGACGAGGCCGGGGCGGTGCGTGGGCATCTCGCTGGCTGCGCCCGCTGCCGGCAGGAGCTGACCGGACTCGACGCCGTGCGGTCGATGTTGCGCGATCTTCCGCCGGTGCCGATGCCGCCGGTGGTCGAAGACCGGATCTTCGCCGCGATCGCGGCGCAACGGCCGGTCGAGGCGGGCGGTGATCCCGGCCGGAGCGACGCGGTCGCCGACCTGGCATCCGCACGGCGGAGCCGGCGGCGCGCCCGCCGGTATGGCCTGGCCGCGGCCGGGACCGCGGTTCTGGTCGGCGCCGCTGTCACGCTGGTCAACCTCGACCGAACCACGCAGAGGTACAGCGCCACCCAACAGGCCAACGAGCCCGCCACCGGGGCCTCGGCCCCCTCGGCCGCCACCGAGTCCCGGGCCGAGCTGCCGTCGTTCACCCGGCAGACCATCAAGCGGGTGCCGATCCTGGCCGGAGTCATGAACGGAGCAAGCGAGCCGAACCGGCCGGAGGGCGGGGGTGGCTCGATCCTCGGTCCGATGGCTGACCAGACCCGGCGGCTGGCCTGTGAGGGAGAGATCTCGCGGACGGTCCCGTTCGCGGACGGTCCAGCGCTGGGCGTGCAGTACATCCGGTTCGAGGGCGAGCCCGCGCTGGTGTTCCTGTACCGGACCAGCGACACGCACCGTGAGCTGGTGGTGGTCGGCGCTGACTGTTCCGCGGGCGCGGCCCGGCTGCTGTACCGGGTGGCGGTGTCGTAAGGCACACCGCGACGCCGGTCGCACGGCGGAATCTGCGGCTCCTAGGATCGGTTTCGGCCGGTGATAGGGCGTCGTCCGCCTATCGCCACCGCACAGCCGATCCGTCGAAAGGCCTCCTGTGACCGTCGATTCCGCCACTCGCGACATCATCATCATCGGCTCGGGTCCCGCCGGCTACACCGCCGCCCTGTACGCGGCCCGGGCCGAGCTGGCGCCGCTGGTCTTCGAGGGCAGCCAGTACGGCGGCGCCCTGATGACCACCACCGAGGTCGAGAACTTCCCCGGCTTCCCCGAAGCCGTGCTCGGCCCCGACCTCATGGAGAAGATGCGCCAGCAGGCCGAGCGGTTCGGCGCGGAGCTCGTGCCGGAGGACGTGGTGGCCGTCGAGCTCGCCGGCGACATCAAGGTGGTGCGCACCAGCACCGCCGAGTACCGGGCACACGCGGTGATCCTCGCCTCCGGCTCCGGCTACCGGTACCTGGACCTACCGAACGAGCAGCGGCTGCTCGGCCACGGGGTCTCCGCCTGCGCCACGTGCGATGGCTTCTTCTTCCGGGGCCAGGACATCGCGGTCGTCGGCGGCGGTGACACAGCGCTGGAGGAGGCGCTGTTCCTCACCCGGTTCGCCAGCAGCGTGACCGTGATCCACCGCCGGAGCACGCTGCGGGCCAGCAAGATCATGCGGGATCGTGCGTTCGCGCACAGCAAGATCCGATTCGTCTGGGACTCGGTCGTCGTCGACGTCCTCGGTGAGAGCAGCGTCTCCGGGGTCCGGCTGCGCGACGTCAGCACCGGTGCGGAATCGGTGCTCCCGATCACCGGCTTGTTCGTCGCGATCGGGCACGAGCCGCGTAGCGATCTGGTCCGGGGGCAACTCGACCTGGACGGCGCCGGGTACGTCCTGGTGGAGCACCCGACCAGCCAGACGAAGCTGCCAGGCGTCTTCGCCTGCGGCGACGTCGTGGACCACCGGTACCGGCAGGCCATCACGGCGGCGGGCACCGGCTGCACCGCGGCACTGGACGCCGAGCGCTACCTGGCCGTGCGCGAGCAGGCAGCGGTGACCGGCTGAGGGCGCTGGACTCCGCCGCGCGCCAGGGCCGGCGGAATCCGTTGCGCCGCCGGCACGTTGACAGCGGTACCCGTCGCCGCGCGCCGGCGGCGACACCTCAAGGAGGACAACCGTGGGACAGAACACCATCAAGGTCACTGACTCGACCTTCGCCGACCAGGTGCTGGGCAGCAGCAAGCCGGTGCTGGTCGACTTCTGGGCCGAGTGGTGTCGGCCGTGCAAGGTCGTGGCACCCGTGCTCGAAGAGATTGCGGCCGAGCACGCCGGTAAGATCACGATCGCGAAGCTGAACGTGGACGAGAACCCCGAGGCCGCCCGGCGGTACCAGATCATGTCGATTCCGACGCTGGCGGTCTTCGTGGATGGAACGATCAAGAAGGCGATCATCGGCGCCAAGCCGAAGTCTGCGCTCCTGTCCGATCTGGCGGAGTTTCTCGACTGACGGGGGACTTGACGCCCCGAGCAGTTCGATCAACCAGGCAGGGCACAATGACGGGCGGCCTGATTCCCGCCCGAACAGCCTGGGGACGACATGCAGCTCATCCGCCGTGGTGACACGGGACCGGCTGTCGCTGAGGTGCGTGGCGCGCTGAACGCGCTCGGCATGCTTGCCGACGCCGGTTCGGCCGACCCCGCGGATGCCCTCTTCGACGGTCGGTGCGAGCTGGCGGTCCGGCAGTTCCAGCAGTGCCGGGGGTTGTCCGTGGACGGCATCGTCGGACCCGACACCTACCGCGCGATCACCGAGGCCCGCTGGCACCTCGGTGATCGACTGCTCCACTACTCGGCCGGCCGGCCGATCATCGGCGACGACATCGCCAGCCTCCAGGAACGGCTGCTGGAACTCGGCTACGACGCGGGCTTCGCTGACGGGGTCTTCGGCCAGCGCACCGAGGCCGCGCTGCGCCAGTTCCAGCGGGACTACGGGCTGGTGGTCGACGGCCAGTGCGGGCCGACCACCTTCCGTGCCCTGCAGCGGCTCGGTCGCAAGGTCGTGGGTGGTCGGCCACAGATCTTGCGCGAGGCGATGGCGATGGCGGCGGCCGGACCGCACCTGATGGACAAGCGGGTGGTAATCGACCCCGGCCATGGTGGCGATGACCCGGGGGTGCGGGCCGGCGGCCTGACCGAGGCAGCGGTGGTGTGGGACCTCGCCGCCCGGCTGGAGGGTCGGCTGGCGGCGCACGGTGTCACGCCGTACCTGAGTCGTGGTCCCGACGTGGCCCGCACCAACGCCGAGCGCGCCGAGATGGGCAACGCCACCGGCGCTGACATGTTCCTCTCCCTGCACGTCGACGGCCATCCAAACCCGCTGGCCTCCGGCATCGCCACCTACCACTACGGCACCGGGTCCGCGGTGACCTCCACAATCGGGGAGAAGCTCGCGGGGCTGGTACACCGCGAGCTGGTGGCCCGGACCGGGATGCGAGATTGCCGGATACACGGCAAGACCTGGCAGCTGCTCCGGTGGACCAGGATGCCGACAGTCTGGGTGGACCTTGGATATCTCACCAACCCTGAGGACCGCTCCCGACTCGCCGACCCCGCGTTCCGGGACATCGTGGCCGATGGTGTCCTCGTCGCGATCCAACGGATGTACTTCCCGGAGGAGCTCGACCCCCCGACCGGCAGCTACCGGATGCCGGCCGGGCTGGACGGGCAGTGACGACCCGCGATGGCACCTGTCGCGGCCGCGGCGCAGCCCGCGCAGCCGCCCGGGGGGGCGCAGCCTGACCGCAGCTCCGTGACGACGATCGCGCCGACCCGGACCCAGTGGTCGACCATCGCGTTGACGACGTCGCTGGGCAGTTGCAGCGTCTCGGCGATCTCGGCCGGGGTCGCCCCCTCCCCGAGCCGGGCCAGGACCCTGCGCAGCGGGCTGGTCTGGACACCGTCAGCCACGGCGCCCACTCCTCACAGCAGCCGACCGATCTGGAACGCCGCGACGGCAAGAAGCCAGGCAAGAGCGAGCTGCAAGCCCATGGCTGCGACGGTCGGTCGCCAGCCGAACAGCCGGCGCTGCTCAGCGAGGGTTGCGAGGCACGGCGTGTAGGCCAATACGAAAACAAGGAACGCCAGTGCAGCAGCGGGCCCGTGACCCCCGGAGGAGACGTCGAAGGACTCCCTCAACCGGCTGGCGAGGCTGGCGCTCTCCGGCCGCCCCGGCGTCCCGGCGGCGGCATAGGACTGGCCCAGGGAGCCCACCACGACCTCCTTCGCGACGAAACCGCTCGCCAGCGCCGCCACCGCCGGCCAGTCGCCGAACCCGGCCGGCGCGAACACCCCGGACGCGGTCCGGGCCGCCTCGCCGAACACGCTCTCGGCCAGCGGAACCCGACCGAAGGAGTGCCCGGAACTCGCCGGGATCGCCGTCAACAACCACATCACGGTGAGCGTGCCGACGATGATCGTGCCCACGTCCCGGACGAAACCCCGCACCCGGAACCAGGCCGCGGCGAACAGAGCGCGCGGCGCCGGCACCCGGTACGGCGGAAGCTCCAGCACCAGCGGCTCCCGCTGAACGTCCCGGAAGGCGGTGCGACGCATCAGGAGGCCAGCCAGCACGACGAGGGCTCCGCTGGTGAGGTACATCGCGAACACCACCGTGCCCGCGCGCTGCTGGAAGAAGACGCTGGCCAGCAGCACGTAGACGGTCAGGCGGGCGCTGCATGAGGTGAGCGGCACGAGCAGGCCGGCGAGCATTCGCTGCCGGGCGTTGGGTAGCGTCCGCGTGGCGGACAGCGCCGGAACGTTGCAGCCGAATCCGACGATCAGCGGGAGCACGGCTCGGCCGTCCAGCCCGACCATCCGCATCGCGCGGTCTCCGACGAGCGCCGCCCTCGCCAGATACCCGGAGTCCTCCAGCACCCCGAGCACGAGGAACATGATCCCCATCAGCGGGACGAATGTGAGGACCGTCCCGACCCCCGCCAGCAGCCCGTCGACCAGCAACCCTTCCACCGGGGTCCCGGCCGCCCCCACCCAGCTCAGTGCGGCCCGGGCCGCGCTGCTGAGCGGACCGGTGACCAGCGCCTCGAAGTGCGCCTGCAGCGGAGCTGCGACCCTGGTGGTCAGCGTGAAGACGCCCCACATGCAGGCCAGAAACAACGGCACCCCGAGCCACGGGTTGAGGACGACCCGGTCGATCCGGTCCGACCTGCTGAGGCGGTACGGCGCCGACCGCACCGTGGCCGCGAGGACCGACTCCACCCAGACGAAGCGGAGCTCGGCCCGCTCCGTCTCGTCCTCCGGCGTCACACCCCCGGGCGTCACACCGGCCGGGTCGGTCGCGGACGTGGGGGCAGCGAGCGCCTCCTCGACCGTCGTGACGAGCTGCGACAGCCCGGAGCCGGTACGCGGGTTCACCACCACAACCGGAACACCGAGCGCGGCACGCAGCGCCGGGACGTCGATCCGCACCCCCCGGTGGGCCGCGACGTCGGCCATGCTCAGCACCATGACCACCGGGCTGCCGGTCTGGGCGACCTGGGCCAGCAGGTACAACGACCGGCCCACCGCGCTGGCGTCGGCGACGAGCAGGACGAGATCCGGCGGCGACCCGGTCGATGTCGGCTCGGTGCCGGATCTGCCGGTCAGCAGATCGACGGTGACCTGCTCGTCCGGCGAGCGGGCCAGCAGGCTGTAGGTGCCCGGCAGATCGATCAGCTCGACCGCCGGGCTCCACGCCGACCAGATCCCGGTGCTGAGCTGGACCGTGGTGCCGGGCGCGTTGACGGTCCGCTGCCGGGACCCGGTCAGCGCGTTGAACAGCGTCGACTTACCCACATTCGGATTGCCCACCAGGGCGATCCGGGTAGGTCGGGTGGCCACCGATCCGGCCCGGTCCGGTTCCGCCGTTCCGTCGTGGCACGACGCCATCAGACCACCTCGACCCGCAGCGACCGCGCCGTGCCGGCGTCCACCGCGAAGCGGGCTGGCCCCACCGCGACCACCCGACCGCCGAACGCGGCGCGATGGGTGACCCGAACGACTGTCCCGAGGGCGAGCCCGAGCTCGCGCAGGCGCAGGACCCGGCCCGGGTCGAGCTCCACACCCACGAGGCGGGCTGCCATACCCACCGGGCAGTCTCGCAACGTCATGGGACAACGGTATCCGAATGCTGGTTAGGTAAACCTAAGTGAGCCCTTCGTCACCGCGGGCGGGAATCAGACCGGACGCAGTGCGGCGTCAGTTCCGGAGACCGACCCGAGCAACCGCTCCAGTGCGTACTCCACGTCCTCCCGCCAGGACACGATCCCCTTGAGCTCCAACCGCAGTCGGGGGAAGCGGGGGTGCGGACGCACCGTCTTGAAGCCGACCGCCAGCAGGTACTCCGCGGGCATCACACAGCTCGGGCCCGACCACTGCAGGTCACCGAACGCCTCCAGGGCGCGCACTCCGCGACGCGTGAGGTCCTTCGCCACGCCCTGGATCAGCATCCGGCCGAGCCCGCCCCCGAGGAACTCCGGCAGCACGTACGCCGTCATCAGCAGTACCGCGTCCGCGCTGACCGGACTGGTCGGGAACGCCACGGCCCGCGGCACATAGGCCGCCGGCGCGTAGCTCGCGTAGCCGGCCGGAACCCCGTCGACGTAGACCACCTTCCCGCAGCTGCCGGATTCCAGCAGCACGGAGGAGTACCAGGCCTCCTTCTCCAGAGCCGTGTCGCCGGCCTCCTCAGCCCGCTCCCGCTGGATCGGGTCGAGCTCCCAGAAAACGCACTGCCGGCAGCGACGAGGAAGATCGTCGAGGTTGTCGAGCGTGATGTTCGCGAGCCGTCGGGACACCGCCGTGCCTTCCCCCACGCGCCAGACCGGACGCACCGCGTGGCACCATCAGGATCGCCCGTGATGATACGCCGGGCAGGGCATCCGCAGCGCACGCTGTTCCGCGGCGCCGCCGCCTCCCAGTCGTCGCCGGTAGACTTCGATGCCGGCAGCCGTCCGCAGTGCGGGAGCAGCGAACCTGGAGGGCCAGTGAGCGGCAACAGCCTCGATCCGTACGCCGACCGATACGCGCGACGTACCCAGGGCATGACAATCTCCGAGATCAGGGCCCTGTTCGCGGTCGCGAGCCGCCCGGAGGTTGTCTCGCTCGCGGGTGGAATGCCGTTCCTGTCCGCGCTCCCGATGGACGTGGTCGGCGAGATGATGGGTGCCCTGGTGACCGGTGCCGGCGCCACGGTGCTCCAGTACGGCTCCGGCCAGGGCATGCCCGCTCTCCGCGAACGGATCATGGACGTGATGGCCCTGGAGGGGATCACCGGGTCCGCCGATGACGTGGTCGTCACAGTCGGGTCCCAGCAGGCGCTGGACCTAGTCAGTCGGGTCTTCCTCGACCCCGGCGACGTCGTGCTGGCGGAGGGGCCGTCCTATGTGGGTGCCCTCGGCGCGTTCAGCGCCGCCGAGGCCGACGTGGTGCACGTGCCGATGGACGGCGACGGCCTGATCCCGGCGGCGCTGGAGGAGACCCTGCTGCGGTTGCGCCGGGAGGGACGGCGCGCCAAGTTCCTCTACACCGTGCCGAACTTCCACAACCCGGCCGGCGTGACGCTCGCCCTGGACCGCCGGCCGCAGATCCTCGACCTCGCAGAGCGGTACGACCTGCTCGTCGTGGAGGACAACCCATACGGGCTGCTCGGCTTCGACCGGGACCCGTTGCCCGCGCTGCGGTCGATGGACGACGCCCGGGTGATCTATCTTGGCTCGTTCTCGAAGACCTTCGCCCCCGGTTTGCGGGTGGGGTGGGTGCTGGCGCCGCACGCCGTCCGGGAGAAGCTGGTCCTGGTCAGCGAGGCGCAGGTGCTGTGCCCGCCGACATACAACCAGTACGCGGTGGAAAGCTATCTGCGCACCCAGCCGTGGGTCGAGCAGGTGAAGGTGTTCCGCGAGGTCTACCGGGAGCGGCGCGACGCGCTGCTGGAGGCGCTCGACGCGACGATGCCGGAGGGGTGCAGCTGGACCAAGCCGGACGGTGGGTTCTATGTCTGGCTCACCCTGCCGCCCGGCCTGGACGCCAAGGTGATGCAGCCCAGGGGGCTGCATGCCCGGGTGGCCTATGTGCCCGGCGTCGGCTTCTACGCCGATGGTCAGGGCCGGCGCGAGCTGCGGCTGTCATATTGCCTCCCCGAGCCGGACCGGATCCGCGAGGGAGTGCGCCGGCTCGCGGGAGTGGTCGAGGAGGAGATCGAGCTCCGGACGACCTTCCTCGGACCGGTGGGGTCCTGGGAGACCTGGCACCGGCACAGCCCGTCCGCCGACGCGCCGGGTCCGGACCTGGCATGAGCAGGCCCGCGGTGACCACCGAGCTCGCCACCGCGATCATCGCCGGTGGGCTCGCCTTCGAGCGGGAGGTCTCGCTCCGCTCCGGCCGGCGGATCGCCGACGCCCTCAGGCATGCGGGGTACCTGGCACCGGTCCTGGACACCGACGCCGCGCTCATCGACCGGCTGATCGAGGCCCGGCTGGACGCCGTCTTCATCGCGCTGCACGGCGAGACCGGAGAGGACGGCTCCCTGCGCAGCGTGCTGGACCTGCTCGACGTCCCCTACGTCGGCGCTGGCGCCCAGTCGTGCCGGGTCGCCTGGGACAAACCGAACGCGAAGGCTGCCGTGCGGGCCGCCGGAATGCGCACGCCGGACTGGGTGGCGCTGCCCGAGTCAACCTTCCGTGAGCTGGGCGCCCAGCTCGTGCTCGGCCGGATCGTGGCGCGGCTGGGGCTGCCCCTCATGGTCAAGCCCGCCCAGGGCGGATCGGCGCTGGGCGCGCAGCGGGTGGACTCCGTCGAGGACCTCCCGGCAGCCATGGTGGGATGCTTCGCCTACGGTGGGACGGCGCTGATCGAGCAGTACGTCGACGGCGTCGAGCTGGCCATCTCCGTGCTGGACCGGGCGGACCGGCCGCAGGCCCTTCCTGCGGTGGAGATCGAACCCGCCAGCGGGGTGTTCGACTATGCGGCGCGGTACACCGCCGGGATGACGACGTACCACACGCCGGCCCGGCTGAGCCCCGACACGTTGACCAGGGCCGCGCATCTGGCCGAGCGGGCGCACCAGATCCTCGGGCTACGCGACCTCTCCCGCACCGATGCGATCATCACCCCCGACGGCGAGGCGCACTTCCTGGAGGTCAACGTCTCCCCGGGGATGACCGAGACCTCGCTGTTCCCGATGGCCGTCGCGGCCGCCGGCCTCGACCTCGGCGGGACGTGCGTGTCCCTGCTACGCCGGGCGGCCGAGCGGTCAGCCGGCGCCGGCTGACCGCTCCTCGCTGCCGATCGCGGTCCCACCGGCGCCCTGGGCGATCGCAGGCGCCATCAGGCTGACGATGCGCTCCAGGTCGTCGACGGAGGCGAACTCGACCACGATCTTCCCCTTGTGCCGGCCCAGCTCGACCTTCACCCGGGTATCGAAGGAATCCGAGAGCCGGTCCGCGAGCTCGCTGAGGCCCGGAGCGACGACCCGAGCTGCCTGCGCAGCGCGTGGCTTGCCGGCGCGGGGTCCGTGACCCGCGAGCATGAGCGAGACGAGTTCCTCGGTCGCCCGGACGGACAACCCCTCGGCCACGATCCGCGTCGCCAGGGCGTCCTGCTGGTCGGCGTCGTCGAGCCCCAGCAGCGCCCTCGCGTGCCCGGCGGAGAGCACTCCGGCAGCAACCCGGCGCTGGACCGGCAGCGGCAGGTTGAGCAGCCGGATGGTGTTGGTCACCTGTGATCGGCTTCGCCTTATCCGCCGGGCCAGTTCCTCGTGGGTCGCGCCGAACTCCTCCAGCAGCTGCTGGTAGGCCGCAGCCTCCTCCAGCGGGTTCAGCTGCTGCCGGTGCAGGTTCTCCAGCAGCGCGTTGCGCAGCATGGCGTCATCGGTGGTGTCCCGCACGATCGCCGGGATCCGGTCGAAGCCGGCCTCGGCGGCCGCGCGCCACCGACGTTCCCCCATCACCAGCTCGTACGTCGCCGGACCGGTCTCGCGGACCACCACCGGCTGCAGCATGCCGAACGCCTCGATCGAGCTCGCCAGCTCCGCCAGCGCCTCCTGGTCGAAGACCTGACGAGGCTGCTTGGCGTTCGGTCTGATCTGGTCGACCGGGATCTCCCGGAAGCTCGCGCCTGGTACCGCACCAGGGCCCTCGTACAGCTGCGGTCCGGCGTCGGCCAACCCTGTTGCCGAGATCCCGTACGCCGGCGCCAGGGCGGAGTGAGTGAACGTCGATCCACCTGCGACGGGTGTGACCGGACCGGTGGGGATCAGGGCACCGAGACCCTTGCCCAGCCCTCCGCGGCGGGTGCTCATGCCCGACCGCACGCGGTGCGGGGCGCCCAGGTGGCGACCGGTCCGTAGACGGTATGCGTCATGCCCTTTCCCTCACTGCTCCATCCAGCCCCCGACCACGTACCGCCAGCGTGTCGCGGCACGCCGGTCACTCCGGTCCCCGGCCGGGCGCGTGTCGCGGCCCACCGGCGTCCCGCGGCCTGGGTGGGCCGTTGACCCCTCGCTCGGCGATCTCCCGCGCCGCGTCCAGGTAGGTCATGGCGCCCCGCGAGCCCGGGTCGTAGGTCAGCACCGACTGGCCGTAGCCGGGGGCCTCGGAGACCCGGACACTTCGTGGCACCACCGAGTCCAGGACCAGGTTGCCGAAGTGCTTGCGGACCTCCTGGGCCACCTGGTCGGCCAGGCGGGTCCGTCCGTCGTACATCGTCAGCAGGATCGTGGAGATCCTGACTCCCTGGTTCAGGTGCGCCTGGACCAGCTCGATGTTGCGCAGGAGCTGACCCAGCCCCTCCAGGGCGTAGTACTCGCACTGGATCGGGATGAGCACCTCGTTCGCGGCCACCATCGCGTTGACCGTGAGCAGGCCGAGCGACGGCGGGCAGTCGATGAAGACGTAGTCGAGCTGGTCGGTGAAGCCGTTGATCGCCCAGCGGAGGCGGGCCTCCCGACCGTCCACCGACACCAGCTCGATCTCCGCTCCCGCGAGGTCGATGGTCGCGGGGACACACCACAACGAGGGTGCGGCGGCCACCGGAACTGCGGCATCCGCCAGGGACCGCTCGCCGATCAGGACCTCGTAGATGGAGGGAACCCCTGAATGGTGATCGATGCCGAGGCCGGTGCTGGCGTTGCCCTGCGGGTCGAGATCGATGACGAGGACCCTTGCGCCATGCATGGCCAGCCCGACGGCGAGGTTCACCGTCGTCGTGGTCTTTCCCACGCCCCCCTTCTGGTTGGCCACGGTGATGATCCGCCGGCGAGGTGGCCGGGGGAACGTCGACCGCCCCGGGTTCAACACCCGAACGGCCCGCGCCGCCTCCGCGGCGATCGGGGTGTCGGCGTAGGTTTCACGTGAAACATCAAAGGAACCTTCCGTCACGTCGCTCGAACCGATCGCTGTTTCACGTGAAACAACTCCGTCGAGTACGTGTTGGATGCGGTTCGCGGTCATATCCGTCTCGGTGCCGTGTCCGCTCGACTGTCTCATCGCTCCGGTCTGTCCCCCTGCGTCGGCCGACCCCACCCGTGCCACCCCAGCGGTGTCTGCGGCACGCGGTCCATCTTGCCCGGTCGATGCCATCCCTGACGAGGGTGCACCGTGCTCCGGCCATCCCACACCGGACCGGCGACCCAGCGGCGCGCTCCCATCAGGCCGTTCCGGTACGGCCGAAGTGAATCGCGGCCACCCCACGCCGGACCACCGCGCGTCTCCCCCGGTCCCCGTCATCGCCTCTCTCTCCCCCGATCCCGCCGGACGTGCCCCAGCTCCCGCCGGACGATCTCCACCACCGTCGCCGGGGTCTCCACGACGCCGATCCCGCATCGCACCACCCTCGCGCCGGTGCCACCGAGGCGTTCGATGTCGCGTCGCGTGCGGTCCAGCTCGACCGACGCCCGCTCGCCCTTCATGGCGAGCATCCGGCCCCCCACCCGAACGAGCGGCAAGCACCACGCGGCCAGTCGGTCGAGGGGCGCCACCGCCCGGGAGGTCACCACGTCGGCACCACCCGCGACCGCGATCGTGGAGCGCTCCTCGGCCCTGCCCCGCACGACGACGACGTTCGCCAGCCCCAGTGCCGCCCGGCACTCCTCAAGGAACACCGTCCGGCGAGCCATCGGCTCAACGAGGGTCACCCGTAGATCGGCACGGATCATCGCGAGCACGATACCCGGCAGCCCAGCCCCGGAGCCGACATCGACCACGGCGATCCCCGGGTCGAGCAGCTCCGCGAGGAGCGCGCAGTTGACCAGGTGCCGGTCCCACAGCAGCGGAATCTCACGGGGGCCGATCAGGCCACGCCGTACCCCATCGGTGGCGAGCAGCTCGCCGAAGGCGGCCAACCTCGACAGGTGGGCGCCAAACAGCTGCTCCGCCTCACCGGACGGCGGGGGAAGTATCTGGCCCGGCCGGGACGCCCAGCCCGCCGCCAGATCGCCAGCGCCGGCCGCCGCACCGGCGGGCCGCGCGGTTGCGGCAACCACAGGGTTCTCCGCCCGCGACGGCGGGTCTGCTGGCTGGCCTGACGCGACTGAGGGCATCTGCCCAGTCAACACGAGACCCCGCCGGGCGCCCGGCGGGGTCTCGTGTTGACTGGGCAGGTGGCTACCGCGGTCAGCCGTCCAGTGAGACGACCACCCACCGCTGAGGCTCCTCGCCCTCGGACTCGCTCCGCACTCCGTCCACGGCGCTGATGGCGTCGTGGACCACCTTGCGCTCGAACGGGTTCATCGGCACCAGCGCGACCGGCTCGCCGGAGGACAGCACCCGGTCCGCCGTGTGCCGCGCAACGTCGGACAGCTCCTCCCGGCGCCGCGCCCGGTATCCGTCGATGTCGAGCATCAACCGGCTCCGGTTGCCGGTCCGCTGCTGCACGGCGAGCCGGGTCAGCTCTTGCAGCGCCTCCAGCGTCGCACCGTTCGGTCCGACGAGCTGCTGCAGGTCACCGCCCACAATGGCGACGACGGCACGCTCACCCTCGACGTCGAGGTCGATGTCGCCGTCGTAGTCGGCGATGTCGAGCAGCCGCTCGAGGTAGTCACCGGCGATGTCGCCCTCGCGGACGAGCATCGCCTCGTCCGGACCGTCCAGGTCGGCGGAACCGTTGTTCCGTGCGACCAGGGTCCGGTCGGCGTTGGGGAAGGTATCCAGGGATGCCGCAGGGGAGGTATCAGTCACGAGCCTTCTCCGGAAACGGGCCCCGGGTGCCGGGGCGTGCCTACGACGCAGGTCAACGTCGACGCTTCTTGGGCCGAGTGCCCGGCCTGCTGGGTGGGCGACGGGCCGCGGCACCGCCTGACGCGTTCCGCTTCCCGCCCGCTCCGCCGCCTGCCGCGGCGGCACCGCCGCCCGCTTCCGGGTCGACGTCCAGCCTGGGTCCCGGCTCGCCACTACCGGCGGCTCCACGACCGGACGCTCCGTTGACGGAGGTCCCGTCGCCAGCGGGAACCTGCTCGGTCCGACCGGGCGTGGCGGGGCGGCGGGCCTTTGGGTTCACCGGCTTGGCGCCGGGCTTGGGTGCCAGCAGCTTGGGGTCGACAGCCGGCTTCTTCTCGACGACGGTCGGAGTCTTCACGGGCATCCGCCTGAGGATGTAGAACTGCTGCCCCAGCGTCCAGATGTTGTTCGTGAACCAGTAGAGCAGCACGCCGACCGGGAAGAAGAAGCCCGAGACCATGAGGCTCGCCGGCATGCCGTAGAGCATCAACTTCTGGATCATCGCCTGCTGGGCTTCCATCTGCCCGGTCGTCCTGGCCATCACCATTCGCTGGGTCAGGTAGGTGGCGGCCACCATGAAGATGATCAGTACCACCGTGACGATGTGCGTCGCGGTCTGGCTGCCCCCGCCGAGCTGGCCGACCGGCGTCGCGAACATGGCCGGGATCGGCGCTCCGAAGAGCTTTGCCGCCGCCGCGCTCGCCATCTGCTCGGGGGTCCACCCGTAGAGCGCCGGCTTGCCGGGGGCGATCTGGCGCAGCACGTGGAAGAGCGCGATGAACACCGGAGCCTGGAAAAGCATCGGCAGGCAGCCGGCGAGCATGCTCACGCCGGCCTCCTGCTGGAGTGCCAGCATCTCCCGGGACAGCGTCTGCCGGTCATCCTTGTACTTCTGTCGCAGCTCCTGGATCTTCGGCTGGAGCTCCTGCATCGCCCGCTGGGTCTTGACCTGCTTGACGAAGAACCGGAACAGCAGGACCCGCAGAGTGATCACCAGAAACATGATCGCCAGCGCCCAGGCCAACCCGCTCGTCGGTGGTAGGAACGTCGAGAACAGGTCATGCCAGCGCAGCAGGATCCACGAGATGGCCGTGTAAAGCGGGTCAAGCACCGGGGGGCTCCTGACGGGAACGAGGAGAGGTCATCATGCTCTGGCGGACACTTCTTCGACCAACGGCCTGTGGCACAGGATCGTGCCCCCCACGATGCCAGGGATGGCATCGCAACACCCGCCGGATGGCGAGCCAGCCGCCCCGCAGGGCACCGTGCAGGCGGAGAGCCTCGACGGCGTACTCACTGCACGTCGGAGCGTAGCGGCAGGTCGGCAGCCGCATCGGGCTGATGTTGCGCTGGTAGAAGCCGATCGGCGCGATCACCGCTCGGGCCAGCCGGGACGGGCCGCGCTCGCCACTCCCCGCCGGGGATGTCGTCGGCGTCGTGGTCATTGTTTCCGCCCCGCACGTTCGCCACCGACGACCCGACCGAGGGCCAGATCAAGATCATGACCCAGCTCGGCGGCGCCCCGATCGATCGCCCCGGGTTTCACCCGGACCACGAGCTGTGCTCCGGCCGGTAGTGCGGGCAACCGATCTCGCGCCAAGTGCCGGAGCTGCCGCAGTATCCGGTGCCGCACGACGGACCCGCCGACCGCACGGCTCACCACGAAACCGATCCGGGCCGGCGGCACATCCCGGGCATCCTCGGCGGCCACCGGGCCGAGGTAGTGCACCACCACCGCACCGCGACCCGCGCGCCTGCCGCGGCGAACGGTGAGGGAGAAGTCCCCACCGCGCCTCATCCGCGCGGCCGGTGGCAGCACGGCGAGCCCGGCTAGGCCGACAGCTGCCCGCGTCCCTTGCGACGCCGAGCAGCGATGATTGCGCGACCCGCCCGGGTGCGCATCCGCAGCCGAAACCCGTGCGTCCTGGCGCGGCGTCGATTGTGCGGCTGGAAGGTGCGCTTGCTCACGGCCGTCGCTCCATCACAAGATCTCGATCTCGGAAACCTCTCACCACCTGCACCGTGCGGGTTTGTCCCGGTCTGGATACGCCCGAGCATGTCGATACGCAGGCCGATAGGGGAGGTCGGACCTGCCAACGGTACGGAGCCGGCCGCATGAGGTCAAACCTGGGGGCCTGCGTGGGACGGGTACCGAGCCGAGCCGGTGGGTCGGGCAAGCCGTTAGCCTGTGGACGACCGTCGTGACCCCTGCAGTGCGGTCGTCGATCCCACAGCTCACCGGGCTGCCCGCGGTTCGGCCACACCGCACGAGCCGGGCCATACCGGTGATGCACAGGATGTGGACAACGATGTGGAGAGCGTCCCGCCACGTGTTGTCGCACTCAGGTTCTGAAACCGGGAGGAGCAAGGTTTGTCCGATGACTCGGTAGACCTCGACGCCGTATGGTCGCGCACGATCGACGGACTGTCCGACAACGCGGTGAACCCGCAGCAGCGGGCCTGGCTGCGGATGAGTCGCCTGCTCGGGCTGGTCGAGGACACCGCCCTGCTGGCGGCCCCGAACGAGTTCGCCAAGGACGTGCTGGAGACCCGGCTCGGGGCGCTCATCACGGGTGCCCTGTCCGCCGACCTCAACCGGTCGGTCCGGGTTGCGGTGACCGTCCGGCCACCGGCGGACGAGCCACGGCCCGCGGCGCCTGCCCCGGCCGGCGGCACGACCCAGATGAGCCGCACCGAGACACCCGGCCGGTCGGAGGGGCACACCGTCGAGCGGAGCTGGACGTCACCACCGTCGGCGAAGCCCAACCCGGTCGGACGGTCGGGCGAAACCGCGCGGCTGAACCCGAAGTACCTGTTCGAGACGTTCGTCATCGGGTCCAGCAACCGGTTCGCGCACGCCGCGGCCGTCGCGGTCGCCGAGGCGCCGGCGAAGGCCTACAACCCGCTGTTCATCTACGGTGAGTCCGGGCTCGGGAAGACCCACCTGGTCCACGCGATCGGGCACTACAGCCAGCGTCTCTTCCCGCAGGTGCGGGTCCGCTACGTGAGCTCGGAGGAGTTCACCAACGACTTCATCAACTCGTTGCGGGACGACAAGATGCAGGCGTTCCAGCGCCGCTACCGGGACCTCGACGTGCTGCTCATCGATGACATCCAGTTCCTGGAACGCGCCGAGCGCACGCAGGAGGAGTTCTTCCACACCTTCAACACCCTGCACAACGCCAACAAGCAGATCGTGATCACCTCGGACCGACCACCCAAGCAGCTCGTCACGCTGGAGGACCGGCTGCGCACCCGGTTCGAGTGGGGCCTGATCACCGACGTGCAGGCACCGGACCTGGAGACCCGGATCGCGATCCTCCGGAAGAAGGCGGCCCAGGAACGGCTCAACGCACCACCCGAGGTGCTGGAGTTCATCGCGAGCAAGATCCAGTCGAACATCCGTGAGCTGGAGGGCGCGCTGATCCGGGTCACGGCGTTCGCCAGCCTGAACCGGCAGGGCGTGGACCTGACGCTGGCCGAGATCGTGCTCAAGGACCTGATACCCGAGTCGGAGGGTCCGGAGATCACCGCGAGCGCGATCATGGCGAGCTGTGCGGAGTACTTCAGCGTGACGGTCGACGACCTGTGCGGCACGTCCCGCAGCAGGGTGCTCGTCACCGCCCGGCAGATTGCCATGTACCTGTGCCGGGAGCTCACCGACCTGTCGCTGCCCAAGATCGGCCAGACCTTCGGCGGCCGGGACCACACCACGGTCATGCACGCCGACCGCAAGATCCGCTCGCTGATGGCCGAGCGGCGTTCGATCTTCAACCAGGTGACGGAGCTGACCAACCGGATCAAGCTGCGGGCACGGCAGTGACGCCGACCCGGGTGAGACCCACCGCGATCCGGGGTACGTCGTCCACAGCCATCTGGGCACACGCCGCAACAGGCTGTACACAACCTGGGGAGAACGGTGTGGATAACAACGATCAACCTGTGGGTAGCGCTGTGCACAGACCGGCCATCCGGCCCGTCGTCCACCTGTGGTACTCCCTACCCACAGCGTTGACCACAGCCTGCCCACAGGGCCACTGTCGGGCTGACCTGCGAACTCGGGCGATGTCCACAGAATCCACAGCCCCGAAGACGACTACTAGTAGTTCCCTCTAAGAGAACTACACATCATAAGAGGGGTCAGACCCGCGCCACCGCAAACCGCTCAACACGGCATAAGACAGACGGTAACGACGCTGGAGGACACAAGATGAAGTTCCGGGTCGAGCGAGACGCCCTCGCCGAAGCGGTCGCCTGGACCGCGCGGGCGTTGCCACCGCGACCAGCGGTTCCGGTGCTTGCCGGCCTGCTGCTGGAGACCGAGGGCAGCTCACTGACGGTGTCCGGTTTCGACTACGAGGTCTCCACTCAGGTCAGTACCGAGGTGCATGCCAGCACCGCCGGACGAGTCCTCGTCAGCGGCCGGCTGTTGGCCGACATCACCAAGTCACTCCCGCCGCACCCGGTCGACGTCACCGCGGAGGGTCCGAAGGTCACGATCGTGTGTGGCTCGGCCCGCTTCACGCTGCCGACCATGCCGGTCGAGGACTACCCCACACTCCCCTCGCTTCCCTCGGCCATCGGCAACATCGAGAGCGAGGAGTTCGCCCACGCGGTCGCCCAGGTCGCGGTGGCCGCCGGACGTGACGACACGTTGCCGATGCTCACCGGCGTGCGGTTGGAGATCGACGGTGACCGGATCACGCTCGCGGCCACCGACCGGTACCGTCTCGCCACCCGTGAGCTGCCGTGGAAGCCCGAGGTCGAAGGGCTCTCGCAGGCGGTGCTCATCCCCGCGAAGACGCTTGAGGCCACCGCGAAGACGCTCACCGGCGGCCCGCAGGTGACGCTCGCGCTGCCCTCGGGCGGAGCCGGCGACGGCATCATCGGCTTCAGCGGCGGCGCACCCCGGTCAGCCGGTGCCGCGAGCCGCCGGACCACCACCCGGCTGCTGGACGCCGAGTTCCCCCGGTACCAGTCGCTGTGGCCCAAGGAGTTCTCCGGGCAGGCGGAGATGCCGGTGGCTCCGCTGGTCGACGCGGTCAAGCGGGTGGCGTTGATGGCGGATCGTGGTACCCCGGTGCGGCTGGAGTTCGCCGACGGTGGCGTGACCCTGTCCGCCGGCGGCGACGATGAGGGGCGGGCCGAGGAGCAGCTTGAGGTCGCGTTCGACAGCGCGCCGATGGTCATCGCGTTCAACCCGACGTTCCTGCTCGACGGCCTCGGTGCGCTCGCCGCCGAGGTGGCCACGCTGTCGTTCACCACACCCATCAAGCCCGCGGTGCTGACCGCCAAGGACTCCCCGGTCGACTACCGCTACCTGATCATGCCGCTGCGACTGCCCGGCTGAGTGGCGACGGCCGGCGGCCGGCGGCTCGCGGTACCCGCGGTCGATCGGATGAGGACGGGTCTGCTCGCCGCTGTCGGGGCCGGCCTGCTGTGGGGGTTGGCCTTCGTCATCCCCGAGCAGCTCAACACGGTCTCGGCGGCCGAGCTCACGGCTGGCCGCTACCTGAGCTACGGACTGTTGTCGCTCGCCCTCGTGCTCCTGATGGGTGCCGATCAGCGGGCGACGCTGGACCGGTCGGCGTGGACCGTCGCGCTGGGCTTCGCCGGCACCGGAAACATCGGGTACTACCTGCTTCTCGTCGTCGCGGTTCGGCACGCTGGCGCACCGCTGGCCGCGCTGATCATCGGCACGCTGCCGCTGACCGTGGCTGTGGTCGGCGGACTGCGGGATCAACGGTTGCGGCTCCGTCGGCTTGCCGTTCCGCTGACGTTCACGGCCGTGGGGCTGCTTCTCGTCAACGCGGCGGCCTTCACCCACCGCGGTGCGCCCGGCACCGGCGTCCCCGGGGCCGGTGGCACCGGACAGTTCGCGATCGGAGTACTCGCCGCCGTGGGTGGGCTGGCCTGCTGGACCTGGTACGCCGTCGCCAACGCCGACTTCCTCGCCCGCCGGCCCGAGGTCGCCGCGACGACCTGGGCCAGCGCGGTGGGGGTCGGCACGCTCCTGCTCGCGGTGCTCACCACACCGCTGGTCCTGGCCGGTGGCCGGTCGACGATCCGTGCGCACCTGCTCGCGTTCGTCGCCGCGAGTCTGGTGCTCGGTCTGGTGGTGTCCTGGTTGGCGACCGTGCTGTGGAATCGTGCCACCGCGCGCCTACCCACCGTCCTCGCCGGACAGCTCATCGTGGTGGAGACGATCTCCGGCAGCACCTACAGCTTCGTGGCTCGATCCGCGCTGCCCGATCCGCTCACCCTGGCCGGGTTCGTGCTCGTGGTCCTCGGCGTGATCGGCGCGATGAGACGGGTGCGGGGCTGAGGCTGAGTCCCGCGGTCCGGTGTTGGTGCGAGGATGTGCGCACTGGTGCCTGATCGAAAGGACTCACCGTGCAGCTCGGAATGGTCGGTCTGGGCAAGATGGGCGCCAACATGGTGCAGCGGCTGCGTGCCGGCGGTCACGATGTCGTGGGCTACGACCGGTCCCCGGCGGCTCCAGGCGACGCGGACGACCTGCCCGCGCTGGTGGCCCGGCTGGCCGCGCCCCGTGCCGTGTGGGTGATGGTGCCGGCCGGTGTGCCGACCCGCCAGACCATCGACGAGCTCGGCCGGCTGCTCGAACCCGGTGACGTCGTCGTCGACGGCGGCAACTCGAAGTTCACCGAGGACCGGGCGCACGCCGAGCTGCTCGCGGCCCGGGACATCGGCTACCTCGACGTGGGCGTCTCCGGCGGGGTGTGGGGGCTCCAGAACGGCTACGCCCTCATGGTCGGTGGGGACGCCACCCAGGTGGCGCGGCTGCGCCCGGTGTTCGACACCCTCAAGCCGGCCGGCGATGCGGGCTTCGTGCACGCCGGACCGGTGGGCGCCGGCCACTTCACCAAGATGGTCCACAACGGCATCGAGTACGGGATCATGCAGGCCTACGCCGAGGGGTACGAGCTGCTGACGGCCAGCCCTCTGGTGACCGACGTTCCCGGCACGTTCGCGAGCTGGCAGCAGGGCACGGTGATCCGATCGTGGCTGCTGGACCTGCTGGTGCGCGCGCTCGAGGAGGACCCCGACCTGTCCCGCGTCCGTGGGTGGGCGGAGGACTCCGGTGAGGGGCGGTGGACCGTGGAGGCGGCGATCGACAGCGCCGTACCGATCCCGGTCATCGCCGCCGCGCTGTTCGCCAGATTCGCCTCGCGGCAGGACGACTCGCCAGCGATCAAGGTTGTCGCCGCGTTGCGCAACCAGTTCGGTGGCCACGCCGTCCTGCCGGACGCCACGCCTTCGGCGGACAGCTCTGCCGCGGCCGGGTGCTGAGGCGGCGTGTACGTCCGGCACCTGTCGGTCACGGACTTCCGTAGCTGGATCGGCGCGGAGGTGCCGTTCGACGCCGGGCCGAGTGTGCTGGTAGGTCCCAACGGCCAGGGCAAGACCAACCTGGTTGAGGCGATCGGCTACGCCGCGACACTGTCGAGTCACCGGGTGGCGACGGACGCGCCCATGGTCCGGCGGGGGGCCGAGCGAGCGGTCGTGCGAACCGCGGTGGTACACGCCGGCCGTGAGCTTCTGGTCGAGCTGGAGATCAATCCAGGCCGGGCCAACCGTGCTCGGTTGAACCGGTCCGCGCTCCCGCGGGCCAGGGAGGTGCTCGGTGTGCTGCGGACCGTGCTGTTCGCGCCCGAGGACCTGGCGCTGGTGCGCGGTGATCCGGCGGAGCGGCGCAGGTTCCTCGACGAGCTGCTCGTCACCCGCAGCCCGCGGTACGCCGGGGTGCGGGCCGACTACGAGCGGGCCTTGCGCCAGCGCAACTCGCTGCTGAAGACGGCCGCGTTCGGGCGGCGAGCCGCCTCGGCCCACGGCGGGTCCGGTGGTCGCGCCGCCGGCGACCTGCGCACGCTGGACGTCTGGGACCAGCATCTGGCGCGCTTCGGCGCCGAGCTGATGGCCGGCCGGCTGGCACTGGTCGCTGACCTCGCACCGCACCTGGAGTTGGGGTACGCCGAGATCGCGGGTGGCCGGCGGGCGGGGACGGCGTCGGCGCGGTACGCCAGCTCGCTCGGGGACGCGCTCCCGGACGACGAGCTCGCCGGTGTGGGCCGGGAGGCCGCCGGACGGGAGGTGCTGGAGGCGGCGTTGCTCGCGGCGCTGGCCCGCGACCGTGGCCAGGAGCTGGAGCGGGGTGTCACCCTGGTCGGGCCGCATCGCGACGAACTGGAGCTTCGGGTGGGTGATCTGCCGGCCAAGGGGTATGCGAGCCACGGCGAGGCATGGTCGCTCGCCCTGGCTGGCAAGCTGGCGGCGTACGAGCTGTTGTGCGTCGACGGCGGCCAGCCGATCCTGATCCTCGATGATGTCTTCGCCGAGCTGGATGGTGCCCGCCGGAGTCGGCTCGCCGGGGTCGCGGCCAAGGCCGAACAGGTGCTGATCACCGCCGCCGTGGCCGAGGACGTGCCGGTCGAGCTGCACGGCGCCCGCTACGACGTGTTCGAGGGGGAGGTGCGGCGTGTCCGGTGAGCCTCCGCCTGCCAGCGGACCACCTCCCGGCAGCGGACGACCCAGCCCGACCGGCGATCTCGGCCGCGCGGCATTCGACGCGGCCCGGCAGGCGGCCCGGCGGCGGGGGGCAGGCTCGACGTCGGCCGGCTCGCGGCGCCGGCCGACCAGCGATGCGGCGCAGAAGGGCGGGTACTCCGCGGCCGGGCCGGACGAGCGGGACCCACGGCACGTCCGTGACCTCGTTCGAGGGCTGATCACGGATCGGGGCTGGAACAGCACCGTCACCGCGGCCTCGGTCGTGAGCCGATGGGAGGCGTTGGTCGGCACCGAGATCGCCAGCCGTTGCCGGCCGGAGAGCCTGGAGGACGGCGAGCTCGTGCTCGCGGCGGAGTCGACGGCCTGGGCCACCCAGCTACGGATGCTCGCCCCGAAGCTGGTCGGGCGGATCGCGGCCGAGCTGGGTGCCGGAGTGGTGACCCGGATCAGGGTGCATGGCCCGGTCACGCCGACCTGGCGCAAGGGCCCGCTGCGGATCGTCGGTCGGGGTCCACGAGACACCTACGGGTGAGCCGATGTTCCACGTGAAACCCGTGCGGCGCCGCGGCACCGCGGGTGGGCGCCGTCGATCGCGGCCGGCGGGCCGGCCCTGATCTGCCGAGGATGGTCGCGCCAGGGTGCCCGCTGGGGGGGAATATCAGCCCCCGCAGTTGAGGGCGCACCGTGGGTCACAGGGCGGTGCAATGCGCGTTGCGAACCGCTCGTACCGGTAGACTGGACCATGTTCCTTGCGCGTACGGCATCCCAGACGGCCGTACGCGCGACTCGGTCGTGGCACCCGCAGCACTGCGGGAGAGAGCGGATCCGCGTGGCGCCGAAGGTTCAGTCCAACTCTTACGACGCAGGCTCGATCACCGTCCTCGAAGGGCTGGATGCGGTCCGCAAGCGGCCCGGTATGTACATCGGCTCCACCGGCGAGCGGGGCCTGCACCACCTGGTGTGGGAGGTCGTGGACAACGCCGTGGACGAGGCGCTGGCCGGCTACTGTGACACCGTTCGGGTGTCCCTGCTCCCCGACGGCGGGGTGCGGGTGTCCGACAACGGTCGGGGCATCCCGGTCGACCGGCACCCGGTCGAGAAGCGGCCGGCGGTCGAGGTGGTGCTCACCACGCTGCACGCCGGCGGCAAGTTCGACGGAAAGTCCTATGCGGTCTCCGGTGGCCTGCACGGGGTGGGGGTCTCGGTGGTCAACGCCCTCGCCATGCGGCTGGACGTGGAGATCAAGCGCGACGGGCACGTCTGGCGGCAGACCTACACCCACAGCAAGCCGGGGCCGCTGGTCAAGGGCGAGCCGACCCGGGAGACCGGCACCACGGTGACGTTCTGGTCCGACCCGGAGATCTTCGAGACCACGACGTACTCGTTCGAGACCATCACCCGCCGGTTGCAGGAGATGGCGTTCCTCAACCGGGACCTCTCGATCACCGTCCGGGACGAGCGTGAGGACAGCCCACGCGAGGTCACCTACCGGTACAAGGGCGGGATCGAGGACTTCGTCCGGCACCTCAACGCGACCAAGACCGAGATCCACAAGTCCGTCATCGCATTCGGCGCGGAGGGCGACGGCATCTCGGTCGAGGTGGCGATGCAGTGGAACCAGTCCTACGGCGACTCCATCTACTCCTTCGCCAACACCATCAACACCCACGAGGGCGGTACCCATGACGAGGGCTTCCGCACCTCGCTGACCTCGATCGTGAACCGGTGGGCGAAGGAGAAGAAGCTGCTCAAGGACAAGGACGACAACCTCACCGGCGACGACATCCGGGAGGGGCTCGCGGCGATCATCTCCGTGAAGATGGCCAACCCGCAGTTCGAGGGACAGACCAAGACCAAGCTCGGCAACACCGAGGCGAAGACCTTCGTGCAGAAGGTCTGCAACGAGTGGCTGGCGGACTGGTTCGAGCGCAACCCGGCCGAGGGCAAGGTCATCATCACCAAGGCCACCGCGGCCGCGCGGGCCCGGATGGCGGCGGCCCAGGCCCGCAAGCTGGCCCGCCGCAAGGGGGCCCTGGACTCGATGGGGCTGCCCGGAAAGCTTGCCGACTGCCGGTCCACCGACCCGCGGGAGTCGGAGCTCTACATCGTCGAGGGTGACTCCGCCGGCGGCTCGGCGAAGTCCTGCCGGGACTCGATGTTCCAGGCGATCCTGCCAATCCGTGGCAAGATCATCAACGTCGAGAAGGCGCGCATCGACCGGGTCCTGAAGAACACCGAGGTGCAGTCGCTGATCACCGCGCTGGGCACCGGCATCCACGACGACTTCGACCTGGCCAAGCTGCGGTACCACAAGATCGTGCTGATGGCCGACGCCGACGTCGACGGCCAGCACATCCGCACCCTCCTGCTCACCCTGCTGTTCCGGTTCATGCGCCCGCTCATCGAGCAGGGGTACGTCTACCTTGCCCAGCCCCCGCTCTACAAGATCAAATGGCAGAAGGCCAACCCGGAGTACGCCTACACCGAGCGGGAGCGGGACGCCCTGGTGCGGGCCGGCACGGCGGCTGGCCGGCGGCTGCCCAAGGAGGACCCGGTCCAGCGTTACAAGGGCCTGGGCGAGATGAACGCCAAGGAGCTGTGGGAGACCACGATGGACCCGGCCAACCGGATCCTGCTCCTGGTCACCCTGGACGACGCCGCCACCGCCGACGAGCTCTTCAGCGTCCTCATGGGTGAGGACGTCGAGGCCCGCCGCAACTTCATCACCCGCAACGCCAAGGACGTCCGGTTCCTCGACATCTGAGCTTCCCCGACATCTCAGCGACCAGCGGACGCCCGTACCCCACCACCCCTGCTGTCCACGGACAGCCGCGATAGGACAGTGAGTTGACCGACATCAGCACCGAGAGCGGTGGCCGGGACCGGATCGAACCGGTCGACATCCAGCTGGAGATGCAGCGCAGCTACATCGACTACGCGATGTCGGTCATCGTCGGCAGGGCCCTGCCGGACGTGCGGGACGGCTTCAAGCCGGTCCACCGCAAGATCCTCTACGGCATGTTCGACTCCGGCTTCCGGCCGGACCGCGGCTTCGTCAAGTGCGGGCGCGTCGTCGGCGACGTCATGGGCAACTACCACCCGCACGGTGACACCGCGATCTACGACACCCTCGTGCGGATGGCCCAGCCGTGGTCGCTGCGCTACCCGATGATCGACCCGCAGGGGAACTTCGGGTCACCGGGCAACGACCCGCAGGCCGCCATGCGGTACACCGAGTGCCGGCTGTCGCCGCTGGCCATGGAGATGTTGCGGGACATCAACGAGGAGACCGTCGACTTCATCCCCAACTACGCCGGCAACACCGTCGAGCCGACCATCCTGCCGAGCCGCATCCCGAACCTGCTGATCAACGGCAGCTCCGGGATCGCGGTCGGCATGGCGACGAACATCCCGCCACACAACCTGCGCGAGGTCGCCGACGGTGTGGTGTGGGCGCTGGACAACCCGGCGGCGACCGCCCCGGAGCTGCTGGACGCGCTGATCGCGCGGATCAAGGGGCCGGACTTCCCCACCCATGCGCTGATCGTCGGGCGGGACGCGATCGAGGAGGCATACCGGACCGGCCGCGGCTCGATCCGGATGCGCGCGGTCGTGACGGTCGAGGAGGACGCCAAGGGGCGGACCATCCTCGTCGTCACCGAGCTGCCCTACCAGGTGAACCCGGACAACCTCGCCGAGTCGATCGCCCAGCTGGTCAAGGACGGCCGAATCACCGGGATCACCGAGATCGCCGACGAGTCCAGCGACCGGATCGGTCGGCGGCTGGTGATCACCCTCAAGCGGGACGCGGTCGCCAAGGTCGTGCTGAACAACCTCTACAAGCACACCCAGCTGCAGACCACATTCGGCGCGAACATGCTCGCCATCGTCGATGGCGTGCCGCGCACCCTGCGGCTGGACCAGTTCGTCAGCTACTACGTCGCGCACCAGATCGACGTGGTCGTCCGGCGTACCCGCTACCGGTTGCGGAAGGCGGAGGAGCGCGCGCACATCCTGCGTGCGCTGCTCAAGGCGCTGGACCAGCTCGACGCGGTGATCGGGCTGATCCGGGCCAGCGAGTCCGCGGACGCGGCGCGCGGCGGCTTGATGGCGTTGCTCGCCATCGACGAGATCCAGGCCACCGCGATCCTGGACATGCAGCTGCGCCGGCTGGCGGCCCTGGAGCGCCAGAAGATCATCGATGAGTACGCCGAGCTGGAGGCGCTCATCGCCGAGCTGAACGCGATCCTCGCCAGCGAGGCCCGGCAGCGCCAGATCGTCCGGGACGAGCTGCTGGAGATCGTCGAGAAGTACGGCGACGACCGGCGGACCCGGATCGTGCCCTACGACGGCGACGTGTCGATCGAGGACCTCATCGCTCAGGAGGACGTGGTCGTCACGATCACGGCGACCGGCTATGCCAAGCGCACGAAGACCGAGCTGTACCGGTCCCAGAAGCGGGGCGGCAAGGGGGTGCAGGGTGCGGCGTTGAAGGCGGACGACATCGTCGCGCACTTCTTCGTCTCCTCGACCCACCACTGGATCCTGTTCTTCACCAACAAGGGCCGGGTCTACCGGCTGAAGGCTTACGAGCTGCCGGAGGCCAACCGGGCCGCCCGCGGCCAGCATGTGGCAAACCTGCTGCCGTTCCAGCCGGACGAGCGGATCGCCGAGGTCATCGCGATGTCGGACTACCAGGCGGCGCCGTATCTCGTCCTGGCCACCAAGCGTGGCCTGGTGAAGAAGACCAGGCTGACCGACTTCGACTCCAACCGGGCCGGGGGCATCGTCGCGATCAACCTCAGGGACGACGACGAGCTCGTCGACGCGGCCCTCATCGCCGCCGACCAGGACCTGCTGCTGGTCAGCCGGCAGGCGCAGGCGATCCGGTTCCACGCCGACGATGAGGCGCTGCGGCCGATGGGGCGCGCCACCTCGGGGGTGTTCGGGATGCGGTTCGGCGGGGATGACGAACTGCTCGCCATGATGGTCATCTCGGACGGCATGGACATCCTCGTGGCGACCGACGGTGGTTACGCCAAGCGGACGAAGATCGACGAGTATCCGGTCCAGGGACGTGGCGGCAAGGGCGTGCTCACCGCGAAGGTCGTAGCCACTCGGGGTGGGCTGGTGGGTGCCTTGGCCGTACGCTCAGACGATGAGCTGTATGCGATCACGTCAAACGGCGGCGTGATCCGGACCAACGCACGCGAGGTGCGGAGGGCACAGCGGCAGACGATGGGAGTGCGGTTGATGAACCTTCCCGACGGCGTCAACCTCGTCGCCATCGCCCGCAACGCCGACGAACCGGACGAGGACTGATCGAATGACCGAGCCGCGCCACCCTGGCCTTGAGCGGGCCAACGGAGAGCACCGCGATGGCGTCGCGGTGCACTCGGGAGCCGGGTACGGCATGCCATCCGACATCAACGGACGAGACTACGCGGGCGTGGACGCGCTGGACGGCGACCCGACCCGCGCCGGGTCTGGCGTCGGGGACTACGACCTGTCACAGATCGGCGGTACGGCGACCTACGGTCAGCCCCGGAGCGCTGAGCCGGCGCAACCGGACCGCCAGGCTTCCTACAGTGCGCCCGTCGGTGCCGCACAGACCTCCTACCAGGGGGGCAACTACGACGAACCGCCCGCGTACGCCGCGCCCGGGTACGCCGCGCCCGCGGCCGGGTACGCCGCGCCCGGGTACGGTGGCACGGCGGAGGCCGGCGCGGCAGCGTCGATGTATCGGGTCGGTCGCGACGGCAGCGTGAAGAAGCTGGGAGTCGACACCGAGATCGGCATGGCACCCGTTGCCGCCGGCATGCCGGACCGACCCGCCCCCGCCCGGGGCGGTCCCCGGCGGGCGCGGTTGCAGCTCAAGCACATCGACCCATGGTCGGTGATGAAGTTCTCGCTGGTGATGGCCGTGGCCCTCTTCTTCGTCTGGATGATCGCGGTCGGCCTGCTGTACGGGGTCCTCTCCGGCATGGGTGTGTTCGACAAGGTGAACTCCCTCTACGACCAGGTGCACGGTGGTGCCCTGCTGACCGGGGGGTTCGTGCTCGGCAGCGCGGCGATGATCGGCGCGATCAACATCGTCTTGTTCAGCGCGCTGGCCACGGTCGGTTCCTACGTCTACAACCTGTGCGCCGACCTCGTCGGTGGCATCGAGGTCACGCTGTCGGAGCGGGACTGACCTCGACCGGTCCCCACGTGCCGGGCGAGGCGCGTCCGGCGCAGGCCCCAGCTCGTGCCCGTCTGGGGTGGGTGTCGTTTCCGTTGGCCAACGGCCGTGGGGTAGCCTCGTGCCTTGCAACGCGGGCCTGTAGCTCAGTCGGTTAGAGCGCTTCCCTGATAAGGAAGAGGCCGCTGGTTCAAGTCCAGCCAGGCCCACGTGAAAAAGATGATGTTGCTGGTCGTCGTCGTTGCGGGCGGGCTTTTCCTCGTCAAGAAGCGCCGTGCTTCGCAGGAGGAAGCGGACCTGTGGCGGGAGGCCACCTCGGGTGCAGACCTGCGCTAGGGATCGACGAACGGCCGCCTTGCGTTGTGAGGTGACCGGAGTTCGTGGGCCAGCGGGCCGGCTGTGCAGTGGCCTGCGTGCTGCTGGTGCGCGCCGGGCCGTGGTGGCGCGGACATGATTCCGGGGACGTAGCTCAACTGGCAGAGCACCGCCTTTGCAAGGCGGGGGTTAGGGGTTCAAGTCCCCTCGTCTCCACTAGTAGTTGACGCTCGCGAACACCCAGCAAGCTGGGCTTTTGCACCCCGGCCGGGTCTCCGGCCGGGGTGTTTCGTGCTTGTAGGACGGTGGGGGCGTTGGGGTCGATCCGCCACGTCGGGCTCGCGACGGTCATCGCTGGGTCCAGGGTGATGTTGTCGATCAGTAGTTCGCACAGGTGCTTGCGTTCGGTGTCGGAGCCGTAGTCGATGATCTGGTTGATGTAGCGGCCGAGGGTGCTGACCTGTTCGGTGGTGATCTCGTGCGGGGCGGTGTCCAACCGTAGTTGGAGGGTGTCCCGGCGGCGCCGGAGCTGGGTCAGTTCACCGGAGAGCTTCTCGATTCTGGTTTCCAGGAGGGTCCTGTCGATCGTGCCGGCTTCGTAGTCGGTGAAGTACCGGTCGACGATGAGCTGCTTTTGTGCCAGTTGGGTGGCGACTGTTGCCAGGCTGGTGCGGGCGGCCTGCAGGGTGCGGTGGTGCCGGTCGTGGGAGTCAGCGACCGCGTCCATGATCGTTGTGGTGTGGTCGCGGTAGAACTCACCCATGGCCTGCAGGACGGCCTCCTCGAGGGCGTCGGCGCGGATGCGGGGCGCGTCGCAGTGCATGGTGCCGTAGCGGTTGCGGGTGAAGCAGGTGTAGTAGCGGTAACGCTGGCGTTTGCCGGTGGCGGCGGTGCCCAGATATCCCTGCCCGCAGCGGGGGCAACGGATCTTGCCGGTGAGGTGGTAGTTGGAGGAGACACCGGCGGACCTGGCGGGGTGTTCGCCGCGTTCGGTGAGGATCTGCTGGGCCTGCTCGAAGGTGTCGGTGGTGATGATCGGTGGGTGGGCGTCGGTGGTGTAGATGTCCCGGAAGGCCACCGCGCCGATGTAGGCGGGGTTGGTCAGCACGTCGGTGATCGTCTTGTGGTTCCATGGGCGGCCGCTGCGGCGGCGCAGGCCCCGCCGGTTGAGGGTGGTGGCGATGGTACGGGTGCCTTGGCGGCGCACTGTGTACAGGTCGAAGATCTCGGTGATGGTGGCTGTTTCGCTCGGTTGGGGCTGTAGGTGGTGGGTGGTGGGGTCGACCTGGTAGCCCTCGGGGGCGAACCCCACGGTCCACTGGCCCCTGCTGGCTTTGCGTTCCATCCCGGCCACAACCCGATCGATGATCATTTCGCGTTCAAATTCGGCGAACACCCCGAGCATCTGCATCGCCATCCGCCCCGCGGGGGTGGTGGTCTCGAAGGGTTCGGTGGCGGAACGGAACGCGACCCCGGTCTGTTCGAGTTCGTCGAGCAACCAGAGCAGGTCACGGTTGCGTCGGCTGAACCGGTCCAGGCGGTAGACCAGGAGCACGTCGAACACGCCGGTGTGTGCGGCGGTGAGGGCGCGTTGCAGGCCGGGTCGGTCCAGGCTCGCGCCGGAGGCGTCGTCGGTGAACTTCGCCACGACACTCCACCCGTCTTGGGAGGCGACGTAGGCGTCGAGTCTGGTGTTTTGGGCTTCGATGCTGAAGGGCTGGTTGTCCTCGTCGGTGGACCGTCGGGTGTATGTCGCGATCCGTAGGTGGGTGCTGGTGGGGGGTGCCGCCTTGGTGGCGGGGCGAGATCGGCGTGACATCGGACCTCCACGAAGGGGGTGGTAGTGGGTCGCCGGGTGGGTTGGACAAGCACCCGGGTGGTCATTCGGATGGTTCGGGGGGTTCGTCGCGGTCGCGCTGCACCCAGGACACGATCATCGCGGCGAGCAGCCGTACCGCTTGGCGGTACTGCTCCTCGGTGGCGGCGGTGACCCTCGCGGGGCCCAACCGGGGCGTGACCGCCCGGTTCCGTTCGGCCGCGCGACGGACCTCATCCGGGGGTATTCGGCCCGTTGACCTGGGACGATAGCCGTCCTTGGTGGGCGGCGGCAAGGCATCCGCAGCATGGTCGCCCACGACCTTCTCGTGGTCGTGCGACGGGTCGCGGTGGTCGCCGCGACGCGCCCGGGTGGGTCGCGGCGCACTGGTGTCCTCACGCGACCGGTCGTCGTGGTCGCGGTGTTGGTCGCCTCGGTCGCCGGGTTCGTCGTGTGGGTCGTGGGTGGTCACCGCGCCCCACCCCGGGTGGTGAGCACGACCATGTCGATGCGGGCGGGAGCCTGTGGTGTGGTCGCGGCACCGTGGGTGAGTGCGTCGGCGACATCGGTGTCGGTGGCGTGGTACACGAACCGGTCGCCACGGTCGGGTGGCGTGGTCACGGCGACGATCCGCACCCGCGGGGTGAGGCCCGCCTGCTCGGCGGCCCACCACAGTAGGGGTTCCACGCCGCTGATGGCGCGACCCGGCCCGGTGGGGGTGTGGGGTGGTGTCGTGACGATGACGGACCCCTGGAGGGTGGTCCGGTGCCGGCAGGCGAGGAGCACCTCCACCAGGTCGCTGCCGGTGATGTCGGGTTGGGGGCGCAGGGTGATGAGGGCCACGGGTCGGGGTGCCTGGTCCTGGTCGCGCAGCTGGGTGGGGGTGCTGATAACCAGGTAGCGGCGGCCGGTGGTGGCCGCCACGGCACGCAGGTGTGGGTCGTCACCGATGCTGAGGATCGTGTCCCCGCGGCGGGTGTAGACGTGAAGGAGTCGCTGGGTGAGGGTGGTCGTCAGCTGTGACCCGGGTTCGGGGCTGGTGGGGTCGTCGTCGTGGTCACCCAGGCACCACAGGGTCGTGGGCGGTTCGTCGGTGGGTGGTGGTCGGTCGCCACGACCGGTACTCGGGTCGTTGGGGCCGGTTCGTGGGTCGCCGACGTGGGTGGGGTGTGGGTCGTGGCCGGAGGATGCGGTCATCGGGTGGGTGGCTCCCGTGCCCGGCGGGTCGTGTTCGCACCCACCAAAGGCCCGTTGACGCCCACGTACACGACGGTGTCCGGGTGGGGGTGACCCAACAGGCACCCAACAGACCGCGACCGGCCTCGGTGATCACGGCTACCGGTGGGTGCCTGTTGGGTGGGTGTGGGGCGACACCCGGGGATGTGGGCCACCCGTGGTGATGACCGCACCCCGGTGGTGGGTCCGGGCCGGGATTGCGTGTCCCGTGGCCCCAGTGTGGTGGCCGGGGTGGTCAACACTCACCCAACACACCTCTTGGCCTGCGCTGTTGGGTTTCGCCCGGGTGCCGGTGGTGGCTGCGGTGCGAGACCGACCGTTGGGTCACGCACGGCTGTGACCTGCACCAACAGGTGAGGGTGGTCATCGGGGCCGCGGGTGGGTGTTGGGTGGGTGTGCGCGGATGGGGGTCTCGTGCCGTGGTGAGCACGGCACCCGATCCTCTTCCTGCGAGGTTTGTGATGTCTGCTGTGTCGGGGTGGCCGTCCTCACCGTTGGACGCCGCCCAGCGTGCCTTCACCCTGCTGGTCCATCCCCCCACCCAGGTCGGGTTCGACGGCCGTGGCGTTGATGGGCTACCGGGACGGATCCTGCCGTTGGATGAGCTCCGCACGTTGTTGCTGTCGCCCGCGACCAACCCGGGGGTGCGGGATGTGGTGTGGCGGGAGTTGGTGGTCCGCTCCCGCCGGGACGGCCCCGCGTGGGTGGTGGCCGCGGTGGGGATGGCGTTGCCGGGGTTGCGGCGGGTCGCCGGTCAGCTCACCGCCGGGTGGCGGGGTGATTCGGATGATCTGGATTCGGAGTTGCTGCTGGGGTTCGTGGCCCGGTTGCGGACCCTGGATGTGGGGGTGCCGCGGGTGTGTGGGCGGCTCATCGACGCGGGCCTGCGGGCGGCCCGGCGGGCCCGGGACGCGGAGTCCGACACCCACCTGGTCCCCAGTCACACCCTGGGGCCGATCGCACCGATCCAGCCGTGGGATCACCCCGAGTTGGTGTTGGCGCGGGCGGTCGCGGTGGCGGTCATCGACACCGAGGAGGCCCACCTGATCGCCGCGACCCGGTTGGGGGATTCCACGGTCGCGGAGGTCGCGGTGGTGTTGGGGATCAGCGCCGGTACCGCCGCGGTGTGGCGGGC
Source organism: Actinomycetota bacterium (assembly GCA_016201065.1). GTDB lineage: Bacteria > Actinomycetota > Actinomycetes > Mycobacteriales > JACQDL01 > JACQDL01. The sequence continues at coordinate 151,841 of JACQDL010000031.1, forward strand.
GAAAGCCGAACGGCGCCTGGTGGAGGCCATCGCGGGCGGGGAGTTGGCGTTCGTGCCGCTGCGGCCCCGCCGCCGGGCCCGAGGTGCGGTGCCCGCCACGTCGGAGGGTGGGGTTGTTGGGGGCTTGCTGGGTTCCGATCCGACCTCGGGCGTGGTGTTGGGCACCCAACAGGGGGCATTGGGGGGCAAGACACCGGACCGGCAGACGGCTGGTGTCGGTGTCCCCGGGGGCCGGGGTGGGGTTGGCCTGAGCGGGTCGTGTTCGCACCCGACCGGCCTCAGGTGAAGGAGCGTCGCTCCCACACCCCAACCCCGGCCCCCGGGGACACACCCCCCACGCATGTTTCCCGAGTCGCCCCGGATGGGGCGGGAGGTACCCCGATCATGATCCGCCGCACCCTGTACCGGATCGCCACGGTGGCGACTGCCCTGTGGCTGGTCCTCACCGGTGCCGGCCCGGCCGGCGCCGACCCGGCACCTGATACCGGGCCGCCACGCATCGTGGCGGTCAACGACCTGCCCACGATCGTCACGAACATCACCCACTGGATCATCGGGTTGGTGTTCGGGGTGGCGACCCTGTTCCTGACCGTCGGGGGTTTGCGGTATCTGGCCGCCGGGGGTGACCCCACCGAGGTGGAGAAGGCCAAGTCGGCGTTGAAGTCCGCGTTGGTCGGTTACGCGTTGGCGTTGCTGGCACCGATCCTGCTGGGTGTCGTGAAGAGCTGGATCGGGGCCTGAGGTGAGCAGCTGGCTCGTCGACAAGATCATCAGTGGGGTGTTGCGGTGGTTCGCCCAAACGATCGTGGATGCCCTGGACTCGTTGTGGTCGCTGTTGTCGGCCACGGTGTTCCTCAGCCCCGATGTGACCCGCCTGCCGCAGGTCACCGCCTTCGCCCGCACGTCGTTGGGGATCGTGAACACCTGCTACGTGTTGGCGTTCCTGTGGGTGGCGGTGCTGGTGATGGGTCGCGGCACGATCCACACCACCTACGGGCCGGGGGAACTGATCCCCCGCCTGGTCATCGGCCTGGTCGCGGCGAACCTCGCGATCCCTGTGTGTTCGAAGGTGATCGAGGTCGCGAATGCGGTCACCTCGGCGTTGACCAGTCAGGACATCACCTCACCGGGGTCGATGCGGCAACTGGCCGCGATCACCCACACCGGTGTCGGTAACCCCGGGGATGCCGTCACCACCGGGTTCCTGGTGTTGCTGATCGGGTTGATGATCGCGGTGCTGGCCGCGGTCCTGCTCGTGCAGTGGATCATCCGGGTGGGGGTGTTGGTTGTCGCGGTGGGGATCGCCCCGGTCGCGTTGGCGTTGCACGGCACCCCCCACACCGATGGTGCGGCCAGGCTGTGGTGGCGGACCCTGCTGGGTGCGGTGGGTGTCGTGGTCCTGCAGGCGATCGCCCTGCACACCACCCTGGTGATCTTCCTGGATCCGGGGTCGAACCTCACCATGTTGGGGTTGCCCGGCAACCTGGGTGCGGTGCTGGACCTGTTCGTGGTGGTGTGCCTGCTGTGGGGTGTCATCAAGATCCCCGGGCTGATGCGCCGTTACGTCACCCAGTCCCGACCGGGCGCGATGGGCACGATCGTGCGGGTGGTGTTGGCGCAGCAGGTCACCCGGGGGCTGTCCCGTGCGTTGCGGCCCACCCGATCCGGTGCCCGCGCCGTGGCCGGTCGTGGTGGGGGTTCGGGTGGGGTGGACCGGTCGTGGCCGCTGGCCACCGGGCGGCGTGGCTCCCGCGGTGGTTCCCGGGTCGGGTCCTCCCCGGCGGTGCTGCGTCCGGCCACCCCCACCCGTGGGGCGACCGGCCGGCCGTTGCCGCGGCCGCGGGGCGCCGGCGGGGGGCGGGTGGGGATCTCCTACCCCACCGGGGCACCGGTTTACCCCTACACCCCCACCGAACTGGCCCGTGGTGTCGACCTTTACACCCGTGCCCTGAAGAACCGCACCCCCCGACCCCGGGGCATGGGCGCGACCCCGACGACTCGCACAACGCCCCGGAAGGCGCCCTGATGGCGACCCTGCAGAACATCCCACCCGCCGGGGGTTGCTCGCCCGTTCGCAACCGCACGACCAGCACCTCCCACACGACCAGCGCCGCCCATACGACCGGGGCCGCCGACACGACCAGCACCGCCCATACGACCGGGGCCGTTGACGTGGGTGGCACCACCATCCTGGGGTGGTTGCGGTGAGGGTGGAGGACGACGACCCGCCGCGGGCCCGGATCCCCGCCGATGTGGACACCCCGGATCGGATCGTCTACGGGTTGACCGCCCGACAGTTGGCGGTCCTCACCGTCGCCGCCGTGCTGGGTTACGGGGTGGTGAAGGTCCTCACCCCGCTGCTACCGGCGCCGGTGCTCATCGCGGTCCTCACCCCCTTGGCCGGGGTGGCGGTGGTGGTGGCGGTGGGGCGCCGCGACGGGGTGCCGATGGATGTGTGGGTCGCCTCAGCGATCCGCCACACCTACCGCCCCCGGCGGTTGGCGCCGGCCCCCACCGTCCCGGTTGAGGCGGTCCCGGGGTGGGCGCCGGCCACGACGAGACCGGTGTCGGGGGTGCCGGTGTTGCGGTTGCCGGCGCGGGCGATCACCGAGGACGGCGTCATCGACACCGGTGGCCGGGTGGTCGCGTTGGTGGCGTGCACGACCGTGAACATCGGGTTGCGGACCGGTGCGGAGCAGGCGGCGTTGATCGACGCCTACGGGCGGTGGTTGAACAGCCTCACCGCACCGGTGCAGATCGTCATCTCCACCCAACGGGTGGACCTGTCGGCCCACGCGCAACGCATCGCCACCACCGCCCAGGGGTTGAGCCACCCCGCGCTGGTGGAGGTCGCCGGGGACTACGCCGATTTCCTGGACGACCTGGCGGTACGGCGGGACCCGTTGTGGCGGACCGTCACCGTCGCGGTCACCGCACCCGACACCAGTAGTGGCCCGACGGAGGTGTTGCGGCGTGCCGAGCACACCGCGACCGCGCTGGGGGCGTTGGGGGCGAACACCGCGGTCCTGGACGGGCCGACGGTCACCGCGGTGCTGACCTGCGCGGTCGACCCCTACACCCCCGCCGGCACCACCTGGCCCCGAACCACGCCCGGGGCTGTGATCACCACGGGAGACACCTGATGACACGCCTTACGGCCCGCCTGATCGGTAGACACCCCACCACGGACCAGGTGGGGTCGGTGGATGACCTCACGATGGTGGTGGGTCCGGCCACGGTCGAGGACACCCCACACCACCTGCGGGTCGCCGACGGGTACACCACGACCCTCATCGTCACCGGGTACCCGGCCGAGGTGGGTGCCGCGTGGCTGGACCCACTGTTGGTGTGGCCCGGTCGGGTTGACGTCACCGTCCACATCGACCCCCTCGCACCACCGGTCGCCGCGGCCCGATTGCGGCGGCAACGGGCCCGCCTGGAATCGGCCCGCCGCACCGACGCGGCCACCGGCCGTTTGGATGATCCGGTGACCGAAGCCGCCGCCGAGGACGCCGCGGAGTTGGCCGACCGGATCGCCCGCGGCCACTCGAAACTGTTCCGCGTCGGGGTGTACCTGTGTGTGCACGCCCCCACCCTGGAGGAACTACGGGAGGCCGTCGCCTACGTGCGGGCCACCGCCGCCTCGGTGCTGTTGGACACCCAACCGGCGACGTGGCGGCAACTACCGGGGTGGACCGCGACCCTGCCGTTGGCGACCGACACGTTGGGGATGCGGCGGGTGATGGACACCGACGCGTTGGCGACCGCGTTCCCCCTGGCCAGCGCGGACCTGCCGGCACCACTACCTGGGCACCCGGAGGCGACCGGGGTGTGCTGTACGGGTTGAACCCCGACACCTCGGGTGTCGTGTGGTGGGACCGGTGGAGCCAACACAACGCCAACAGTGTGGTGCTCGCCCGCTCCGGTGCCGGCAAGTCGTACTTCGTGAAACTGGAGGTACTGCGGTCCCTGGCCGAGGGGGTGCATGTCGCGGTCCTCGACCCCGACAACGAGTACCTGCGGTTGGCCGAGGCCGTCGGGGGCGCCACGATCACCCTCGGCGCCCCCGGGGTGCACCTGAACCCCCTGGACATCCCCGGCGGGGATGTCCGCCCGGATGCGGTGACCCGCCGGGCCCTGTTCACCCACACCCTCATCGCGGTGCTGCTCGGCCAGCAACCCCCACCCGCCGAACGGGCCGCCCTCGACAAAGCGATCACGACCGCCTACACCCATGCGGGGATCAGCAACGACCCCACCACCTGGCGGCGGGAGGCACCCCTGCTGCGGGACGTGGCCACCGCCCTGACCGACCAGGCCCAGGACGCCGCCACCACCCTGACCGCCCGGTTGACGCCATGGACGACCGGGTCGTTTCGGGCCCTGTTCGACGGCCCCACCACCACCCCGCCCACCGGGCAACTGGTGGTGTGGTCGACCCGGCTGCTACCCGATGAGCTGCGGGCACCGGGGATGCTGCTCGCGTTGGACGCGATCTGGCGGGACGTGGACACCCCCACCGTCCGGGCCGCGAACCCACCCCGCCGGCTGGTCGTCGTCGACGAGGCGTGGACCCTGCTGCGCGACGGTGCGGGCGCGATGTTCCTCGCCCGCCTGGCCAAAAGTGCCCGCAAACGCCGCGCCGGACTGTCGGTGATCACCCAGGACGTCTCCGACCTGCTGGGCTCCGACCTCGGACACGTCGTCATCAGCAACGCCGCCACCCAGGTCCTGCTCCGTCAGGCCCCCCAGACGGGCGAGGTCGTTGCGGACGTGTTCGGGCTCACCACCGGGGAAACCCGGCTGCTGCTGGCCGCCCGACGCGGTGAGGGTCTGCTGATCTCCGGCACCCACCGGGTCGGCTTCCAGGCCGTCGCCTCACCCCGCGAACACCACCTGTGCGTCGGTGAACTGGACCTCACCGACAACGACTGACCCCCACACACGCACCCCAGGTCACCGCACCCGGTGCGGGGTGGGTGGCAGTCAACAACCGCTCTCCCCCTTCCCCCGAGCGGCGCCTACGTCGCCGTCCCGACCCGCACCCCTAGGACACCCCATGATCGTCGTCCCCCCACCGCCCCCGACACCCGTGGGGCACACCGGCCCACCCGAGACGCCCCCGTGGTGGAGCGAACTCCTCACCACCCTGTCCACCTGGTGCACCCATCACCCCTACCCGGTGGTGGTCCTGCCGGTAGGGTTGCTGGCCGGGGCATTGGGTCGCACCGCGGTGAGACGCCACCGGCAGCGGGCCGCACACGACCACGCCCACCAGGTCACCATCACCCCACCCCCGGAGGTCGACCCCGCCGGGGCGGGCGTGCTGTGGGCGACCCTCACCGAACTCCTGCGCCCCAGCTGGGCCCGACGGCTACGCGACGGCCAACCACACCTGGCGGTGGAGTACCGGTGGGCCGGCCGGCAACTGACCATCAGCCTGTGGGTGCCCGGCACCCTGCAAACCAGCCCCATCCAGGCGGCGATCCGGGGCGCGTGGCCCGGTGCGGCGACCACCGTCACCGACGCCACCCCACCCCTACCCGACGGTGGCCTGGCCGTGGGTGGGGCACTGACCCCCATCCTGCCCGCCTGGTACCCCCTGGCCACCGACCACGACCTCGACCCGATGCGGACCCTCATCGCCACCGCCAGCGGCCTGCACACAGGCGAATCCGCGTGCGTGCAGATCCTCACCCGCCCCGCCACCCGCCGACAACTCCGGCGGCTCCGGCACGGTGTCGCCGCACTACGCACCGGCACCCACCCCACCAACCCCCTGGACCCCACCACCTGGCTCCGGATGGGTCTGGACCTCGTGATGGAGATACTCGGCCCACCCCGCCACCCAGGCACCCACACCCGCAGCACGACGATAAGTCCCGCGCTGCTGCGCGCCGACCCGCAACGCGACCGCGACGCCCGCGCGGCGGTGGAGGTCCTCACCGGCACGCACTGGCAGGTCGCAATCCGCTACGGCATCACCCACACCCACCCCACCCGCGGTGACACCGACACCGACACCCTCACCCGGCGGCTGGTCACCCTCGCCCACGGCCTGGCATCCGCGTTCGGGGTGTGGGCCGGCCGCAACCGGCTACGCCGCCTGCCCCTACCCCACCCCACACCGGTACTCGCCACCCGCCAGCTCCACCACGGGTTCCTGCTCTCCGGCAGCGAACTGGCCAGCATCGCCGCCCTCCCCCACGACCTGGCCGTCCCCGGCCTGGACCGCTCCCGCGCGAAACCCATGCCCGCACCCGTCAGCGTCCCCACCGGTGGGCGCGACACCAAGGTGCTGGGCCGCGCCGAGGTCGGCGGCCACGCCGTCGCGCTGGCCGTCACCGACGCCCGCCACCACACCCACATCCTGGGCTCCACCGGCTCCGGGAAATCGACCCTGCTGCTGAACATGATCCTCGCCGACATCCACGCCCACCGCGGCACGATCGTCATCGACCCCAAAGGTGACCTCGTCACCGACCTCCTGGACCGCATCCCACCCAGCCTCGCCGACCGGCTGGTCCTCATCGACCCCGACCAACCCCCCGGCACCACCCTCAACCCCCTTGACGGGGAAGACCACCACCTGCTCGTCGACAACGTCGTATCCATCTTCGGGGCGATCTTCGCCAAACACTGGGGACCCCGCATGGATGATGTGATGCGGGTGGCGTGCCTGACCCTGCTCCGCAAGGCCGACCCCACCCTCATCCTCATCCCCGCCCTGCTCCAGGACCGCAAATTCCGGCACCAATTCACCGCCGACCTCGACGACCCCGAAGGACTCCGGGGGTTTTGGGAGTGGTACGAAACCGCCCCCGCGACCCTGCGCTCCCAAGTCATCGCCCCCGTCCTGTCCCGCCTGCGCTCCGTCCTGCTGCGGGACTTCCCCCGCCGCACCTTCGGGGCCCGCACCAGCTCCTTCGACATGCGCCGGGTCCTCGACGGTGGGATCCTGCTCGCCCGATTGCCCAAAGGCCAGATCGGGGAAGAAGCCGCGAAACTCATGGGCTCCTTCGTGCTGGCCTCCGCCTGGCAGGCCGCCACCGCCCGCATCCGCACCCCCGAACCCCACCGCCGCGACGCCTGCATCTACCTCGACGAGGCCCACAACTTCCTCAACCTCCCCGGCAGCGTCCAGGACATGCTCGCCGAAGCCCGCGGCTACCACTTCGGGATGATCATCGCCCACCAGAACCTCACCCAAATGCCCCGCGACACCCAACTCGCCCTCTCCGCGAACGCCCGCAACAAAATCATCTTCTCGTGCGCACCCGAGGACGCCCGCCCCCTCGCCATGCACACCCTGCCCGAACTCGACGAACACGACCTCAACCACATGGACGCCTACCGGGCAGCCTGCCGGCTCGTCGTCGCAGGCCGCGAAACTCCCGCGTTCACCCTGCACACCAACCCACCCCGACCCCCGATCGGGGAAGCCACCGCCGTCCGCCGGGCAGCCACCCCGGCGACCCGGACCAGCCACGGCACCCGCCCACCAAACGCCACACCCACCGGCTCGCAACCGGACCCCACCCCGCCACGGGTGGGCACACCCCACCAACCGGAGGGCCCCACCACACCCGACCAGCACATGGAGTGACATAACGGTGACATGCGGCACCCGACTCGCTGCCGGTGTCGGCTGCGTCGTCGATCAGGACGAGCATCTGGTCCGGGTCGAGGACCTTGTCCGGGTCACGGTCGCGGGATGATCCCAGCCAGCGGCCTGGGCCCGCGTGGCCGCCGCGGTGGTGTGGACCTGGTCGGCTGTCGCTCCCTCGATGCGGATGATCACGGGTGTTCCTGCCCGCCGGGTGCGGTGGCCAAGGCGTCGCCGATCTGGGTGGCCAGGCCGGTTAAGCCGCTTCTCGTGGCCGCGGCCAGGGCGGGCGGTGATGACCACGAACCGCTGCGGGGGCCGTTCACGACGGGCCTGTCCGTTCGGTCTCCGTCGCGGTAGAGGGTGAGGAACCGAGGCCTACCGCGTCCCATCGGCTGGCTGGTGCAGCATCGAGGCGACACCCTCGTCACTGTCCCGGTAGGCGATGCCGCGCAGGACGACGACCGGTGCGCCGCGGCCCCGTTGCCCCAACACGATCCCCGCCGCGGCGGCGATCAGGTCGGTGAACGTTTCTTCCTGGCGTTTGCTGCGGCCGTCGGGTTCGGTGTGGGTGGTCACCCGCAGCGGTGCGATTCCGGCGGCGCCGAGGGACAGCACGGTCGCGCCACGCCGGTCGGGGCGGCCGTCGGAGTCGGCGATGACGACGGCGACCCGGGTGCCGGTGAGCGCGAGCAGGTCATCGCGGATCGTGCGGGCCGAGGCATCGGGGTCGGCCGGCAACAGCCACGCGCCGCCCTCCCCGGCGCGGTCGACGCCGGCGGAGGTCAGCTGGAAACCCCGGTGGTGGGTGGCGATAATCGGACCGCGTTGGGTCGCTAGGTAGTGGCTGCGGGATTCGTCGAGGATGAGCTGGACCAGCGCCGGGGGTTTGCCGGTCTGCCCGGCGATGTGTCGGGCCTCCTCGGTGACCGTAACTCCCGCGAGGTCGACGTGGCGTTTCTCGGCGATGGACACGACCTTGCTGGCGACCACGACGATGTCACCGTTGATCCACACGCCGCCAGCCGCCGTGTGGATCATCTCGGCGAGGTTGTCGCCTTCGGTGACAGTCGGGAACGGTTGCGGGGCGAACACGGCGAACGTTGACGTGGGTGCGGTGTCGTCCATCAGGTCACCTCACGGGTTGGGGAGTCGCGGCCACCGTTGCGGTGAACGTCGCGTGTGCCTCGTTCAGCATGGCCAGCCGCTGGCGGTGGTTGCTGGCCAGGTAGGTGTGGACCCGGTCCAGGTAGTGCGGCCACAACCGGGTGGCGGCTGTGGTCGGTGAACCCCCGGCGGCGACGTCACGCCACGCATGGATCAACGGTCCTGGCCACGGGTCGTGAGTGTAGGGGGGCCCGGCGAGGCCGCGCAGCGTCGCCCGCATCTGGGTCAACCTCTCCGCGGGCAGGTGCCGGTCGGTGAGCCGGAATCCTCGCCTGGGGGTCCCGGGAGGGTTGTTCGTAAGCCTTTCAGGTGTTTAGGCTTGGTGTCTCGCCGTCGATTTGCTCGCCTATGGCATATTTGCTCGAGAATCCCGAGTCCATTCCTGACTCTGGGTACCCTGTTCGTTCGCCAGGATCAGACCGAGCCCGGACCGCACTTGCCCAGGTCGTCGAACCTCAACGCACGTGACCAGGGCGCCCTCATTGATGCCAAACTCATAACGGGTAGATGCTTACGAACCACCCCCTGACATCGGCGGTGGGTGTGGTGGCCGCGGCCAGTAGCACGGGAACGGCCTCGCGGTAGATACGCGGCAGGTGCCCGAACGATGGGGCGTGGCGTTTGGTGGCTTCCGCACGCAGCGGCACGAGCGGGCCGCGGTGGTGGGCGGTCCGCGGTGGTGGGCGGTCCGCACCATGAAGACGTCGATGTCGTACCCGGCGACACCGGTGGCGAGTTCGGGTGGGACCCGGTCGAGGTGGTCGGCCACGACCCGGGCCGCTCGCGCCGACAACGCGAGGTCCCCCGCCAGCGGTTGGGGCAGGTCGTATCCGGTTGCGATGGCGACGATGCCCTCTGTGTCGGGATGCCCCGACCGCCCTCGGCGCAGGCGTACCCACGCCCAAATCGACCGAAGGGGAGGTGCGGATCATGGTTGACGGCGGCGAGCAGGCCACACAGCACGTGACGCGCGTGCGGGAGATCTTGCCGCGATCTGCCTCGATCATCGAGGCGTTCCGCGACACCAGCAGCAGAGACCATCCCGGCCAGCTCGTCCTCGACACGGCGAACGATCTGGCAACCCAACACGAGCAGCAGTGGCAGGCCGAGGATGTCAGCCGCGCTTCCGGCGTGTCCGCCGAAGCCATTGCCGAGAGCAAGCGGCTCATCGACGACCTCAACGCCAAACGTGTCGCCCTGGTGGAACGAATCGACGACTGGGTGGCGACCCAGGTCCACAGCGGCGCGGACGCCTCCCTGCACACCGAGACCCTCGGCTCGGTCGTTGACCGCCTGGCGATCGCGTGGGTCCGTGCGAACAGCCTGATCAACACCAACGACGCCCGCGATCGAGCCCGCTTGGCTCTGCGGCAGCTCGCCGAGCTGGCCGGCGCCTACGACGACCTGATTCGTGATGTCGCCACCGGTCACCGACGACTCCCGGCGTGGCGGCCCCTGAAGACCTACCGGAGCGCATCGTGACCGCAGACGCACACCAACACCTGTCGGTGTCGCTCAACGGCGTCGACAACGTCGGGAAGACCACGCAACTCGCCTGGCTCCACCGTGGGATGCCCGACGCCCACCTCGTAGGCACGGTGGATGCCTGGGATTCCCGATGGCACGATGTCGCTGCGGGCGACTTCGCCCACTGGTGGTTCGTCGGCTCCACCACAGCCGAGCACGTCGGCCTGATGCTGGGCAGCCACGTCGCCCGCCGCACCGCGAGCGGACCTCTAGCACTGGAGGACCGCGGCTTGCCCATGCTCCGGGCGACCTGCGCCGCCACCGCCGCGCTCAAGGACGGACTGTCCCCGACAAAGGCTCTCCGGCTCGTGGACCGCCTCGCGGCCGATCTCCCGGCCGCCGCACCTCGGCACGAGGTCCACGTGCTGTTACGCCGGTCTGGTGACCCCGCGCGGGAAGCGGCCGAGGCGCTGCGGCGCGAGCCAAGACCGGCCAACGAACGGTACGCCGCCTATCAGCGCACGCTCGCGGAGGTCCTGTCCGTCCAGGTTGAACGCGGGGACTACCACGCCGTGCTCGACCTCGGTGACGCCCCGATCCTGGATGTCCAGCGAACGCTCCGTAGCCACCTGGCTGACGCGGGTGTCAACGTGGAACCGCTGCCGAAGGACGTGTTGGACCGGCTGTGGGTGCTGGGCGGCATGTCCGAGAGCGGCAAGAGCACAGTCGGCGAACTGTTGCGCGACGAGCACGGCGTGACCAGGTTGAAGATCGGCTACCTGGTGGAGGTCGCCGCCATGCGGGCTGGAATCGCCGACCCGTACGAGCGCTGGTCGGAGCGGGAGCAGGCGGAGCGGCTTACCGAGGAAGTTCTGCGGTTCGCCGAGACGACCAAGGCACGCACGATCAGTCTGGAAAGCGCCCACCGCTTCGAGGCGACCGCGCACCTGAAACGGGTCTGGGGTGACCGCTGCCAAGTTGTGTACGTCGATGCGGACACGACCGTCCGGGCGAGTCGCGCAGTGGAGAGCGAGTCCCGGTTGCGTGGCCGCGACGCGACCAAGCGCGAACGCGGCGCGGACGGGATCGCCGAGATCGCCGATCACCTCGTCGACAACTCCGGGTCGCTGGGCGCACTCAAGCTTGCCGTCAGCCGAATCGCGTCGACTGTGGACCTGCCCAGGGTGACGCTTCACGCGAGTGGGCCGGTGACACAGAGCGGATGGTTGGGACAGGCCACCGACCACGTGTGCGACGAGCAGGTCGCGCTCGTGCTCGCAACCGGCAGCACGGGGACCACGAGCTGGCGGGACGGGTGGAGCGATCTTGACCTGCTCGTGGTTCGTGACACCGCACCCGCCGCATGGCTGCGGGACGTGGCGGGCACCCTTCCCGCGCCCGATGGGATCAAGGTCGGCCTCAGCGTCTTCACCACCGCCGATATCGACACGCTGCGGGTGCCACCGCGCGTCGTGCAGTCGCTGCGCCGCGCCGCCCAGGGGGTCGGCGTGCTCTACCGGAGAGCGGGCCATCTGCTGCCGGTGCCGGCCGCCGCACACGGCGATCGCACCAGCCGTGGCGAGCTGGGACTCGTGCTGATGACCACCCGCCGCCTCCTCGCCACCGATCAGCCGGACGTGCGTGCCGTGCACAAGCACCTGGTGCTCCTCGCCAAGATCGTGCTGCGCGCCGACGGACACGACCTCCACGACGCCGATGACGTGCTCGCCGCGTTCCGCGAGTTTCACCCAGCCGCCCAATGCGCACCGCCTGAGCTGTCCGACCTCATCCGTCGCCCCAACGATCCGGTCCTGCGCGGACAACTCGCCGACGCGACGGACCGACTGTTGACCTACCTCGACCGACTCGACCACACCGTGAGGACCAGCGAATGACCACCATTCCCGAAGACCTCGCCTACCAGGCCCGGCGCATCCGCCGTCTCGGCGTGCCCCCGCAGACTCGGGAGGTCCGGATCGTCCACGAGCTGGACGGCATCCTCGACCAGGTCCAGCCCGCGACATTGCTGCAGACCGGTAGCGCGCTGTGGGAGGTATGGTCGCGCCACCCGGAGTTCACGACCCCTGACGTGCTGCTCGGATTGGACGCGGGCGGCATCCTGCCCACCGTCGCCGTGGCACTGGCCAGCAATCTGCCGTACCGCCTGGCCTGGAAGCTCGACCTCGACCTGCCCGACAAGCGGCACTTCACCGAACCCCATGCCCGCCGTACCGAGGTCTTCACCTACGGCGACATCACGGGAACCCGAGTGCTCATCGTCGATGACGAGATCACCACCGGGAACACGCTGGCCAGCCTGGTCACGGTGCTCCGTGACCAGGCCGTGGAGGTGACCGGCATCGCGTGCCTGATCGAGGACACCACCGGCAACGCCCGTCCACTGCTGGAATCGCTCGGAGTACCGCTGTGCACCCTCACGCGACTGTGAGCCCGTGGACGATCGAGCCGGTGACGCTGCAACGCGGCGGACCGGTCATCGTCCCCCGCCAGCACGCACCCCTGGCCCGCGCGCTGCCCTTCCGGCGCGCGGCCGGGGAACTCCCCTACTACACCGGCGGCGCGGGCGTCATCGGCCAACGCGGCTGGTCGGTGGCCCTCGGCGACCGTGGCCTCGGAGATGTCCTGCTCGCGCTCGGACTCGTTCAGGCCCTCGCCGACGGGACGGGTCGTGACGCCGAACTCCACTACGAGGGACCACGCCCACGCCTGATGCAACGCTGCCGGCTGCCGTTGAGCACGAGCCACACCGAAGGCCCGCACACCGTCTGCACCGTGCACGGCAAGGGGTTCACCTTCCACGCGATCCCCGAACGACCCCAAGCGTTGTTGGACATCCTGGACGACGAACTCGTCGAGGTCCACGCCGCTCTGCCGATGCGGTACTACCTCGCCGCGGAACAGGCCCTCGGCGTCCGGCTCCCTGCCGACCGCGCGCCGCTCCCGACCTTCAGATCAAGTGAGCAGGCACGACGGTTCCACGTCGTGTTCGTCTCGGCAACCAGTTGGCCAAGCCGGAAGGACTACGGCGCAAGCGGTTTCGCCCGCATCGCGGCCGTCGTCGCCCAGCGTTTCCCGGCGCCGTGGACGTTTACCTTGATCACCAGTAGCGATGCCGAGGCGATGACCTTCGACGGCATCGAGGTTCTGGCCGGGCTGGATGCCGTGGACTGCCTGGACGTGGTCGCGTCGGCCGAGGTCGTGATCGGCAACGACACGGGTTTGACCCATCTGGCCGCGCTCACCGAACGCCCGGACGGAACCGGCCCGCACGTCATCGGGCTCTACGGTCGCCACGCCCATACCAAGTGGACCACCGGGACCGCACGTCACCACGCCATCGCCACCACGTTCTCCCAGATGTTGGCCCTCGCCGACCGCTGCCCGGTGCGCGACCAACTGGACGACGCGCTGTGGTCACAGTCGGCGAGTCTCGCCGACATCCCGGCCGAGCTCATCGCCGAGTTCGCGAACGACCTCGCCGGTTGGTGGTGACTGCCCATGCTGAGGATCACCAACCACCGACGCTTCACGGCCAACCACACCTGGTACGTCGACTGGGCCGAACACGCGCTGTTCGTCAAGGCCAACCCGAACCGTGACGAAGCCAACGCCGAATGCGCAGGACACGCCCGCATCCGCGAGTCCTACCCCGTATCGAGGCTGCGGGGCGCGCGACGGATTGCCCGCTGGACAGTGCTCGCCTACGACCGGTGGCCGCACCTCGGCAACGACAGCGGACTGCTGCTCGACGAGATCACCCACGCCGACCTCACGGGCGACTTGGCGCGACTCGACACCTGCCTGACCGCCGTGTTCCGCCACTACCAGCACGTCATCGGCAGCACCCTTCAGCCCACGACCAACGGGGAGACGATCAGCAAGCTCTACGGCGACCGCGCCGCTCCCGACGGCCGTCTCGACCAGTACTACAGACCCAACGCACCGTGGCCGATCACCCATGGAACCCGGAGAGTCCGCCCACAGGATCTGGCAGACATACGACTGGTCGTCAACGGCCGCGAGCACGCCGTTGACTTCGCCGAACTGATGACCGGGCTGCGGGTCCACTTCGCCCGCCACAGCCCGGTCTGGGCGGCCATCACCCAGGGCGATCCCACCGACATCAACATCGGCTGGTCACCCACAGGCGGACCGGTGTGGTTCGACTACGACACCGGAGGACTCAACGCCCTACCCGGCGAGTTTGCATGTTTCCTGCTCTACCAACGCCTCCACGGCGCGTGGCTCACCCCGCACTACAACCGCGCCGCGTTCGGCGATCACCCTTCCGCGCTCGCCCCGGCGACCCTCGCCGATCCCGTCGCCCACGTTGAGGACGCTCGCTCGTCGCTGGTGATCGACTATCGGCACACACCCAGCCCGGCCCGCCGACATGTCCTGCGCCGCTACCTCGACGAGATCGTCCGGCCCATCGCGCGCCATCTCGGCATCGATGACCTGATGGCGTGGCTGCGTCCCTACCTGGTGATGCGGCTGCTCGCCGTCTACCACCTCGCCGACCTCGAACCCCGCGACACCGCCCTGTCGCTGGCCCTACTCGCCCAAGCACTGCACCCGGACACCACGCTGCCGCACTTCCTCGCCCTCACACCAGCAGATGCGGAGGTCAACTGACCGTGACGCGTCCCGTCGCCATCGTCACCGGAGCCGGTTCTGGCATCGGCGCGGCGATCGCCGCGCGCCTCGCCGACCGCTACGACCTCATCCTCACCCACCTCCACGACGACCCGGATCTGCACACTGCGCTCGCCACGGTCGAACAACGCGGTGCTGCGACAGCGGCGATCACAGGCGATCTCACCGATCCGATGACGATCGACACGCTCGCACATGAGGTCCAGCACGCCGCCGACCGGCTCGAAGTCCTCGTGTCCAACGCCGGTGCCTATCCGCGTATCCCCTGGACCAGCCTCGACCTGGACACCTTCCGCGCGCAGATCGAGGTCAATCTCGTCACTCACGCGGCTTGTGCCCAGCTCGTCACGCCGTCCCTCACGGCGCGCGGCCACGGCCGCATCATCACCGTGTCCTCGGTACTCACCCAACTCGGCCGCGTCGACCTTGCCGCCTACATCGCGGCCAAGAGCGGTCTGGAAGGACTCGTGCGCGCCCTGGCCCGAGAACTCGGACCACACGGCATCACCGTCAACTGCGTCCGCGCGGGCTCTATCGAAGTACCCGCCGAACACGCCGTCGTCCCCGACCACGACGCGATGAACACCCGACAACTCGACCGGCAATGTGTCAAGCGCCGGGGGCACCCCGACGACATCGCCGCCGCCGTCGACTTCCTCGCCTCCCGCGACGCGGGGTTCATCACCGGCCAATGCCTCACCATCGACGGGGGCTGGTGCATGACATGACCCCCGCCGCGCTCTGGATGCGCCACGGCACCTGCGACGACGGGCTCTGCCGCCCCGGCGCCCACGCCCGTCCCGGCAGCCCACTCACCATCGCAGGCATTGTCGAAGCCGACCTGACCGCCCGCGAACTGAAAAAGTATCGCTGGCAACCAGCGCTCGTAGCGCCCAGCCCACTGCGGCGGGCCCGACAAACCGCCACCATCGCCGCCAGCGCGCTGGACACCCGAATCGCCGAACCGATCAGCGCGTTCGCCGAATGGCGAGCCCCGCACTACGTCCTGGGCCTCGCCCCCAGCCAATACCCACCCGACTACACCACTTGGCGGCAACAGCGCGCTGACAACCCGGACAGCGCCCTGCCCGGAGGGGAAAGCCTCCGCGCGTTCACCGAACGCGCACTCGAAGCCGCAACCATCGCCGGTGACCTCGCCACCGAGCACGGCCCGGTGCTGATCGTGTCCCACCGGCTGCTCATCGGCGCCGTCGCCGCCCTGCACCACGGCTACCGCCACCCCGCCGACATCTTCGACTACGCCAGCGACTTCCGCCTCGCCCCCGCCCAGCTGTGGGCACCGCCCAGGGAGCCCACGTGATCAACGATCAAGCCGACGACCGGATCTTGCCGTACGAATCGGACCACGAGCGAACCGTCCGCCACCGCCTCGCCGACCTGCTGGCCGACACCCCCATCCCGCACGAGGAACTGGTTGACAACTTGGCCCTGTACCTGCGCAGGCAGCCGCTGACCGACCTGCTCTCCCTGGACGAGCTCTACCGGATGATCCTCGACGTGCCTGGAGTGATCATGGAGTTCGGCGTGCACCGCGGACGCCACCTCGCCGCGCTCACCGCACTGCGCGGCGTGCACGAGCCGTACAACCCGCACCGCCGGATCATCGGCTTCGACACCTTCACCGGCTTCCCCGACGTCACCGACATCGACACGACGAGCCCCAGCGCCGTCACCGGCCGGTTCGCCCTCACCGACGGCTACCCACAGCACCTGCGCGACGTACTCGACGCCCACGAGCAGGGCGAACACCTCGGCCACATCCGGCGCACCCTGATCGTCCAAGGCGACGTGCGCGAAACTCTCCCGCGCTACCTGACGGACAACCGACACACCATCATCGCCCTGGCCTACTTCGACCTCGACCTCTACGAACCCACCCGCGACACCATCGACGCCATCCGGCCGTACCTCACCAAGGGCAGTGTGCTCGCCTTCGACGAACTCGCCCACGCCAAGTGGCCAGGTGAAACCGCAGCCCTGCGCGACACCCTCGGCACCGGCCACGGCACGCTGCGCACGCTGCCCGGCCGCGCCACGCCAACGTACCTGCGGTGGGGCACGTAGCCGCAGCTCAGCCGACCGCGCCCGCCTCGACCAGCAGAGCCCCCCGATTGGCCAGGATGAACTCCTTCAACGCGGTCGGCTTCAAGTCGATCGACGCGAGATCGTCTCCCCGAAGGTCAACCCGGTCCAGGTCATATCCGCCGCGCGACGGGTCGCTGAACTCCGGGCCGCTCCGGGCCGACTCGTCCAGGCTGGCCAGCCGCGCCACAAAGAAATGCTGCACAGCGACCCCACCGTCCGACGGCGAGCTGAACAGGAACACCTGCGAGGCATCCGTGGCCTTCGCACCCAGTTCCTCCGCCAACTCCCGGTACAGAGCCACCTCCACCGAGGCGTCAGTGTCCTCGACACCGCCACCGGGGGCGGTCCAGTACGGCTCCTGCCCCGGCTTGGTCCGCTTAATCAACACCAACCGGCCGAGATCGTCGATCAAGATCGCCCGGGCTGCACGCCGTCCCACTGCCACCGTCAACTGATCCGTCACGTCACAAGCTTACGGCCCGCCGATTCGCCACAATCACGGCAGCCGCTTGATCGGCGACCGTCCATCACAGCCGAAAGAAGCGGCGGTGCCCCGCTACTTGCTGCGGTAGGGCTTGTAGGGCAGCACGCGCGGTTCGCGGGGCGGCGCGACGAGGTTGTCGCCTGGCCAGAAGGGGCCTTCCGCGGAGAACCGCCGCACATGGCCGGCCAGCTCGTCCAGGTGCTCTCGCCGCTCGACCGGGCCGGCCTGGGAGCAGGAGCCGTCCGGGTGGTACATCTCGTGCACGGTGGTCGGGCCACCACCCACCAGGACGGCCGCGAGCTGCGGCAGGCCCACCGGCATCGCGTCGCAGCCCTGGTGACGGGCGATGTCCACTACCGCGTCGATGGCCCGTTCCCAGTCGGCGACCTGCGGCCACAAATGCCCGCCGCCCAACTCGAAGGTCAACGTGGACAGCGGCACCACCTCGCCAGGTGTGCGGCCGGGAAACTCGGTCAGGCACCGGTACATCCGGCCACCGTCCGGCTGCGGCACCGCCGGGTGCAGCAAGGTCAGGGCGTGCACGATCGTCGTGTTGATCGGCACCGGGTGTTGCGGCGACTGGTACAGCTTGTGTACAGCGAGCAGATAGACGTCCTGGACCGTCACATGCTCCCCTTCCATCGCGGCTGAGGTGGGGCCGACCATCAGGCGTACGGCTCTACGGAAATGTTGTACACGTGCCCTCGCCAGGACCGATCCACTGGCAGGACGCGGACGGCATACTTTTCGGTGGGCACGCCCAGCTCGTTCGCGCGGGCGAGCAGCGCGCGGATATCGCCCAAGGTCAGCACGTGTGCCGACAGTCGACGGCTCATCCGGATCGCGGCCGTGGCGGTAGGAGGCGTACGCCGCGACCAGCGTGGTGCAGGCGCACCGCACCCACAGTAAGCGGTCACGCCGGTCCGGGGTTGCCGTGGCGCTCACCGCAGCACACCTCCCGCCGCGCGTCGTCCGGGCCACCAGCGGCGGGTGTTGTCGGAGATCGCCCACACCACCCGGAACCCGGGCGCCGGAGCGGTCAGGCACGCCTCGACCAGGTGGGCCGCGTCCGGGGGCGCCAGCCAGGTCGCCAACGCCCGGGTATCGGGAGGCACCGGTGTGCAGGTGCCAATCCGGAGTGCGATCACGTCCACGCCGTGGCGGTGGCGGTAGAGCGCTCCGCGTGCCTCACCGGCGGCTTTACTCCAGCCCGCCGGTCACGTCGTGATCGCCACGAGGTCGACCAGCCGCACCTGCCAGTCGGGGCGGCGCAGCAACGGCCGCAGCAGGCGCCCCATCAGGCCGGCCGCGCCGGTCACCAGCAGCCGGTGGTGGTTCTGGCGGTCGGGGTGGCCCACCCAGAAGCGAACATGACCACGGCGGCCCCAGCCGGGCCGGCGCCACCACGCCGGGTAACCAAACAACGACACCCCGCGCCCGACATGGGTTCGTGCCGCAGACGAGCCGGGATGGACCGCCGCCACCCAACACCAATGCCGGGTGAGTCAACAACCCCGGTTGGCACCACTGAGTTACACAACAGTCACACCGTGTGCCGCAATGGTGTGCACCGGGTGGGTTCCACGGTCCACGCGGCGCCGGGCACCCCTCGCCCAACCACATGTGGTCGGTTTCGCCGGGGCAGATCAGCGCGTTCCCGCTGGCGATGGTCGCCCGAGCCCGCCTGCCGGGTCGTGTCGTTCGGCGCGGTGCCCCGCCGGGTGAGCCTGACCTGCCCTGGGCCCGTACCGCACCCCGGCCGCATCCCCGGCCCAACCCCGGCGCGGGGTGGCCGGGTCCAGGCCACCCCAGATCCACCCAACAGCCCAGCCAGGAGGCGTCATGCCTGCACATCCCGACACCCGACAGTCCCCAGGGGACCTCCCTCTACCGGGGGGATCGCCTACCGCGGTGACGCGGGTACTCCACCCCGATCATCGGCCTCGCGGTACGTCGGCCACCCCCACTCTGTTGGAGGTCTCCCACCGGTTGCGGCCCCGTGACTACACCCTCGCGTCGCTGCTGGCCGAACACACAACCCTGACTACGGAGCAGATCACGATGATCTTGTTCACCAGCCCCACGACCTGCCGGCACCGCCTGCACGCCCTGCGCGGGATCGGATTCGTGGACCGGTTCATCCGGCGGCGCCCCGGCGCCGGCAGCCCGGTGTGCTGGGTCAGTGGGCCGTTGGCTGCCCGCTACTCGGCGCTGGCGGCCGGGGAACCACCACCGACGGCGAGGATCGTGCGGGAACGCCAGGACCGCGTTTACGCCACCCCCCTGCTGGAGCACCTGCTGGCGGTCAACGGGTTCTTCGCCGCGCTGCTCGCCCACGCCCGCCAGGATCCCGGCACCAGGCTGCAACGGTGGTGGTCCGAGCGCACCACCAGTGCCGCGTTCGGCCGCCGCATCCACCCCGACGGGCACGGTGTGTGGGTCGAGAACGGCACCAGTGTCGGGTTCCATCTGGAGTTGGACCGGGGGACCGAACCATTGGCGCGGCTGGGTGACAAGTTGGCCCCGCACCGGCGGTTGCACGCCGACGGGGGTGTCGCCTACCCGGTGCTGTTCGTGCTGCCCAACCGGACCCGGGAGCAGAACCTTCACCGCCGCCTGGCGACCCACCCCGAGCCGGGCGTCATCGTCGCGACGACCTCCCCGGAGGCCGGAGGTGATCCCGCCGGGCCGGTGTGGCGGATCGCCGGCAACGGCCGGCACCGGCTGCGTCTGGCGGACCTGCCCGCCGGCCACGGGCACCCCTCACCCCTGAACCCTGGGCCTCCTGAACCCGACCACGACCCCCTGTGGTTGCTTACCGCCGGCTAGGCGCCACCCAGCCCGCATCCGGTTCAACCAACCCGGGTCGGGTCGAGCGACCCACCTCACCCTGAAGCGACTCCACCACGGCACCCAACAGGGCGCTGAGGACACCCACCATGGACCCGACGCGCCCGACACCCCGGCCCGGCGTGGCCGTTCGGCTGCGGCCCACCACCCAACAGGCCAGCTCACCGCCATGATCATCATGTTGGGGTGGGGTGTTGGGTGGGCCGGTTACGGTGAAACCTCACTTTTTGACACCACCCACGCACCACCCGGGCCCAGCCGCCCACGACCGCGGTCGCACCCGCCCACCCGCCCTTTGTGGCCGGTCGGCCTGCCCCGCCCGTCGGCGACCCGCCCACCCGTAGCACCCAGGCCGCGTGTGTCCCTTCCGCCGGCCTGTGCGGACCCGCCCGCATTCCGTACGGCCGATCCGGCCACGCCTTCGCACCGCCGCGCACCCACGCACCCACGCACCCGCACTTGACCGTCAGGAGGTTCGACCATGCCCACCACCGCTGTGGTCCTCGTCTGCCTGCCCCCGGACACCCCCACCACCGAGCTGACCGCCACCGCCATCCACCGGCTCACCAACACCCCCCATGTCGGTATCGACACGGTCGGGCACTTCACCCCCCGCAGCCGGTTGCGATGCTGGCGTCCCCGCACCGGGTTGCTTCCCGGTGACCGTGGCGTCACCGCGGGTGGCCCTCTCCGGTTGCTGGACCTGCACACGATGCAGGAAACCGCACGCGTGGCCGCCGCCACCCGGTGGTCGGTCTGGAACCGTGTCGTGGCCGGTACCCCCACCGCCCAACCGTCCTGGGTCTTCAGCGACCGGCACCACACCGACCCGAAGCGCTACAGCCGGGACCGGGCCCACCGGGACTACCTGTCCCAACCCCGGATCGCGGCGATGCGCACCTACAACACCCTGCCCGAGAAGGTCACCGTCCTGCCGTTGGGTGACCTGGAGGCATTCCAGGCCGGTGCCGGCACCTACACCAACCTGGGGGTGTTGGCGGCGGTCCCCACCGACGCGATGGTCACCCCCGATGGGGGCTACCTCGCCCCGACCTCCACCCGGTTGGCCGACCATCTGACCTACCTGGAGGCCAGCCACGGGCAGCTGCGGCGGCTGGAGGGCCGCGACCACCTCATCGCGGTGGCCACCACCCTCCCGTGACCCACACCCCCGCCCACAGATGGGTGAACCGGGATCACCGGTTCACCCATCTCGCGCTGCCCGCACCACCTCCACGCCCGCCATGGGCCGGCACGCCAGCCGGGCGGAGGCAACCCGACCCCACCCGTTTCCCACCACAGGAGGAGGCCACCCATGCCCCACACCCTGCCGCCACCCGTGCGCGAATCCCGCCGGCGGTGGCCCACCGTGGCGCTGATCCTCGGCGTCGGACTGGTGCCGTTGCTGATCGCACCCCTGCCGTTGCTGGTCACCATCGGCATGCTCACACCCTGGGTGCTCCTGCTGCTCGCGGTGCGTCACAGCCACCGGACCCGGGTCGTTCTCGCCCGCGCGACGCGGCGGGTCGAGCAACTGCGGGCCGAGCTCGCGGTCGCCCTCACCGACCCGGTCACCGGGCTACCGGTGCGTCGCCCCGCCGAGACGCACCTGGATCGGGCCACCGGGTTGGTGAGCGTCGCCGTCGTTGATGTTGACGACCTGCGTGGGGTGAACAACACCCACGGCCACCTGGTCGGTGACGCCTACCTCGCCGGCATCGCCGACCGGTTGAGCACCCTGACCGCCACCGACCCGCCAGGTGCTGGTCTGGTCGCGCGGCTGGGGGGTGATGAGTTCGTGGTGATCACCCGCCGCGATCCCCAGGACCTGGCCGCCGCGCTGCGCGCGCTGACCTGGCCACGGTTGTGCCTCGGCGACCGGGAGTTGCCGGTGCGTTTCAGCGCCGGCATCTGCCAGCTACCCGGTGGGGACGCCCACACCGGGTTCGGCCGCGCCGACCTGGCCATGTACACCGCGAAACGCGGTGGTGGTGGCGTCGCCGTCTACGACCCCGACCGGGACGGGTCACCGCACCCCCCTGGTGTCCGCCCCACCCACCGGACCCGCGACCGCGGGACCGACCACGGCGAGGTCATCCGGTGATCCACACCATCCCCCGCCGTTCCGGGAGGTCCTCATGCACGAACCCCTCCACCGCATCGACCACGGCACCCGCACCATCGACGGTGTGCCGGTGCGCGTCACCGAGCTGGTCTGGCCCGACGGGGGCCGCAGCGTCGAGGTCCACCGCACCGACACCGCAGTAGACCTCACCGCCGACGGGTGTTTCGACACCCCGCCCACCGACACCCAGATCCGTGCCCTGCTGCACGACACACCCCACACGGGCACCAACGGTGGTGGTGACGACGAACCACCGGCTGACAGCCCGTTCGGGGTGTACCGCTGCGAGGCCGAGGTCATCGTCGTGGTCCCGCCCCTGCTCGAGGGTGACCCGGTGCTGGACATCCACCTGGCCGCCGCCGGGGGCGGCACCCCGGGGCGGGCCTACGCGGACACCACCTGGCTGTATGAGGTGCACCTGGACGGGACACCGGTGTGCTCCGGCGCGGACCTGCGCAGCGGCGGCATACCCCACACCCACACCGACATGGCGGCGGTGCTCGCCGTGTTCCTCGCCACCGACCCCCACACCCCGCCCCGGCTGCGCCCCCACACCGACCGGCTCACCGTGTGGGCCGAAAACACCCTCCACCCCGGGGACTGACCACTGCCTTCCCGGCCACCACCCCGTTCTCGGGTGCCACCGCACGGTGTGGCACCCCAGCAACACCCCCACCTCGTTGATGGCCGTCGCCCGGCCGCACCCCGCGCACCCGCGCACCCCGGGCCCGGCCAACCGGTCGCGTCCGGGCACCGCCACACCACCTGTGAAGGAGCCCACGATGACGTCGACCACCCCCACCCACCCGTCCACCCCACCGTTGCCGGCCACCCCGGTGTTGCCGACCACCCCGGCGCCGGTGTCCCCACCCACCGGGGGCCTGCGGGTCGGGCAGCCGGTGCACGTGAACACCCACGCCACCTGGCTTCCCGGGGTGGTGACCTTCCTGGCCGGAACCCGCATCGGGGTACGCACCCAACCACCGGCCGGCCACATGCCCTTCAGTGGGGTTGTCGCGCCGTGGGTGGTGCGTCCCGCCCGCGGGGCGTCGCTGCGTCCGGTCGCACACCTACGCGGTGGGGACGTGGTCCTCGCCCACGACGGCACCACCCACACCATCGCCACCCTGCGGCCGGCCACGTTCGGTGGGCGGTGGCTGCTCACATACACCAGCGGGCACCGCGTCAGCCTGCCCGCCACCGCGGTCCTGCGCCTGACCCAGGCCACCACACCCCGGCCAGCCGCCCACCGTCGGCGTGCCGGCGGCTGAACCGCGCCACCCCTTCCGCTGCGGATCCCTTTCCGGCCCCACCCCCCAGCAGTGGCGGGACGCGGGCTGGTTTCCCGCACCACCACCAAGGAGCCCACCATGACCACCGCACAACCACAGGTCGACGTCAACGAGGCGTTCGCCGCCGAACGCGCCACCCAACTCCAGCGGCTGGCAGACCAGCGGGCCGACATCGACCGCCGGATCACCGAGGGGACCCTCACCCCACTGGGTGGCGGCCGGTACCGGGTCACCGACCCCACCAGCTTCGACGACGGGGAAATCTGGAGGCTCACCGAGAACGGGCTGCGGCCCCAACACGAACTGGACACCACCACCGGGCAGGCCGCCCTCTACACCCGGGTGCCGGCCTGGCACGGATTGGGCAGCGTCATCCCCGAGGGAACCACCGACATCGAGGAGGTCCTGCGCCTGGGGGGCATCAACTTCGAGGTCGCTACCCGCCCCGTCCTGTACCACCCCGACCCCGCCGACGCGGCCCTGTCACCCCGCATCCTGCCCGGGCAGTACGTCACCGTCCGGGAGGACACCGGCACCGGCCTGGGTGTCGTCGGCCACCGGTACACGGTGTTCCAGAACCGGGAGACGTTCTGGTTCCTGCAGGACCTCACCGACCGCTACGACGTGACCTGGGAGTCGGCCGGGGCGCTGCGGGAGGGCCGGCGGGTGTTCGTGTGCCTGCGGCTACCCGAAACGATCACGATCGACGCCGGCGGGATCAACGACGAGATCACCCCGTTCCTCGCCGCGATCAACAGCCACGACGGGTCCAGCCTGTTCCAGGTCGCCCTCACCCCGTGGCGGATCGTGTGCGGCAACACCGAACGGTTCGCACTCGAACAGGCCCACTCCCGGTGGGGGGTGCGCCACACCCGCCACGCCCGCGACCGCCTGAATGAGGCCCGCCGCACCCTCGGCCTGTCGATGGACTACTACCGGGTCTTCGCCGCCGAGGAGGAAGCCCTGGCCCGCACCGAGGTGGCCCTCACCGATTGGCGGCGGGTCCTTGACGAGTTGTGGCCGCCCCCCGGTGAGGACGCCCCGACACGCACCGAGGCCAACCACGTGCAGCGCCGCACCACCCTGGACCGGTTGTGGGAAACCAACACCGACCGGTTGGGGCGCACCGCCTACGCCGCCGAGCGGGCCATCACCGAATACACCGACTGGTACACCTCCGTGCGCCCCACCCGGGTTTCGCGTGGTGACAACCTCGCCGTCCGCGCGACCGCCGTCATGGAAGGCACCCACGACCGGGTGAAAACCAGGGCCCACAGGCGGCTGCTGACCCTCACCCACCGGTAGCCACCCCACCCACCAACCCACCGAGGTGGTGGTGATGGCGGCGGACCCCATTTGCCGGTGCCCACCACCACCGCACCCCAAAGCCAGGCGTGGCACCCGCCCCGCCGGGGTCGCCGTGCTGCGCCCAAAACCCTCCGGGAGGACACCCGTGAGTTCACCAACCGACCGCCCACTGCGGATCACCACCCCACACGACCTGCTGGCCTACGTGCCGTACCTGGTGGGCTTCCACCCCCACGACAGCCTCGTTGTGGTGGGCCTGTCCGAAGCCGGGCACCGCATCGAGGTGGTCTCCCGCACCGACCGGGCCGACCTGCGCGCCCACACCGATCCGGTGCGTCTGGAGGCCAACCTGGTGGCCAGGCTGCTGCGGGCGCTGCTGGGTGCCGGAGCGACCGAGGCCCTCGCCCTGGTTTACGACACACCCCAGGCCACCCCACCACCCGCGGGGCAACTCCCCGACCGGGGTCTGGTGGACACCTTCACCGCCACCGCCGGCCGTGAGGGTCTGCGGGTCCTGGACGCCCTCTACATCGCGGGTGGCCGTTGGTGGTCCTACCACTGCCCACCCGCCGACGGCTGCCCACCCCAAGGCCGGGCGGTGCCCGAGCCGGCGTCCCCGGCCGCCACCGAGGCCACCTACGCCGGCATGGTCGCCCTACCCGACCGGGCGGCCCTGGCGGGCACCCTGGACCCACTCGACCCGACTCACCTCACCACCGCCTGCACCCGGATACAGCACCACCTCACCGACCTGATGCGAGGCCCCGACCGGCAGAGATGGACCGGGGTGATGATCGGGCTGCTGCACCAAGCCCTGGAGCAGTTGACCGCCACCGACCAGGTTCCCTGGCTCACCGAGCAGACCGTCGCCCGGCTGGTGGTGGGGTTGCGGATCATCCCGGTGCGTGACGCCGCCTGGTTGTGGATCGAGTCCACCCCCGACCGTCGCGGGCCCGCACTGGAGCTGTGGCGGCAACTCGCCCGACGGGCACCCGACACCTACCGGGTCCCGGCACTGTTCCTCACCGCCTGGACCGCGTGGCGGTGCGGCTCCGGCCCGTTGGCGAACATCGCCCTGCAGCGCGCCCTGACCCTGGAGCCCACCTACAGCGCGGCGGGCCTGCTCGATCAGGCGCTGCGGTACGGGATCAACCCACGCACCTTCCCGCCACTGCCACCCGACCCCGGTGCATCACCCATCCCGGGCACCGCACCCACCGGCCCCGTGTAGGCGCCCACCGGTGACCCGGGCGCCCCGCCCGTGCCGGCACCCACACCCCCGGCGGTGTTCCGACCCCACCGCTGGTGGCCGGTCGGGATACCCGACATGTCTTCGACACCCACCGTGAGGTGATCATGACGGTTTCGACTCTCACCGAGGCCCTGCAGCGCCTGCGGCACCTCGGTAACGTCCGCACCACCACCCTGCACGGGGTCCGGTTGACCGGGTTCGTCCGTGACCTGCCGGACCTGTCTACCACCCCCGGTCCGCTGCGCGAGCACCTCCAGGCCGAGTTCCACACCACCGACCACCCCGGGGACCGCGACGCCGACAGCGTGGAGTACCTGGTGTGCTCCGGTGGGCTGCCGGTGCTGTGGTTGACCGCCGACGCCCGCACCCACACCCCCAGCTACCCACTGACCGCCACCCAGACCCGCCACCAACACGCGGCCAGGACCGCACTGGGTGACCTGTA
This sequence comes from Actinomycetota bacterium, assembly GCA_016201065.1. GTDB lineage: Bacteria > Actinomycetota > Actinomycetes > Mycobacteriales > JACQDL01 > JACQDL01. The sequence goes on from JACQDL010000031.1 coordinate 178,620, forward strand.
CCGGCACATCCTCAACGAACTCGCCGACCGGCGGGGCTTGCGTGAACACCAGCCCAGCGACACCACCGGCCACCACCAGGAACACACCGACGGCCCGATCCTGCGGGTCGCCCCCCGCGAAGACCCCACCAGCACCTGGTGGGTGCGATTGAGCGGTGACCCGCAGCAGGACAGGCAGCGGGTCCTGTCGCACTGCGGTGCCACCGGCAGCGAGAACGTACTGGTCCTGGCCGCGTTCGGCTACGGCGACTACGGCCGGCAGGCGCACCGCCCCCACCTGGACGTGTTGTGCGCGATGCACCACCTCACCCGCACCCACCCGGTGCCGTTGGTGGCCATCGGCGACTACCTCACCACCGCCCACCCCAGCAGCAGCACCCCAACGCCCAGCACCGGGGACCTGCTGGCCACCCTCACCCGCATCCCGGACACCTTCCGGGGGGTGTTCGGCTCCCAGACCGCCTACACCGAGGCACACCTGGAACGGATCGGGTGGACCCGGGCCCTGCACCAGGCCGGGATCCCCACCACCGCCCTGGACCTACCGGCCCTCACCCGGCAGCTGTTCACCGGCCTGCTGGTCACCGACGCCGGCACCCGCGGCCACATCGCGGTCTTCAACCACCCCCACCGCAGCAGCACACCCCTGGAGGAGACCCCACGATGAGCACCCCACACCGGCGGGTCCTCACCGCCACCCAACTGGACACCCTGTACGCGCGTATCCGCGACGCCCACTCCACCGCGCACCTGCTCACCGAGGTTTTCGACGCGATGCGCACGATGGTCCACGACACCCCCACCGACCCGCACCAACCACCACAGCGGGTGGTGCGGGTCGGTGACCACGCGATCCCCAGCAGCCAGTGGCGGGCGATCCTCGACGCCGCGACCAACCGCGCCCAACAGTGGGGCACCAGCGTCCACGTCAGCCTGGAGCTGGCCAACTACCTGCCCGCCAGCTACGACGACCCCACCGTGGCCACCCCGACCTGGCCCGCACCCGACCACCGGCCACCCATCCACCACCTCCACCTCACCCGGCAGGCGGTGGACATGATCACCCGCGCGGAGGCGCACCTGCGGCAGCTCACCGCCGTACTGGGTGCCGCCAGCCCCGACCTGCGGCGGCAGGAGAGCAGTTGGCGGTTGTTCCTCACCCGGCTGGTGACCACCAACTTCGGCGAATTCACCACGGTGGACACCGACGGCGACCTGTCGTTCGCCGTGACCACCAGCAGCGGTGTCGGCTACGGAGCCCGGTGGCGGCAACTCCCCCGATACTGCACCACCCCCGGCTGCGCCACGCTGCTACCCAACCCAGCCACACCCCCGCACACCGTCGACCCGCTGACCCCACCCGCACCCCCGGCGCCCCACGCCGGCGGTGGTGGGACGGGTGCCACGGGACACACCCACACCCCCTCCGCGCCCGCGCGGGGGCCGCAACCCGGCGAATGGGTCCTGCGCTCCTGAGGCACCCCGCGCCCCGCCGCTGACCCCACCCCGCGTGGCGCACCCCCACCGCACCGCACTGCGGTCGCGGCGACCCCCTATCCCACCCCACCGCCCGGCCCCGGGGGAACCACACCACGCCTGTCACCCCCAGGGGCGGGACAGCCGTGCCGGTTTCCCCGGGGTGCACACACCCCCCAGTCGGACAAAGCCCGTTGGAAGGCAGGCGACCATGACCAGCACCACAACCAGCACGGCGAGCGCCAGCACGGTCACCAACCCGGTGGGGCCAACCCCACCGGCGGCCGGACGGAGATGTGCGCCCGCACCGGCACCGGTTCCAGCCACCGACACGCACCTCCGCACCCCGACCAGCGTGGGCACCGCTGGGATGCGGGCCGCCCTCGAACGGGCCTCCTACCAGCTACAGCTGCTGCTGTGCCGCACCGCCCTGACCCCCACCCCGACCGACGTTGACGGAAACCACCCACACGACACCACACCAACCACACCACCCCGCCCACGCCGGTACCCGGCCACCGAGGCGGCGTTGATGGCCGTCGGGGACCTGGCGCTGCGGACCGCGGTCACCCGCCACGAGCGGGGCCGCCGGCAGGGTGATGAGGACACCGCGTGGCTGCTGCTGTTGTTGACCTACCTGCCGGTCCGTGACCACGCGTGGCTGCGGGCCACCACCCCCACCCCCGGGCATCTGCGGCTGTGGGGGGACCTGACCGGGCGGGCACCGGCCACCCTGCTGCCGGCACCCGCGAGCCTGCTGGCCTGCACCGCCTGGCGTGATGGGCAGGCCGCCCGCGCCACCACGGCCGTTACTGCCGCGCTACAGGCCAACCCCACCTACCGGATGGCCAACCTGATCGAGGATGCGCTGCGCGCCGAGGCACCACCAGCACTGCTGGAGGACGTACTCACCACCGGCGGGTGCACCCCCACCCGACCCGCACACGCCTCCACCCGCCCCCGCCGCCGGCGGGTGACCCGCCGCTGAGGCCGCTGGACCACCCGAGGGGCACCCCCACGCGCCACCGCACCGCCACGCCGCCAGTCGCGGCGTGGCGGTGACCTGCCACGGCCACACCCGGCCACCCCACGTGTCCTGCGCGGGCACGGCCACCGGGCCGGACCCGCGCAGGACACGCACCCACCTCACGGAAGGTGCGCCGATGCACGACCCGTACCCACCAACCACCACCCCCAGCAACGCGACCCCGCCACCCCCCACCGGTCACCCCGACTGTGCCGGGGACATCCGCACCGACGATGACGTCGCCGGCTGCGCGGTGTGCCTGGCCGCCACCCACACCCCCTGCCCGGGCTGCGACACCTGGCACCCCCACGGCTGCGGGTGCGTCGGGTGTGTGCGCTGCGACCGCTGCCACGTGGTCCTACCGCAGGAGGACACCACCCGCACCGTGCGCGGTTCGCTGATCTGCGGCGACTGCCTGGCAACCGGCTACTGGCAGTGCGATGCCTGCGACGGCTGGAACCGCAACGACATGTCCTGCGGCAACGACTGCGACGACAACAACGGCGACGACGACCAGTGGTGTAGCTGCTGGTCGGGCTGCCACATCGACGACCTCGTCGAGGACTACACCTACAAACCCCCACCACTGTTCCACGGCGACGGCCCACTGTTCCTCGGAATGGAACTGGAGGTCGAAACCGACAGCGGACAGCGGCGGGAATGCGCCGAACTCGCCACCGACTGCCTGGGGGACCTCGGCTACCTCAAACGCGACGAATCGCTCCAGCACGGTTTCGAGGTCGTCACCCACCCCATGTCCTACCCGTGGGCGCTCACCGGGTTCCCCTGGCAGATGCTCACCGACCTGCACAAGGTCGGCTGCCGCACCAGCACCCGCACCGGGTTGCATGTCCACGTCTCCCGCAGCGGGTTCGGCACACCACAACCCACCGTGGAGCACACCCGCGCCGACCGGTGCCTGCACATCTACCGGTGGATGAAGTTCATCCACCGCAACGCGGCGGCGGTGACCACCCTGGCCGGGCGCAGCAGCCCAGAGTGGGCGGCGTTCACCTCCGAGGAACGGCGCGCGGTCAAGCACTACGCCAAGGGCCGCCTCGGCTGGAACCGGCACCAGGCGATCAACACCGGCAACAACGACACCCTCGAGTTGCGGGTCTTCGCCAGCTCCCTGGACCCCGACGTGGTGCGGGCCGCACTCGCGTTCACCGCCGCCTCCGTGGACTACACCCGCACGCTGTCCACCCAGCAGGTCCTCCACGGCGCCTGGCGGTGGGCGGCGTTCATCGCATGGCTCGCCCAGCACCCCGCCTACACGCCACTGACCAGGCGGTTGGAGGACCTGTCATGTGCCTGCTGACGTTCCTGCCCGCCGGCACCACACCCGACGAGGAAGCACTGCGCACCGGCGCGGACCTCAACCCCGACGGCCACGGCTACGCGCTCATCACCCCCGACGGACGGCTGCTCACCGGGCGGGGTATGGACGCCCCCGCGCTGATCGAGGAGTTCACCACGCTGCGCCACCAGCACCCGGGCGGGCCGGCGTTGTTCCACTCCCGTTTCGCCACCCACGGCCACCTCGACCTGGACAACTGCCACCCCTTCCCCGTCGGGGGTGACCCGCGCACCGTCGTGGCGCACAACGGCATCCTGCCCACATGGGTGCACCCCAAAGGCGGTGACCGGCGCTGCGACACCCGCATCGCCGCCGAGGAGTACCTACCCACCCTCGCCGCGCTGCGATCCCCCCGCGCCCTGCGGCGGCTGGAACGGTGGATGGGGGCCGACAACAAGATGGTGATCCTCACCATCAACCCCCACCACCCCCGCCCGGCGTACCTGCTCAACGAATCCTCCGGGATCTGGCAGGACGGGATCTGGTACTCCAACGACACCTACCGGCCGTTGCCCGACCACGACCGGTACCGCCGGTGGTGGCAGCGGTCCGGATCTTCGCCCGGCGTCCGCTGGTGGGAGGAACTCACCCCGGTGTGCGGGTACTGCGTCGCGGTCCTGGACAACCACGACACCCACTGCCCCTGGTGTGGGCGGTGCCCCGACTGCACCGACCTACCCGACATGTGTCTGTGCCACACACCCACCGAGGCGACCCCACCCCGCAGGGTCACCCACCGCGGCAGCACCAGCTAGGCCACCCCACAGCACCGGACCCACCGCCCTGCCTGCCGCCCACCACCCCCACCACGGGCGGTGGGCGGCAGCCCCCAACTGCTTCGCGCCCACCCCCGGGGCGACCACACCGATCGGAGAACAAGCCTTGAGCCACTACACCCTTCTGGTTTGCCTGCCCCCTGACTCACCGACCACCACCCTGATGACCCACCTGGAGGAGGTCCTGTCCCGCTGGGATGAGAACCGCCCCGTGGCCGCCTACCAGGACTTCCTCGACGGTCCCGCGGCGGCGTACTGGGCCGTTCCACTGCTGCGCGACCACGGCCTCCTCACCGACACCGATCCAACCTGGGATGAGGTGGTGGCTGCCCACAACACCCACTTCGCCCAGGACACCGGTGACCCCGATTGGATCGGGTTGACCGACGACGGCCGGCCCTACCAGTGGTCGACCAGCAACCCCGAGGCGACCTGGGACTGGTGGGTGATCGGTGGCCGGTGGCGTGGCCAGTTGTGGGCGGTCCCCGACGCACCCGCCGAGCAGTTGCTGCACGGTGACCCCACCGGTGATCCGATCCATCCTCCGGTCGGGGTTGATGGTCGGCGGCGCTGCGACGGGGGACCACGGCGGCTGCTGGACTTCCCCGCGATGCGCCGGGCCGCCCACCGGGCCGCCGAGGATCACTGGCTGGCCTGGCTGGAGGTGTGCCGCACCACCCCACCGGCGGAACCGTTCAGCCACTACACCCACACGCGGGCCACCGGCGGCCCCGCACCGGTTCTGGCCTACGGGGATCAGCCCCGGGTTGTCGCCGCACAGCAGGCGGGCCTGGTGGGGTGGAATCAGTGCCCGATCGAGGAATTCGCCGGCACCCGCGAGGACTACCTCACCCGCGCCCAGGACGCCGCGGTCCCCGGCTACGCGCTCATCACCCTCGACCGGCGGTGGATCGCGTCCGGTCAGATGGGGTGGTTCGGTTTCGGCGACGACACACCCACCAGCCGCGCCACCTACACCCGCACCGCCAACACCTACCTTGACGCACTCCACCCCGACGCGCTCGTCGTCAGCCTCGACTGCCACATCTGAGGCACTCCCACCCGGCCACCAGCAGCGCGGCCCCCACCCACTCACAACGGACCAGCGCGCAACACCACCCGCCACCAGGGACGGCCCCAACGGGTGAGGGCTGTGTTCGCCGGACAACGACCCGGAGGTGGCGGGTCAGGTACCCGCCACCTCCACGCGCAGGAAACGAACCCAACCCGGCCGCACCCACCCCACCGCCTCGCGTCACGGAGGACCCATGACCGTCATCCGCAAGCTGCTTGACCTGTCCACCACCCACCTCCCGGAGGACCTCGGCACCCACGCACTGGGTGCCGCACCGGGTGTCGTGGCCCACCGCACCGACCACGGCTGGTTGATGTGGGTACCCGACGACCCGGACGAATCAGCCGTGGTGATGCGTGACATGCCGCCCGGGGTGGTGCTGGCCATCCAGCGCTACGCCCGTGCGCTGGGCTGCGACTACGTGCTCTTCGACGCCGACGGTCACCGGGCCGGTGACCTGCCTGTGTGGGATTGGTGACACCCACACCGCTCGCTGGCCATCCGGGCACGCCACCCGATGATCACCTGTTGCGCGGCGCTCCCGATGAGGACGAAGGCGGCACTGTAGATGAGGACGAGCACGGCGGGGTTGGTCGTCACGGTGCCGGCCAGATCCGCACGGTGCCGGTGTGAACCTCATCAACGTGACGGGGTTCCGGTGGGCAGACTCGTCCCCCGAACCAGGCCGTGTGGAGAGCAACGCCCCGGCCCCGGACCCCGGGCTCCCCCACGGTGCCGTGGGTCCTTCACAGTGCCGTGGGCGGGAGTCGAACCCGCAACGATCAGGCCCTCGACCTGACGCCTCTACCGGATTGGGCTACCACGGCGTGCCCCTGGACGGATTCGAACCGCCAACCTCTCGACCCTGAATCGAGCGCCTCTACCAGTTGGGCTACAACGGCGTGCGTGGGATGGGAGAGAATCGAACTCTCACGCCGAAGCGACGGGGTTACGGCCCGCTGGGCTCACCACCTGCCCAACCATCCCGGGAGTCGGCACTCGACCGGGACGGCGCGTGGAATCAGACGCGCATGGTGGCCGAGTGCCACAAAAGCAGTCGGCGATACGCCCGGTCGGTGAACATGCACCCACGCCAACGGCGACACCCACGCCGGGCAACCGGGTTTCCGGCCACCCACACCACCCGCGTGCGGTCGCCCTCCAGCCGGCGACCCGACCACCCGGCCAGGCACCGCCACCACTGCCGACCCACCAGCACCCCTCCGGTCCCGGCAGCCCACAAGAGTTGATCAGCACCCCCACCCGCAGGGTCACCACCGGCATCGCCGTGCCGCTGGCCGCACCCGAGACGATCACCCGCTGACACGTTCCGCCGCCCGGGGGTGGGCACCATCTGGTGCGCACCCCACGGGACGCCCACGCCACCCCGGCCCAGCGTCCCGCACCGGGGCCTGGGCCTGCGCACCCCGCAGGAGGCCCCCATGACCGTTGAGCACACCGGCCACCACCAGGCGGACCGGACATGACCACCACCCCCCACACCCCCCTGGTCGTTCACCCGCGGGCGGCCGAACACGCCGCGTGGGTGTTCTACGCCACCGCCGCCCTGGGTTCCACCATCGGCCAGGTGTGGGTCGGCCTCAGCGCACCACCATGGCCACCGCAGCTCGCCTGGTGGTGGCGGGTGCTGCTGGTGACCCCATTCGCAGTCGTCATCGACCTCGGTGGGGTCGTGTGTGCGGCGTTCGCCGACACCCGCCAACGCCTCGGTGAGGCCGCCTACGGGTGGCGGATCCTGTCAGGCGGATCGGTGGCCACCGGAGTCGGCATCAACATCGTCGGCCACGCCACCACCCCCTACCTGGCGGTCGTCTTCGGCGGGTTGGGGATCTTCGCCTACACGGTGTGGCTGCTGCACACCGCCGCCCGCCGCCGCGACGCGCTACGCGCCCAAGGCAAACTCGCCGACACACCCCCCGCCTACGGCCCCACCCAATGGTGGCGGGAACCCACCCTCACCCGCCGGGCCCGGACCCTGGCGCGGGCAGGCGGCTACGACCCCCACGAGTCGCTGCACCTGGCCCGCGAGCAGCTACGGGCCGAGCAGCGCCACACGGCGCTGGCCCGACACGTGGACACCCTCATCCGCTCCCGCCACGACAACCCGGTCCTGGCCGCGATCGCCGCCACCACCGTCGACCTCGACGCCATCGCGGCCCAGTTGACCGCGCACTCCGACGTGACCGGGTGGGCGCGCCTCATCGGCGCCAACCTGCGGCCCCCACCGCCACCAGCCACCAACCCGGTGGCCACCGCCGGCGACCCCCTCACCGCAACGGAACCCACACCACCGGCCACACCAGCGCCGCCGATCCCCGCCCCACCACCCCGGATCCCCACCCGCCCGGACACCCACGACCGGTGGCGGGCGGTGTGGCTGGACATGCTCGACCACCCCGACCTCACCACCCGGCAGGTCGCCGCCCGCCACCACATCTCCCCCCGGCAAGCCCAACGGGTCCGCCGGGTCGGCGCGGCCGGACACCTGAACGCCCCAAACCCCACCACCACCCGGCAACCGCACCCGGCCACCAGCGGCCCGCACTCACCTGCCGAACGGGCATGAAACGCAACCCCCACCCCGCCCGGGCACCCCCGCCCGGGACGTATGCCACCACCCGAAGGGACACCCCCATGAACACCACCACCCACCACACCGCCACCCACCACAGCACCACCCGCAGCACCACCCACCCCACGGGCACCGGCCGGCGTCCCGATGGCGGCCGGCCGTGACCGGGCGGGCCACCACCTGTCTGCTCACCGTCGTCGTCGGTGGCGGGATGCTCACCGTCGGTGGGCTCATCGGCCTGGCCGGTGGCGCCTCCGCATGCACACCCAGCATCCCCCCACCGGCAGCCCCCACCCCAACCCCGGTGGGGAGCGTCACCGCCCCCGGCACAGCCGCGACCCCGACCATCACCGGCACGGGGAGCACCGAATTCGCCGGGTTGGACCCACCCACGGCGCTAGCCGGATACGACAACCAACAACTCAGCAACGCCGCCCTGATCGTGTCGATCGGCGCCGGCCGGGGTGTACCCACCCAGGGGCAGATCATCGCGGTGGCGGTGGCCCTGCAGGAATCGTCCCTGCGCAACCTCCCCATCGCCACCGATCACGACTCGCTGGGGTTGTTCCAGCAACGCCCCAGCCAGGGATGGGGAACCCCACAACAGATCCTGGACCCCACCTACGCCACCAACACGTTCTACGACCACCTGCTGGCCGTACCCGGATGGCAGCACATGACCCTCACCCAGGCCGCCCAAGCGGTGCAACGAAGCGCCTACCCCAACGCCTACGCCCACTGGGAACCCCAGGCCACCGCACTGGTGATGCTCACCACCGGCGTCACCGGGGGATGCAACGGTGGTGATGGTGCCTCCGGAGCGGGACTGCCCCTACCCGCCGGTTTCACCCTGCCACCACACACCCCCGAGGCGGTACGGGTCGCGATCACCTGGGCGCTGCAACAACTCGGCACCCCCTACAGCTACGGCGGTGACTGCACCAACCCCCACGCCAGCAACCCCGCCACCGAATGTGACTGCTCCAGCCTCGTGCAGCAGGCCTACCGGGCGGGTGGGATCACCCTGCCCCGCACCACCGGCGACCAACAACACGCCGGCACCCCCATCACCACCCTCACCGACGCCCACCCCGGGGACCTGATCTTCATCCCCGGCAGCGACGGCACGATGAGCAACCCCGGCCACGTCGGCCTGTACCTCGGCGACGACCTCCTCGTCCAGGCACCCCACACCGGAGACGTCGTGAAACTCACCCACGCCTCCACCTGGGCCCACCAAATCGCCACCATCAGGCGCATTGCCGCTTAACGCGGTGGTTTGTGCCACCTGACCGGCACAGGATTTCCGGCACCCCCGCGAACCCCACCGCAACTCACCGCGCCGCTGTCGCACGCCCCCACCGGAGCCGATGCGGCCAAGTGCCCCGGTATCCGATGAGCAGGAAGGAACCGCCATGTCGGTCGAACCCGCCCTCACCTTCGACCCCGTAGCCACCCAGGCGTGGCTACGCGAACCCACCCCCACCCCGACCGTCACCCGCGCCGAACGGTTCGGTGCCACCGCGAGGAACTTCGGCTCCCACACGGTCACCTATCTCGCGACCCCCAACACCATCGTGGCCACCCAACCGGACGGGTGGCATCCCCACGGCATCGTCGGCGTGCGGCTGTGGTCCGGTCCCCCCGGGTCGCCGCTGTGGGAACGGGGGGCGGTGCTCACCGTCGCCCTGGCCAACAACCTGAGTCTGGCCAGCACCCGGGAGAGCGTCAAAAGGGCTCGCCGATGCCCACCAGCGGGTGATCGCCGCGCTCCTTTCGGGCCTGGAGCGCATCAGCCACCGGGTCCGGCACCCGATGCGCGCCTACCAGATCGCCCACCGCACCACCCCGACCGGCGTAGCCCCCACGCCGGAGACCGCCACACCGGCCGGGCCACGGTGCCGCGGCTGTTCACCGAAGCGCACGTCAACGACGCCCTCAACCGGGTCGCCGACGATCTCCTTCAGGCTGTTGACGCCGCTGAGGTCGGGTTGCGTGATGCGATCCACCTCACCGTGAACGCCACCACCGCCTACCACACCGGCGACGCACAGACCTTGGGCGAGGTCGTGGAGCAACGCTACGACAGCACCGACAACCCGACCGCATTGAGCTGGCTCACCGGGCAGCTGCGATGACCTGGTGGGAGGACCTACCCGAGGCGCGCCGCAACAAACTGACCGCACTGCTGGACTCCGACCGGGCCCGCGCCTGCCGGGACCGTGCTGGTGGTGATGTCGGGTTCGCGGCCTGGCTACTGGTCGCCGAGGCGACCTGCCGCCGCCAGTACATGGTGTCCATCTTCGACCTCGCCGACTGGTGCTGGCGGGACGCCTACGACGACAACATGCCGCCCGCCGACGCCCTCCAAGAGGCCATCGAAAGCGACGACCTGCCCTGGGGACTGCCCGACGGCGAATAGCCACACCACCTCGGCAGCACCCCAGTTGGGCGGGGTCAGTTGAATAGGTTTTGAACGCGCTGGAGTTGGGTGGTGAACTCCTCGACGCGACGATCGCGTTGTTTCCACAGTGCCGCGAGCCAGCGCAGCGCGATGGTGCGTTGCGCGGCCTCGAAGCGGGCACGGTTGTTGTGGTCGACACCGAGGTCGGCTTCCAAGGTGCGCCACACGTCGTCAGGGAAGTCGCGGGCACTGATGTGCTCGGTGTGATCGGCCGCGTCGACGGCGACATCGCTGCGGCCGGCGAATTCGAAGTCGACGCAGAAGATCTGGTCGGCCGCATGATGCCAGTTGAGCAGGTTGGAGTCCCCGCGGGAGAAGACCGCAGGCGCGGGGCGGGCCAGGATATCGGCATCTCCGCTGCGTTCCCACTGGCTGAGCAGGGCCCGCATGGTCGGCGTTTGGGGGTCGTCTGGATGGTCGGCAAGCTGCTGGGGCCAGACGTCGGTGAGGCGGATCATGTAGTGCGCGGCGGAGTCGATGCGGTCCAGTGAGGCCAGCGGTTCGGCCAGCGGGATGGTCTGCATCGCTCGGGTGGCTTCAGCCAGCGCCTTGAGGGTGCCGCTGATGTCGGCCAGGTCAGTGATCGGGGTGCCTGGCACCAGACTCATGCCGAGGGCAGGCTGGTCATCTTGGTCATCAAGCCATAGGGGCGTCGGCGCATAGTGCCTGGTGCCATGTCGGGCGATGGCGCTCAGCGCGTGCCACTCGCGTTCACTGCGCCGCCGGCCATCGTTCTTGCGATAGATCTTGATGCAGATGTCACCGTCGGGGCCGGCCCAGGCATAGACGTGGTTGTTGCGCCCGCCGGAGAGGGGCCGCAGACCCCAGGTGTCAAGGACGGCCTGCAGCTGGTCGTCCGCGCCGGAGCGGGCTGCGCGAAGGTCGGCGAGGAGTTCGGCCGGGGCGGCGGAGCGAACGTCGGTGGCCTGCGGTGTCATGGTCGGGGCTCCCGGATCTGCTCGGGTGAGCGGGTCGTCGGCGCTAGGCAGCGTACCGCCTACGCACTCTTCGTGATGGGGCGTGGCAGGCGCGCGCATACGCCAGCGGCGCCTTCGGTGTGCGCGATCAGTAGCTGATGAATGGCGTTGTGCACGTGTTCTGGGTCACCGTCGCCGACATCCACGGTGAGGAGTTGGGGATCGTGCTGGGCGAGGGTGGTGTAGGCGTGATCGACCCAGTGCAGGTAGGAGCGGTGTTCGGGTCGCGCAGGGGGCCCGCCCCGCGTGGTGGCGCGGTGGATGGCGGTGTCAACGGGCAGGCGTAGCCACAGCGCCACGCCGGGCCGGGGCCCAGCCATCGCGGTGAGGGTCTGCACCCAGGCGAGCGCGGCACTGTAGGGGGCGCGGTGGTCACGCTGAAGGCTGGCGAGCGCGTAGGACTGAAATGTGTTGATTCCGCGATCTTCGATGATGATCTGTGGTGGTGAAATCGTCAGGGCCGGATCGAGGATCGTGGCGACCAGGTCGGCACGGATGGCCGCCGTGAGCAGGGTGTCGGTGATCGCGTCACCGCTACGTAGGTAGGGATCGGCGGCCGAGACCATCAGCTCGATCACCGCGGCGGCCACCGGTTCGGCCTCCAGCGTCGCCAGATCGGGCAGTGTGAGGACCTGGTGGCCGTGCCAGCGCAGACAACTGGTGAGCAGCGCGGCTTGGGTGGATTTCCCTACCCCGGGCAATCCCTCGAACGTGATCAGCATGGTCGTCCGCCGGGGCTGCCGGTAAGAACGGTGGTGGCGTGTTGCACGGCGGTGAGGATGTGCTCGCGTAGGTCGGGTGCTGCGGCGATGGTGAACCGTGACGTCGCGCGATGTGCGCTGCCGTCGATGTCGACGACGACGGCGCCGGCTTCGCGGGCGATGACCGCTCCGGCGGCCATGTCCCAGGCGTAGTTGCTCAAGGTGATGGAGGCGTCCAGGCCAGCGTCGGCGACCCAGGCCAGGTCCACTGCGGCGGAGCCGAGCATCCGGATCCGCTGCACGCGGGGCGCCAGGTAGGCGTGCAGGGCCAGGGCGGCCTGGTTGCGGGGCTCGGCGTAGGGGCCGGTGCCGTAGTCCCCGATGGCCACGATCGCCTGAGAAATATCCGTGGTGGCCGCGGCGGTGATGGGCTGTCCGTCGCGCCACGCGCCGAGCCCGGTGGCCGCCCAGTAGCGGTGGTTCAGGAACGGCAGGCTGATCACCCCGAGTACCGGCTGGTCCTTGTGGATAAGCGCAAGCGAGATGCCGTTCAGCGGCATGCCCCTGGCGAAGTTCGCGGTGCCGTCGACCGGGTCCAGGACCCAGCGGGTCCCCGCGTCCTGGCCGCCTTCTTCCTCGCCGAGAACGGGGAGTTGCGGAGTGTGGGTGTGGAGGGCGAGCCGGATGGCACGCTCGACGGCCAGGTCAACGTCGGTGACCATGTCGCGGTCTCCTTTGGCGGTGACCGTGCTGGGCGGGTGAGAACGCACGTACCGTTCGCCGAGGTCGATCACCGAGTTCGCGACGTCCAGCAGTTCGGGCAGGGAGGTGTTCATCGGCGTTCCCGCGTAGCCGGGCTGGTGGTGTCGAAATCCTCTGCTACCAGGGCTGTTGCGGCGACGTAGTCCAGTACGTGGCCCAGGTAGTCGCTGATCGGGTTGCCGGTGTCGATGAGCAATTTGGGCTCCGGGATCGGGTCGGCGAAGGCACTCAGTCTCTGGTATAGCTCGGGTGTGCGGTTGGCCGCCCGGTGGATGCCGCGAGTGTGATCGGCGGCAAGCCGGGCCAGGGCGAGGTCGTCGTCGCAGACGCATTCGATCAGCCGCAACGGTTGGCCTAGGCGGTGGGCGAAGGTGCGGATCTGCTCAACCTGGTACGCGCGGGAGCAGGTGCGCCCGTCTAGGACGACGAGGGTGCTGGGGTTGTGGGCGAGCCGTCGGGCGGCAGCGTTCAACATGATCTGGACACACTCATCGTCCTGCGCGCGGGTGTAGAGGGTGCCCTGCGCGCCGAACAGGGTGTGCCGGACCTGATCCTTGTCCCATACCGTGACGCGACTCAGGTGGTGGGCGAGCGCCGCAGCGAGGGTGCTCTTGCCGGTACCGGGCAACCCGGCCAGTTGCACGATCATGGCCGCTCCCGCCGGTGATCGGATTCGCACGGGGCCGCGGGCAACTGAGGCCAGATCCCGCGCAGAAGATCCCAGCCGCGGTGTACAGCCGGCTCGCGGGTGACCGAATCGGTGACCACGCCACGGTGATGCAGTCGCAGCGCATCCGCGCAGACCGCCCAGCGGACATGTCGTTTTCCGGGGTGCGTGAGGCGGGCCAGGCAGTGTGCGAGAGCGTCCGATGCGGCCAGCACCGGCAGCGGCTGCTCGTGTCCGGGCACGGAGCGCATCTGCCTGCGGTCGAGAACTGCCCGGACGTGGTCCGGGGTGTCGGCATGGGCGGTTCGGGTGACCACGTCGACGATGCTGATGTCGACCAGGAGGTCATCCAGAGTGCGGGTCATGGCCGAACTCGCCGTCTGCCGCTGGTAGCCCAGGTCGGTGAGGACCGATTTGGTGCGGGAGTAGTCGTCGGGGTGGACCAGCAGGTCCAGGTCGCTGAACTGCCGGCCTCCCCGTCCTCCGTAGAGATGCTTCTCCACGCTGACACCGTTCATCGCCGCGACGGGGATGCTGTGGCGGCCGAGCGCGTCCATGATCAGGGTGGTCTCGCGGCGGTAGATGCGGGTCTTGTACCAGTTGGTCCGCAGCGTTCCGGCGAAGAACCGGGCGAGCGGTCGGGACAGTTCGCTGTCCAGGTGAGCGGCTGCCACGTGGTCGGCGAGCAGGCACACCAGTTTGTGTTCAATCACCAGCTCCAGCAACGGGCCCAGCGCGGTCCGTACGCCACGACTGACCGTCTCCGGGGTCGAGCCCCAGCACAGCTCGCGCAGCGCCTCGGCGGCTACCTGGGACGGGGCGGGCTCGGTGGAGGTCACTGGGGGCCTGCCGGCTGCGTGGTGGTCGTGGCGCTGCTGGGCCAACGAGCCAGAAGGTGTGCGAGCCGGGTGGCCAGTTTGGCCGGATCCAGAATGACGGGCAGCCGGTAGCAGGGCGCGACGCTGGCCAATCCGTAGACGACCTCGCGAAGGGCGGCAGTAGTTCGGTCGGGAGTGGATCCAGTCACCAGCCAGTGGTTGATGTGTGCGCTGGCGCCGGTGCCAGGATCGTGCATGTACAACCGGGTGGACAGCAGCATGGTGCGCATCTGCTCTGCGGGCACCCGTTCGGCAGGCTCATCGGCTTGACTGAGATACGGGCACAGCACCAGGTCCGGACGCACGGTGCCGGTGACGATCCCGCCGGCCAGTAACCGGCCGAGGTCAGGCGGCTCGATCGCGATCTTCTTGCGGATCTGCCCGCCGTCGGCCGGACCGGCGTGCTGGACCTCGGGCACCAGGTCCGCCCGACCTGGCAGGGCCAGTAGGGTCTCGGCGCTGACGCGCAGGTGCATTGGCCAGGCCAGTCCGGTGATGTCGGTGCCGTGGTGGCGCAGCAGTAGTCGGTCGTTGGTGACGAAGTCGGCGCCGAGCACACCGAGCGCGGTCAGCAGCGTGGTGGTCTTCCCGGCGCCCTTGTGCCCGAGGACGAGCACCCCGATGCCTTGGTGAATGAACGCCGCGCCGTGGGCATAGACGGCGCCGCCGGCCAACAGTTGCGCGGTCATCACCTGGCGCACCAGGCGTGCAGCCCAGTGCACTCCTGCGGAGCGGTCAGCGCAGTACACCGTGATTCGGGCGGCAGTCTCCTGGACGTGCAGGAACGTGGCGTGCGCGGGCACCCAGAACAGGCGGCCGTGCGGCCAGGTCAGTGAGTGAGCGGTCAGGTCCGGTCCGATGTTATGGATCGGTGCGCCGGTGAACGCCGTGGCGGCCAGGTCGACATTGAGCGTTGCGCTGGTGTGCAGGGTGATCTGCCAGCCGCCCGATGTTGCTGGCCTCTGGTGGTAGGCGTACAGCGTGTCGATCGCCGACCGGAGAACCTCCGGGTGATCGGCACGCAGGATGACCCTCGCGCCGGCCTGGCCGAACCCGTGCTCGAAAGCCGGCTGGGCCGCGGTGCGCGCCATGTCGTTCAGGAGCGCGCTCACCAGGTCGCTCATGATCCAGTCCAGCTGGGATGCCGCCGGCGCCCGGGGCGCTCACCGCCGCGGGCAGGGTGGCGGGTCACCGGGTGGTTGTCGGTGTGCCCGTGCTGGGTGGCTTGCTGCTGCAGCAGAGCCATGTCCAGGTCCGTCGCGTGTTGGTAGAAGACGGACAGACCGGCCGGCTCCAGCAAACCTGCGGCCCACAGGGGGGCGGCGTCGCGGCGGCTCAGGCTGAGGGCGCTCAGGTCGACGCTCGTACTCTCGACGCCGATCTCGCGCCCGGTGGTGACGACCGTGAACGGTGGCGCGGTCATGAAGCGGTACTTCAGGTTGGGGGCTCGGGCGGCGTCGCGGCTGGTGTGACCGCCGGCCAAGAGGTTGTCGGCGTCGGTGTAGACGTTGAACACCGCAGCGGGTCCATCCAGTACGACCGTCAGGTGCCAGCCTCCGGGCGGGATCACGACGTGGTCACCGGCCACACACACTTGATAGTCCACAGTGGACATACCGGTGGGGCCGATGGTGTACAGCATGAGGACCCGACCGGACAGGCACTGAAAGATCTCGATCTGGGCCGGGGTGTTCCAGTGTCCGAGCGAACGGTGAAACTCACGACCACCGGGGAGCATCCCGCCGTCGTAGACCACCAGGTCGGCGAACCAGGCTGCGGCGCCGGGTACCTGGTGCTGTTGGGCCTGCTTGGCGCGCGGTGGCAGGACATCACGCCAGGCGTGATACAGAACCGGGTTGTCCCCGGCGGCCACCACAGTCCGCGCGGCGGCCACCTCGGCCAGGTAGGCACCGCCGGCGACGCCATCGTCGCGTACCTGCGCCAGCAGTTCCGTCAGGCGAACGGGGCGCCCCGGCACGGTGAGGGCAGCACCGAGAAGCGGTACTGCGGCCGATGGTCGCGATTCGGGCCGGTGGGTGTCGGTGTCCAGGATGATGATCATGCGTGGGTCTCGCGTCGGTGGGTGAGCGCGGCACAGGTGGCCAGGACGGCGGCGGGCATCTGGTCCAAGCAGGCGAATTCGCGAACGCCCGTCAGGGAGGGTTTGCCGCGGGGGTTGAACCACACCGCACGGCATCCGGCGTCCAGTGCGCCACGGATGTCGGTGAACCGGCTGTTGCCGACGTGCACGACCAGGTCGGGTGTGGTGCCGCTGCGGTGGGCGACCGCGTGGAAGATTTCCGGACGCGGTTTGGCCACGCCGATATCGCTGGAGAAGACGGTGTCGTCGAAGATGTCGGTCAATTCGTGATCGTCGAGGACCAGTCTTGACACCGACCCCGGTGTGGCCAGGGTGTTGGAGGTCAGGACCAGCCGGGCATCGGCCTGTTTGAGCGCCCACAGGGCGGCGTGGGCTCCAGGGATCACGTCCGGGCAGGCGCGCAGGACGGCGTGCGTGTGCGGGATGAGGAGTACGTCGATGAGCCGGTCGTCGGCGATGCCCATGGCGGCGACCATGTCCTGGACCTGCTCGCGTACTGGTTGCTGCTCGCCGGTGGCCCGCTGCCGGCGCTGGGTTTCGGCCCGCACCCCCAGCACCGCCTCCCGGATCTGCTCGGCGCTCAGGTGGTAGCCGAAATCGGCCAAGACGGCGCCGAACTCGCGCAGTCTCCAGCGTGCTTCGGCGTCCCGGTCTCCGTAGGTGATCAAGGTGCCCCACAGGTCGACGCTGACCACCCAGTCCTGCAACGGGCCGCTGGGAAGGGTGCTCACGGGGAGGCTCCGGCCACCATCACGCCGGCAGCCCCGCTCAGCTGGTGCAGCCACCGGGCGGTGGCCGCCAGGTTGGAGCTGGCCAGCAGGAGGGATCCGACCACCACGGCGCGGGTGCCGGCGGCCACCAGCGCGGGCACGGTGTCGCAGCGGATACCGCCATCGGCGAACACGACTAGATCCGGACGGCCAACCAGCACATTACGCAGCGCACGGATGCGGTCCGGTGCGCCCGGATCCATGCTGCTGCCCTTGGTGCCCAGCGGGGTGCCGATCATTGCCACGGCCTCGATGTCGTCCAGGTAGGGCATCGCGGCCTCGGGGTTGGTGTCCAGTCGCACCGCCACCCCGGCGGCCTTGCCTAGTTCGCCGATGGCGGTGATCGCATCGGCGGTGTCGTCGGCCTCGGCGTGCACGGTGATCAGGTCCGCGCCGGCGGCGGCGAACCGGTGGGCGAGGACGGTCGCACGCTGGGCCATCAGATGCACGTGGAAGGGCACCGTGGTGGCCGGGCGCAGGGCCGCGAGCATGTCGGGGAAGAACAACGGGTCGGGGACGAACTGGGTGTCGGAGGCATCCAAATGGAACAGGTCCGCGTACGGGGTGAGCCGTTCGATTTCAGCGGTCAAGGCGCCCAGATCGGCCGACCACAGCGACACGTCGATCACGACCCTGCCTTGGGGTAGACGCTCAGCCAGCGAGGGCATCGCGGAACTCCTGGGGTGCGGCGGGCCGGTTAGGGGGGGCAAAGTGGGGGCGGCAGTGGTCGATCGAGCTACGGATAAGGTCCAGGACGTGTCCGGAGTCGTCCTCGAATCGGGGGTAGACCTCCAGCACCACCGAGATGTCGCCCAGGCCGGCGCCCCGTAGTTGCTCGGCCAGGCCGGCGACGTCGAAGGAGCCCCGCGCATCCGGCCAGCCCCAGTGCGGGTCGCCGTTTCCGTCGGAGTTGTCCAGGTGAATCTGGCGGATTCGTGAGCCCAGACGGTGGATCCAGTCATCGACCGCCGCGCCCTGGCCGTGGAGCGGTTGGAAGGTCATGTGGCCGGTGTCCAGAGTCAGCCCCACGTTGGTCACCCCGCGGCCGGCCAGGTCGCCCAGCAGCCGGGCGCACTTGTCGATGGTGGCCGGGAGCTCTCGCGCGATCGGGGTCGGCTCGATTAGTACCTCGCTCAATCCGGATTCGCTGGCATGGCCGCCGATTTCGGACAATGCGTCCAGGAGGTCGTCGTAGCGTTGCTGCCTGGACGCCGGTGCGGCGAAGTCGGCGTCGCTGATGGTCCCCAACGGCCCACCCACCGCGCCGGCACCGAGGGCCGCTGCCACATCGACGGCGTTCCACCACCACGTCTTGGCCACCGCACGCGCATCCGGGTCGGGATCCAGCAGTCCGCTGGGCACGTAGTGGGCCAGCCCGACGAACGCGCTGTGAATGCTCAAGTCGTGGGCTTGGGCCGCGGCGGCCGTCCGGCGGATGAGGTTACTGCGGTGGGGTTCGGGCCACCACGGGTCGAGCAGGTCGAAGGTGAACTGGACGTGGTCCAGCCCCAAGTCCTCACGGACGAATGCGGCCCACCGTTCGGGTTCGGGCATCCGTTTGACGGCGAAGCACAAGTTGACACCGAGTGGCATGGCGGAATCTCCCATCAAGCGGGGCAGCGGGATTCAGGACGTGACGAGACTGGCCAGGTGGGCACGCAGGAGGTCGCACAGATCCTCCAGGGAGCCGGCAATCCCGCCGGCCAAGGCGTAGTCGAGCATCAGGTTGTTGGAGTTGGTGCCGCCGAAACGGCGGATGTCGGTCTGCAATCCGAAGCAGGACTTGCCCTGCTGGTAGGCCATGCCCAGCTCGAAGCAGCCCCCTTCGTCGGGAACGCGCCCGTCCAGGACGAACACGAACAGCTCGCACTCGTCGATCGCGGCGCAGTCCAGGTCGAACAGCCTCTTGCGCACGGCATGCTCGTCCAGTCCCTGCCGGACCAGGGGCGCGGCCTCGCCGCCGTCGCGCTGCGGCAGGTAGGAGTCCAGGCCTACCGACCGTACGGCCGCGTCGACAGCCAGGTTGAACTGTTTCTCCGCGTCGCAGAACAGCGGAGCGGCGATGTAGGCCTTCGTCAACGGATTCCCTTTCGACGGTGGGGTGTGCTGGCCGGCTCGATGGTGGCCAGGGCGGTGAAGAACTCCTCGGCCCGGTGTGCTGGGTAGCGGCCCTCGCGCATCGCTGGCACGTAGTAGTCCTGCACTCGGCTCCACTGCCACGGCGGTGCCTCGAAGGGTGCGGTGATGCCGTTGTTGGCCAGAGAGATCCAGCGGCGCAGGCAACTGGAGCAGGTGCCGCAGTGGGTGGGGTCGCCATCGGTGCGGCTGCAGGAGAATGTCAGCAGCAGATGCTCGACGGGCAGACCCTCATCCAGGTACCAGGAGATGATCTGGGTCTTGGTCATGTCCCAGAACGGACTGTCCACCCGCACGGGTCGCCCGGACAGGCGCGAGATGAAGGAGGACATGTCCTCGAACGCGAGCGGGCTCTTGTCCAACGTGGCATCGCCCTTGACCCCGACGCACCACACGACGTCGGCCCGGTTGACCGCCAGCATCGCCAGGTGGACGTTACGCATCGGGATGATCGCGTCGGGAGCTTCCCACCGCCCCAGCCGCAGCTCTTCACTGATGGCCACCTCGATTCCGCATACCTCGGCCAGGGCGGTGATGGCGTGGCGTTCTTGTGCGGCGTAGCGGTGACCCAGATCGAAGTACACCGCCGGCGGGCGGCCCAGAAAGTGCCAGGCGGGAAAGGAGTCCAGCCCGGCTGAGAACAACAGCACCTCAGACATCGACGGCTCCCAACGGGGTGTGCAGAAGATCAACCAGGTCGTCCTCGATCTCGGCCAGCACCGAGGCGACGTCGCGCAAGCCGACCCGGATCCGGTGCACCCGCCCCGAATGCGCCGCGGTGACGTGCCGGTAGGCGGCGGCGTAGCGCGGCAGGAACAGCAGCCGCTCCAGGGAACCGGGATTGCCGCCACCGTGGCCACGCTCGATCGCCCGCTCCCGGGCCAGCGGCCACGGCATGTCCAAGAAGATCGCCCGATCAGGGTGCAGGAACCAGGGGGCGGCACAGGCACGCACCTGGTCCACCAGGACGGACACCTCAGCCTCGGGGTGCTGCTCGGACAACACGGCCAGCGCGTAGGCGAGCTTGGCGTACACCCCGTGGTCGATGACCACGACGTCGTGCTCCGTCAGGGCCGGTCGGTAAAGGTGGGTGTGGTGGTAGGCCTCCCGGCACAGCCGCAGCAGCACGTCGACCGTGGCGTGATGGGGATGTGCGTAGCCGCCCAGGCCCTCGCGGCTGCGCAGTGGTGCGGTTTCCAGCAGGTGGGACAGTCGGCCGATGACACCCGGTCTGGGTCCGTAGTGCAGGACCGTGGTCATGAATCCCGCCGCGCTCATTCGCTGGCCGAGGGCCGTGGCTATCGTGGATTTGCCGGCGCCCCACAGTCCCTCCACTGACAGCAACACACCCCGTTTCTGGGCGAAACCTTCCCTGCCTACCAGCGGTGTGCTGGTCTCAGCGTCCACGTTGATCACCCCAGGCCAGGACGTGTAGCCGCGTGGTGAGGTGGAAACCATGGGCGATCACCGGATCGGCGAGCACCCGCAGCCGCTCGGTGATCGCGGCCGCCGTGGCCCCCTCGGGCATGACCCAGACCGGGGCGAGGTCGTAGCTCCGGGCCAGGTCGGCGACCTCGTCCAGCTCGGCCGGGGTACGCAGAACGAACTTGAAGATGGCCCGGCCACTGGCGGCGAACGTCGCCAGGGCATCAGGCTTGATCCGTCGGGACGCAGACATGCCCGCGCCGAAGCCGGCCAGTTTCGGTGAAACGTTGAATTGGGCGACCAGCTCCAGCAGTCGCGGCGTCGGCGAAATCGTCCCGTTCGTCTCCACCTCGATCCGCCGGCCAGCCTGCACCAGCCCGGCCAGCAACGGCACCAGTCGCCGCTGCTGCATCAAGGGTTCCCCGCCGGTGATCACCACCAGCTCGGCGTCCTGCCCCAGCGCCCACCACAGCAGCTGCGCCGCGGCGATGGGTCTCGCCTGGGCCGTCAGGTCGAACCGGGTGGCATCCCACGTGTAGGGGGTGTCGCAGGCGGGGCAGATCAGGTTGCAGCGCATCAGGCGGATGAACAGTGCCCGTTGCCCGCTCGAGGGGCCTTCGCCCTGCACGGTGGGGCCGAACGTCTCGGCCACCAGCAGATCCTCTGGCGCCAACGAAGGTCTCATACCGGCCGCGTCTCGGAGCTGAATTCGGCCCACCGCCGCGGCGACTCCCACACCCGAACCGCCGCCAGGTTGGCGCCCACCGCCGGCGGAGTGCCCGTCAGCAGCCATGCATACAGGTGCTCGGCGAGCAGTTCTGAGGTCGCTTGGAACGGCAACAGCGCGCTCAGGTCGCGGTAGTCGAGGTTCTGCTCAAGGTAAGCGCCGAACGCCGTAAGGTCCAGCTCTCCCGCCGGGGTGCCGGCGAGTACGACGTCCACGGTGTAGGTGTGGCCGTGCATCCGACCGCAATTGTGACCCTCGGCCAGCCCATCCAGGTGGTGAGCGGCCGCGAAGGTGAATCGGCGTACACCGGCCGCCGGTTGCGGGGGTGGATCGATCCACACGCTCACGCCGTGCAGTTGCTTACCCAACTGCGGTGCCAGACTCGCCCGACACCACCGCTGCAGGTGCTCGGCGAGCAGCTCTATGGTGGTCGAGAAGTCGAAGAGGTCGGTGAGGTCGCGGTGATCGAGCGTGCTCTTGAGGTAGGCGCCCACCGGCTTCAGTTCGGCGTAGTCGGCCACGAAACCTGGCCCGGTCAGCATCGTGTCGGCGAGCACGACTTCGACGGTGTAGGTGTGGCCGTGGACTCGGCGGGCCTTGTGCCCGGGCGAGAGCTCGTCCAGGTGGTGGGCGGCGGCGAAACTGAAGCTGTGATCACCAATCCGGTAGCGGGGATTGGGTAGATCGCTGGCCCGGCTGGTCTGTGCGGGCAACCGCTGCGCGGTCGTCACGCTCGCCCCCTTCAGCTCACAACAGGTGTGGTGTGGGTCATACAAGCGCACTTGCGTGTCAGTGGGCAGGGCTCACAGGGGGGCTCACGGATCACGAATGTCAACCCTGCGTGTCCCTATGTGTACAAGCCGCCACCAATCGGCCATCGTATGTGGCGGAGGTGAAACGCGTGGCGCCTACGAGGAAACGGGCCAACCGGGCAGCAAACCACGACCTACAACGGGTCATCACCGGCTGCGACGCCAGCGGAAACGCGCTGGCCCATCGACTTAACCAGCTGGCCACCGCCAACGGCCTCAGCACCAGCTACACGCACACCAGTTGGGCGAACTGGACACGAAGGGGGATAATGCCGGCGGCGCACGTGCGGCCGTTGATCGCGCAGGTCCTCACCGAGCGGCTTGGCCGGCCAGTGAGCTTGAGTGAAATCGGGTTGGACATCCAAGATGGCCTGGACTCAAGTATCGGTCTGGATTTCGCTCGGGACCTGCCCGGCGCAATCCACACCGCGACCCGATTCTGGAGCCAAGTGGACCGCCGCGACCTCCTTGCCAGCGCTGGTATCGCCCTGGCCAGCTACACCGCACCGGTACGACGCTGGCTGACCACACCTGCGGACACCGACGCCTCCTCCACAACCACCGCGGCGTTCCGCCGAGTCGGTCAGGCCGACATCGACGAGCTCCTGGCGGCGGCCGACGAAGCACGATGGTGGGACTCACGCTACGGCGGCGGGAACTGGCGGGCCTCAGCCATCATGAGTTGTTTGAAAGAACGGGCCGCACCGCTGTTGCACGGATCCTACAACGACGCCACCGGCAAGCAGCTGTTCTCCGCCACCGCCCAACTGTCCCGGCTCGCGGGCTGGACCGCCTTCGACTCCGGGGACCAGGCCCTCGCCGAACGCCACTACATCCAAGGCCTACGCCAAGCCAAAGCCGCCGCCGACATCCCCCTCGGCGGCTACATCCTGGCGTGTATGGCGTTGCAGTCCACCCTGAGTGGTTTTCACGACGACGCGATCGACATGGTCGAGGGCGCCTACCAGCGCACGAACGGAGTCGCGACACCGCGGGTGCGGGCATTCTTCAAACTGATCGAGGCCCGCGTGTGGGCCCGCGCCGGCCATGCGCGTTCCGCCGACGCCGCCCTCGTCGTCGCGGAGCGCCTGTTGGATGAGGCAGATGGCCGCAGCGGAGACGATCCCGTCTGGATCGACTTCTTCACCTACCAACGGCTGGCCGCCGACGCGGTGGAAATTCAGCGCGACCTTGGCCGCCCCGCGCAGGCGGTGGGCTGGAGCGCACACGCCACCGCGTGCACCGACACCTACGCCCGCGCCTACGCCATTCGACAGTCCGTCTTGGGCAGCACCCACGTGCAGGGCTACCATCCCGACCTCGAGGCAGCCGTACATCACGGCCACCAGGCCGTGACCGCCCTGGGCGGGGTGCGCTCAGCTCGCGCAATGGACTACCTCAACGAACTCCTCGCCCGGCTGGACCGCTGGCGTGGTGACCCAGCGGTGCGCACCCTGACGCACCGGGCCCGCACCGAACTACTCACCTCCTAGAAGGACGATTCGTGACTAGCGGCCCGATCGTCATCAACCTGCCGAACCCGGCGTTGGTCGTCCTCATCGGCCTGCAGGGCAGCGGGAAGAGCACATTCGCCCGACGGCACTTCGCCCCAGTGGAAATCCTGTCCAGCGATGAATTCCGCGCCCGCCTGTGCAACGATCCGGCCAGCCAATCGAACACCGCCGCAGCGCTGGAACACCTGACCCAGACCCTGCGCAGGCGCCTGCTCAACCAGGTCACCACCGCAATCGACGCCACCAATATTCGGCACGAACGCCGCGCGGACCTGCTGGACGCAGCCCACGAGCACGGCGTACCCGCGGTCGCCGTCCTGTTCGACATCCCCGCAGATCGGTGCCGCGAGCGCATCGCCGCAAGGCACCGCAACATCCGCGACGAGGTACTCAATGAACAGGCGGAGCGTTGGCCTCAGGTCATGCGAGACGTGCCGAACGAGGGGTACTCCGCCGTTCACATCCTCACCGAACACCAAGTGCCCGCCGTGCAGTTCCGGCACGCCCCACCCAACGAGCGTGACCCCGATCGCTGGGTCGAGGTGGACCGCCTCGACGCCACTGGCCAGTCACTTCGGTTCCCCGCAGACGAGATCCGCCGCCAGCCCGACGTGCTCGCCGCGCACGATCCTGGCCCCTACCTCTATGCCTGTGCTGCGGCTAACCGGGCCTTCGCTCCGCCATCAGGATCGAAGTCCACCCCGAGCGAGCCGATGAGCGAAACCATCGTACGGGTGCAGCTGCCCCACTGCCTTCCCATCTATCTCACCCACCACCTCGGCAACTGGCACAGGACAGACCCCCACCCGCTCGGCACCCCGATCCGGCTACCCGGCGCGGCCACCCCGGCGATGTGACCGATGTGGCGGGAACCCTCGTCATGACGCCACCCGATGGGACACCGTGGTGCGGCCACGGCCGTGCCGCTGTTCGCCCGCGCCCCCGCTCTCGCCGGGGAGTTCCCGCTCCACTCCACCTCATCGGTCACGACGCCAAACTGCCGGCGGACCCCGTTCACCGCCCATCACCGAGAGCGTCGGCGGGCAGGTGCCGCATGGACCGTCCCGGTTGGTCCGTGGCGCCCCCGCACGGGTGGCGCACCAGCGCGACGCCCGGTTTGGGCTATTTCACGACTCGGCGCCGGACCCGTCAATTCGGTACGATCCAGGCGGCTCTTGGTTTCGCTTCGGCACGACCCAGCACCATGTCACCCACCATGACACACCCCACGGAAACGGAGCGCCGGCAGCGACCGACGACTAGACCCCGGAAATACTGCTCGGCAGGCCCAGCCCGGCCCGGATGTACGACTATTTTCTGGGTGGTGAGAATAACTTCGCCGTGGACCGGGCCGCCGCGGCGGAGGTCCGTAAGCTCGTGCCGGACGTGCCGGTGTTCGCGTGGGAGAACCGGCAGTTCCTCCGGCGGGCGGTGACCTACCTCGCTAGGGAGGTCGGGATCACACAGTTCCTGGACATCGGCAGCGGGCTGCCGACCGTCGGCAACGTGCACGAGATCGCCCAGGAAATCGACCCCGACATTCACGTCGTCTACGTCGACAACGACCCACTGGTCGCCGTCCACGCCAGCAGTTTGCTGCTCGGGTTGGAGGAGACGGTCACGATCCTCACCGAGGACCTGCGCGACATCGACTCGATCCTGCACCACCCCCGCACCCGCCGCCTGATTGACTTCACACAGCCGGTCGGGGTGCTTCTGGCCTCGGTGCTGCCCTTCCTGCCCGACGAGGCAGACCCCGCCGGGATCATGGCGACCATCCGCGGCGCCGTCGCCCCCGGTAGCCACCTCGTGATCAGCCACAGCGTGACCGGTGTACTCGCCGACGAGGCATATGACGGGATCATCGACATCTATCGGCAATCGACCGCGCCGGGGGCGACATTTCGTCCCCTTGAGCGGGTGCGGGCATTCTTCGACGGATGGGACCTGCTCGACCCCGGCCTGGTTCCCGCCCATCGGTGGCGGCCGGCCACCGACAGCACCAGCGGCTTTGACACGAACATCGTCGGCGCCGGCCGCAAACCTTGACCGATCACCCACGCAGCACCGTCGATCTGGTCCGTCGATTCGCACCCAGACGTGAACCGGCAGAGCACCAACGAAGTGGGATCATCGGCTCGCATAGCCGGCGGTCAGGGCTACCGCGAGGGTGGCGGTGACCATACCCGGGGCGTGGGCGATGTCCTCACCCCGGCTGAGACGACCGGTGAGCAATCGCCACGTTGCACCGATGGCGGTGAGCGCGAAGCCCAGCACCAGGCCCGCGACGATGGCCAGGTAGCCGTGCCAGCCGAGCATCAGGCCGGTGCTCAGGGCCAGCTTCACATCACCGCCGCCACCGCCGGCGGTGAGGGTGAGCAGGAGGTAGAACCCGGAGGTGCCCACCGCGCCGGCCAGGGCGGTGACACCGGCGCCCGGGTGGTGGTGGGTGACGACGTCGGTGGTCAGCAGGGTCGCGGTGACGGCGAACATCGGCAGGGTGAGCCGGTCGGGGAGCCTGTGTACGGCGAGATCGGTGAACACCAACGCCACGCCGGTGGTGGTGAACACCAGTAACGTGGCCAGGAGCAGCGGGTCGGTGACCGTCCACGCCAACGCCGCCATGGTGAGGATCATGGTGGCTTCGACGACACCGGTGGGGGGTCCGATCTGGCGCCGGCAGTGCGGGCAGCGTGCGTGCGGTAGCCACGCGCGGGCGTGGTGGCTGGTGATCAGTGGCAGCGTGCAGTGCGGGCAGGTGGTCCGCCACGCCTGGTGGGGGTCCACGCTGTGGATGAACACCTGGGCACGGACCCACCCGGCGGTGATCCCACCCACGACCACCGCGACGGCAGCAAAGGCAATCGGGGTCGGGTGGGTCATGGGGTGGCCAGGTCTCGCAGGAGGGTCGTGGCCAGGTGCGTGGTGTCCGGGTCGAGGTCGATGCCGGCCTCGTCGAGTTCCCGCCGCAAGGTGGCGAGTCGGGTGCGGATCGCGTCGGCGTCACCCAGGCGGGCGGCGGTGTGCATGGCCCTGCGGGCGAGTTCCTCTGACAGGGGGTCCAACCCGCAGGCGGTCTCGCTGTGGGTGTGGGCCTGCCGCGGGTTGGTGTCGGTGAGCAGTTGCGCCGCCTGGGCGTAGATCTTGACCAGGCGACGGCGGGTGTGTTCCCGGTCGGTGTCGATCCAGTCGTAGTCGGCGCCTTCGGCCAAACCCCCACCGACGTGGGTGATCGCGGCGTTGAGGTGCGTCAACCGGGTGGCGTCATCGGTGGCGGTGGCGACCTGGGTGTACTCGTCCAAGACCTGCCACCAGTCCACGTCCACCAGTTGTGGGTTGAGGTGGTAGTGGCCGCCGGTGTTCACCACCGGTTCCGCCCGGGTGCGGGTGGAACCCTCACCGTTCGCGTTCGTGGCGGATGGGGGTGGGTTGGTGGCGGTGCGTAGGACGTGGCGGAGGTTGGCCACGCAGGTCGACAGGCGTTCGGCGGCGCGGCGCGCGGTGGCGTCCCCCCAGATGGCCTCCATGATGTCGTCCAGGGAGGCACCGTTGCGGTGCACGACCAGGTACACCAGCAACTGCTTACTTGCCGGGTTTTGAGCCATTGTTCTCGTCCGGGCTGAGCCGCCGGTCTCGGGTGGGGTGAGCCACTGGGCTTGTCGGGGTTGGGCCGGGCTGCTCGGGTGGTGAGCCACCCCGGCGTGGGGGTGGCTCGCCTG
>JACQDL010000027.1 GCA_016201065.1 Actinomycetota bacterium
CTCCCGGTGAAGATGATCTTTCGTAGGACCACCTTCATACCGGGGGTTCCGCGTCTTTTGTCGCACCCGCCCCGGCGTGTCGCACCACCACCCCAACAATCACACACAGTCACAACCGGTTACGCGGAATGCCTCATTGGACCGCTCGATGCGGGAAATGGTCGACTGGCTAACGTTGCAACGCGCGCTCAGCTCCCGCTGCGTGAGCCCCAGCCGGCGCCGACCGATCCTGACCACGTCACCGACTTTCCCGGCTTGGGCCGCCTCCCAGATCGACCATGCCGCCCCGCCGCCCACGACACCTGCCACACCTCCCCGATCGCCCCGGGCCAAGTCCTGGTTCCGGCACAGGCTAGTCGCCGGTGGCGCAATGGGCGCGTCCTATGCGACTTCTGCATCACCGTAGCCGCCTGCCGGGTTGGTGCTGGTCAAGCTCGACATGGAGCCGCGAGGCTCCGGTGATGACGCTCGCAGGACACGAACGGACCCACCACGTTGCCGACGAGGTGTGGGACCGTCCCGACATGCAGGCGGCCCTCGCCATCCGTGACATCGGTCGCGTCTACCGGCCGCTCCAACGCCTGGGCCACAGCCAGAACACAATCGGCACCCTGACCGGGCAGTCCCAACCAGAGGTCTGGGGCATCATTCACGGTCGCCGGGTGCAGTCCTACGACGTGCTGCTGCGGATCGCGGATGGCCTCGGCGTACCGCAAGGCAACACCGGCGCGGAGCGTACCGAGATCATCACCGGGGACGACCGCACGCCGTTCTGGCGTGGCTGGAGCTGAGGTCCCCGGCCTCAGCGCAGGCCGGTACCGCGGCGCAGGGCGAGCCGCACCAGCCGGTCCACCAGCGCCGGGTAGTCCAGACCGGTGGCGGCCCACATCCGGGGGAACATCGAGATCGGGGTGAACCCCGGCATGGTGTTCACCTCGTTGATGGTGAGCGTGCCGTCATCGCCGACGAAGAAGTCAACCCGGGCCAGGCCGGCCAGGTCCAGCGCGGTGAACGCCCGCGCCGCCATCTCCCGCAAGCGGGTGGTGACCACCTCCGGCAACCGGGCCGGCAGGTCGAACTCGCACACGTCGTCGAGATACTTCGCCTCGAAGTCGTACCAGTCGTGCCCGGCGACCACCCGGATCTCCGCCGGCACGCTGGTCTCCGGCGTACCCCCGGTGAGGCTCTCCAGCACGCCGCACTCCACCTCGCGGCCGATCACCGCGGCCTCGATGAGCACCTTCGGGTCCACCTCGCGGGCGTGCGCGATCGCCTCGGGCAGCTCCGCGGCGTCCTTGACCTTGGTGATGCCGATGCTGGAGCCCGCCCGGGCCGGCTTGACGAACACCGGCAGGCCCAACCGCTCGACGTCGGCGGGCGAGAGCTCCTGCCCAGGACGCAGGACGACACAGTCG
This sequence comes from Actinomycetota bacterium, assembly GCA_016201065.1. Classification (GTDB taxonomy): domain Bacteria; phylum Actinomycetota; class Actinomycetes; order Mycobacteriales; family JACQDL01; genus JACQDL01. The sequence continues at coordinate 1,416 of JACQDL010000027.1, forward strand.
GCGACCGGCAGCCCCTCGGCGGCCAGCAGCTTCTTGGTGAACTCCTTGTCCATCGCCACGGCGCTGCCCAGCACACCCGCGCCGACGTACGGCACGCCGGCGAGCTCCAGCAGCCCCTGGATGGTGCCGTCCTCACCGTAGGCGCCGTGCAGCACCGGAAAGACAACGTCGACATCGCCGAGCTCGGCGGGCGCCGTACCGGCGCCGAGCACCCGCAGCCCGCCGGCCGTCGGATCGCCGGGGAGCACGATCGACGTCGCCCCCGGGGCGGACCGCTCGACGCTGGGCAGCTCCCGGTCCCGGATGGTCAGCGCCGCCGGGTCGGCGCCGGCCAGCACCCACCGGCCGTCCAGGGTGATGCCGACCGGCACCACCTCGTACCGGTCCCGATCCAGCGCGGCGAGCACGCTACCGGCGGACACGCAGGAGATCGCGTGCTCGGTGCTGCGGCCGCCGAAGACGACCGCCACCCTGATCCGCTGCTTGCCCGGCTGCGCCACGAGCACGCACCTTACCCCCGGAACGCCGACCGTTGGGGGCTCACCGCAGGGAGTCCAGCGCCTGGCGGCAGTCGGCGATGAGGTCCTCGACGTCCTCCAGCCCCACCGAGACACGAACCGTCGCCGGGCCGATACCGGCCGCACGCAACGCGGCGTCGTCGAGCTGCCGGTGTGTGGTGGAGGCCACATGGCTGACCTTGGTGTGGGTGCCGGCCAGCGAGGTCGCGTTGCGCCCGATCCGCAGCCGGTCGCAGAACGCCCGGCCGGCTGCACGATCGCCGGCGATGTCGACGGACAGCACGCCACCGCACCGGCCGGAGTCGAACAGCGCCATCGCGCGCTGGTGGTCCCGGTGACCGGGCAGCCCCGGATAGTGCACGGCGGTCACCGCCGGGTGGGCGAGCATCGCCTCGGCCAGCGCCTGGGCGGAGGCGGAGTGCCGGGCCATCCGCAGCGGCAGCGTGGCCAGCCCGCGGTGCAGCAGGAACGCCTCGTCGGGCGCGAGCGAGCCGCCCAGCTCCACCCGCATGTGCCGGACCGGGGCGAGCAGGTCGGGGCGGCCGACGACGACCCCGCCGGTGACGTCGGAGTGACCGCCGAGGTACTTCGTGGCGGAGTGCACGACGAGGTCCGCGCCGTGCTCCAGCGGGCGGCAGATCACCGGGGAGGCGAACGTCGAGTCGACCGCGAGCAGCGCGCCGGCCGCGTGCGCGACCCCCGCCAGCCCCGACAGGTCCGCCACGCTCAGTGAGGGGTTGGCCAGGGTCTCCGCCCACACCAGCCGGGTCCGGTCGGTCAGCCCGGCCCGCGCGCCGGCCGGGTCGGACAGGTCGGCGAACGTGGTCGCCACACCGAACCGGGACAGCACGCCGGACAGCAGCGACCACGTCCCGCCGTACACCTCGCTGGCGCACAGCACATGATCACCGGCGGACAGGTGCCCCATCATCACCGCGGAGATCGCGGCCATCCCGGAGGCGAATGCCTCGCCGACCACCTCACCGGGCGCGCCCGCGCCCTCCAGCCACGCCACGCCACCGGCGAACGTCGCCGCCGTCGGGTTGTCGATCCGGCTGTAGGTGAAGCCGGGCGCCCGGCCGGCGAGGACCTCCTCGTACTCCTCGGCCGAGTCGAACGCGAACGCCGCGGTCCGGTAGATCGGTAAGCCCATCGGCGCCTGCGCGAACACCGGCGGCGGTGGGGTGTGCACGGCGCGGGTGTGCTCGCCGCCGGTCGGTCCAGGTCGCTGCGTCACTCCGGCTTCGTCTCCCTCGTCATCAGTTCCTTCACCATGTCGGCGGGGGCCTCCCCGTGGTGGACCACCCGCACGACCTGCTCGGTGATCGGCATCTCCACCCCGGTGCGCTGGGCGAGATCCAGCACCGACAGGCAGCTCTTCACGCCCTCGGCGACCTGCCGGGTGGCCGAGGTGATCTCCGCGACGCTCTCGCCCCGGCCGAGCCGCTCGCCGAACGTCCGGTTGCGCGACAGCGGCGAGGTGCAGGTGGCGATCAGGTCCCCGACGCCGGCCAGTCCGGCGAAGGTCATCGGCTCGGCACCGAGCGCGACCCCCAGCCGGGTGGTCTCGGCAAGCCCCCGGGTGATGATCGTGGCGAGGGTGTTGACCCCCATCCCCATGCCCTGCGCGATCCCGCAGGCCAGCGCGATCACGTTCTTCACCGCGCCGCCAAGCTCGCAGCCGACCACGTCGGTGTTGGTGTAGGGGCGGAAGTACGGCGCCGCGCATGCCGCCTGCACCGCGACCGCCCGGTCATGGTCCGGGCAGGCGACGACGGTGGCGGCCGGCTGCTCCTCGGCGATCTCGCGGGAGATGTTGGGCCCGGTGAGCACGCACACCCGCTCCCGGGGCACCGCCGCCACCTCGCAGATCACCTCGCTCATCCGCTTGCAGGTGCCCAGCTCCACCCCCTTCGCCAGGCTGACCAGCGAGACGTCGGGTGGGATCGACGCGGCCCAGCCGGCGAGGTTGGCCCGCAGGGTCTGCGCCGGGACGGCAAGCACGACGAGGTCGGCTCCGGCCAGCGCGTCGCCGACGTCGCTGGTGGCCCGCAGCCTGCGGGGCAGCGGGATGCCGGGAAGGTAGTCGGCGTTCCGGCGGGTCGTCTGGATCGCCCCGGCGACCTCGGCCCGGCGGGCCCACAGCGCCACGTCGCAGCCAGCGTCGGCCAGGACCTTGCCGAACGCGGTGCCCCACGATCCCGCTCCGAGCACCGCGGCGAGAGTCATGCCGGGCCCTCGCCGGGGGTCCGCCTGGCCGCGGGCCGGCGGTAGAACTGCTCGGGCGGCATCTCCCGCCGGATGTCGGCGAGCTGGTCCCGCACGGCAGCCATGATCGTGTCGGTGACCTCGCGCAGCACGGCGGCGGTGGGCTCGGCGCCGGCGAAGTTGGCAAGGTCGACCGGCGGACCCGCGGAAAGGGTCACGTCCTTGCGCGGGACCGGCCGGAACCTGCGGGCGTACCAGTTCACCGAGTTCTGCGCGCCCCACTGGGCCACCGGGATGACCGGCGCCCCGCTGGCCAGCGCCACCCGCGCCACCCCCGTCTTGGCGAGCATCGGCCACCAGTCCGGGTCGCGGGTCACGGTGCCCTCGGGGTAGAACACCACGCACTCCCCGGCCCGCAGCGCCTCGACCGACGCCTGGACCGACTCCCCGGCCTCGGCGGATCCCCGGTACACCGGGATCTGCCTGGCGCCACGCAGCACCGGGCCGACGAGGAAGGCCGTGAACAGCCCGCTCTTGGCGAGGAAGCGCGGCACCCGGCCGACGTCGTAGACCCAGCGGGCGGTGAGCAGCGGGTCGACGTACGAGACATGGTTGAGGGCGATGATCACCGGCCCGGAGGCGGGGACGTTGCTGGTGCCGCGGTACCGGCGACGGAACAACGCGCTGGTGAGCGGCACGATCACCGCCCAGGCGACCCGCACCCAGAATTCCAGCTTGGGATGCTTGCGACGCTCCATCGCCCACCCTTCTCCGCCTCCGGCGCCGGCCGCCCAGCCAGACTGTTCCCCGCCGCTGCCGTCAGTCTGCCTGAGAGGATGGCAGACCGATGTCCCACTTCCCGACACCCGGCCCGCCGCACGCCCGGAAGGCACCGGGAGTGCGCTGGGCCGTGGTGCTGCCGGTGAAGCGGCTGGAGCGGGCCAAGACCCGGCTGCGGGACGCCACCGGGTCGCCAGAGGACCATCAGGCCCTCGCCCTCGCCCTGGCCCTGGACACCGCCCGGGCCGCGCTGGCCTGCCCTGGCGTCGTACGGCTGGTGGTGGTCACCGATGACGAGCGGGCCAGGCTCCCCCTTCGCGAGCTGGGTGCGCACGTCGTACCCGACCTGCCGGGACAGGGGCTGAACGCGGCGCTCGCTTTCGGTGCCGACCAGGCCGCCACCGGGACCGCCGGGCTCGCCGGGACCGCCACCGGGGTGTGCGGGCTGTCGGCGGACCTCCCCGCGCTGCGCCCGGAGGATCTGGCCGACGCGCTGGCCGAGGCCGGCCGGCACCGGCGGTCGTTCGTGGCTGACGCCACCGGCACCGGCACGACACTCCTGGCGGCCAGCCCGGGTACGTCGCTGGACCCGCGCTTCGGCCCCAGGTCACGATGGGCGCACCTGGCCTCGGGCGCGACCGAGCTGACCGGCCCATGGCGATCGCTGCGGCGGGATGTGGACACCGCCGAGGATCTCGCGCACGCGCGGGAGCTCGGGGTCGGCCCGGCCACCGAGGCTGCCCTCGCCGGCCGGTGGGCGCGGTAGGTGCCGGCTGGTCAGGCGACGGCGAAGGCGACGGCAGGCGGTCAGGTGAAGGCGACGGCACGCCGGCGGAGCGAGTAGCCGACGTGCCGCCGCGGCACCGGGACGGATCGGCGTGCCGTACCGGAGATCAGCGCGGGTCGGTCAACCGGCCCGCGGCACGGGGACGATGTCGTGCGCCTCGGGGACGTGGCGCGATCGCGCCGCCCGCTGAAGCGCCTCCACGATCGGCTCCCAGCGCGGCAGCCGTGGTGCGATCGGACTTGGCGGCCGCCACCAGCGGATCGACGCGCCGGCGAGCTGAGACGGCGGCGCCAGCACGTAGCTGCCGGGGCCGTGGTAGGTGAGGGGTAGGCCGTCCGGTAGCCGCAGCGGCGGAGCGCCGAGGCGCGCCCGGGTGAACAGCATCCACTCGCCGAGCGGCGTGTACGCGACCGGGCCGATCGCGCGCCGCGCGGCGCGCAGCTCGTCGAGAGCTCGGCTGGCGACGTCCAGCGGCGCCTGCCAGACATCGAAGAGATCGCCGGTCGGCAGCAGGACGTTCCACGGCTGCGGGCCGTACCACAGGTGCGCGATCAGCGAGGGGTCGTAGGTGGCGTCGGCCGCCCAGGTCGGGCTCAGCGGATGCGCGCCGGGCCGGGTACACCGGGTGTCCCGGCACGAGCACACCTCGCCGGGTGGCCGGTGCCGCCCGGCGCGACGATGTCGCCCGGGCGCGCACACGTAGTGCGCTGGAGCGATCCGCCAGCCGCGCTCGCCGTAGTCACGCGCCCCGTCCCGGAGCCGATCCAGCTGGCTGGAGAGCCACTGCATGTCACCCATCTCCTCTCATCACCATGGGTCACGTCGCTATCGCGTTGCGTCACCCAGGGATCAGAATTCACCCGCGGGAGGGACGCGAAGTTGCAGGTTTCTTGAAACAGCGTCACGGGCCCGGTGGCCCCGCGTTGGATGGGTAACGGAGCGGTCTTGTGACCGGGAGGGATCGCATGCTTGACGAGGACAGCATCGGTGCCCGGGTATCCGCATCGCGGAAGCTGCGGGGCCTGACCCAACGCCGGCTGGCCGACATTGCCCATGTCTCGTACAGCCTGCTGACGAAGGTCGAGTCCGGTCACGTGCCGGCCACGCCGGCGTTCCTCGCCGCCGTGGCGCGCGCGCTCCGGGTCGACCTGGCCGAGCTCACCGGCCAGCCCTATCGGGGCAGTACCGCCCGCGAGGACCGGGTGCACGCGACGATCCCGGAGATCCGCCGCGTGCTGCTGGCGCACGGCGTTCCGACGGTCGACACCGACACCGATCCGCCGCTACCGGTCCAGGAGCTCGCCGGTGCGGTGCACGCCGCCTCGGCGCTGCGGCAGGCCGCACGCTACGCGGAGCTCGGCGAGGTCGTGCCGGAGCTGATCACGCAGCTCTCCCGGGCTGCGGAGCACAGCACGGGCCGGCGCCGGAGCCGGGCCTACGCGCTGCTTGCCGAGGCATACAGTGCCGCCGACGCGGTCGCCTACAAGCTTGGCTACAGCGACCTGTCAACGTTGGCAATCGAGCGGGTCTGCTGGGCCGCCCAGCAGGCCGGCGACCAGCTCCTGGAGGGCGCCGCGACCTGGCTGCGCGCCAGCTCGTTCCTCGCCACCGGTGGGTATGCCGAGGCCCGCGCGCTGCTCACGACGGCCCATGATCGGCTGGAACCGTTACTGCCGCACGCCGACGCACGCACCTGGTCGGTCTACGGGAGCCTGCATCTCAAGCAGGCCATCGTCGCGGCGCGGGCCGGCGACGCACCCCGGGCCTGGGCGCACATCGGTGAGGCCGACCGCGCGGCCAGCCAGGTCCCGGACAACAACTACTACCAGCTCGCGTTCGGACCGTCGAACGTCGGCATCCACGAGGTCGCCGTGGCCGTCGAGCTCGGTGATGGCACCGAGGCGGTACGGCGGGCGCAGCGGGTCAACCTCCCCGGCAACCTCCCCGCCGAGCGCTCCAGCCACCACTACATCGACCTGGCCCGGGGCTACCTCTGGCACGGAGACCGGCGCGGGGCGCTGAGATGCCTGCAGCAGGCGCGGTCGTTGGCCCCCCAACAGACCCGCTACCACCCGATGGTCCGGGACACCCTGCAAGCTCTCGCGCGGGCGGAACGCCGGTCCACCCAGTCGCTCCGGGGGTTCGCCGCCTGGGTCGGGCTACCCGACTAGGCGCGCCAACCACACCGCGCCAACCGCACCGCACCGGCGCCGACACCGGGTAAATTCACCAGAACGTGCAATCGCGCTGATTTCCGCTCTTGGCCTATCATCTCCCCCGTGCGAGATGTCGGCCGGGTGGCGCTCGATGCCGGCTATGCGCCGAGCGTCACCCCGCCGCGTGATCATGAACCGGCGCGGCGAACGCCGTGACCCGCACAAGACCTCCCGGCCGACCCGGCCCGCGGCGCACCCGCCGCCACCCCCTCTTCACCTCCCGAAAGGAACACACAGTATGCACGGACGATTTGTCCGGACTTATGTTGGATTTCTCGTCGGTGCGCTCGCGCTCGCCGGCTGCGGTGGACAACGCTCGAACGCCAGCGAGGCGGCGACCGGACGCCTGTCGATCGCCACCGGCAACACCACGGGCGTCTACTACGTGATGGGTGGCGGCTTCGCCCAGATCATCAACGCGCACCTCGACGGATACCGGGCAACCGCCGAGGCCACGGGCGGCTCGGTGGAGAACATCCAGCGCATCGCCAACGGGCAGAGCGACATCGGGCTGTCCCCCGTCGACACCGCCACGGACGCGGTACGTGGAACGGCGCCGTTCACCTCGCCGCAGCCGATCCGGGCGATCGCCCGCGTCTACAACAACTACACCCACGTCGTGGTCCGAACCGACGCCGGGATCGACCGGATCGAGGATCTCAAGGGCAAGGTCGTCGGCACCGGGTCACCGGGCGCCGGCACGATCCAGGCGATCGCGAGGCGCCTGCTCGCCGTCTCCGGTCTGAACCTGGACACGGACGTCACGCAGCAGCGGCTCTCGTTGCCCGAGTCGACCGACGCGATCGCGAAGGGCAAGATCCAGGCCCTGTTCTGGTCGGGTGGCCTGCCCACCGCCGGCATCAAGGAGCTCTTCGGCACGGCCAAGGGGAAGGTGAAGATCCTCGACCTGTCGCCCTACCTGGCCAAGATGCAGAGCCAGTACACGACGCTGTACCAGGCCGGCACGATCCCCAAGGGGACCTACGGCACCAGCGCCGACATCCCAACGATCGTGGTGCCGAACCTGATCCTGGTCCGGGACACGATGAGCAACGACCTGGCCTACCGGCTGACCAAGCTGCTCTTCGACTACAAGGCTGACCTCGTCGCCACGCACAAGGAGGCCAACAACCTGGACCTCAGCACCGCGCAGCTGACCGGCGAGGTCCTGCTGCACGACGGCGCGAAGAAGTACTACGGCCAGCACTAGACGGCTGGGCTGGCGGCCCGCCACCGGGTGACGATCATCATCCGGTGGCGGGCCCGCGGCGGTGCCCGGAGCAGCCACCGGTCGCCTATCCTTGCGGCGTGCGCACTGTCCTCCTGGTGCTGGCTGTGGCGCTGTTGCTGCTCCTGCTGGCGTGGCGCCCCGCCCGGCAATGGCGGGTCTCCGGCCGGCCGGCCGGTTCGGCCGCTCCACCAACACCACTTGCTGGAACGACCCCACCAACCCCCACGACCGGACTCGGTCCCGACGGTCCGTCCCCCACCCACGTCCGGTCCGTGCAGGGCACCGTCAACGAGTTCGACCTGGATTCCGGTGCCGGTTCGGTGCTCCTCGACGACGGTCGAGCCGTACCCTTCGGTGGCGCGGCCTTCGCCGCCGGCGGGCTGCGGCTGCTGCGGTTCGGGCAGCGGGTCAGGTTGGAGTTCGACGGCGCGGACGTGGTCCGGCTCACGATCCACACGTTGCCCTAGACCTGGATCCCCCGCCATTCACCTGTACGGGGGATCATAGGAGAATGAAGAGCAGGCACCTCGCCGGTCCTCCGGACCCCGACGCCCCTCCTACGAGGGCCAAGGCTGGTCGCGCGGCGGTGCCGGGAGGGGCTGCGGTGCCAGGAGGGGCGGCGGCCGAGCCCGACCTCGGTGGCGACCGGCTACCGGAGGATCGCTTCCTCAACCGGGAGCTGTCCTGGTTGGAGTTCAACGCCCGGGTGCTCGCGCTCGCCGAGGACGACGGGCTGCCGCTGCTGGAGCGCGTGAAGTTCCTCGCCATCTTCGCCTCGAACCTCGACGAGTTCTACATGGTGCGGGTGGCCGGCCTGAAGCGCCGCCAGAGCACCGGGCTCTCGGTCCGGTCACCGGACGGCAGGTCGGTGCGGGAACAGCTGGCCGGGATCGCGGAGCGCACCCAGGAGCTGGTCCAGCGGCAGGCCGCGTGCTTCCTCAACGACGTGCTTCCCAAGCTGGACAAGCAAGGGATCCGGATCGTCCACTGGGACACCCTCGCCATCGCGGAGCAGGACCGGTTGCACCGCTACTTCACGGACCAGGTGTTCCCCGTCCTCACACCGCTCGCGGTCGACCCGGCGCACCCGTTCCCCTACATCAGCGCGCTCGCGCTCAACCTGGCCGTGGTGGTCCGGGACCCGGACAGCAAGGCGGAGCGGTTCGCCCGGGTCAAGGTGCCCAACAACGTGCCCCGGTTCGTCGCGGTGAACAGTGACGGTGCGAGCACGGACGTCGTCTTCCTCCCGATCGAGGATCTGATCGCGGCGCACCTGTCGCACCTGTTCCCGGGGCTGGACATGGTCGACCACCATGTTTTCCGGGTCACCCGCAACGCCGACCTCGACGTCGAGGAGGACCGGGACGAGGACCTGTTACAGGCCCTGGAGCGGGAGCTGGCGCGCCGCCGGTTCGGTCCGGCGGTCCGGCTGGAGGTGGCCGACACGATCGCACCCAGGGTCCTGGACGTGCTGATCCGCGAGCTGGACATGAGGCCGAACGACGTGCTCAACGCACCCGGCCTGCTGGATCTCTCCGCGTTGTGGCAGCTCTACGCCGTGGACCGGCCGGACCTCAAGGACGAGCCGTTCGTGCCGGCGACCCACCCGGCGCTGCGGGACGGTGAGACTCCACGCAGCGTCTTCGCCACGCTCCGCGCCGATGATGTGCTGGTGCACCATCCGTACGACTCGTTCGCCACCAGCGTGCAGCGTTTCGTCGAGCAGGCGGCGGTGGACCCGCACGTGCTGGCCATCAAGCTGACCCTCTACCGCACCTCAGGGGACTCCCCGATCGTGGACGCCCTCATCGACGCCGCCGAGGCCGGCAAGCAGGTCGTGGTGCTGGTCGAGGTCAAGGCCCGCTTCGACGAGCAGGCGAACATCGGCTGGGCCAAGACCCTGGAGCGGGCCGGCTGCCACGTCGTCTACGGCCTGGTGGGGTTGAAAACGCACTGCAAGACCGCGCTGGTGGTCCGCCAGGAGGGCAGCGCGCTGCGGCGCTACTGCCACATCGGGACCGGGAACTACAACCCGAAGACCGCCCGGAGGTATGAGGACCTCGGCCTGCTCACGGCCGACCCGGATGTCGGTGCCGACCTGACCGATCTCTACAACGTGCTCACCGGGTACTCCCGCCACACGTCCTACCGGACCCTGCTCGTGGCGCCGCAGGGAATCCGCCGCGGGATCATCGAACGGATCGATCGGGAGATCGACCTGGCCAAGCAGGGCCGGCCGGCCCAGGTACGGATCAAGGTCAACTCAGTGGTCGACGAGTCCGTGATCGACGCCCTGTACCGGGCCTCGCAGGCCGGCGTGGACGTCGAGCTCGTCGTGCGGGGGATCTGCGCGCTGCGGCCGGGCGTACCGGGGCTGTCCGACCGGATCAGGGTCCGGTCGGTCGTGGGCCGGTTCCTGGAACACTCGCGGGTGTTCCAGTTCGGCGGCGACGGCACGCCCGAGTACTGGCTGGGCAGCGCGGACATGATGCACCGCAACCTCGACCGCCGGGTCGAGGTGCTGGTCCGGATCATGTCCGAGGGCGCCCGCAGCCAGCTCCAGCACCTCCTCGACCTTGCGACCGCCGACGACGTAGCCTGCTGGGAGCTCCAGGCGGACGGCTCGTGGCTGCGCCGTGCCGGTCCGGCGGTCCACGACTACCAGATCGACCTCGCGCGCCGGCACACCGGGTACGGTGACCCGCCGTGACCAGGGACGCCCGCCGTACGGCGGGTCGGCGGCCGAGATGACGGAGCTGGCACCGATCCGGGCGGCCGGTGGCCTCCTGTGGCGAACCAACGGCCGCCGGACCGAGCTGGCGATCGTTCACCGGTCGCGGTACGACGACTGGTCGCTTCCCAAGGGCAAGCTCGCCGCCGGCGAGCATGCCCTGCCGGGCGCCTGCCGCGAGGTCACGGAGGAGACCGGATACCGGCCCGTCGTCGGCCAGCGGTTGCCCGAGGTCGCCTATCACAGCCTCGCCGGCCCGAAGACCGTGCAGTACTGGACGATGTCCGCGCACAGCGGCTCGTTCACGCCCAGCGAGGAGGTCGACGACCTGGTCTGGCTACCCCCGGTGGACGCGCTGGATCTGCTCACCTACCCGCGGGACGCCGGTGTGATCAACGATCTGGGGCTGACGACCGATCACCGGGTGCTGCACCATGATGGCGCGGTGCTGCTGGTGCGCCACGCCAAGGCCGGCAGCCGCGCCTCCTGGTCCGGGGACGACCTGCTGCGCCCACTCGATCCGGTGGGCCAGGAGCAGTCTGAGCAGCTACGCCGAGTGCTCCGCTGCTTCGGTCCGGGGCAGATCTGGTCAGCCGATCCGGTCCGCTGCATCCAGACCGTCGAACCGCTGGCCGCCGAGCTTGGCCTGCCGGTACGGATCGAACCGGCACTGTCCGAACGTGGCTATGCGGCGGACCCGCCGGGTGGAGCGCGCCTGGTGCGGGAGCTCGCCACCACGTCCGGTGGTCCGGTGGTGGTGTGCACCCAGGGCGGCGCGCTGCCCGACATTGTGGCCTCCCTGGCCGACCAGGATGGCCTTCCACTCCGCGGACTGCGCTCCCGCAAGGGCAGCACATGGGCCCTGTTCTTCCGGGGCGGTCGGCTCATCGCCGCGGACTACTACCGGGACTTCGCACCGTAGCGTTCCGTCGCCGGCCGGCATTCGGTCAGCATCCGCGCTACGGGTCCGTGGGACCGACTCCGTCAGGACGTCGGCCCCACGGGCGCCCGCAGCGCACTACCTCTTCTTGCTCCCCGGCTTCTTGGCTTCGGACTTCTTCGCCGACTGCTTCTTGATGTCGACCTTCGTGGCAGCGGCCTTCTTGATGTCGACCTTCGTGGCAGCGGCCTTCTTGACGTCGACCTTCGCGGCAGCGACCTTCTTGACGTCGACCTTCTTGACTGACGGAACGGCCGCTGGCCGTGCCGCAGCCCTTACCGTCGGCTTGGTCGTGACGAGCGGTGCTGCCCCACCACCCGCACGCGGAGCAGAGCGGGTGGTGGGGCGCGTCGCCGGTCTCGCCGACACCCTGGCTGGCGCCTTGGCCGGAGCCTTGGTGGACGGCTTCGTGGACGGCTTCGTGGACGGCTTCGCGGCGGTCCTCCTGCTGCTCGCGGCCGAGGCTGCGCCGACCGCAGTCGCCTTCACCGGCGCGGTCCGGGCGACCGTGCTTCGCGTCGTGGCGGCCTTCGCCGCAGTCAGCCTCGGCAGCTTCTTCGCGCCACTGACCACGTCCCTGAATCCCTGGCCAGCTCGGAATGCCGGCACGGAGGTCTTCTTCACGCGGACCCGCTCCCCGGTGGCGGGGTTCCGGGCCATCCGCGCCGCGCGATCGCGCTTCTCGAAGACACCGAAACCTGTGATGACAACCTTCTCACCCTTGGCGACCGTGCGAAGGATCGTGTCGACGACCCCTTCCACCGCATGCGCCGCCCTCTTCTTGTCCCCGTCGAAGCGCTCGGAAAGTGCCTCAACCAGCTGGGCTTTGTTCACGTGTCCCTCCCAGGACGGTCTTCGACCATGTGGTCGATCGGCCGAACGGTAGGCGCCAATTCGCAATGACACAACGACCGCACGACAAGAAGAGCCCTGTGTCGCGCGGTTTCTCGCCATGTGATGCCGGAAAAAACCGCACCTTGGGTGCGAACAGGGCCGCTGGCTAAGCGTTTTCCGCGTTCGGGCGGATCGCCATGAGGTCGAGCCGGACGAAGTCCAGATCGAAGCTCCCATCGGCGCGGCGGAGTTCCCGGATCGCGCGCCCGGTTGCCCTGCCCCGGAACTCCCGGAGCTGATCGGCGGTCATCGCGATCTCGTATGCGACGAGGACCTGACTGACGAGAAAGCCGGTCAGCGCGCTCTGATCGGGAAAGCTGCGGCGCTGCCGCACAAGCCGCACCCAACCACTGCTGCCGATCCGGAAACCGGCCGCGGTCAGCAGGCCCCGATACTCCTCGGCGGTGGGGAAGTACCACGGCCGGACGGGTCCACCGACCCGGTCGGACTCCTCATCGAGCAGGCTGACAAGGTCCCCGAGCTGCCCCCGTCCACCGAACTCGGCCCGGAAGCGGCCACCGGGCTGGAGCACCTGCCATACCCCTGCCAGCACCGACTCCTGCTCCTCGGCGGTGATCCAGTGCAGCACGGCGCGGGAAACCACCACGTCAAAGTGGTCCGGCGGGAAGGTGGCCGACACGTCCTGCGCACGGCACACCGCGAAGCGCACGGCCGCGTCGACCCTCTCCCGCCGAGCCGCGGCGATGAGTGCGGCGGCCGCGTCGACCCCGATGACCTCCCCCTCGGGCACGGCCGAGGCGAGCCGGACCGTGAAGTCCCCGACACCGCAGCCGAGATCGAGGACGCGAGCGGCAGCTGGCAGCGGCAGGCTGGCCAGGAAGTCGTCATCGTGCCGGCGATGGTGCGCGTTGTTCGCCCCATACAACGCCGGGTCCCAGCTCACCCGCCCGCCAGCGGTCAGGCCGTGGTCGGCAGCCACGTCGGCCTCGCCGTCTCGAAGTCGGCGATGCTCGCACTGTGCCGGAGGGTCAGGTCGACGTCGTCGAGGCCCTCCATCAGCCTCCAGTGGGTGTAGTCGTCGAGCTCGAAAGCCACGGCCACGTCGGCGTACCGGAGCTGTCGGCGTTCCAGGTCCACGGTGACCGGGACAGTGGGGTCCGCCTCGACCCGCGCCCACAGGTCGTCCACGACCCGCTGGGAGGCGATCACGGTCAACAGCCCGGACTTCAGCGAGTTGCCGCGGAAGATGTCGGCGAACCGGGGCGAGATCACCACCCGGAACCCGTAGTCCTGGAGTGCCCACACCGCATGCTCGCGGGATGAGCCGGTACCGAAGTCGGTTCCCGCGACGAGGATGGTCGCTCCGCTGTGGGCGGGCCGGTTCAGCACGAAGTCCGGGTCGGCGGCCCGCCATGCCGCGAACAACCCGTCCCCGAAGCCGGTCCGGCTGATCCGCTTGAGATATGCGGCCGGGATGATCTGGTCGGTGTCGACGTTGCTGCGGCACAGCGGCAGCACCCGGCCGGTGTGGGTGGTGAACTTCTCCATCGGGCGCTCAGCTCTCCTGCTCGGTGGGACCGACGGTGACCGGGGCGGTCAGGTCGGCGGGGCTGGCCAGCCGCCCGGCGACCGCGGTCGCCGCGGCCACCAGCGGGGACACCAGGTGGGTACGGCCGCCGGCACCCTGGCGCCCCTCGAAATTGCGGTTGGATGTCGAGGCGGACCGTTCCCCCGGCGCCAGCTGGTCGGGGTTCATGCCCAGGCACATCGAGCAGCCGGCGGACCGCCACTCGGCGCCCGCCGCCACGAACACCCGATCGAGTCCCTCCTGCTCGGCCTGCTCCTTGACCCGCATGGAGCCCGGAACGACGAGCATCCGGACCGACCCGGCCACCCGCCTGCCCCGCAGTACATCGGCGGCGGCCCGCAGGTCCTCGATCCGCCCGTTCGTGCAGGAGCCGAGGAAGACGGTGTCGACCCGGACGTCCCGCAGCGGCGTGCCTGGCGTGAGATCCATGTAGGCCAGGGCCTGCTCCGCGGCGACCTGCTCGCCGGGGGTGCCGAGCGAGGTCGGATCCGGGACCGCGCCACCCAGTGGCGCCCCCTGGCCGGGGTTCGTGCCCCAGGTCACGAACGGCGTCAGGGTCGCGGCCGGCAACTCGACGTCGACGTCGAACGTCGCGTCATCGTCGGTGCGCAACGTTCGCCAGTACGCCACGGCGGCATCCCACTCCGCCCCGGTGGGGGCGTGCGGGCGGCCGGCGAGGTACCCCAACGTCGTGTCGTCCGGCGCGATCATCCCGGCCCGGGCACCGGCCTCGATGGACATGTTGCAGATGGTCATCCGGGCCTCCATCGACAGCGCCCGGATCGCCGACCCGCGGTACTCGATGACGTACCCCTGCCCGCCACCGGTACCGATCCTGGCAATGATGGCGAGGATGAGGTCCTTCGCCGTCACGCCGGCGGGCAGCTCTCCCTCGACGGTGACCGCCATCGTCCTGGGACGGTGCAGCGGCAGGGTCTGCGTCGCGAGCACGTGCTCCACCTCGCTGGTCCCGATGCCGAAGGCAAGCGCGCCGAACGCGCCGTGGGTGGAGGTGTGCGAGTCGCCGCAGACCACGGTCATCCCGGGCTGAGTCAGCCCCAGCTGCGGCCCGACGACATGCACGATGCCCTGCTCGACGTCGCCCATCGGGTAGAGCGGGACGCCGAACTCCGCGCAGTTCTTCCGCAACGTCTCCACCTGGAGGCGGGAGATCGGGTCGGCGATCGGCAGGTCGATCCGCTCGGTCGGGACGTTGTGATCCTCGGTCGCGAGGGTGAGGTCCGGCCGCCGTACCGGGCGGTTGGCAACCCGCAGACCGTCGAACGCCTGCGGGCTGGTGACCTCGTGCACGAGGTGCAGATCGATGTACAGGAGATCGGGCTCACCGGCGGCCTCGCGCACCACGTGCGCCTGCCAGACCTTCTCCGCAAGAGTCTTGCCCATAACGCCTCATCTCACAGATTGAGACAGTAGTATCGAAGTATGGGACAGTCTAGCGGCATCGGCGTGCTCGACAAGGCCATGTCGGTACTCGTGGCCGTGGCGAGCGAGCCGGGCAGCCTCGCCGACCTCGTGGAACGGACCGGACTGCCGCGGGCGACCGCGCACCGGCTCGCGGTGGCCCTGGAGATCCACCGGTTGCTCGTCCGGGACGACTCGGGGCGGTGGAGCCCCGGTCCTGCCCTGTCGGAGCTGGCCCGAGGGGCACCGGACACGCTGCTGGCCACGGCGACGCCGGTACTGGTCCGACTGCGTGACGAGACCGGGGAGAGCACCCAGCTCTACCGCCGGGACCGCGATGTGCGGATCTGTGTCGCCGCCGAGGAGCGTGCGCACGGGCTGCGGGACACCGTGCCGGTCGGCGCCCGGCTGCCGATGACCGCCGGTTCGGCGGCCCAGGTCCTCATCGCCTGGGCCGACCCGGCCGATGCGGCCAACCTGCTCACCCACGCCCGCTTCACCACCCGCACCGTGGCGGAGGTGCGCCGACGTGGCTGGGCGTACAGCGTCGGCGAGCGGGAGGACGGGGTCGCCTCGGTCTCCGCGCCGATCTTCGACCACGGTGGTGGTCTGGTGGCCGCCATCTCGGTATCCGGCCCGATCGGGCGGCTGGGGCGGCGTCCGGGACAGCGGCTGTCCCCCGCCGTGGTCGCGGCCGGGCGGGCGCTGTCCCGGCGGTTGTGACCACCGGTGCGCTCCGCCCGGCCGCGAGCACTGCCGCGAGCGCGGCGAGGTGTCGCCGTCAGGTGAAGATGATCTGCCCGCCGGCGGCCATCTCGTAGAACTCGCCGACGGTGATGATGTCCTTCAGCTGCTCGATGAAGTCGCCCTCGGTCAACCCGAACATGTCGACCGACGCCTTGCAGGCGTACAGGCCGGCACCCGTGTCGGCGATCATCTCGACGAACTCCGGGATCGACGGGATGTCCAGGGCCTCCATCTTGTGGTTCATGTACCGGGTCATCACCGTGGAGACCCCCGGCACGCCGCCGAGCCAGGTGGCCAGGTGCAGCCCCGGGTTGCCGACGGTGGCCAGCTTGATGTGCTCGTGCCGGGCCTTGTGGATCGCGTCGAGCCCGAAGAACGTGAAGAACAGGTTCACGTCGATGCCCTCGGCGCGAGCCCCGTTCGCCATGATCAGGCCGGGGTAGACGCCGTCCAGCGAACCCTTGGAGATGACGATGGAGACCTTTTCGATGGGGTCAGGCATGGCCGACCCCTCCTTTCCTGACGTCGTGCGCCCGATACGGCTCCGCTGCGGTCAGATGCACCCTCGGGGCTTCGGAATGCCGGCGATCCTCGCGGCAAGCTTCGCCGGACCCTTGGGGAACAGCTCGTACAGCCGCTTGACCGGCACGCCGGAGCTCAGGCCCAGGGCACGCACGGTCGGGCCGGTGCCCTTCGCGAAGTACTCCTCGCGCATGAACTTGATGACCCGCCGGTGCTCCTCGTTGAGCTCTCCCACACCAGCCGTACGGGCCAGCTCCGGGGCCATCTCCTCGGTCCACTGGTCGGGGTGGACGAAGAACCCGCCCTCGTCGACCTCGATCTCCTGCCCGTCGACCATGATCGTCGGCATCTTTCAGCGCTCCTTTCCAGCCAGGCTGCTCGCCGGCATCGGCGCCGGCACCTTGCCCGCCATCGGCATGTCGGCACCGATCCCGGGAACATCGCGCCCCGGCAGCAGGACGTGCCAGTAGAACTGCTCGAACAGCCGCTTCGCGACGTGGTTCGTCCGGGACTCGGCAAGCAGCGGCAGGCCGATCCGGCCGGGGTAACGACCGGGCATCGGCTCGGTCTCGTAGTTGAAGTCGATCAGGAGGGCGCGCCCCGCGCCAGTCTCGATGAAGCAGTTGGCATGCCCGTCGTAACGGGCCGACGGCGCCTCACCCGCGAGGTGGGCGCGCACGTTCTCGCAGAGCACGTGGCCCTCGAAGTGGGCCACCGAGCCGGCCTTCGAGGCCCGCACATCGGCGGCGTCACCGAGCACGAAAACCTCCGGTCGCGCCATCGACTGCAAGGTCTGCTCGTCGGTCGGCACGAAGTTCAACGGGTCACCGAGACCGTCTGACCGGCCCACCCACGCCGAGCCACCGTGCACCGGCACGACCACGGCGAGATCGAAGTCCTCCTCGCGGCCGTCGTAGCTGACCAGCCGGCCCGCGCTGCTGTCGACCTCGCCGGTGTTGTACTCGGTCACGAGGTTGATGCCGCGCTCCTCGAACATCCCACCGAGGGTCGCCGACGCGATCGGCTTGGTGAACGCTCCGTCTAACGGGGTCACCAGGCTGAGCTCCACCCGGTCGCGGATCCCGCGCCTGCGGAAGTACGCATCGGCGAGGAAGGCGAACTCCAGCGGCGCGACCGGGCACTTGATCGGCATGTCGACGACATTGACCGCGAGCCGGCCACCGTCGAAGCTGTCCAACGCACGGGCCAGTGCGCTCGCGCCGTCGAGGGAGTAGAAGGTGAAGACGTTCTTCAGCCAGCCCGGGCCGGTGAGCCCCTCGGTCTCCTCGGGCATCAGCTCGGCGCCGGTGGCGATCACGAGCACGTCGTACCCGAGCCGGTCACCGCTGCTCATCGCGACCGTCCTGGCGTCCAGGTCGACCTGGTCCACGGTGTCCAGCCGGTAGGTCACACCCTTGGCGAGCTGTGCTGAGCGGGGCCTGACCAGTGACTCCGGCCGCGTCGTCCCGAACGGGACGAACAGCAGGCCCGGCTGGTAGATGTGCCGGTCGTCACGGTCGACGACGACGATGTCAACGCTCGCCTCGTCGGTCATCCGCCGCAGCCGGTTGGCCACCAGCGTCCCGCCCGTACCGCCGCCCAGGATCACCACTCGACGTGTCATAGCCTGATCCTCTGGCACCACGGGGGCGCAAGCAGGGGCAGAAGGTCACGATCTTCCGGGCCATCCGGGGTGGCCCAACGTCCACCACGCATCGCGGAATCTCTTCGGAGCCACCGAGGTTGCATCGGTTCATGGAGATCTTGCGGTACGCCGCCTTCACGACCGACCCACGCGGTGGCAACCCCGCGGGCGTGGTGCTGGATGCCACCGGCGCCGACGACGCGCAGATGCTTCGGGTGGCTGCGGACGTTGGCTACTCCGAGACGGCGTTCCTCATGCCGCGGGGCGAGAACCAGTTCACGGTTCGGTACTTCAGTCCCCTCGCCGAGGTGCCGTTCTGCGGACACGCGACGATCGCCGCAGCCGTGGCCCACACCGACCGGTTCGGCCCCGCCGTGCTCGGCCTCGACACCCGGGCTGGCTTCGTTCGCGTCGTCACCACGACGGCCGATGACGGCGTCACCACCGCGACGCTCACCAGCGTCACCCCGCGAATCGAGCCGCTCCCGCCGACCGACCTGACCCTGCTGCTCGCGGCGCTGGGTTGGGCGCCGGGCGATCTCGATGCCGGGCTGCCGCCGCGGGTGGCCTTCGCTGGCGCCCGGCACCCCATTCTCGCCGCCGCCACGCGGAGCCGGTTGGCCGACCTGAGCTACGACTTCGACGCCCTGGGTGTCCTGATGGCACAACGCGACTGGACGACCGTTGACCTGGTCTGGCGGGAGTCCACGCAGGTGTTCCACGCCCGCAACCCGTTCCCACCTGGTGGGGTCATCGAGGACCCCGCCACGGGTGCGGCGGCCGCTGCTCTCGGTGGCTACCTACGCGAACGTGAGCTGGTTGCCCCGCCGGTCACGCTCACCGTGTTCCAGGGCGAGGACATGGGTCGGCCCAGCGTGCTCACGGTGCACGTCCCACTCGATCCTGAGGCCGGCATCGGCGTGACCGGAACCGCCGTCGCCCTCCCGGCATAGCCACCTGCGGGTGTCCTCCCACGCCCAGCGCCGTCCGAGTGGGTGGGCGGGTCCGGTGGCGGCGACCGCACCAGGCTCCTACACTATTCCATAATCTTTTGGAAGAAGGGGAGACCGTGGGTGACCGGCGCGCGAAGGACGCACTGTGGGAACAGTTCGCGGCCGTGGGCAAGGCCCTGGCCAGCCCGAAGCGGCTGGAGCTGCTCGACCTGCTCGCGCAGGGTGAGCGCAGCGTGGACGGCCTCGCCAGGGCGGCCGGCCTCGGGGTGACGAGTTGCTCGGCCCATCTGCAGACCCTGCGCCACGCCGGCCTGGTCCGCACGCGCCGGGCCGGCACCACCGTCTTCTACTCCCTGGCCGGCGACGACGTGGCCACCCTGCTGGCCCAGGTACGGGCGGTCGCCGCCGCCCACCGGGCGGAGACCCAGCGGGCCCGGCTGGCCTACCTGGGCGGCGACGACGGCGTCGAGCAGGTGTCGCGGGAGGAGCTGCTGGCCCGGGCGAACGCCGGCGGCGTGGTCGTGCTCGACGTCCGCCCGACCGAGGAGTACGAGGCGGGGCACATTCCCGGGGCCGTGTCCGTGCCGGTGGAGACCCTCGCCGCCCGCCTGGCGGAGCTACCGTCCGAGGTGGCCGTCGTGGCCTACTGCCGCGGCGCCTACTGCGTGCTCGCCCACGACGCGGTCCGGCTGCTCCGCGCTCGGGGTGTCGCGGCGGGCCGGCTCGCCGACGGGATGGTGGAGTGGCGCCTGGCCGGGCTACCGGTGGCCACCGGAACGACCTGACCGGGACCAACGCCCCTGGCACGCTCCCGGCACAGCGGCCACGGTGAACACGACCCGCTCCTTCCACGCAGAGATAGCCGGAGGTAACGCAATGATGTATGGGTACGGGCCCGGCTGGGCCTGGATGATGCTGATGCCACTGGTGTGGATCGCGCTGATCGCCGTGATCGTCTGGGCTGTCATGAGGCTGATCCAGCGTCCCAGCGACGGCGGGCGCGACCTGCCACGTCGGGAGACCCCGCAGGAGATCCTCGACCGCCGGTTCGCGCTCGGCGAGATCGACGCCGACACCTACGCCCAGTCACGCGCCCGCCTGGCAGGCCGGGAGCCAGGGTCACCATGAGCTGGCTACGCCTCCGGTGGCTACCACTCGCTGTGCTCGTCGCCGCGACGGCCACCCTGTTCGCCTCGATCGCATGGACCGCTGGCGGCGCCACGGCGTGGCCGACCAGCGGGATCGTGGCGCCGGTGGCGCCCGTCGACGGGCCGGTACGCGACCTGGACGACGCCGAGCGCGCCGCCGAGCGGTTCGCCGAGCAGTGGGGGCTGGGCGTCGGCGAGGTCATGCGGTTCGACAACGGCTTCTACGCCGAGCTCGTCGACTCCGCGGGCAACGGCGCCACCGAGGTGCTCATCGACCCGCAGAGCGGCGCCGTCGGCCTGGAGTGGGGGCCGGCGATGATGTGGAACACCGGCCAAGGCATGCACCGCGGTCGTGGCCACGGCGGCGGCTACAGCGTCGGCGCCACCATCAGCCCGGACCAGGCCCGCCGCATCGCCGACGCCTGGCTGCGCGCCAACCGCCCGGGCGAGCACGCCGACCAGGCCGAGGCGTTCCCTGGCTACTACACGCTGCACACGCTGCGCGGAGACCGGGTTGCCGGCATGCTGTCCGTCCACGCCACCTCGGGCGCGGTCTGGTACCACAGCTGGCACGGCCGCTTCATCGACATGCTCGATCACTCCGATGCCGGGTAGTCCCACGAGACGGTGCGGCCGAGACACCAGTCCAGGATGGCCGGCCACGGACCAAACCCATCCTGTGGGGTGATGTGCCCGGCTCTACGGAGTACGACGGCGTCCAGTGCTGGCAGAGCGTCCTCCAGGACGGCCGGGTCCGGAGGCGAGACGAGAAGAACGCGGTCCACGGCCGTCCCGGTCGCGCGCGCAGCGTGGTGTAGCCATAGGAGAACGCCGAGGCTGTGCGCGACGACGGTCACATTGCGGTCGCCGGCTTCCGCGAGAATCTTGTCGAGGACGGTGAGCCAGTGGTCGAGGACGGGCAGGTCCGCCTCGGGCAGTTGCTCGTAGGACACCTGCTCGCCTCGTTCCCGTAGAGACTCCGCGAGCCAGCGCTGCCAATGCCCCACCGGCCGCCAGTTCTCCCAGCCGTGCACGATCACGAACGCCGCCGTGTCGCTCATGCCGTCGCCTCCGGGTACGGGCTTCGCAGCTTGACAACTCCATGATCGGTGCGGGGGTCGTGCCCACGGCGCGTCTCGCACGGCGTGTTGCCCAGATCGGCCTAGCTCGGGAAGGCCTCCGCGAAGAGTCTTTCGAGCTCAGCCGTGGCTTCGCCGGTGTAGCCGCAGCCGTTGACGGTGCCGTCGAAGGCGGTCACGAGGTAGCGCCTACCTGGGATGAAGTCCACGCCGTCGAGCGACACCGTGTCCGCTGTCGCCGTCAGGGTCACGACATCAGCGGTCCCTCCCTTGTACCAGTGGTCAACGGTCAGGGTGACCATGCCCTGGTGAACCGTCGTGACGGTCCCGCCGAACCCCATCTGGAAGCCCTGCAGGACCGCGATGCTGAACTGTGCACACGACTGCAGGCTGGTGCCGCCGCCCGCGACCTTGAGTGCCAGCGTCGTCTTGGCCCTTGGTGCGGTGGCGGGGCCGTCGGACGCGGCGACAACTGCACCAACGCCGAGCGCGATGGCCGCCGCTGCCGCCGCGGCCACGAGGGCGGGCTTTCGCCAACGCGTGCCGGTGCTCGTCCGGGTCTGGTCGTGCATCTGGGTCTGCATCACGCGCTCCAACAACTCGTGAACCCTCGGGCTCGTGGACGGGTCGACAGGGACCGAGGTCGGCAGCGGGTCGACCCGCGACAACCGGGCCCGAAGATCATCGTCGCTGGTCATGGAGCTACCTCCTCGCCCTGTTGCTTCAGTGGATGTCCGGGTGAGCCGTTGTCCTTTCGCCGGAGCAGCTCGGCCTTGAGCTTCTGCATCGCGCGGTGGAGACGAATGCTCGCGGCGTTGGGGGTGATGCCCAGGACGACGGCGATCTCGCGCGGAGGAAGCACCTCCCAGGCCCACAGCCGCAGCACCTCGCGATCACCCTCGGGCAGCCGGCCGAGCGCCTCGCCCAGGACCGGGTCATCACTGGCTGGCGCCGGCTGGCGTTCACCTGCGAGGCGGTGGACAAGCTTGAGATGCCGATCGGCGCCCCGCCGCCTGTTCGCCAGGCAACCGCGGGCAACGCCGTAGCACCAGGCGAGCGACGCCTCTGCGGGGATGTCGTCCACGCGCCGCCACATCACCAGCAGCGTGTCGCCGAGGACGTCATCGGCGCTGGCGGGGTCGATGCGCCGCCGTAGATATCGCTGAAGGGGTTCGTAGACCTCAGCGACGAACGTTTCGAAGCGCCGCCGGCGCACGGAAAGATCAGTTATGTCCATATTGCGTCCTTCGGCGCACAGATCCATTGGCCGCTGCGCCAGGCCGCGGTGAAGGTACGGCGCCGCGACGTTCCGGCGAGATCCACGGCGAGCAGGTCCGGACTGTCGCTGTCTGCGGCGTCCAGGATGTGGTGGAGCGGGTTGGTGCGCCGCATCCTCCACGTTCCAGTGCGAAATGTCCCGGCCGACGGTCGAACTCGAAGGTGCCGATGACCCGCATTCCACAGCGTCACCCCACAGTCGAGGTAGCACCGCCGCTGGCCGGCGTGGTCGATCGCCAACCCTGACCAGAACCAATCCACGCGTGGGACTCCCGCTCTCGGGGCAGGCCGGCAACGCGAGCGCGCCGCCGCCGCCGCTCAGACGGCACGGACAGCGACCGGGTTCCCTGTCCGAGCAGCCGTTGCTGGTCAGGAAGCGTGAGTTGGCTCCCGCCCCGCGGCCTGCCTTGCGGCAGGACGGTCCCGGTCTGACGCGCCGAAGCGATGCCGGGTTGACGCTTCACGGCCACCAGCCCCAGGGATGGGGTCTTACGGTCGGCTCCACGTCCAGCCACCGGGCCACTCCCGGCGGTGTCCACCTCACGCGCGATCGCGGCAAGGTTCCGTGCGGCGTTCAGGTCCCGATCCAGGGACGCGCCGCAGGTGGTGCAGATGTAGGTTCGCTCGGCCAGGGTCAGCTTGGCTTTCACCGCACCGCAGGCAGAGCATGTCTTGGAGCTGGGGAACCAGCGGTCAGCGACGACAAGGATGCCGCCGTTCCATTCGGTCTTGTAGGCTAGTCGACGCCGCAGTTCGGCGAACCCGGCATCGGCGATGTGCCGCGCCAGCCGTCGGTTACGGACCATCCCGGCGACGTTGAGGTCTTCCACCACAACGGTGCCGTACTCGCGGGCGAGGCCGGTAGTCAACTTGTGCAGGCCATCGCGGCGAAGGTTCGCCACCCGGGCATGGACCCGCGCGAGCCGCCTTTGCGTCACGGCCCAGCGTCCGGAGGCTCGCTGGCCGGTACGCCGGTTCGGTCCCTGCCTGCGGGACGCGGTCCGAGCCGCGTGACGCAACCGCCGTCCGGCGGTGTCGAGATGGCGCGGGTTGGGAACAACCTGCCCGGTCGACAGGACGGCCAGGGCCTTGATTCCCACATCAACACCGACAGTGGCACCCGGCCGGATCGGGGTGCGTTCAGCCCGGTCGACCTCGACGCAGAACGCCACATGCCACCGGCCACCGTCGCAGCGCACCGTGGCCGACATGACCCGTGCCGTACCGGCTTCGATCCTGCGGACGAGCTTGCGGGTGGACTCGTGCACCTTCAGTCGACCCAACCTGGGAAGGGTGATGTGCGTCCGGTCCGGCTCGACCCGGATGGTGCCGGTGGTGAACCGCACCGCCGGAGTGCTCCGGCGGCGGGACTTGAACCGGGGGAACCCGACCGGCCGACCAGCGCGCTTGCCGGTGCGGGAGTCGTCCCAGTTCTTCAACGCCCGCGCGAGGGCGTCCAGGCCGGTGTTGTACGCCTCTTTGGAGCACTCCGCCCACCACGGCGCCACCCGCTGCTTAGCCTGGTTCCACTGCCTGCGCAGGGCCGGTAGGGTCCACCCGGCCGAAGGGGTCAGGTCGGTGATGTCGTAGGTCCGCTCGGCGGCCCGCTGGTCCATGACCGCCTTGACCTGGGCCGAGGACCAGTTGTAGGCAACCCGGGCTGCTCCGGCGTGGGAGAGTGCTGCCCGCTCCTGGGTGTTGCGCGGCGCGCCCGGTTTGCTGACGCGCGACGCCCGTACAGGCGAACGCACAGCGAGGTCAGGATCTCGGTCACGTCCCGGACCAGGTCGTCGTCTACCTCGGCGGGGTCCGCGATGAGCAGTCTGCGGCCCTGTGCGGCAAGGGCCGCCTCCACATACTCAGACCCGAACCGGGCCAACCGGTCGCGGTGCTCCACCACGATCACGGCCACGGCCGGGTCTCGCATCAAGGCGACGAACTTCGTGCGGTGGCCGTTGAGCACGGAACCTACCTCGGTAACGACCCGGGTCACGGCCATACCCTACCCAGTTGCCCAGCCGGTGACGCGGGCTACCTGCCCATCCAGGTCGGCGCGCCGGTCGGCCGACGAAACCCGCGCGTACACCACCGTCACCCCGGTGTGGGTGGGCTCGGTCGCTGCCGGGTCGACCAGAATCAGCCGCCCGACCCGGCGCGCTGGCACCGGCAGCTTCCCCTCCCGGAACCAGCGGTAGGCGGTGACGTAGTGAACACCCTCCCGCTTAGCCCACTCCTTCAAGCCTCGGGTGCCGGCGTACACCATGGCGCGGAAACTCGCAGACGGGAACGCCTCGAATCGACCCCGGGGGCATCGGCGGCGCTGGGCATCCGACGACGCCGCCAGCATGCGGCGCTCCACGACAGACTCTCAGGAAGCACCGACCCGCGTATCTGTGCAGGTCAGAAGTGGTAGCCCCGACCGGATTCGAACCGGCGCTACCGCCTTGAGAGGGCGGCGTCCTAGGCCACTAGACGACGGGGCCGTGCGCGTGCATGAACCTGACGAGCTGGGGTACCAGGACTCGAACCTAGACTAACGGAGCCAGAATCCGTTGGGCTGCCAATTACCCCATACCCCATCGGACCACCCGCCCTGAGGCGGGGGTGCCGAGGCCGAATACTACCGATCGGCGGCCGCGGATCAAAACGGCGAGCCGGACCGCGCCGCGCCCCGCTGGTCGCGGCGCACCGTCGACGCGGGAACGGCTCCCGCACGGTCAGTAGGCTCAGCCCGTGACCTCGACCGTCCGCACCCGCATCGCCCCGTCCCCGACCGGCATGTTCCACGTCGGCGGCGCCCGTACGGCGCTGTTCAGCTGGCTGTACGCGCGGCAGCACGGGGGCACCTTCGTGCTGCGGGTGGAGGACACCGACGCCTCCCGCAACCGCCCGGAGTGGACCGAGGGCATTCTCAGCGCGATGGCGTGGCTGGGCATCGGTCCCGACGAGTACGAGGGTCCCTACCACCAGTCCGACAACGCCGCCGCCCACGCCGAGGCGGCGGCCCGGCTGCGCGAGTCAGGGCTGGCCTACTACTGCGACTGCGCCCGCGAGGACGTGCTGACCCGCACCGGTGACCCGCACCGCGGGTACGACGGGTTCTGCCGGGACCGGGGCCTCGCCCCCGCGCCCGGCCGGGCGCTGCGGTTCCGCACCCCCGACACCGGCGTCACCGTCGTGCGGGACCTCGTGCGCGGCGCGCCGGAGTTCGACAACCGGACCCTGGAAGACTTCGTTGTCGTGCGCGGCGACGGGTCGGTGCTGTTCCTGCTCGCCAACGTCGTCGACGACGCGACGCAGCGGATCACCCATGTCATCCGGGCCGAGGAGCACCTGCCGAACACGCCCAAGCAGCAGCTGCTGTGGGAGGCGCTCGACCACACCCCACCGGTGTGGGCGCACGTGCCGATCATCGTCAACGAGAAGCGGCAGAAGCTGTCCAAGCGGCGCGACAAGGTCGCCCTGGAGTCCTACCGCGACGAGGGGTACCTCGCCGAGGCGATGCGCAACTACCTGATGCTGCTCGGTTGGTCGCCGTCGGACGACCGGGAGATCGTGCCGTGGTCGGTGATCGAGAAGGAGTTCCGGCTGGAGGAGGTCAACCCCAGCCCGGCGTTCTTCGACGAGAAGAAGCTGCGGTCGTTCAACGGCGAGTACATCCGGGCGCTTCCGGTCCAGCAGTTCGTGGCGGCCTGCGAGCCGTGGCTGGTCACCCCGCCTGCGCCGTGGCCGGCGGACCGGTTCGACCCGGCCATCTTCGCGGCGCTCGCGCCACTGGCGCAGACCCGGCTCGGGGTGCTCAGCGAGATCACCGCGCTGGTGGACTTCGCCTTCCTGGACTCCCCCGTCGACGACGATGCCTCGTGGGCGAAGGCGATGACCGCACAGGCGCCGGAGCTGCTGCGGGCGGTCCGGGCGGCGTACGCCGAGGTCCCGTGGGAGGCCGGGGCGCTGAAGGCGACCCTGGAGGAGCTCGGCGCCGAGCGGGAGCTGAAGCTGGGGCGGGCGCAGGCTCCGGTGCGGGTCGCGGTGACCGGCCGTACCGTCGGGCTGCCGCTGTTCGAGTCGATGGCCGTGCTCGGCCGGGACCGCACCCTTGCCCGGCTGGACGCGGCGCTGGCCCGGCTCACCACCGGCCAGCCGACCGGCTGACCGGCTGGCCCGACCCTCGCCCGTTACGGGCGCGCCATGACCGGGTTGGTCAGCGTGCCGATGCCCTGCACGGTCACCGAAACCAGCTGGCCGGCGGCCAGCGGCCCGACGCCGGCCGGCGTTCCGGTCATGATCACATCCCCCGGCAGCAGGGTCATGACGTGCGAGATGTAGGAGACCAGGGTTGCCACATCGTGCAGGAGCAGCGAGGTGCGGGACTCCTGCCTCAGCTCGCCGTCCAGCTCGGTGCGGATCGCCAGGTCGGTCGGGTCCAACACGGTCTCGATCCACGGACCGAGCGGGCAGAACGAGTCGTGCCCCTTGGCCCGGGTCCACTGCCCGTCCTGACGCTGCTGGTCCCGGGCCGTGACGTCGTTGGCGCAGGTGTAGCCGAGGAGTACATCCAGCGCCTTCTCCCGCGGCACGTCCTTGACCAGGCCGCCGACGACGGCCGCGAGCTCCCCCTCGTAGTCCACCCGCTGCGAGTCCGGCGGCAGCCGCACCGCGTCGTTCGGTCCGATCACCGCCGTGCTGGGCTTGAGGAAGAGCACGGGCCGCTCGGGCGGGGCGTCGCCGCCCATCTCGGTGACATGGTCGGCGTAGTTCTTGCCAACGCAGACGACCTTGCTGGGCAGTACGGGCGCCAGCAGCCGGACGTCCGGCAGCGCCCATCGTTCCCCGGTGAGCTCGATCGGACCGAACGGGTGTTCAGCGATGGCGGCCACGGTCAGCGTGTCGGTAGGCGCTCCGGGATCGCCTTCGACGACGCCGAACGCGACCCGTCCGGCCGGGTTGGCAAAGCGGGCGATACGCACGGACGGTGAGCCTACCGGTCACGGTGCGCCTACCGGTCACCCCGGGCCGGCTCCGACCCGGCGGCATGCGGTTGCCACAATGGTGCCATGACGTCGACGTCGACCCGCACCCTCCGGGGCCCGCTGCTCCTGCTCGGTGCTCTGGCCGCGCTGCTGATCGCCGCCGGCACGCTGCCGTGGCTGACCGGCGGCACCGGTCCGGCCAGGGCACTCGGTACGCCGCTGGCGGCGCTCGGTCTCGTCGCCGGCTTCGCCGTGCTGCGTGCGGCACGCCCGGCCCGGGTAGCCGTGCCCGTCCGGTCCGGGCGGTGCGCCTCGTGCAGCTGCGGTGCGGGCGGTGCGGGCGCCTGCGCGACCGACCAGCCCTGACCCCGTCGGGCGGGCTCTCGGGCGCGGGCTAAAGCCCGCCCGAGAGCAGGCCGTACCGCACGGCGTCGTCGAGCGCCAACCAGGAGGCCTCGACCACGTTGGCGTGAACGCCGACCGTGGTCCACTCCCGGCGCCCGTTGCCGGTGTCGATGAGCACCCGGGTGACCGCGCCGGTGCCGTGGCTGCTGGCGAGGATGCGCACCTTGTAGTCCACCAGCTGGAGCATCGCCAGCTCCGGGTACATCTGCTCCAGCGCCTGCCGGAGCGCCCGGTCCAGCGCGTTGACCGGCCCGTTCCCCTCCGCGGTGGCGATGATCCGCTCGTCCTTCGCGTGCAGCTTCACCGTCGCCTCGCTGACCACCTCGCCGTCGGGCCTGCGCTCCACCAGCACCCGGTAGGACTCCAGCCGGAACGGCCGCTCCCCACCGCTGCCCAGCTCGTCCCGGAGCATCAGCTCGAACGACGCGTCGGCGGCCTCGAACGACCAGCCGGCCGCCTCCAGCTCCTTGACCCGGGACACCACCCGGCCGACGACGTCCGGACGGCCGGCGAGGTCCACCCCGAGCTCGCGCCCCTTCAGCTCGACGCTCGCGCGGCCGGCCATCTCGGTGACCAGGATCCGCATGTCGTTGCCGACCACCGCCGGGTCCAGGTGGTTGTACAGCTCCGGTCGTACCTTGATCGCGCTGGCGTGCAGCCCCGCCTTGTGGGCGAACGCGCTCGCCCCGACGTACGCCTGGCGGGTGTCGGGCGCGATGTTGGCGATCTCGGCGATCGCGTGCGAGACCCGGACCATCTCGGTCAGCCGCCCGGCCGGCAACACGTCCCGATCGAGCTTGGTGACCAGCCCGCCGAGGACCGCGAACAGGTCCGCGTTGCCGACCCGCTCGCCGTACCCGTTCGCGGTGCACTGCACGTGGGTCACCCCCGCCTGCACGGCGGCGAGGGTGTTCGCCACGGCGCAGCCGGTGTCGTTCTGGCAGTGGATACCCAGCCGGACGCCGGTCCGCCGCGACACCTGTGAGACCACCTCATGCATGCCCAGCGGGAGCATCCCGCCGTTGGTGTCGCACAGCACACCGACGTCGGCCCCGGCGGCGAAGGCCGCTTCCAGCACCCGTACGCCGTAGTCGGGGTCGGCGGCGTACCCGTCGAAGAAATGCTCGCAGTCGAGGAAGATCCGGCGCCCCTCCCCCGCCAGGAACCGCACCGTGTCGGCGACCATGGCGAGGTTCTCCTCCAGGGTGGTCCGCAGCGCCTCGGTGACGTGCCGCACGTCGGACTTCGCCACCAGGCACACCACCGGCGCCTGGGAGTCCAGCAGCGCCCGGACCTGGGCGTCCTGCTCGACCGCGATGCCGGCCTTGCGGGTGGCACCGAAGGCGACCAGCTGGGCGTGCCGGAGGTCGAGCTCGGTGCGGGCACGGGCGAAGAACTCGGTGTCCTTGGGCATCGCGCCCGGCCAGCCACCCTCGATGAAGCCGACGCCCAGCTCGTCGAGGAGCCGGGCCACGGCGAGCTTGTCCGAGACCGAGTAGGAGATCCCCTCGGCCTGGGCACCGTCGCGCAGGGTCGTGTCGTAGACGTGGAAGCTGTCGTCGAGCATCGGGTGAGCCCTCCTGCGATGCCGGCGCGTCACGCGGGCACCGCGAAAACGAAAAGACCCCTCGCGGATGCGAGAGGTCTGCGCGCTGGCGGTGGGGCCGCGAGCGCGCTAGGTGCCAACAATCAGCGTGAGCTGCACGGCCGCCAGTCTCGCACACCGCCGGCAGGAATGGGCAGCCGGTCCCACCCGGTGGGACAACCGCGGGTTGAGACAGCTCATCCCTTCGCCGCGTGGTGGCGGCATGATGGGGTTTCGACCGGGCAGGCAAGTCGCAGGTGAGCTGATACGACGCGACCCCAGCACCACACGCGGCCGTCCGGCGGCACGGGGATGACGAGCCGGGTGAGGCGATGGATCTGGCCGATCGCGCCGTACGGCGACGATGGCAACGGGTCAACGTTCGTTCATCACGATCACGTGTCGCATCACGTGGTTGCGTGGCCAGTCGTCGAGCAGCTCCGCTGTCCGCTCCAGCGGTGCCGTTCGGAGCTGGTAGTGGTCGAGGTTGACGGGCATCGTGGCGGCCCGGCGGACGCATGCGGCCATGTCGACCGAGGTGCGGGGCACGGTGTTCCGGACCGCGATTCCTCGCAGGTGCCAGAGGTCGAGGAACTGGGCGGCGCTGCGGTGACCGTCGCGGTGGTGGGCGACCAGGAGGAGCGCCGATGCCCTCGATCCAGCTGGTGCCCGTGTCGCGGTCGGCTCCGGAGGCGGTGATATCCACGTACGGGACCTGGTCACCGACACCACCACCGCGCACATGACCGGACATGGTGGACGTGTCCTGATGCTCGGATTCGCCCACAATCCCGACAAGCGGCGCCATCCTGGCTGGTAGCGCCACCGGGATGGCCACACTGACGATCGGCAGGGGAGACGATGGTTGACACGGCCCACGACCATGGTGGCGCACCGGGCGGCAGCGGCCGGTGTGAGGCGGAGTCGATCCGCAGCAACATCCCCGGGTCGTTCGCCTGGTCGGTCCTCCAGCAACGCCACCCGGCGCTCATCGCCCAGGTCCGTGACGCTTTCCCCTACCCCCCGCGGCAACAGCAGGCACTGGAGCTGCTGCTGGAGGAGATCACCACGGGGGTGATCACATCACTGGATCGCGGAGCCCACGACCAGCGGGCGTGGACCGAGTGGGGTGAGGATCGGGTGGGCAGGCGGTGGTTCGACGTGGAGTTCCTGTGGGCGGAGAGCTACTTCTACCGGCGGCTGCTGGCGTCGGTGTGGGGCAACCGCGCCGACCTGGGATTCCGGTTGTCGACCCAGCTCGCCGGGCAGGCCGACCAGATCGACACAGCGGTCATCGCCGATGACAGTGCCCTGATGTGGTCGCTGCTGGAGCACAACCCGCCGGGGACGGTGTGTGTCGTGGCCGACAACGCCGGCCGGGAACTGCTGCCCGACCTGGCGCTCATCGACCACCTGCTGCGGACCGGCCTGGCCTCCCGGGTCGCCCTGCACATCAAGCCCCACCCCTACTACGTCTCCGACGCGGTCACCGCCGACGTCGTCGCGGGGCTGCGCCGGCTGCGGGCCACCGACGGCGCGGCGGGTCTCATCGGCGGCCGGTTGTGGGACGCCACCCGGGCGGGAGTCCTGGAGCTCCGCAGCCACGCCTTCCATTGCGCGCCGTTGTCGTTCCACCACATGCCCGACGACCTCGCGGAGGAGTTCGCCACCGCCACAGTGACGATCGCCAAGGGCGACCTGAACTACCGGCGGCTGGTCGGTGACTGCGCGTGGGCTCCGACGAGACCGTTCGCTGAGCTGACCGGCTACTTCCCCGGTCCGCTGGTCGCCCTGCGCACGTTGAAATCCGACGTCGCCGTTGGGCTGACCGAGTCCGTGGTCACCGCCCTGGACACCTCCGGTGAGGCGTGGCGCACCACCGGCGCCCACGCCGTCATCCACGCCCGGCCTTAGGCCATAACTCATCGGCCGCAGCCGTGCGTCAGGACGTTCCCCGGCTCCCACCTCCCCGGGGAGGTGGGACGAGGTGCCGCAGCGCCGCGAGGTCGACCGCCGGGTCCAGCCCCCGGTCATGGCGCCAGCTCGCAACCCCGAGCCGCCGGAGCAACCAGTACACCGCGATCGCCCGCAGGTAGTGAGCTCGGCGCTGATCCGACGGGCGCGGCTGTCGCACTTCACCACCGCAGGCAGGCTCTCAAGGGTGACCGTACGGAACACCACCCGCTCGGCCATGTCGACCAGCACCCCACGAACCACCGGTACGACACCCCAGTGCTCGGCCAACCTCACGAGGGCTGCATCCACCAGATCAAGCGGAACCGGCCGATCATCGTCATACATGGGCGTTCTGGTGGTCGTGCCGTTTGTCATCGTCTGCTCGCAGTCGTCGTGGCCGACGCCCGAGGTCAGGTCAGGCCGAACAGCGGGCGGCACTCCGGCAGGCCGACGATCTCGATGTCGTCGCGCCGCTCGGTCTCCCACCCCGACCGGGACAGCCGGTACCGGTGCAGCACGGCCGGTTCGCTGCCCCGCAGGGTGCGGGCGATGCCGTCCTCGGCGTACCCGACCTTCCGGGAGACCGACTGGGATGCGGGGTTGTCGGTGAACGCCGAGGAGGTCACGTACTCCGCGCCGAGGCCGGCGAAGGCCAGGTGCACGATCGCCGCTCGCATCCGGGTGCCCACGCCGCGCCCCTGGTGCGACAACCCCAGCCAGGAGCCGGTCTCGACCTCACGGAGCGCGCCGAAGTCCCGGGCGCTCAGCCCCTGCGAGCCGACCACGACACCGTCGACGACCGTGACGAGGTTGAGCGCCCACGCCTCCGGCGTCCAGGTGCCCCAGCACCGCCACTGGTACTGGAGCACCCGGCGGGCGATCTCAGCCGGTGTGCCGCCGACAGTCCACGGGGTAAGGAACGGCATCCGGACCGGATCGTGTACGCCGCCAGCCGCGAGCTCGGCGAGCGCCACCAGGTCGGCCTCGGTGGGGAACCGCAGCTCCAGCTGGGGAGTCCGGACGGCGAGGCCGGCCAGCGGCCAGTACTGGCTGAGCATGCGCCCAGTGTCCCGACCGGCCCCGCCGCCGTCACCCAAATTCCGCGCGGCCCGGTGGGTCAGTCGGTGACCAGCTCGGCCCAGTCCTTGTAGCGGTCGTCCTCGCCAACGGTGGCCCGCTGGAACGTCGCCTGGATCTCCCGGGTGATCAGCCCCGGCCGGCCGTCCCCCACCGCCCGGTCGTCCACCTCCGCGATCGGCACGATCTCGGCGGCCGTTCCCGTGAAGAACGCCTCGTCGGCGTGGTATAGGTCGGTCCGCACGAGCGCGCTCTGCATGACCTCGTACCCGAGGTCACGGGCGATACGGATCACCGAGTCGCGGGTGATGCCCTCCAGCAGCCCCTCCTGGGTGGGTGGGGTGATCACCACACCGTCCCGCACCACGAAGATGTTCTCCCCGGAGCCCTGCACGACGTTGCCCTGCGGGTTGAGCAGGATCGCCTCGTCGTAGCCCGACTTCAGGGCCATGACCTTCGCCAGCGAGGAGTTCACGTACTGCCCGGTGCCCTTGCCGGTGGGCGGGATGGAGTTGGCGTTGATGTGCTGCCAGTTGGAGGTGACCGCCCGGCAGCCGTTCGCCATGGCCGCCTCGCCGAGGTAGGCCCCCCACGGCCACACTGCGATCGCGACCTCGGTCTTGCTGGGCAGCGGGTTGAGCCCCATCTCGCCGTAGCCGAGGTACATGATCGGCCGGATGTAGCACGCCTTCATATCGTTGGCCGTGACGGTCTGCTTCGTCGCCGCGATGATCTCCTCGACGGAGAAGTCGGGTGTCAACAGGTAGACCTTCGCCGACCGGAACAGCCTCTTGATGTGGTCGGTCAGCCGGAAGACGGCCGGTCCGCTGGCCGTCGAGTACGCGCGGATCCCCTCGAAGACACCCCACCCGTAGTGCAGGGTCGGGTTGAGGATGTGGATCCGCGCGTCGTCCCACGGGACGAGCTCGCCGTTCATCCAGATCATCGTGGTCGGGGTGATGGGCACATCGACTCCCTTGTCGCTCAGGCGGAGGTCGGAGCGGATCGGTCAACCGCACTGGCTGGCCAGCGCGGCCAACCGGTCACCGATCCCGCTGGTGGAGCCGGGATTCGCCTGGTCCCGGGTGGCCAGGTCGAAAGCGACGGCAGCTTCGACTCGTTTGGCCTGGTCACCGCGCCCGAGGTGATCGAGCAGCAGCGCCACCGACAATACCGTGGCCGTGGGGTCCGCCTTGCCAGTTCCCGCGATGTCCGGGGCGCTGCCGTGCACCGGCTCGAACATGCTGGGGTTGCGCCCCGACACGTCGAGGTTGCCGCTGGCGGCCAGCCCGATCCCACCACACACCGCGGCGCCCAGGTCGGTGAGGATGTCACCGAAAAGGTTGTCGGTCACCACCACGTCGAACCGGCCGGGGTCGGACACGAAGTACATCGCGGCCGCGTCGACGTGGGAGTAGGCGACCGTCACGCCCGGGTACTCCCGGGACACCTCCTCCACGGTGCGCGACCACAGCGAGCCGGAGAAGGTCAGCACGTTGGTCTTGTGCACCAGGGTCAGGTGCGCCCGCGGTCGGGTGCTGGCCCGCCGGAATGCGTCCCGGACCACCCGCCCCACCCCGTAGGCGGTGTTCACGCTCACCTCGGTGGCCACCTCGTACGGGGTGTCCTTGCGCAGCACGCCGCCGCTGCCGGCGTACGGCCCCTCGGTGCCCTCCCGGACCACGATCATGTCGATCTTCGGGCTGCCGGCCACCGGTGAGGACACCCCGGCGAACAGCCGGATCGGCCGCAGGTTCACGTGATGGTCCAGCTCGAAGCGGAGCCGCAGCAGCAGGCCACGCTCCAGGATGCCGCTGGGCACGGTGGGGTCACCGACCGCACCGAGCAGGATGGCGTCATGCTGCCGTACCTCGGCGAGCACCGAGTCGGGCAGCAGCTCCCCGGTCCGGTGCCACCGCGCGGCACCGAGGTCGTAGACCGTTGTCTCCACGCCGGAGATGACCTCGCGCAGTACCTTCAGTCCCTCGGCGACCACCTCGGGACCGATCCCATCACCGGGGACCACCGCCAGCTTCATGGCTGCGCAGCCTACCTGCCCGCGGCGCCCTCTGTTGCAACCGCACATCGGGACCGGGCCCCGCAACCTGGGTGCGGCTGCGGGGCCCGGTCTCGGTGTCGGCCGGTCAGAAGACGATCAGTGTGACCGTCCCGCTGATGCCGGCAAGGTAGTTCACGTCACCGGCGTACTTGGCGTACACGGTGTACGTGCCGCGGGCGAGGCTCGCCGGCAGCTTGATGACCGCCTTGCCGTTGACCGCCGTGCCGATGGCGATCTGCACACCCGGCGCCCGGTTGATGGCAACCGCGCCGGTGGCCGGGATCCCGGCGGTGTTGGCGATCGTGACGGTGGCCGTCACCGCGGTGCCGTACTTGACCGAGGTCGCCGACAGCTTGATGGCGACCTTCGACGCGGACTTCAGGCGCACGACCTGGGCCTTGGTGCCGGCCGTGTTGTGGAAGTGCACCATCAGCACGCCCTGCGCGTGATCGGCCCCATATGCCGGGGCGTCCCGCCGCACGACCAGCGACGTGCCAGGCTGGTCGTTGTACAGCAGCGGCGGACCGGTGCTCGGTGACGTCGCGCCCGACACGACAACGCCTGGCCGGGTCACGTCCATCGACATCGGGCTGACCAGCGTGCCGGTGGCGTTCATGCCCACCAGGTCCACCGGTCCCGCGCTCTCCGCGGAGAACGAGGCCACCCCGTACCTGATCCTCGGGTGTGCGCTGATCCCGGGCAGGGCCGCCAGCGCCACCGGCAGCACCATGGTGTCGCTGTCGAACAGGGCGGTGTCGATGTCGCCGAGACGTTGGTTCATCGCCTCGACGTCGAGGACGGCGCCGCTGTTGAGGTCGACGAGCTCGCTGACGAAGATGTCCAGCCCGGCCAGCCTGGTGTTGTAGAGGACCGAGTCCGCCACACCGTCACCGGTGCTGTCGATGAGGATGTCGAACTCCTCCGCCCACGCCGCGGTGCGCCACGGGCCGTGGGTGGTGACCGCGAAGTACCCGTAGCCGTCAAGCGGGCCCCCGCCCGCCGCGACGGACTGCGGCGCGTCGGTGCTCGCGCCGAGGTACTTGATGTCGGCCGCCCGCTCGTCGGCGAAGTGCACGCAGCGGGTGAGGACGGTCGCGCTGCAGGTCGGCAGCAGGCCACTGGTGGCCTGGAGCTCCACCCCGGACACGATCGACTTGACCAGGGTCGCCGCGGCGCCCTGGCTGACCCCGGTGCCGGTCAGCGCGAGGTTGGCCTGCTGGATGGTGCCGGCAGGCAGGGTCAGGCTGGCCGCCTGGGTCATCTTCGACGCCGGCCGCGGGGCGGAGTACACCGGGACCCGCAGGTTCGGCTGGGTGCCGTCGGTCGGGGTCAGCACGACCCGGCCGCTGGCGTCGGCGAGGAACTCCCGGGGGTTGCCGCCCTGGGTGCTAGGCACCGTCGGGTCGATGGTCTTCTCCAGCAGCGCCGCGTTGGGAATGTCCAGGATCACCGTGAAGGTCGCCAGCCCCCGCGGGCTGAGGTTCACCGTGGTCGGCGAGATCTGGTAGGAGACCCCCGGAATGGTGGTCAGCCCCTCGTAGGCGATGTTGTACGTCGCGGCGTTGAGCCCCTTGTTGACCACCTTGACGGTCTTGGTCAGGTGCACCGGACCGGTCACCGCGACCGGACCGAAGGATACGCTCACCGCACCCGGATCATCGGCCACATAGGCCACGGCCTGGTTGGTCAGGGCCGCGTCCGCCTGGACCCGGCCGGAGCCGACCCGGTTGGGCGCGTACCTGCTGCCCGTGTGGCTGGCGCCGGTGAACAGGTCCTGACCGGCGGTGTTCATGATGTCGGCCTTGACGACCTCCGGAGTCCAGTCCGGGTGCTTGGTCCGGACCAGCGCCGCGAGCCCAGCCACCATCGGGGTGGCCATCGACGTGCCGGTGAACGCCACACCCTGGTTTCCGGTGCCCATCGCGGTGGAGAAGACGCTGGTGCCGATCGCGGTGACGTCCGGCTTGACGTTGCCGGCGCCCCGGATCCCCCGCGAGGAGGAGTCGTTGACCGTGTCGTCGTTACCCGGCACGACCTGACGGAAGGTGGCCGCCTCGGTGCCGCCGACCGTGACGGTCGTGGCCGCGGCGAGCTGGGTGCGGATCGCGTCACCGGCCGACTTGATCACCATCACGCCCGGGATGGTCGCGCTGCCGGTGATGCCAGAGGCGAACGTCTCGGCGTCGTCGGCGAGCACGAACCCGATCGCGCCGGCCGCCGCCGCGTTGCCCGACCGGGTGGCCGAACCACACCGCCGGACCGTGCTGTCGTCGGTCCACTCCAGGAACGCGACCTTGCCGTTCACCGCGGTCGCGTCACCGGCGTTGAGCGCGGTGCAGCCGTCCTTGTTGGTCGAATCGGTCAGCGCGACCAGGTTGCCGGCGAGGTCGGCCTTGGTGGCCCAGGCGTAGGCCACCGACCGCTCGGCGCCGTAGGACACAGCCGCCGGCGCGGTGACCTTCAGGGTGTCGATCTGGTTGTAGGCGTCCACACCGTTGGCCACCGCGATCACCTTGGAGGCGTCACCGGGCGAACCACCGACGTCGTAGAAGTCACCACCGTTACCGGAGGCCACCACCACGGTGATGCCCCGGTCGGAGGCGGCGTTGGAGGCAACCGCGTCGGCGTCCTGCGGCGAGCCGAAGTCCGCACCCAACGACATGTTGATCACATCGACGTGGTCGGACGGGTCACCGTCACCGTTCGGGTCGGCGGCCCTGTCGATCGCCGCACCCACCACGTTGGTGGAGCCGTTACAGCCGAACACCTTGTAGGCGTAGAGCTTCGCCTGCGGTGCGATACCCGGCCCGATCCGCAACGTGTCAAACGGCGTGGAGGTGTTGTACGGGCCGACGTAGGTGGTGCCGTCGGGGTTCTCGCCGTACCCGGCAACCGTGCCAGAGACGTGGCTGCCGTGCTCGTTGCAGTCCAGCGGGTTGGGGTCCGGAACCGGAATGTCACTACCCGCCACGCTCGCGTCGTAGGCGTCACCCACGAAGTCGTAGCCACCGAGGATCTTCGTGCTCGGGAAACCACTCGCCGGCAGGGCGGTGTCGGCCGCCAACGCCGCCGTGTACGCCGCCGCGGTGCCGGTGCCACCGAAGTTCGCGTGGGTGAAGTCGATGCCCGTGTCGATCACGGCGACGGTGCTGTTCTGGCCGAGGTCGCTGTGGGCGACCCACGCCTGCGGCGCGTGCACCAGCGGCACCGCATAGGAGTTCGACAGCGTCTTCGGGGTGATCGGGTACACCGCCTGCACGCCCGCCAGCCGACGCAGCGCGTCGTAGTTGCGCACGTCCGTGTAGACCGCCACGCCGGCGAGCACGCTGTGCGAGCGGTACAGCACCCGCGACCCGGGGGCCGCTGCGGGCAGCGCGGTGACAACCCGCGCCTGGTCCGCCCTGACCTGCTGGTACTGGGCCTTCGCGGCCGTGGCGGCCGCCGCCTTGCCGCGCCCGAGCGCCGCGCCGTACGCGGACATCGTCGACTGGCTGTTCAACGCCAGCAGGAACCCGTAGCTGCCCTTCCGCGGGACACCCACCGGCAGCGACGATCCGCCCGGCTCACCAGCGACCGCCCTGCCGGTCCTGGTCCACGCCGGCGGGGCGCCGTGCAGACCCTTCGGCAGCTCGGTCTTCGCCCGGATCGAGGTCGCCAGGTCGCCGCCGGGCGCGGCACCCACTGGACCGTTGGCGATAGTCGCGATTGCCGTGCCGACTGCGGCCACGGCGGCCAGCCCGGCGACGACGCGCGAGCGTCGCCCGCGCAGGAAGGAACCAGTCACTGCCACCCTCGCGAGCAAGGGTTTCAGACCGCGCCCGGGCTTGACACCGTTCGTCACGCCCCGCGTGCACCGCTCGCCAATCGCTCGGTGCCGGTCAGCCTCCTCGCGGCCGGAACTCTAGCCGAAAGCTGACAGACAGATGTGAACCTTTGGCACGAGTCACGCTCACCTTGCGGCGAGTCGCCCGATATCGTTACCGAATCGCGACAAGAAGCCGTCCGCGACGCATGTCAGCGTCCCCACAGCGTGCTATTGCGGGTCGAAGTCGACCGCGTGCGCCTCGGTCGCACCGATGCTGGCAGCGATCCGCAGCAGCAGCTCGTGCGGCACGACCTGGTCCACGCACAGCGCCATCAGCGCGGTCCCACCCTTGCGGGTCCGCGAGACCTGCGCCCCGGCGATGTTGATGTTCGCCGCGCCAAGCTCGGCGCCGACCCGCCCGACCACCCCGGGCCGGTCCACGTACCCGAGGAAGAGCAGGTGCTCCTCGGGGCGGACGTCCACGTCGAAACCGTTGACCTCGGTCAGCTTCTCCACGTGGGTGGCGCCGGAGAGGGTCCCGGAGACACTCACCCGGTGACCGTTGGCCAGCACTCCGTGCACCGTCACGAGGTTGCGGAACTCCTCGCTGTCGGCGTACGTCGCGAGCCCCACGTCCAGCCCGCGCTCCTTGGCGAGCAGCGGCGCGTTGACGAAGGTGACCTGCTCGGCGACCACGTCGGTGAAGACGCCCTTGAGCGCGGCGAGCTGGAGCACGCTCACGTCGTGCACCGAGATCTCGCCCCGCACCTCGATGGTGACGCTCTGGGCGAGGCCGGCGGCGAGCGCGGTGAACACCCTGCCGAGCTTCTCCACCAGCGGCAG
Organism: Actinomycetota bacterium; assembly: GCA_016201065.1. Taxonomy (GTDB): domain Bacteria; phylum Actinomycetota; class Actinomycetes; order Mycobacteriales; family JACQDL01; genus JACQDL01. Next base: position 40,764 of record JACQDL010000027.1, read on the forward strand.
CGCGGGCCTGACCTCCTCCGCCACGACCCCACCGGCCTGCACGTTCACCGCGTCGGGGACGAACTCGCCCTGCAGCGCGAGCTTGACCGACCGGGCCACCGCCAGCCCCGCCTTGTCCTGGGCCTCCGCCGTGGAGGCACCCAGGTGCGGGGTGACCACCACGCCCGGCAGACCGAACAGCGGGCTGGCCGTGCACGGCTCCGAGCCGAACACGTCGACGCCCGCGCCGGCCACCCGGCCGGCGACGATCGCCCCGGCGAGCGCGGCCTCGTCGACGATCCCGCCCCGCGCCGCGTTGATGATCCGGACGCCGGGCTTGACCCGGGCCAGCTCGGCGGCACCGAGCAGGCCGAGGGTCTCCTGGCTCTTCGGCAGGTGCACCGAGATGAAGTCGGCCGTGGTCAGCAGCTCCTCCAGGCTGACCATCCGGGCCCCCACCAGCGCCGCCCGGCCGGGCTGCACATACGGGTCGTAGGCGATCAGATCAACCCCGAACGGGACCATCCGCTGGGCGAAGAGCATGCCGATGCGGCCCAGACCCAACACGCCGACGATCTTGCCGTCCAGCTCCACGCCGGTGAACCTCGACCGCTTCCACTCACCGGCCTGGAGTGAGGCGTTGGCGGCGGGGATGTTGCGCGCCACCGCCAGCAGCAGGCCGACGGCGTGCTCCGCGGCGCTGGTGATGTTGGAGGTCGGCGCGTTGACCACCATCACGCCACGCGCCGTCGCGGCGGGCACGTCGACGTTGTCCAACCCCACCCCGGCCCGGGCGACCACGCGGAGCTGCGGACCGGCCGCGAGGGCCTCCGCATCGACCTGGGTGGCACTGCGGACGAGGACTGCGGCGGCATCGACGAGCGCCGGCAGCAGCGCGGTGCGGTCCGCCCCGTCGACGTGCCGGACCTCGAAGTCGTGGGCCAGCACCTCCAACGCGGACGGAGCGAGCTCTTCGGCAACGACAACAACGGGCTTGGCCACGGGTAGACGCTCCAGGAAGGCGATGGCGGGCCGACCGGAACCGCCATCGGCTCGGCCGGCCCGCCCAGTCTATCGAGCACCTCTATCGAGCACCCCGGGCCGCCCCGTCGGGCCCGGGGTGCCGGGCAGGTCAGGCGGTCTCGGTGATCGGCCGATCCACCCAGGACATCAGGCCCCGCAGCGAGGCCCCGACCTGCTCGATCGGATGCTCCCGCCCCTGGGCCCGCAGCTTCTCGAAGTTCGGGCTGCCGGCCTCGGCCTCGGCGACCCACTCCCGGGCGAAACGGCCGTCGGTGATCTCGGCCAGGATGTCCCGCATCGCCTGCCGGGTGGCGTCGGTGATGATCCGCGGACCCCGGGTGAGGTCGCCGTACTCGGCCGTGTCGGAGATCGAGTAGCGCATCCGGGCGATGCCGCCCTCATACATCAGGTCGACGATCAGCTTCAGCTCGTGCAGGCACTCGAAGTACGCGACCTCGGGCTGGTAGCCGGCCTGGACCAGGGTCTCGAAGCCGGCCTGCACCAGCGCGGTGGTGCCGCCGCAGAGCACGGCCTGCTCGCCGAACAGGTCGGTCTCGGTCTCCTCCTTGAAGGTGGTCCGGATCACGCCGGCCCGGGTACCGCCGATGGCCTTGGCATAGGACAGGGCGAGCGCCAGGCCGGTGCCGGTCGGGTCCTGATCGACGGCGACCAGGCACGGCACCCCCTTGCCGTCGCTGAACTGCCGGCGGACCAGGTGCCCCGGTCCCTTCGGCGCGACCATCGCCACGGTGACACCCGTGGGCGGTTCGATGAGACCGAACCGGATGTTGAAGCCGTGCCCGAAGAGCAGCGCGTCACCCTCGGCGAGATGTGGGGCCACCGACGCCAGGTACAGCGCCCGCTGGGTCTGGTCCGGGGTCAACACCATGATCAGATCTGCCCACCGGGCCGCCTCGTCCGGGGTGACCACGGTGAGCCCCTCCGCCTCGGCCTTCGCCCGGCTGCGGGAACCCTCGGGGAGCCCGACCCGCACCGCCACCCCGGAGTCCCGCAGGGACAGCGCGTGGGCGTGCCCCTGGCTGCCGTACCCCAGCACCGCGACCCTGCGCTGCTGGATCAGCGACAGGTCGGCGTCGTCGTCGTAGAAGATCTCTGCCATCGGAAAGCGGATGTCCTTTCGGTCCGTGGTTCGGGTCCGGCGCCCGGCGCCGGGCACCGATCCGGTGCGGCTGGCTCAGGCGGTCTGCCGGTCGACCGGGCGCAGCACGCCCGGCCCGCTGATCGAGCGCGGTCCGCGGCCGATCGCGACCATCCCGGACTGCGCCATCTCCTTGATGCCGAACGGTTCGAGCACCTTCAGCAACGCGGCGAGCTTGTCGGCGGTGCCGGTCGCCTCGATGATGAGCGCCTCGGCGCTGACGTCGACGACGCGCGCCCGGAACATCTCGGTGAGCTCCAACAGCTGGCCGCGTTGGCCGGCGTCCGCGCGGACCTTCACCAGGAGCAGCTCGCGCTGCACCGACTGGGGCCGCTCCAGCTCGACGATCTTGATCACGCTGACCAGCTTGTTGAGCTGCTTGGTGACCTGCTCCAGCGGCAGCTCGTCGACGCTGACCACGATGGTCATCCGGGAGATCTCGGGGAACTCGGTGGGACCGACCGCCAGCGAGTCGATGTTGAAGCCGCGCCGGCTGAACAGCCCGGCCACCCGGGCCAGCACCCCGGGCTTGTTCTCCACCAGCACCGAGAGGGTGTGCGTGCTCATCAGACGTCGTCCTCGTCGAAGGCGGGCCGCGCATCGCGGGCGGCCAGGATCTCATCGTTGCTCGTACCGGCCGGCACCATCGGCCACACCATCGCGTCCTTGCCCACCACGAAGTCGACCACGACCGGCACGTCGTCGATCTCCATCGCCTTCTGGATGGTGGCGTCGACCTCGTCCCGGGACTCGCAGCGCAGCCCGACGCAGCCGTACGCCTCGGCCAGCTTCACGAAGTCCGGCACCCGGTGCTTGTGGGTGCCGAGGTCGGTGCTGGAGTACCGCTCGTCGTAGAAGAGCGTCTGCCACTGCCGGACCATCCCCAGGTTGCCGTTGTTGATCACGGCGACCTTGATCGGCACACCCTCCAGCGCGCAGGTTGCCAGCTCCTGGTTGGTCATCTGGAAGCAGCCGTCACCGTCGACGGCCCACACCGTGGCGTCCGGGCGGCCCATCTTCGCGCCCATCGCGGCCGGCACGGCGTACCCCATCGTGCCGAGGCCGCCGGAGTTGAGCCAGCTCCGCGGGTGCTCGTACCCGATGAACTGGGCGGCCCACATCTGGTGCTGGCCCACGCCGGCCACGTAGACCGCCTCAGGCCCGACGAGCGCGCCGAGCCGCTCGATCACGTACTGCGGTGCCAGCGACCCGTCGGTGGGCCACTCGTATCCCAGCGGGTAGGTCTGCCGCCACCCGTCGAGCTGCGCCCACCAGCCGGTCAGGTCGGTCCGGCGCCCCGCCTCGAACTCGACCTGCACGGCGTCCACGAGCTGGCCGATCACCTCCCGGCAGTCACCGACGATCGGCACGTCGGCGGTGCGGTTCTTGGAGATCTCGGCCGGGTCGATGTCGGCGTGGATCACCATGGCGTTCGGGGCGAAGGTGTCCAGCTTGCCGGTCACCCGGTCGTCGAACCGGGCGCCGAGGGTGATCAGCAGGTCGGCCCGCTGCAACGCCGTGACCGCGGCCACGGCGCCGTGCATGCCCGGCATGCCCAGGTGCTGCGGGTGGCTGTCCGGGAAGGCGCCGCGCGCCATCAGCGTGGTCACCACCGGGATCCCGGTCAGGTCGGCCAGCCGGCGCAGCTCGGCCGCGGCGTTCGCCTTGACCACCCCGCCGCCCACGTAGAGCACCGGACGGCCGGACCGGGCGATGAGCTGGGCCGCCTCCCGGATCTGCTTGCCGTGCGGGCGCATCACCGGCCGGTACCCGGGCAGGTCGAAGGTCGGTGGCCAGCGGAACGTGGTGGCCGCCTGCAGCACGTCCTTGGGCACGTCGACCAGCACCGGTCCGGGTCGGCCGGTCGCCGCGATGTGGAACGCCTCGGCGATCACCCGCGGGATGTCCTCGGCGTCCTGGACCAGGAAGCTGTGCTTCGTGATCGGCAGCGTGATGCCCGAGATGTCCGCCTCCTGGAAGGCGTCAGTGCCGATCGACGCCCGCGGGACCTGCCCGGTGATGGCAACCATCGGCACCGAGTCCATGTAGGCGTCGGCGATCGGGGTGACCAGGTTCGTCGCGCCCGGCCCGGAGGTGGCCATGCACACCCCCACCTTCCCGGTGGCCTGGGCGTATCCCTCGGCGGCATGGCCGGCGCCCTGCTCATGCCGGACCAGCACGTGCCGCACCTTGGTGGAGTCCAGGAGCGGGTCGTAGGCCGGGAGTATCGCGCCGCCCGGGATACCGAAGACGATCTCGACGCCGACCGCCTCAAGCGACCTGACGAGCGACTGGGCACCGGTACAGGGCTCGACGGTGCGGGCGGGCGCCGGGGCGGAGGTCGGCGGGCGTTGCGGGCGCGGTGGCGGCGCGGGGACGGGACCCTTCGGGGGCTGGCTGGTTGGCATCTCAGACCTTTGGACGCGGGCGGCTACATCGGTGCAGGTGCAACAAAAAGCCCCTCGTGCCAGGCACTGAGGGGCTGCGCGTCGCGGTGGTGAACGACGCGCTACGAAACTACGAGGATCAGACTCATGCCCGAGACGCTACGGGCCGTCCCGGCGGCTCGTCAACTCGCCGGGACGGCATTCCCGCATTGTGGGACAACCTCACGCCGTGCTGGCGGTCAGCCGCACACCGCGCCGGTGGCGGCTGAGCCCACGAGCTTGGCGTACTTGGCCAGCACACCGGTCTCGAACCGGGGCGCCGGAGCCTTCCACCCCGCCCGGCGACGGTCCAGCTCGCCGTCCGGCACCGCCAGGTCGAGGGTGCCCGCGGCGATGTCCAGCCGGATCGGGTCGCCGTCGGCGACCAGCGCGATCGGTCCACCCGCCGCGGCCTCCGGGGCGACGTGGCCAACGCACAGCCCCGTGGTACCACCTGAGAAGCGACCATCGGTGAGCAGGAGCACGTCCTTGCCGAGGCCGGCTCCCTTGATCGCCCCGGTGACCGCGAGCATCTCCCGCATCCCGGGGCCGCCCCTGGGTCCCTCGTACCGGATCACCACCACGTCGCCGGCCCGGAGCGTGCCCGCGGTGACCGCGGCCATCGCCGCCTCCTCGCCGTCGAAGACCCGGGCGGTGCCGTCGAAGACATCCCCGTCGAAGCCGGCGGTCTTCACCACCGCGCCGTCGGGGGCCAGCGAACCGCGCAGCACCCGCACCCCGCCGGTGCGGTGGATCGGGTCCGACATCACGTGGATGATCTTGCCGTCCGGGTCCGGTGGGGCGAGCTCGGCGAGGTTCTCGGCGACCGTCCGCCCGGTCACGGTGAGGCAGTCACCGTGCAGCAGCCCCGCGTCCAGCAGGGCCTTCATCACCACCGGCACGCCACCGATCCGGTCCACGTCGTTCATCACGTACCGGCCGAAGGGCTTCACGTCGGCCAGGTGCGGCACCCGGGCCCCGATGGTGTTGAAGTCGTCCAGGGACAGCTCGACCCGCGCCTCGTGGGCGATCGCCATCAGGTGCAGCACCGCGTTGGTGGAACCACCGACCGCCATCACCACGGCGATGGCGTTCTCGAACGCCTCCCGGGTGAGGATCCGGCGCGCGGTGATGCCGGCCCGCACGAGGGCGACGGCGGCCGCGCCGGTCCGCTCGGCGAAGGTGTCCCGCCGGTTGTCCGGTCCCGGCGGGGACGCCGAACCGGGCAGCGACATGCCCAGCGCCTCCGCCGCGCTGGCCATCGTGTTCGCGGTGTACATCCCGCCGCACGCGCCCTCGCTCGGGCAGAAGTGCCGCTCGATCTCGTCCAGCTCGGCCCGGGTGATCCGGCCCGCGGCGCAGGCCCCGATCCCCTCGAACGCGTCGATGATGGTGATGTCCCGATCCCCCAGCCGGCCCGGCAGCGTCGTGCCGGCGTAGAGGAACGCCGCGGCCACGTCGAGCCGGGCCGCCGCCATGAGCATGCCGGGCAGCGACTTGTCGCAGCCGGCCAGCAGCACCGCGCCGTCCAGCCGCTCGGCCTCCATCACCGTCTCCACCGAGTCGGCGATGATCTCCCGGGAGACCAGCGAGTAGTGCATGCCGACGTGCCCCATCGAGATCCCGTCCGACACCGAGATGGTGCCGAACTCCATCGGGAACCCGCCCGCCGCGCGCACTCCGACCTTGGCCTGCTTGGCCAGCCGGTCCAGCGGCAGGTTGCACGGGGTGATCTCGTTCCAGCTCGACGCGACCCCGATCTGCGGCGACTCCCAGTCGTCGTCGGTCATCCCGACCGCCCGCAGCATGCCGCGCGCGCCGGCCCGCTCGATGCCATCGGTGACCTCGTAGCTGCGTGGCTTTCCCGGCCGGGGGCCGGCCTGCGGCTTTCCCGGCCGAGGGCCGGCCTGCGGCTTTCCCGGCCGGGGGCCGGTGCCCGAGTCCGTCATGATTCCTCCCCTGGATACCCCGTGCGGCCCGACCGGGCCTCGACGGGTGAGCGGTGAACGGGGCACCGCCGTCGTCGCGGATGCGTACGGTCGGCCGGGGCGGGGCAGCCGGTGAGCGTGCCAACTCGGGCGACCTGGGGTCTGCGGTGCGGCCCAGCCTAGTGGGGGCGCCGGCCGGCCGGGATGATGGCGGGCATGGCTGACGCACCCGTCCTCCGAATCCGGGCCACCCGGGTCGCCCTGCTGCCGGCGACGTTCCTGCTCATCTGCGTGACCCCGCTGGCCGGCGCGAGCGGCTGGCTGCTCCCCCTGTTCGCCGTGCCGGCGGTGCTGCTCGGCTGGGTACTGCGGGCCGGCGCCGATGTGGACCCCGACGGCGTCACGGTGCGGGCACTGGTGGGCTCGCGGCGGGTGCCCTGGGATCAGGTCGCCGGGCTGTCCGTCGCGCCGCGCGGCCAGATCTCGCTCGCGCTCACCTCCGGTGACCGGCTGCGGCTGCCCGCGACCCGCCCGGTCCACCTGCCGCTGATCGCGGCGGCCAGCGGGGGCCGGCTGCCCGAGCTCACCCCGACCGCGGGCACCCCGACCGCATGACGGCCCGGTCGGGGGCATCCGGCGGCCGCCGGGCCGGCGCCCTCGCGGCGGTGCTCGCGCTCGCCGCCGCGCTGGCCGGCTGCGGCGGCGCCGGCCGGCCGGCAGCCGACCTGAGCTGGGTGCCCCGGCCCGAGGTGCTGCCGCCGGTCCACGAGCCCAACGCCCAGCTCCCGGGGCAGGCGGTCCCGCTGCCACGCGCTCCCGGCGGAGCACCGGAGCCGGGCAGCCCGAACCGGTCCGGACCCGGTCGGCCCGGTGACCCGAGCGTGGTGGCCAGCGGGCTGCGGGAACCGTGGGGCCTGGTGATCCTGCCGGACGGCGCCGCGCTCGTCGGCGAGCGCGGCACGGGCCGGATCCTGCGGATCGACCCGAGCGGGCGCACCCCGGCCACCGAGGTGATGCGGATCGGTGGGGTCGACGCCTCCGGTGACGGTGGGTTGCTCGGGCTCGCCCTGTCGCCGGCGTACCCGGAGGACCGGCTGGTCTTCGCCTACCAGACCACCCGCACCGACAACCGGATCATCCGATTCGAGCTCGGTGGCCAACCGGCGGCGATCCGCACCGACATCCCGCGCGGGAACGCCGGCAACGGGGGACAGCTCGCCTTCGGTCCGGACAACCTGCTCTACGTCGGCACCGGCGACACGGGCCGGCCGGAGCTCGCCGAGGACCGCACCAGCCTGGCCGGCAAGGTGCTGCGGCTGGACGAGTTCGGCCGGCCGGCACCCGGCAACCCGACACCCGGCTCGCCGGTCTACGCCGCCGGGCACGGCAACCTGGCCGGGATCTGCTGGACCGACACCCGCCAGCCGTTCACGACCGAGAACGACGGGTCGACCGCCGAGCTGAACCAGGAGCTGCCGGGCGCGGACTACGGCTGGTCGACCGGCCGGCCCGGGTCGGGTGGGCACCCGCCGGCACTGACCTTCGACACCAGGGTCCGCCCGGTGGGTGGCTGTGCGGTGGTCCGGTTCGGCCTGTTCGTGGCCAGCCTCGGCGGCTCCCGGCTGCTGGCCGTGCCGCTGAACGGCGCGGGCGAGCCCGGCCGGCCCCGGACCCTGCTGGCCGGCGTGTACGGCCGGTTGCGCACCGTGCAGTCCGCGCCCGACGGTGCCCTGTGGCTGACCACCGCGAACCGGGACGGCGCGGGCCATCCGGTCCCGGCCGACGACCGGGTGATCCGGATCATGCCGCCGACGGAGACCACGACCTCCCCGGTCTGAGTCCCCGGTCCGGGCACCGTCCCCGTGGCGGGTGCGGACATGCGCCGGGGGCGGGGTGACCCGAAGATCGCCCCGCCCCCGGTGCCTGCCCGGTTCAGCTCACGGTGAGCGCCGTGTCATCGACGACGAAGGATGTCTGCAGCGAGGAATCCTCGACGCCGGTGAAGGTGAGGGTCGCCGTCTGCCCGGCGAAGCCGGAGACGTTGATGGTCCGCAGCACGTACCCGGCGGCCTTGTTCAGGTTGGAGTACGTCGCCAGGGTGGTGCTCCCCAGCGTCACCGTCAGCTTGTCGTAGGCGACGGTCGAGGTGGTCTCCGCCGAGTCGATGTGCAGGTAGAAGGAGAGGGTGTAGCTGGTGCACCCGGACGGGATGGTCACCGACTGCGACAGCGTGTCGGTGTGCTTCGTGCCGTACCCGTCCATCCAGGCGTCCCAGGTGCCGGAGTGGGCGGGCTGGCTGGTGCCCCACTGACCGATCACCCCGGCACTCGCCGACCACACCGTGTTCCCACTCTCGAAGCCGGGATTGCCGAGCTTCTGACCTGGGCTGATGCAGCCACCGGTGGCGTTGATCGTCCAGGTGAACGACGTCGCGCCGCTGGCTGCCGCGCTGTCGGTGGCGGTGGCGGTCACCGAGTAGGTGCCGGCCGTTGTCGGCGTGCCGGAGATCAGCCCGGTCGAGGCGTTGATCGACAGCCCGGCCGGCAGCCCGGTCGCGGTCCAGCTGTACGGCGGGGTCCCGCCGGATGCCGCCAGCTGGAGGCTGGCCGCCGTGCCGACCGTCCCGGTCTGGCTGCCCGGGTTGGTGACGGTGACCACCGTGCCGGTGCCGGAGCCGGTGTAGAGCAGGAGGTTCGGCGAGCCCGTTCCCGGGTTCACGATCTTGTTCGGGGTGGCCGCCGCGACCATGGCGCTCTGCACCTGGGCGGGGGTCGCGGCCGGGTTGGTCGCCAGGTAGAGCGCGGCGGCACCGACCACGTGCGGGGTGGCCATCGACGTCCCGCTGATCGTGTTCGTCGCGGTGTCGCTGGTGTTCCAGGAGGAGGTGATGTTCACCCCGGGCGCGAAGATGTCGGTGCAGGTGCCGTAGTTGGAGAACGATGCCCGGTTGTCGCTGATGTCCGAGGCGTTGACCGTGATCGCCTCCGCCACCCGGGCCGGCGAGTAGTTGCACGCGTTCGCATTGGAATTGCCGGAGGCGATGCCGAAGGTGACGCCGGAGGTGATGGCGTTGCGAACCGCCGTGTCCAGGGTCGTGTCGGGGCCACCGCCGAGGCTCATGTTCGCTACGGCCGGCTTGATCGCGTTTGCCGCCACCCAGTTCACCCCGGTCACCACGCCCGAGGTGGTGCCGGAGCCGTTGCAGTCGAGCACCCGGACCGCGACCAGGGAGACACCCTTGGCCACGCCGTACTCCGCGCCACCGACCGTGCCGGCGACGTGCGTGCCGTGGCCGTTGCAGTCCTGGCCGTTCTGGCCGTCACCGATCACGTCCGTGCCGACGCTCGCCCGGCCGCCGAAGGTGCTGTGCGAGGTCCGGATGCCGGTGTCGACGATGTAGGCGTGCACGTTGCTCGCCGTGGTGGAGTAGCTGTAGCTGGCGTCCAGCGGCAGGTTGCGCTGGTCGATCCGGTCGAGCCCCCACGACGGCGGGTTGGTCTGGGTGGCCAGCGCGTGCACCTCGGCGTCGGCCTGCACGTAGGCGACCCGGGGGTCGGCGGCCAGCCGGCTGGCCTGGTCGGCGTTCATCCGGGCCGAGAAGCCGTGGGCCGCGTGCTGCCAGGTGTTGACGACCCGCCCACCGTAGGTCCCGGTCAGCGATGTCGCGGTCAGTGCGGTCGCTGACTTCGGCGTCGCGGAGTCCTTGAGCAGCACGAGGTAGCTGCCGGGCACCGCGGTGGCGCCGGGCACCGTGCGCACCGTGCCGCGCGCGGGCGCGGCCGACGCGGGGGTGGCCATCGCGGCAACGACCACGGCCGCGACGGCCGCCATGCCCAGCCCGGCTCCCAGGAGCCGGCGGCGGGGTTGAGCTGACTGCGCCATGTTTGTCCTCCCGGACTGGCTGCAGGCGGGCCAGCAGGGTGCGCGACCCGCCAGGGGCGCGCGGCGGGCCCCGAGCAGCCCACCTCAGCCGGGTTGGCCGGTGAGGCGGAACGCTGCGCAGCGAGCGTCGACGCGCGTGACATGGTCCGAAAAATACATAAAATTCCCGGTTTGCCGCTAGGTCTGGCTCATCAAGTCACCCGATCGGCCTAGAAACCGCACGAACAAGGAAAACGCAGCCTCAGTTGTGTACATCCGCGGGTGGACCGGGTCAGCTGTCGACGCCGAGCCGCTGGAGCACCAGGGCGCGGACGACCGCCGCGTCCGCCTGGCCACCGGTGGCCCGCATCACCGCACCGACCAGCGGACCGACCGCCTGGACCTTCCCGCCCCTGATCTTCGCCACCACGTCCGGCTGGGCGGCGATCGCCTCGTCCACGGCAGCGCCGAGCGCGCCGGTGTCACTCACCGTCCGCAGCCCGCGCTCCGCCACGATCTCGGCCGGGTCGCGACCGGTCTCCAGCACCCCGTCGATCGCCTGCCGGGCCAACGCGTCCGACAGCGTGCCGTCGTCGACCAGCGCGATCACCTCGGCCACCTGGGCCGGCGTGATCCCCAGCTCGGCCGGCTCCACCCCGGCCGCGTTGGCGCGCTGCGCCAGGTATGCCAGCCACCACTTGCGGGCCTCCCCGGCCGGCGCGCCGGCCGCGGTGGTCGCCGCGACAAGGTCGACGACACCGGCGTTCCCCATCGCCCGCATCTCGGCCGGGGTCGCGCCGAGCAGCTCGGCCAACCGGGCCCGCCGGGCCGCCGGCAGCTCGGGCAGCGCGGCCCGGATCTGCTCCACCCAGGCCGGGTCCGGCGCGAGCGGGACGAGGTCCGGCTCGGGGAAGTACCGGTAGTCGGTGGCCTCCTCCTTGCTCCGCCCGGACGTCGTCGCCCCGGTGTCCTCATGGAAGTGCCGGGTCTCCTGGACGATCCGGCCGCCCGCGTCGAGCACGCCGGCCTGCCGGCTCATCTCGAACCGGACGGCACGCTGCACGCTGCGCAGCGAGTTGACGTTCTTGGTCTCGGTCCGGGTGCCCCACCCCGCGCCGGACCGGTTCAGCGACACGTTGACGTCGCAGCGCAGCGAGCCCTGCTCCATCCGCACGTCGGAGATGCCGAGGGTGCGGCAGATCTCGCGCAGCTCGGTGACGTAGCCGTGGGCCACCTCCGGCGCCAGCGCGCCGGTGCCCGGGATCGGCCTGGTGACCACCTCGACCAGCGGGATGCCGGCCCGGTTGTAGTCCACCAGCGAGTGGCTCGCGCCGTGGATCCGCCCGGTGGCACCGCCGACGTGGGTGCTCTTGCCGGTGTCCTCCTCCAGGTGCACCCGCTCGATGCCGATCCGCACGGCCTCGCCGTCGACCTCGATGTCGAGGTAGCCGTCGGTGCACAGTGGCTCGTCGTACTGGCTGATCTGGAAGTTCTTCGGCATGTCCGGGTAGAAGTAGTTCTTCCGGGAGAACCGGCACCAGGACGCGATCGAGCAGTTCAGCGCCAGCCCGAGCCGGATCGCGTACTCGATCGCGGCGGCGTTGACCACCGGCAGGCTGCCCGGCAGACCGAGGCAGACCGGGCAGACCTGGGTGTTCGGGTCCGCCCCGAAGCCGGTGGCGCAGCCGCAGAACATCTTCGACCGGGTGCCCAGCTCGACGTGCGTCTCCAGGCCGAGCACCGGCTCGTAACGGGTCAGCACGTCCTCGTAGGTCGGCAGCGTGGTGGTCACCTGGTGGCTCCGGTGTGGGCGGTGGCTCCGGTCAGGGCGGGGGCGTCGGCGAGGAACGGGTGGCCGCGGCGGGCGTCGAGGGCGGCCTCGACGGCGGCGGCGACCCGGTAGCAGCGGTCGTCGGCGAGGGTCGGCGCCATGACCTGCAACCCGACCGGCAACGGCGTCGGCGAGTCGGAGGCGGACAACCCGCACGGCACAGAGATCGCCGGTACCCCGGCCAGCGAGGCCGGCAGCGTGCACAGGTCGTTGACGTACATCGCCATCGGGTCGGCGACCCGCTCGCCGATGCCGAAGGCGACGAACGGCGAGGTCGGCGAGACCAGCACGTCGACCCGCTCGTAGGCGGCGGCGAAGTCACGCAGGATCAGGGTGCGGACCTTCTGCGCCTGGCCGTAGTAGGCGTCGTAGTAGCCGGAGGAGAGCGCGTACGTGCCGAGGATGATCCGCCGCTTGACCTCCGGGCCGAAACCGGCCGCCCGGGTCCGCGACATCACCTCCTCCAGGCTGGCGTCGTCCTCGTCGCCGAGGCGCAGGCCGTAGCGCATCGCGTCGAAGCGGGCCAGGTTGGAGGAGCACTCGCTCGGCGCGATCAGGTAGTACGCCGGCAGCGCGTAGTCGAAGTGCGGGCAGGACACCTCGACGACCTCCGCGCCGAGCTCGGCGAGCAGCGCGACGGCCTGCCGGAAGCTGTCCAGCACCCCCGCCTGGTACCCCTCGCCGCCCAGCTCCCGCACCACGCCCACGCGCAGCCCGGACAGGTCACCGGCCGCGCCGGAGCGCGCCGCCTCGGCGAGCGCCGGCACCGGCGCGTCGATGCTGGTGGAGTCGGCCGGGTCGTGGCCGCCGATCACCTCGTGCAGCAGCGCGGCGTCGAGCACGGTGCGGGCCAACGGGCCGGCCTGGTCCAGGCTGGAGGAGAACGCGATGAGGCCGTAGCGGGACACCCCGCCGTACGTCGGCTTGTGGCCGACCAGCCCGGTGACCGCGGCCGGCTGCCGGATCGACCCGCCGGTGTCGGTGCCGATCGCCAGCGGCGCCTGGAAGGCGGCAACCGCCGCCGACGAGCCACCGGAGGAGCCGCCCGGCACCCTGGTCAGGTCCCACGGGTTGCGGGTCGGGCCGTAGGCGGAGTTCTCGGTGGACGAGCCCATCGCGAACTCGTCCATGTTCGCCTTGCCGAGGATGATGATCCCGGCGTCCTTCATCCGGCGGGTGATCGTCGCGTCGTACGGCGGCACCCAGCCTTCGAGAATCTTCGAGCCGCACGTCGTCGGCAGCCCCTTGCTCACCACGACGTCCTTCAACGCCAGCGGCACCCCGGCCAGCGGGCCGAGCCGCTCCCCCGCCGCGCGCCGCTCGTCCACGGTCTTCGCGGCGGCCAGCGCGCCGTCGGCGTCGACGTGCAGGAAGGCGTGCAGGGCGGGGTCGACGGCGGCGATCCGGTCCAGGTGGGCCTGGGTCACCTCGGCCGCCGACACCTGCCCGGCGGCGATCTGCCCGGCCAGCTCGACGGCGGTCATCCTGGTCAGCTCGTCCACGGCGGTCACTCCTCGTCCAGGATGCGCGGCACGCGGAAGCGCTCCTCCTCGGCGGCCGGCGCGCCGGCCAGCACGGCCTGCCGGGGCAGCGAGGGGCGGACCTCGTCGGCGCGCAGCACGTTGGTCAGCGGGACCGCGTGCGAGGTGGGCGGGATGTCCGCGGCGGCGACCTGCTGGACCCGCGCCACCGAGGTGAGGATCACGTCGAGCTCGCCGGCCAGGGTGTCCAGCTCGTCGTCGGTCACCGCCAACCTGGCCAGCCGCGCGAGGTGTGCCACCTCGGCACGGGTGATGGCGCTGGGCGCGTCAGGCATCCGCGCTTCCCCTCTCGATGCTCGGGACCGGTCGAGTCTACGGCCCGCCGCATTACCGGGCCGTGTCGCCGCCCCGCGGGGTAGGTCCGGCGCGACGAGTACTTCGGAAGGCGGTACGTCGGTATGTACCCGCAGAGCACCGAGATAGGGCAGGCTGACGGAAGTGGTGCCGCGCTCCGCCGCGCCCTGAGCTGGCCGCCGGGGCCGAAGGAGGGGCCGTGTCCTACTTGTTGAGACTGATCGTGCCGGATCATCCAGGCATGCTCGGTGCGGTGGCGACCGAGCTCGGTCACGCCGGAGCCGACATCATCAGCGTCGACATCGTGGAGCGCGGTCGTGGGTACGCCGTCGACGACCTCGTCGTGGAGCTGCCGCCGGGCCGGCTGCCGGACAGCCTGATCAGCGCCGCAACCTCGATCGACGGAGTCTCGGTGGAGTCGATCCGGCCGTTCTCCGATGGCCCGCTCGACACCAGCCGGGAGCTCGACGTCGTCGAGTCGATGGCGGAGCGGCCAGCCGATGCGCTACACGCGCTCACCCAGGCCCTGCCCCGCATCTTCCGTGCCGGCTGGGCGCTGGTGCTGGCTCGCACGAGCAGCTCCGGACTCCTCGTGGACGCCGCCAGCCCCGCGGCGCCCGAGATGAGCGGCGTGCTCGCGCCGTGGCTCCCGCTGGCCAAGGCGGCCGTGCTCGACCCGGAGGAGCCGTGGGTGCCGGCATCCTGGCAGAACCTCGGCACCGAGCTTGCGGCGGCTCCGCTGGGCACACCCGACCGCGCGGTCCTGCTTGGGCGGCCGGGCGGGCCGGCGTTCCGGGCCGGCGAGGTCATGCGGCTGGCGCACCTCACCGGCATCACCGCGACCGTGATGTCAGCCCCGGCCGATCCCGCCGAGCAGGCCAAGCAGGCCTGACCGGACCCGACCCCGACCCCGACCGGGCCCCGCGCCCCTCGGTCACGCGGCGCGCGTTGACGCTCGGCGACCGGCTCTATCCTCGAGGTGACCGATCGGTAAGAACAGGTTCGCGGCGTGTTGCGTCTTCTGTCACACGGCTCGACGAGCCGTTCCGGTCGGAAAGGCAACAGCGATGAGGTCATCTCCGCGCACGCTACGACAAGCCCTCCTCGGCCCGGCGCTAGCCGGCGTTGCAGCTGTTGTCGCAGGCTGCGGTTCCGCCCCCAGCACGGTGGCCACAGCCACACCATCAGGCTCGGTCACCTCTGCCGCACCCACCACGACGGCGCCGAGCCGATCCGCTGGCCCCACAGCGACCACCACCGCTCGTCCCGCGCCGTCAACCGCGCCGGCCACCACCGGTCCCTGCCCGACCCGGTCGCTCCAGGCGAAGCTCGGCCGCGACGACGGCGCCGCGGGGAGCATCTACACCGCGATCAACTTCACGAACATCTCCAAGACCACCTGCGTCCTCCACGGCTACCCGGGCGTCGCCCTCGCCGGCGGGACCCCCGTCACCCAGATCGGCCTCGCCGCCGCGAAGGACACCGCCGTGCCCGCGACCGACGTGACGCTCGCCCCGGGCTCGACCGGACACGCGATCCTCCGGATCGCGCAGGCGGGCAACTACTCCCCCAGCGAATGCCATCCGGTCACCGCGCAGTACCTGCAGATCTACCCGCCGAAGCAGACGACACCGATCTACCTGCCGCACAGTGCGGAGGCCTGCTCGGCGCCGATCCAGATCCTGTACATCCGGGCGATCGAGCCGGGAACGGGTTGATGGTCCCCGCGCACGGCGGTCCGCCCGCGCCGGGCCACCGTCGACACGCAACGCGGTCATCTCGTCACCGCCCTGATCCGCCGGCGCGTGCAACCCGAACGCCTACGCCCCTTCGCCCGCCAGCAGTTCGGCCAGGGTCCGCCACAGTTTGTCGAACGACCGCGAGTGCGCCCTGGCCATCGACAGGTCGAACACCGCCGCAAGCGCCGCCTGATCACTGACCGGTTTATAGGCCCGCCCGTCGGTCCGGTGCGCACTCAACCAACCTTTGCAGTCCCGTGGCCGTTCCGCCTCCGCAGGACGATCCAGGTCCGCCGCCAAGCCCCGATGGCCACCCAATGACGGTGCGGCGGCCAGGAACCACGCCTCGAATTCGCGGTTGGCGAGGATCGGTGCGACCGGCAGGTCGGGCCGGGCCCGCCGGGCACGTTGGGCCAACTCCGGTCCGAGGGTGGCCGGGCAGTCGTCGTCGGCGTCGAGCAGCACCACGACCCCGGCTCCGGCCTGTTCGGCGACGGCTCCAAGCACCCTCTCCAGCCCGCCGGGTCGGATCACGGCTTGCCGGCCGACCCGGTACGGGAGCGGCACCTCCACCCAGAGCGTGGGGGCGATCTCAGCGGCCATCCGGCGCAGCAGCACCGGCAGGGCCGCGACCTCGCCGTGCCCCTCGACCACTGTCGCGATCGTGACCAGGCTCACCGCCGGACCTCGCCCGCGCGCTGCCGCTCGCCCTCCGGGTAGCCCACCTGGGCGGGCATCATCTGCCCGCTACGGTGCAGTTCGCTGATCGTCATGAGGTCCTTGGCGACGATGGCGTGGCCGGCGGTGTCGACCTCGCCGACATGGGTCACGCCGTTGACGTTCGCCACTGCGCGGATGTGCGCAAGCTGGGCGTACTCGCTGTCCAGCAGGTCCGAACTCTGGCTCGTGACGATCACCTGGGTCCGCGACGCGGCGTCGTCGAGCGCCTCGTACAGCGCGCCAACCCCGGCCGGGTGCAGGGCCGTTTCAGGTTCCTCGATGCCGATCAGCGGGATCTTGCCGGCGAAGGCGGCCGGTTGGAACAGCGCCGCGAGCACGCCGGCCGCCCGCAGGGTCCCCTCTGACAACGCTTCCCGAAGGAACCACGACACGCCGCCGCCCTCGTCCCCGGCGCCACCCTCTCCGGCGCCACTTCCCGTGGCACGGAACCGTGCCTGCACGGTCGAGTACCGACCCTCCAGCCGCTGGTCCACCCCGAGCGCGTTGGGAACCAACGCCGACAGGTAGGCGTCGAGGCGCTCCTTGCCGGCCGGGTCGTCCCGCTCCAGCGCGCCAAGGACCCGGCCGAGATGCTCACCCGCCGGGCCGAGCTGCGGCTGGCTGGCGCCCCGCTCGTCCAACGACCGCAGCACCGTGCTGTCCAACTCGTAGAAGCACATGGCCCGCAGCGCACCGTCCAGGAACGCTTGCGGCTCGTCCTCGCGCACGACCGAGGACGGCAGCCGTAGCCGTGCGGTGCGCGCCTCTGCCGGGCCGAGCGGCAGGTGGACCGGGCCGAGCGGCAGGTGGACCTCCCCCGCCTCCCCGCGCACCAGCAGTGGCAGCTCCCCGCTGGGGTCAGGACCGATCTCGAACCCGTACGTCGCCAGTACGGGCTCGCCATCGAGCCGCCGGATTGGCAGCGCCAGGTCGAGACTGATCTCGAAGGAGTCGGCGGAGCCGCGCGGGTTCCGGTGCAGCAGGGCATCGAGCCCGCCCCGGTTGGCGACCGCCTGCGGCGGCGATGTCGCAAGAGCGTCCGCCACGAACCGGAGTACGTCGAGGAAGTTGGACTTTCCGGAGGCGTTGAAACCGAGCAGCACGGTCAATGGCCCGAGCGAGACGTCACAGCCGGCGATCGACCGGTAGTTCCTGACCCGGACCCGCCTGACAAACGGCACCGGCCGCACCGGCCAGGCGACATTCACGACACATCAGCTCCCCGAGCTGTCTTGATCATCAGCCTGATGACCTCACGTTTCGCCAGCTTCTTCGGCGTGGTGTCGCTCACCGGTGTCCTCTCGGCCGCGTCAGTGTCGGGTCCCAGTGGGTGAGCCTGAGGACCGCGCCCGCCCGCCGCCTCGACCCTATTGGATTCTCCGCTGCGGGCTGGTGCCGACTGCCCGCAGCGACGCGCCGGTGTCCAGGTCCGCAGACGGTCGCCCTTACCGGTCGCCCGGCAGGAAGACCAGGATCAGCTTCACCCCGATGAACGCGAGCACGATTGCCAGCCCGAGCGGGAGGTAGACGAGGCGTTCGAGCAGACCGTCGATCAAGAAGTACGGCGTGCGCAGCCCCAGCAGCGCGAAGGCCTTGGCGACGAGCCGACCACCGCGCAGGTCCGTGGTGGTGGGCAGCGCCTATCGAGGTAGAACGCCGACCAGACCGCGGACTCGACCAGCCCGACGGCGTGCGGACGCCGGCCGCGCTCACCGGTCCCCTGCCTGGTCGTCGACCATCGCTCCGGTACTCACCCGGTCCGGCACGGCCCGATCGGTCCGCTGCGGAACGCCGAGCGCACGCAGCGCGGTCAGCTCCTCCTCCACACCACCGGGACCCAGACCCAGCACGCACGCCGCGATCACCGTGTACGTCCGGCACGGCCACATCGCCAGCTCGTCACTGACACTGGCTTGATCACACCCCTCACACACCGGCTGGTCACCACCCCGGTCCACCGGAGCGTGCAACTCGACCAGCCGAACCGCCACCCGGTCGAAGGCCACCACGCGCACCCGCTCGTGCAGGACCGTCGCGGCGGCCACCCACGACCCCGCGAACCGCTCAACCGACGTCATCGCTGGCCAGCTCTCCCCACAGGATCGTCAACCGGCTCGGCGGATGGGGTCGCGGCAGCGGCCGGGGAACCACCACCGCGACCCCCTTTCACCCGGTCCGGACGGATCTACCCACGAAGGGCGCGGCCGGCCGGGGAGCCGCGCACGATCGAGTAGATCGTGCGCACACCACTCGGGGAGGGGCAGAAGAGGGAGCAAGTTTGCTCTACGCTTCCGGTATGTCACTGGGGGCGCTGATCCGTGATCTTCGGAAAGCGCGTGGCTGGTCACAGTCCGAGTTGGCACGCCGCCTCGCCGAGACCTCCGGACGACCATCCCTCACCCGCGAGGAAATCTCCCGCTGGGAACGCGCCACAGTGATCCCCGGCCCATACTGGCTTTCTCACCTCTCCACCGTCCTAGGTGCGCCTGCCGATCTCCTGGCCGAGGAAGCGAGATTGAGCCGCGTGAACCGCCGCACCTTCCTGAGCCTTGCTACGTTGACGGCTGTGCACGGAAAGCTGGCCACCGAGATGGCCGCTGGCATCGCGGGTCGCGACCCAGGTCCCCTGACCAGCGTGCAGACCACCCACGGCACGGACATGGTGATCGCGTCCATGGTCGACCGATCTTCCGCCACGCGGTTGAGACGGTGGATGCGTGACGGCGCCGAGCCCGTACTCCGGGTCAACGCCGCCGGAATACTCGCCAAGCTGCCCGACCAGCACGCGGCGATGGACGTGGCCCTGATGCTGACCCATGACGAACAGGCCAGGCAGCTTTACCAGACCGCCGTGCTGTCCCGGGTCTGCGCACTCGACTGGCAGACCGCCCGATGCGTCGCCGCGCAGCCGACCACGCTGCCCGTGAAGAAGATCGCGTTCGTTGCCACCCGACTGGCCGGGGAAGTCCTCAACCCACGCGACGCTGGCGCCCGGTGGTGCTCGGCTGCCATGCTCCGCGACCTCAGCCCGCTGCTGCGATAGGAGCCCCGCACGGTGCATGTCATCGAGATCCGCGACGCCGACCTGATGACCGCCATCACCCAACGGGCCGGCGAACTTGGAATCACCAACGGCGCGATCGTCTCGCTGATCGGTGCGGTGGACTCCTTCACCGTCTCCACCATGCCCGCCCACGACGCCAGCGCGGATATCCTGACGGACTACGACCTGCCGGCGGAGATGTCCGGCACCGGGGAGATCGTCGACGGGCTGGTCCATGTCCACGCCGTGCTCGCGGTGGAGGGTGACCGTGCGATCTCCGGGCATCTGCATCGTGCTCACGTCGGACACTGGTTCGCCCGGGCGTACGTCCTGCCTTGCTGAACCAGCGCTGAAGACCGACGCGGCGAACCCGGCGTCCTGCCGGTGAGCGCGGCGGACATGGTGCGGGGGCGACCCAACGTGCCCCTGGCGCCGTTGACCACCTTGGGGCTGGGTGGCCCGGCCCACCGGGTGTTCGAGCTGACCGACAATGCGCAGCTCACCGGAATCGCCCAGGAGCTTGACGACGACCTCGCCGGCATGGCGGTGGAGCCGGTGCCGATCGGCGGCGGCAGCAATGTCGTCGTCGCCGACGACGGCGTGACCGCACCCGCGATCCTGCTCCGTACCCGTGGGGTGACCTACCGCCCGCAGCCAGGCGACAGCCGGGTCACCGTCACCATCCAAGCAGGTCACCCGTGGCAGGAGGTGCTGGAGGAGCTGACCGCCGAGGGTCTGGTTGGGATGGAAACCATGACCGGCATCCCCGGCACCGTCGGCGCGATGCCGGTGCAGAACGTCGGCGCCTACGGGCAGGAGACCGCTGACACGCTCGTGAGCGTCCTGGCCTGGGACTGGCAGCAGCACCGTGCGGTGACGCTCGACGCCGCCGCCTGCCAGCTCGGGCATCGCCGAAGCCGCTTCAAGGACACCCATCGCTGGCTGATCCTCAGCGTCACGTTCACCGTGACCCGCGGCGTCCTGTCCACACCCATCACCTATCGACAGGTCGCCGACGCGCTCGACGCCCCACTGGGCAGCCGCGCGCCTGTCGGTGAGGTCATCGGGGCCATCCGCACGGTCCGCGCCAGCAAGGGGATGCTGCTGCCCGAGGCTGGTCCGGATGCGCGCACCGTCGGCAGCGTGTTCCTCAGCTCGCCCATTGACCACGCCCGTGCGTCAGCCTTGCGGGCGCGAGGCGCACCTGTCCACGACTTCCCCGATGGCTCGACCAGAGTGAGCGCGAGCTGGCTGATCCGTGAGGCGGGCTTCGACCTGGGGCAGCCCGTCGCCCCAGGGGTTCGGGTCTCCACGCGGCACTACACGCTGGTGGCCGACGACGGCGCGACCACCGCGACCTTCGTGGAGGCAACGCGGCGCGTGCAGGACCGCGTCGTGGACGCCACCGGCGTGCTGCTGACCCCCGAACCTGACCCCGTCGGTGAGCTGCCCGCCTATCTGCGGCTCCTCGACCGCCGTCCATGTCGGTAGTCTCACCGAGACGTACGGTGAGGTAGCACAACCAGCCGTATCCAAGGTGTATCCACGTCCCGGGCGGCCACGGTGGACGACGAGATCGGCGCGAAACTCCGAAGCGCACGCGAGACGGCGGGCCTCAGCCTGTCGAACGTGGCACCGGCGGTCATGTCCGAGGCGCTGCACGGCGCGTTCACGGCCATGTTCGGGCCGGGCCTCTCGGTGGAGGAGTGGTGGGACCGGTCGGAGTCCTACGGCCGCGACTACATGACGCTCGGCGCTGGTGAGCTGTCCGCGCGCCTGGTGGCGGACATGGTGCGGTTGCAGCAGTACGTCGACGACCCGGCGGTATGGGCGCCCGCGAGCTGCCTGATGACGGTCTACGGCAAGACCCTGCCGACGAACCAGGGCCGCAAAGGCGCGATCAGCTGGTACCAGCTCGCCGCTCGGCTGGCCGACCGGTCCGGGGATCTGCCGACCCGGGTGTGGGTGCGCGGCCGGGCCGCGCTCGCGCTCGCCTACGAGGGTGCGGAACTCCGCACCGCAGGGCGGTGGGCCGAGGATGCGGTGGCGTTGTCGCAGACACCCTCGATGGGTCGGCTGAACGCGCTGCTCGCCCGCGTACACGTCATCTCCGCGCGCGGAGAGCTCACCGCGACCGAGCGGGCGTTGGACGACGCCCGCCGCGAGTTCGACGTCTCAGGCTCCCACGAGCAGGAGTCGGACTTCGCGATGCCGGAGTGGCGGTTCGCGATCCACGAGTCGATGCTGTTCTCCCGCCTCGGTGACGAGCGGGCCACCGCCGCGCAGGACACCGTGGATCGGCTGCGACCCGCGAGCCTGCCCCGGTTCGGCACCCACGTGGAACTCCACCGGGGACTCATGCTGGCCAGAGCCGGCGACACGACCGGCGGCGTGCAGTACGCGCGGACCGGGTTGGAACGCCTACCAGAGGGCAAGCGGTCACTGTCACTGCAGTTGATGATGGCCGAGGTCGAGCAGACAACCCGTAGCGGGTGACCGGGCACCTGCATCGTGCTCACGTCGGACACTGGTTCGCCCGGGCGTACGTCCTGCCTTGCTGAACCAGCGTTGAAGACCGACGTGGCGAACCCGGCGCCCTGCCGGTGAGCGCACCGTCGGGATCTCGGACTCCTGCCGGCCACGACGACGGTCGACAGTGGACGGGAGGTCCCGGCCGGGTTGGGAATGCGTATGCCGGTTCGGACGCTGAAGGTGCCGTGAACCCCGGGTTGGCCGTCCTCTTGGTTGCGCTCGTCGCCGCGAGCGTGTTCGGTCTCGTCCGACGGCGCAGCGACGGCCTCCTGCGCGAGGCCGGAGATGTCGCCCGGGACCGCGGCCCGGCGGTCGGCGAGAGGCCCGGCCCGCCGACCGGTGTGCTCGGAGTCGACGATCTGGGCGGGCCGCTGGGGACCCGCTTCACGCTCGTGCAGTTCTCCTCGGATTTCTGCCAGCCGTGTCGGGTCACCCGGACGGTGCTCACTGACGTCGCCCAGACGGTGCCCGGGGTGGTCCACGTCGAGATCGACGCGGCGTCGAACCTGGACCTCGTGCGCCGGGTCGATGTCCGGCGTACCCCGACCGTGCTGGTGCTGGACGGGTCGGGCCGGGAGATCCGCCGGGCGGCGGGCGCGCCACGCAAGGCCGCCGTGCTGGCGTTCTTGGCGGAACTGTCGTGATGGCCCGGCCGAGCGGGTCGGGTTTCGGGGTTCGCGCGATCCCGGCGATGGTCGGGCACATCCCTGGCGCCATCGGCGACCCCAGAGCTATCGTGCGTCCCGTGACGTGTGAGCTGACCAGACGCCGGGCAGTGGACCTGGTGCGCGTGGCCACGGCGCTGTGTCCGTCCCGCTGAGGCAGGCGGACCCCACCGACCCCCAAAGCTGAGCGAACAGGCGCGGACCTGAGCGTTCGGGTACGTCGGCGACCGTCCTGTCACCGGGCAGACGGCCCACGACGGATGTCGTGATGCCGCGCTCGGCCGCAAGCCTGAGCCCTCGCTCCCGTCGCCACGTCCACTGAGGAGTCTCCAGTGCCGGTGCTCACAGCTGTCTTCCCCCCACTGAATCGCCCGCTCGACCCGCGTGGCCCGCGGTTCGCCGCAGCGCTGACCACCGTCGTCCTGGCGGGGGTGTTGCTCGCCGGCCGGTCACCGATGGGACTGGTCCTGCTGGCCGCCCAGACGGCCATGTTCGCCGTCGGCACGGTCCGCGGCCCGTCGGCCACGCCGTACGCGTGGGTCTTCCGCCGCTTCGTACGGCCCCGCCTGGCCCCACCGGCTGAGCTGGAGGATCCGCGACCCCCGCGCTTCGCCCAGTCTGTCGGCCTGGCCTTCGCCAGCGCCGGTCTGATCGCGCTGCTCGCCGGCGCCATCCTGCTCGGCCTGCTCGCCGTCGGCGCGGCGCTGGCAGCGGCGTTCCTCAACGCCGCGTTCGGGCTGTGCCTGGGCTGCGAGCTCTACCTGCTGGGACGGCGGCTCCGCGGCCGGCTCAGCGGTCCGGCTCCGGCGCCGGCGCCGGCGCCGGTACCTGGGCGACGGCGGCTGCGGCCTCCGGGCCGTCGGTGAGCAGGACCGCGAAACCGGCCTCGTCGAGGACCGGCACGCCGAGCTGCACCGCCTTGTCGTGCTTGGAGCCGGCGTTCTCCCCGGCGACGACGAAGCTGGTCTTCTTCGACACCGAGCTGGTCGCCTTGCCACCCCGGGCCTGGATCGCCTCGGTGGCGGCGTCCCGGCTGTAACCGGCGAGGCTACCGGTGACCACGATGGTGAGCCCCGCCAGCGGGCGCGGCCCCTGCTCGCCCCGCTCGGCCAGCTCCACCCCCGCGTCCCGCCACCTGGCGACCAGGTCGCGGTGCCACTCCTCCTCGAACCACTCCCGCACCGCGGCCGCGATCGTCGGCCCGACCCCGTCGACCGAGGCCAGCTCCTCCTCGCCGGCAGCCGCGATCGCCCCGACCGACCGGAAGTGCCGGGCCAGGGCCCGGGCCGAGGTGGGGCCGACATGCCGGATCGACAACCCGACCAGCACCCGCCACAGCGGCCGGTGCCTGGCCTGCTCCAGGTTCTCCAGCAGCTTGACCGCGTTCGTCGTCAGCTCGCCATCCATCCGGGTGAAGAACGGCACCCCAGCGAGCTGGTCCGCGGTCAACCCGAACAGGTCACCCTCGTCCACGAGCAGACCGGCGTCGAGCAGCGCGCCCGCCGCCTCCTCCCCCAGCACCTCGATGTCGAACGCACCCCGCCCGGCCAGGTGGAACAGCCGCTCCCGGCGCTGCGCCGGGCACAGCCGGGTGTTGGGGCAGCGGATGTCGACGTCGGCTTCCTTCTCCGGTCGCAGCTCGGCGTCGCAGGAGGGGCAGCGGGCCGGCATCACGAACTCCCGCTCGGTGCCGTCCCGCAGGTCGGCCACCGGGCCGACCACCTCCGGGATCACGTCACCGGCCTTGCGCAGCACCACCATGTCACCGATCAGCACACCCTTGCGGGCCACCTCGCGGGCGTTGTGCAGGGTCGCCATCTCCACCGTCGAACCGGACACCCGGACCGGTGCCATCACCGCGTACGGCGTGACCCGGCCGGTCCGGCCGACGTTGACCCGGATGTCCAGCAGCCGGGTGGTGACCTCCTCCGGCGGGTACTTGAACGCGATCGCCCACCGCGGTGCCCGGTTGGTCGCGCCGAGCCGCCGCTGGATGGCCAGCTCGTCGACCTTCACCACCACCCCGTCGATCTCGTGCGCGACGGAGTGCCGGTGCGTGCCGTAGTGCGCGATGAACGCGCTCACCCCGGCCAGGTCGGGCACGACCGCGACGTGCTCCGGGCCCGGCAGACCCCACCCGACCAGCCGCTCGTACCACTCCGAGTGCCGCTGCACGGTCACCCCGCGGTGCGCGCCGACGCCGTGTACCACCATCCGCAGCGGACGACCGGCGGTGACCCGCGGGTCCTTCTGCCGCAGCGACCCGGCGGCGGCGTTGCGGGGGTTCGCGAACGGCGCCCGGCCGGCCTCGACCAGCGTCGCGTTCAGCTCGGCGAAGTCGGCGACCGGGAAGTACACCTCGCCGCGCACCTCCAGCAGCTCCGGCGGTTCGGCACCGGCGAGCCGGTCCGGCACGCCGGTGATGGTGCGCACGTTCGGGGTCACGTCCTCGCCGGTCCGCCCGTCCCCCCGGGTGGCGGCGCGGACCAGCCGCCCGTGCTCGTAGACCAACGCGATCGCCAACCCGTCGACCTTCAGCTCGCACAGGTACGACGCGGGCTGTCCGGCGGCGTCACGCGCCACCCGGGCGACCCACGCCGCCAGCTCCTCGGCCGAGAAGGCGTTGTCCAGGCTGAGCATCCGCTCCACGTGCTCCACCGGGGTGAACCGGGTGGAGTAGGTGCCGCCGACCCGCTGGGTCGGCGAGTCGGGCGTGCGCAGCGCGGGATGGGTCTCCTCCAGCTCCTGCAGCTCGCGCAGCAACCGGTCGAACTCGGCGTCGCTGACGGTGGGCCGGTCCAGCACGTAGTACCGGTACTGGTGGTCGTCGACCTGCTGGCTCAGCTCGGCGTGCCGCTGGCGGGCCGCCGCGGGGGGCTCGTCGTTCTCGCTCATCGGCGCGGACGTTACCGCGCGGGGCCGACCGTCGGGTCGGCACGACGCCCGGTCGTTACTCCGGCGCGTCGGCGAGCACCCGGGCGGTCTCCCGGACCGCCCGCAGCGCCCGGCGGGCGTACTCCGGGGTCGCCCCGGCCAGCCCGCAGGAGGGGGTGACGACCACCTGCCGGGCGAGCTGTTCGGCCGGGAAGCCGAGCCGCCGCCACAGCGCCCGGACCGGTTCGGCCAGCCGGGCCGGGTCCAGCGGACCGGTCGGGTCGGTGCCGGGGAGCACGCCCAGCCACAGCGCCACGCCGGCCTCGATCGCCTCACCGAGGGTGTCCTCCCCGGGCAGCAGCCCGGCGTCGAGGCTGATCCCGCTCGCGCCGGCCGACCGGAGCAGGGCGACCGGTGCGTCCGCCGCGCAGCAGTGCACCACCGGCCAGGCGTCCGGCACCGCGGTGAACGCCGCCGCCAGCGCCACCCCGGCGACCTGCCCGTCGATGGCCCGCAGCGTGCCGTAGCCGCTGGCCGTCGGCACCCGGCCGGCGAGCACCGCCGGCAGGCTCGGCTCGTCCCACTGCACGAGCAGCCGCGCACCCGGCACCCGGGAGCGGACCTCTGCGGCGTACCGGCGGGCCCCCTCCACCAACGACTGGGTGAGGTCACGGGTCGCACCCGGGTCGGCGACCGCCTTGTTGCCCCGACGCAGCTCCACCCCCGCGGCCAGCGTCCAGACCCCGGCGAGCTGCACCTTCAGCGGACCGGTGTGCTCGGTGTGCCCGGTGTGCCCGGCGGCCACCTCACCCAACGCGTCGAGGTCGCGGGCCAGCATGTCCCGGGCGCGGCGCCAGTCCAGGCCGGGCCGGTCCACCAACCGCCAGCCGGAGGGTTGCAGGTCGACGTGGATGTCGACGAGCATCGCGGCGGTCCGGCCGATGAGGTCCGCGCCCGGGCCGCGGGCCGGCAGCTCCGGCTGGTGCGGCAGCTCCGGCAGCTCCCCGAAGACGATCCGCGCCGCCTCGACCGGGTCGGTGCCGGGCATCGAACCGATACCGGTCGCGGTACCGGCCGGCCAGGGGTAGTCGACCATGGCGTGAGCCTAGTGCCGGAGCGGTGCACGCCGGTCCGGCCAGGGTCGGCGCTACCGGCCGGTCCCCTCGATGGTGGCGCTGCCGAGCACGACGTCCCCGGCGTAGAGCACGATCGCCTGCCCGGCGGCCACACCGCGCTGCGGTTCCCGGAGCCGGGCCACCACCCCGCCCACACCCACCTCGACGGCCGCCGGGCTGACCAGGCCGTGCGCCCGGAGCTGGACGACACAGTCGAACCGCTCCGCCGGTGGGGCACCGGCCGTCCACACCGGGCGGACCCCAACCACCTCGGTCACCGCGAGCAGCTCCCCCGGCCCGACCGTGATGGTGTTGCCGACCGGGGCGATGTCCAGCACATACCTCGGCCGCCCGTCGGCGGCGGGCCGGCCGATCCGCAGCCCGCGCCGCTGCCCGACGGTGAACCCGAAGCTGCCGTCGTGCCCGCCGACCACCTCGCCGGTCTCGGCGTCGACGATGTCACCGGGGCGCTCACCGAGCCGGCCGGCGAGGAACGCCCGGGTGTCACCGTCGGCGATGAAGCAGATGTCGTGGCTGTCGGGCTTGGTTGCCACCGCCAGCCCGCGCCGGGCGGCCTCGGCCCGCACCTCCGCCTTGGTGGAGTCCCCCAGCGGGAACATCGCGTGCGCGAGCTGCTCCGGCCGCAGCACCGCCAGGACATAGGACTGGTCCTTGGCGGGATCGGCCGAGCGGCGCAGCACCCCACCGGCCAGCCGGGCGTGGTGGCCGGTCACCACCGCGTCGAAGCCCAGCGCCAGCGCCCGGTCGAGCACCGCCGCGAACTTGATCCGCTCGTTGCAGCGCAGGCACGGGTTGGGGGTACGGCCGGCGGCGTACTCGGCGACGAAGTCGTCGACCACCTCGGCGGCGAACCGTTCGGCGAGGTCCCAGACGTAGAACGGGATGCCCAGCGCGTCGGCGGCCCGGCGGGCGTCCCGGGCATCCTCGGGGGTGCAGCAGCCGTGCCGACCCCGCCCCCCCGCCGCCCCGCCAGCGCCTCCCGGCCCGGTCGAGAGGGCGAGGTGTACCCCGACCACATCCAGACCGGCGTCCACCGCGCGGGCGGCCGCCACCGCGGAGTCCACCCCGCCGCTCATCGCCGCGAGCACTCGCCGGGTCACGGCGTCGAGGGTACGTGGGCTCCTGCGGTGCGGGTCAACCCGCGCCCAGGACCAGGTCGACGTCGATGAGGCGCGGTCCGTCGGCGGCCACCGCGTCCCGGACCGCCTCGGCCAGCTCGCCCGCCGAGGCGGGGCGGACCCCGGGCACGCCGTACGCCTCGGCGATCCGCAACGAGTCCAGCCCCGGCAGCTCCAGCCCGGGCACGCCGGTGACGTGCTCGGCGCCGGCGAACCAGCGGAGGATGCCGTACTCCCGGTTGCTCATCACGACCACGGTGATCGGCACCCGGTACGTCGCCGCCGTCCACAACGCGGTGATCGCGTACTGGATCGACCCGTCGCCGAGCACGGCGACGACCGGCCGGGTCGGGTCGGCGAGCTGCACCCCGATCGCCGCCGGTAACCCGAACCCCAGGCCGCCGCCGGCGCCGAAGAAGTAGCCGCCGGGGCGCTGGGTGGGCAGGTACTGCCGGAGCACCGAGGCGCTGGACGGCGACTCGTTGACCACCACCGTCTCGGCCGGCAGCACCTTCGCGAGCACCGTGTACACGGCGGCCGGGGACAGCGGGGTGCCGGCCAGGTCGGCGGCGGGTGGCGCCATCGCGGGCTCCGGGTACGGCCGATCCGACACCGGCACCGACTCGGCGAGGGTCCGCAGCGCCGCCGCCGGGTTGCCGAGGATCGCCTGCCCGGTCAGCGCCCGGGCCGCCTCGTCGGGGTCCTCGGTGAGCTGCACCAGCTCCGCACCGTCGGGCAGCACCGAGCCGGGGATGTGCGGGTAGTAGCGGAACACCGGTGCGCCGGCCACCAGCACCAGGTCGTGCCCCTCCAGCTGCCGGGACAGTGGGGCCATCGCCGGCAGCAGGGCACCCCGGTAGAGCGGGTGGTCCTCGGGGAAGCCGGACCGCCCCTCCAGGGGCGCGCCGTAGACCGCCATCCGGGCCCGCTCGGCGAGCGCGACGGCGGCCGGCCAGCCGCCGTCCGCATCGAGCACCCCGCCTACCACCAGCGCCGGCCGGGTGGCCCGGGCCAGCCGGCCGGCGAGGTCGCGCATCGCCGCCGGGTCGGGCACCGCACCGGAGCGCACCGACCGGCCGAGCGCGCCGGCGGTCGAACGCGGGTCCGCCTCGGCCGCCCAGTCGTCCATCGGCAGCGAGACGAACACCGGGCCGCGCGGCGGGGCGGCGGCGATGTGGTAGGCGCGGGCGAGCACGGCCGGCACGTCCTCGGCGCGGGCCGGCTCGGCGCTCCACTTCACCAGCGGCTTGGGCAGCGCCGTGGCGTCCACGTTGGTGAGCAGAGCCTCGCCGGTGATCTGGGCCCGGGTCTGCTGGCCGGCGGTGATCACCACCGGGGACCGGTTCGCTCTCGCGTTGAAGATGGCGCCCATGGCGTTGCCGACGCCGGGCGTGGTGTGCAGGTTCGCCAGCGCCGGTCGGCCGGTGGCCTGCGCGTAGCCGTCGGCCATGCCGACCACCACGGCCTCCTGCAGGCCGAGCAGGTAGCGGAAGTCGGCGGGGAACCGGTCCAGCATCGCCAGCTCGGTGGAGCCCGGGTTGCCGAAGACCGTCGTCATCCCCAGGGAGCGGAACAACTCGTACGCCGCGTCGCGCACCGTGACCATGTACCCCAGACTAGCCCGGCGGACCGTCCGCCGCGCCGGCCTTGCGGGCCCGCTGCACCGCCGGGCCGATGATCTCGCACACAGCCGCGACGTCGGCCTCGGTCGAGCTCCAGCCGAGGGAGAACCGCAGCGCGGAGCGGGCGGTCCGGTCATCCGCACCGACCGCGAGCAGGACATGGCTCGGCCGCACCACCCCGGTGGCGCAGGCGGCTCCGGTCGAGCACTCGATGCCGGCGGCGTCGAGCAGGAGCAGCAGCGCGTCTCCGGCGCAGCCGGGGAACGTGAGGTGGGCGTTGCCAGGCAGCCGGTGCACCGGGTCGCCGTTCAGCACCGCCTCCGGCACCCGCGTGCGCACCCCCGCCACCAGCCGGTCCCGCAGCGCGGAAAGCCTGACGGCACTGGCCGGTTGCGCCGCGACGGCCCGTTCGACCGCAACGGCCAACCCGACCAGGGCCGGTGCGTTGAGGGTGCCGGAGCGGATGTCCCGCTCCTGACCACCGCCGTGCAGCACCGGGGTGCACGCCACCTCGCGGCGGAGCAGCAGGGCACCGCACCCCAGCGGCCCGCCGAGCTTGTGCCCGCTGAGGCTGAGCGCGTCGGTACCGCTGGCCGCGAAGTCCACCGGGAGGGCGCCGACCGCCTGCACGGCGTCGGTGTGGAACGGCACGCCGTACTCCCGGGCGATCGCGGCGAGCTCGGTGACCGGCTGCACGGTGCCGATCTCGTTGTTGGCCCACATCACGGTGACCAGGGCCACGCTGCCCGGGTCGGCGACGAGGGCGGCGCGCAGCGCGTCCGGCGCCACCCGGCCCACCGCGTCCACCGGCAGCCAGTCAGCGCGGGCGCCCTGATGGTCGGCGAGCCAGCGGACGGTGTCGAGGACGGCGTGGTGCTCCACCGGGCTGGCCAGGATGCGGTTGCGGTGCGGGTCGGCCGACCGGCGCGCCCAGTAGATCCCCTTCACGGCGAGGTTGTCCGCCTCGGTGCCGCCCGCGGTGAAGATCACCTCGAAGGGATCGGCGCGCAGCGCGGCGGCGAGCCGCTCCCGGGACTCCTCGACCCGGCGCCGGGCCTGCCGCCCGGCGGCGTGCGGTGACGAGGGGTTGCCCAGGTGGCGCTGCTCGGCCGTCACCGCGGCCGCGACCTCCGGGAGGATCGGCGTGGTGGCGGCGTGGTCGAGGTAGGTCATCGCTCCCCCGCTGCGGAGTGGCCGGCCGGTGCCCGGAGCCGGCCGGCGAACAGAACGCCAAGACCAGCGATGGCGGCCATGGTGAGGTCGACGGTCGTGATCGCCGCCGGCAGCGGGACGATCCGCGCCAGCAGCACACCACCGAGCCCGATCGTGACGGCGCTGGCGAGCATGTCGCTGATCTGTAGCGCCGCGCTGTGGCTGCCCCGCTCCGCGGCCGGGGACAGCCGCATCAGCAGCACCGACACGCTCGGCACCGCCAGCCCCATGCCCGTACCGGAGATCGCCCATGCCGGAACGGCGAGCCAACCGGGTGAGCCGGCGAAGGCGATCGACACCAGACCGGTCGCGCCGGCACCGATCAGCGCGCAGCCGGCCCGGACCAGCGCGTGCCGTGGCGCGTGCGGCCGCCGCCCCTGGAACCACGAGCCGGCCGACCAGCCGAGCGCGCCGACGGTGAGTGGCACCCCGGCGGCGGTCGGGCTGTACCCGTGCAGCTGGGTCAACGTCAGCGGCATGAACGCCTCGACGCCGAAGAACGCGCCGGAGAGCAGCCCCCGGTAGCCGACCGTGGCCGGCAACCCGGAGCGCAACCGGACCGTGCCGGCCGGGAGTATCCGGCGTGCCGCCCACCACAACGTCACCAGCCCGGGCAGGGCAAGCACCGGCGCGGACCGGTGGCCGGGCTGGCCGGCGTACTGCACCGCGACCAGACCGACCGCGACGAGCAGCGCGTACGGCGCCCGGCTGCCCCGGCCGGCGACCCCGACCCGACGCTCCGACCCGACCGGGTCGGAGCTGCCGAGCGTGGTGTGCCGGCGCAGCGCCCGCAGCACCAGCACCGCCCCAACGAGGACGAGCGGCACCAGGCCGAGGAACGCCAGCCGCCAGGTCAGGTGCTGGGTGACCAGACCCGCCACGATCGGCCCGATCAGGGCGGGCAGCACCCACGCGGCCGAGACCACGGCGAAGACCCGCGGTCGCGTCGCGTCGTCGAAGACCTCGGCGATGACCACGAACAGCGGGACGACGAGCAGCCCGACCCCCAGCCCCTGCACGGCCCGCGCGGCGACGAACACGGCCATCTGCCCGGTCACACCCGCACCCACCAGCCCGGCGCAGAACACCCCGAACCCGACCAGAAGCACCGGCCGCGGCCCGCGCCGGTCCGCCTGCTCACCGGCCAGCACCACCGCCAGCACGCTCGCCACCATGAAGGCGGTGAACGGCCAGCTGTAGTAGCGCAGGCCGTGCAGCTCGCGGACCGCGGTCGGCATGGCGGTGGCCACCGCCATGCTCTCGAACGCGATCAGGGTGATCACTAGCACCACGCCGGCCGTGATCGGCCGGTAGGCCCGGGAGAGCAGGGACACCGGCTCGCCAGCGGGCCCGGTCACGGACCGTGACCCTACCAGCACCCGGGCCGCGCACCCGCCAACCGCGGGTCGGTCATCCGGCCCGCCTGGCCAGCTCCTCGACGAGCTGCGGCACGACGGCGAACAGGTCACCGACGACCCCGAAGTCGGCGATCTCGAAGATCGGCGCCTCCGGGTCCTTGTTAATCGCGATGATGGTCTTCGAGGTCTGCATCCCGGCCCGGTGCTGGATCGCCCCGGAGATGCCGGCCGCGATGTAGAGCTGGGGCGAGACGGTGACGCCGGTCTGCCCGACCTGCGCCGAGTGCGGGTACCAGCCGGCGTCGGTCGCCGCCCGGGACGCGCCGACGGCCGCGCCGAGCGCGTCGGCGAGCTGCTCGATGACCGCGAAGTTGGCCGCGCTACCGACCCCGCGACCACCGGAGACCACCACGGACGCCTCGGCCAGCTCCGGCCGGCTGCTCCGGGCCTCCTCGACCCGCTCGACGATCCGGGACCGGCGGGCCTCATCGGAGAGGCTGACCGGCACCGGATGCAGCTCCACGCCGGCCGGGGCCGGCACCGCGTCCACCGAGTTCGGCCGCATGGTGATCACGGCGGTGCCGGTGCGGACAGTCGAGCGCACGGTCACCGCGCCGCCGAAGATGCTCTGGGTCGCGGTGCGGTCGGCGTCCAACCCGACCGCGTCGGTGATCAGCCCGTTGCCGGTGCGCACCGCGACCCGGGCCGCCACCTCCCGGGACTCGGCGGTGGAGGCGACGAGCAGCGCGGTCGGGGCACGGTCGGTGACCATGGCGGCCAGCACGTCCACCTTGGGCGCCACGAGGTAGTCGTCGATGTCGTCGGCCTCCGCGGCGTGCACCGCGACGGCACCGTACTCGGCCAGCCGGTCGGCCAGCGCCGCCGCCGTACCCGGCGGGCCGAAGACCACCGCCCCCGGCACACCCAGCGACCGGGCGGCGGTGAGCAGCTCCAGGGTGACCTTCTTGACCGCTCCGCGAGCGTGCTCAACCAGGACCAGGACCTCAGCCACGAAAGATCAACCCCTCCTCGGACACGCCTCAGACCAGCTTCCGCGCCACGAGGTAGTCGGCGATCTTCACGCCGCCGTCCCCCTCGTCCTTGACCACCTGGCCGACCTGCCGGTCCAGCCGCTGGTCCACCTCGGTGACCTGGCTATACGCCGCGGCGAGGCCAACCTCGCCGGCGGCCAGCCCCAGATCCGCCACCCCGAGGGTGGTCACCGGCTTGGACTTCGCCTGCATGATCCCCTTGAAGGACGGGTACCGCGGCTCGTTGATCTTCTCCACGACGCTGAGTACGGCGGGCAGGGTCGCCTCCACCACCTGGTAGCCGTCGTCGGTGCTGCGCTCGATCCGCACCACCTGGCCGTCCACGGTGACCGCGCGGGCCCGGGAGAGCTGGGCAACACCGAGCAGCTCGGCGAGCAGCGCCGGGAGCACGGACATCCTCGCGTCGGTGGACTCCACCCCGGTGAGCACCAGATCCCACCCGACCGTGCCCAGCGCCGCGGCGATCGCCCGGGCGGTCTGGATCGCGTCCGACCCGTGCAGGGCGTCGTCGGTGACGTGGATGCCCGCGTCGACGCCCATCGAGAGCACCTTGCGGATGGTCTCGGTCACCCGGGCCGGTCCCATCGACAGCACGGTCACCGTGCCGCCGTGTGCCTCCTTCAGCCGCAGCGCCTCCTCGACGGCGTACTCGTCGAGCTCGTTGATGACCGCGTCGACGCCCTCTCGGTTGAGGGTCTTGTCGGCGCTGCTCAGCGAGCGCTCCGCCCATGTGTCGGGCACCTGCTTGACCAGAACGACAGTGTTCATGGATCTCCGCGACCTCCCAGAATGTGTCGCCGTCCGTACCCCAGGGGTTCCGGCACACAGGGTTCCAGGTTGCCCATGCTACCTGCGGGTAATTTCGGGAACCGCCGCAGTCGCGCCGTGACCCGCGTCACGGCCCGGCCGCGCACTGGGGCCATCCAGCCGGTCCGGTTCGGGCCATTGAGCCGCTTCGGGAATGATCGGTGCAACACCACAAAACGAGCTGTTATGCTCCGCGATCGCGCCTATCGGCCCGATAGAGGAGAGCCACCCCGCGATGTCCCGACTTCGGCCGACCTCTCGCCGCGTCCCCTGGCACCCCGGCCGGATCGCCCTGCTCGCCGTCATGATCACGATCGGGGCGGCGCTGGTCGGGCTGCCCGGGCACACCGAGCGCGCGTCGGCCGCCCCGGCGGTGGCGGCAACCACCGGGCCGAACACAACGGTGACGTTCTCCTCAGGGCGGCAGTACGTCTACCACACCCCGCCGCCGCACGCCGGTGTCCGGTGGCCCCTGGTGATCGTGCTGCACGGCCTCGACAACACCTGGGCCACCGCGGCCGCGAGCGGGAACTGGTCGACGTTCGCCGATGCCCACCACTTCGGGCTCGCCTACGGCGTCGGCCTGAGCTCCTCGTGGAACGCGGGACTGTGTTGCGGACAGTCCGCCGCCAGCGGGGTGGACGATGTGAGCTACCTCGTCTCGGTGGCGGACGATGTCCAGGCCACCCGCACCGAGGTCGACCCGCACCGGGTGTACGTGGTGGGCTTCTCCAACGGCGACATGATGGCGCTGCGGGCCGAATGCGAACGGCCGGACTTCTTCGCCGCCGCGGGCGGAGCCGGCGGCGACCTCACCAGTGGCTGCCGGTCCACCAGGCAGGTCCGGTACCGGCACCTGCACGGCCTGGCCGACGGCACGGTCCCCTACCAGGGTGGGACGGTGACGATCGGCGGGAAGCAGATGACCCTCCCACCGGTGGCCACCATCCCGTCGCTGGTCGCCGTGCAGTCCCCCAACCCGATCGTCGCGGTCACCGCGTACCCGGACGCCGGACACGCCTGGCCGCGGTTGGACAACGCGTTCAAGGTGGACGGCACAGCCCTGATCTGGTCCTGGATCTCCGCCTACCGGGTACCGCTGATCGTCCCCGGTTCGCTCCCCGACCCGGTCCGACCGGCGCCACCGGTCATCCAACCCAGGGCGCCGGCTGACGGCGCCTGACGAGCCCTCCTGACGCTAGACCCGAGGAGGTCGGCGGGCGCGTTTCGGGGTCTTGCGCTGTCAGGTCGGGTTCGAGGAGATCAGATCAAGGTAGCGCTCGTGGAAGTCGCT
Organism: Actinomycetota bacterium; assembly: GCA_016201065.1. Classification (GTDB taxonomy): domain Bacteria; phylum Actinomycetota; class Actinomycetes; order Mycobacteriales; family JACQDL01; genus JACQDL01. The sequence goes on from JACQDL010000027.1 coordinate 75,978, forward strand.
GGCTGCGGGTACCGAGGTGCGGAACCGGGTCAGCGCTTGATCAACATCGGCGAGTTGGTCGGCGACTCTCATGGAACTGACCTGGGACACCGCCAACAGGAGAGCGTCGGTAGCAGTCGTGGCGGCGGATTCGATGTCGTTCCGTTGGATTCGGGCGCGTGCGATACGGATGAGGACGGTGGCGCGGTCACGGATGTAGGTGGGATCGATGGTCTCCAGAACGGCCTGGAAGGTCGCCTCGGCGCGGGTGGGATCACCCAGTGTCAGCCAGCAGATCCCGGCGTGGATCTGCTCATCGGCCCGCCCGAAGTAGTAGATCCACTCCGGCGCGTCGGGGTCGTCGGCGTCCAGCAGTGTTTCGGCACGGTGCAGGGCACGACCACTGGTCGTGCTGTCGCCAAGCTTGGCCGCGGCGACGGCCTGCCGGGCGACCAGCATGGCGCGCACGGTGGATGACCCGCCGGCACCAAGGCCTTCTTCGGCGGTCTGAGCCAGAGTCAGGCCGTCGTGGGGTCGATCAAGGTTGTAGGACTGTAGCGCCATGCCCGCCAGGATGTTCGCGCCCATCGCCGTGTCTGCGGCGCTGTGTGCGGCGTGCAGGGCCGCGACCCACTGGCGCTGGGCGAAGCCGTGCATGCTTGAGTCGTAGGCCAACCAGCCCAGGAAATGCCCAAGGTTCGCGGCGGTGGCGTGCAGGCGCCTGCCGACCTCGCTGGTGTAGCTGCCGCCGAGCAGGTCGGTGACCCGTTGGTAGCGCTGGCGGACGATCGGCAGGAGATCGGTGCCACCGATCTCGTCGTCGAGGTGCCGCAGCTTCAGCACCATGGCATCAAGCTGCTCGACCAACGCGAGATCAACTCGGGTCGTGCCGTCGTGTACCGAGGCGGAGACCGGGTCAGCCGTCACCCAGTCACGGGCGAGACCGATGAGGTCATCCCCGGCACGGAGGCCGGCGAGTGGGTGCTGGTCCATCTGGCCATCCTTCAACGCTGTGAATGCTGTGACTGTGCCGCCCACATCCCACGGCGGGGATTGCCACTCGGTATCCATGACCTGACCCCACGCTGATCCGCAAATGGGGAGCGCCCTGCGCCCACGCCCCGACACCCACACCAACGAAGACGGCGGCGCCACCCATGACATTGCAACTGACCAGACGGTCGGCGCATCCGGCGAGGTGTGCACGGCTCACGTACACGATCGGTAGCTCCTCGCGCCCGGATGCCAGGGGGCTTCGGCTCGCGGGTGAACCCGAGGCGGTGGGCGTGGCTGACGTGCCCACGCCCACCGCAACGGGGATACGCGGCCACCCGCGACTGCCAGGCGGCGGTTAGCCGCGCACCGAGTGCGCGCCCACCCAAGACCGCCACTGGCAGAAAGGGCGGCGGGGCCGGAGTACTCGACCGGACCCGCCGTTCCTGTTGAAGCCCGAGCTCGGGGCTAGACCCCGCGGCCGACTTCCGGGCGTACCGCCCAGCCGTCATCGTCGACGGCGAACGACGGCTTGAGCATTGCGAGGTCCGGCTCACCGGTCCTGCGCCACTGCGCGAGCAGTTCAGCGAGGCTGTTCTTCGTGTCATCGGTTCCGGCCACGAGCAGGCCACCGTTGCTGAGGCTGACGGCGAGACTGTCGGCCGTCGCCAGCCCGATTCCCCAGCCGCGTGGGCCGCCAGCGCTGGCGACGTCGTCGGTTGACGCCAGGACGAAGGCGGTGAACGCCCGCCACCGATCCGCCCCTTGGTCGAAGAAGCCCTGTTCCGGCTCGGCTTCGACCAACTCGTCCAACAGCTTCTGCGCAACCTCCGCAGGCTGTTCGTGGAGCCGGTGACCACTGACCCACCACGGCTGGCCGTCCGCCTGGCGATCGACCGCGTCTACGTAACGAATCGGCATGCCGAAGTCGATGATCACCTCGGGAGCCATTTCGATGAAGCTGCCGGGGTGCAGCTCGCCGCCGTGGATCTGGCCGTCGAGCGTGCAGCGGACGACAGCGTTGGTTCCGGCGACATCGGCGATCTTCACCGGAGTGACCAACACTGCTCCCGGTTTGGCCTGCTTGACCCATGCGCTGGGCACGACGTGCGGAGTTACCCAGCCAACGATCCGGTCGTAGGGTCCCGATGCCTGCCAGCCCTCAAAGCCGTCCGCAGCGTGCACCTCGACGTTGGTATGGCCGGCGCGATCATGCAGAACGCGAGCACGCTCAACCAGGCTCGGGTCAATATCGACGGACACCACATGGCCGTCAGCGCCGACGATGCGGGAGAGCAGCGCACCGGAGTACCCCGATCCGGTGCCGACTTCCAGCACCCGCATGCCTGGCTCAAGGTCGAGCATCTGGAGCATTCCATGAATCATGGTGTCGGTGGTGACCTGCGGGATCAGGTAACCGTCCGCTGTGCTCGTCCATGCGTCGTAGTCGACAGCGGCGGCAGCCGCTGCGATGAGGTCCGTCACGTCATGCTCCGGGTTCGAGTCGGTGGTGCCGAGATGGTGATCAATGGTTGGTAGGTCGCCGCGGAAGGGGGTTCACCGATCGGGTTGTTGAAGGCGTCGGCAAGCCAGGCGTGCGCGGCCAACGGCGGTGTGCGAACACCCATGCGCCAGGTGACGCCCTGGCGGCGAGCGGCCAGCAGGACCACAGCGGTCAAGGATCGCTCCATACATGCCAGGCGGACCGGCACCCACCTGGCGGCATCGTCGACGGCTTCGAGTACGCCTTCGACCTCCTCCAGCGATGCGGTTCGGCGGGTCGTTCCTGCCAGCCAGCGGGCTGCCGACATCACGTGATCGAACCTGAGCGCGACCAGTGCGAGTCGGACCGTCGACGCCACGCACACGGCGGAAACGGTCGCAAGCCGGGGCGGTCGAAGGCGCTGCGGGAACGCCATCGGCGTACTCATGGCTCTGCCCTCACGAGGCCGGTCCGCTGCAAGTCCGCGAGCAGCACGTCGAGATCGGCGCGTACACGCGCCGATCCGGTGCCGTACCGCTCGGCCACCGACCTGCTGGCCGCGTCTGGCTGTCCGTCATGTTCCAGAAGTGCCGTCCACATTGCCGCTGCGGTTGGGTTGCATCGGTACAGCCTGCCGGACTTCTCACGAAGGAGCACCAGGCCGCCGTCGTCCATCGGTGTCGAGCTGACCCCGTCATCAGGCCGGTAGCGCACGCTGGCCTCCCTCCGCGGCAACTGCTGGAGGGTCCGATCGGGTGGAACGCAACCACAGCTCGAAGCCGAGCACGGTGTCGAACGCACCGAGCCGGATCGGCACCCCTGACGCGCCCTTGTGCAGCTCTGCGCGCACGGCGTCGGCGTCGATCAGCCCGAGCTCGGCCAGCCGCGCCGACCGCAGCACATCGTCGATGGCGTCGACATTGTGGCGCAGTCCCCGGTAGGACAAGGCCGTGTAGTCGCCCTTGGTCCGTCGGTCAACAATGCTCGCGGGCACCAGTTCGTTGACGGCGTGCCACAACAGCGGCTTTGCCCGATCAGGCGACGTGCGTACCGATGCCGGGACAGACCAGCACGCCTTGACCACACCGTCGTCCAGATACGGCGACTGCAAGCTGACACCGCATTCCGCAGCCAGCGCGACGTCTGCACGCAGGCCCCGCGCGAAGGCGTTGAGCGACAGCCAGGCGGTCGAGTCCCCGATACCGAACTGACCCGGCACGACAGGTGCGTCGTGCTCGGCGGCATGGCCTCGGAGGCGGTCGGCGGCGAGCTGCCGCGCGTCAGGGGTCGCCCACGCGCTGACGCCTCCCACATCGAGCCACGACACGAACCTCGCCCAGCCGGTGGGCGCTGGCCCACCGAGGACAAGCCGGTCGGCCGCTTTGGTCAGCGCGTCGCGGTACGGCGTCCTGCGGACCTCGGTAGCTGCCCGGATCAGCGCTTGCGGCGACTGGTGTCGCAGACGCGCCCAGCCGTTCGCGTGCCGCCACAGCGCCCCGACCGTTCGCGGCCTGGCCAGGTCGGCCAGATAGGAAGGCACGGCCAACAACACGCCGTCGCCCCCGTCCCCGCCGAAGTGGAGGTCCGAACCTCCCGCTGCGAGACGCCGACGCCACCACCGTACCCAGGCCGTGGCGACCAGGCAGTCAGCAGGCTCATCGACCTGGGGCACGTTCTCCAGTTCCGAGTACGGCAGAACGTCCTCGGGTATCTCCATCTGCTCATGGATCAGGCCAGGCACCACGGCTGCGACGTGAACGGCCACTGCCGCATCGTCTACGCCGTCCACGGTGAGCGTGACAGCTCGGATTGGCCCGCGAGCGTCCAACGAGGCGAGTGCAGCCACGGCCGACGAGTCGAGGCCGCCACTGAGATCCGCGGTGGGCGACTCGACTGCTGTCACGCGGTACCCGACCGCTTGCCGCAATGCGACCCGCAACGACTCGGCACCCTCGGCCAAGCCGGCCTGCGGCTTACCAAGGTCAAGCCAGCGGGCCGGAATCGCTTCGCCCGCACGCGTGATGCGCAGCAGCCAGCCAGGCCGCGCAGCATGGACACCTCGCCACGCCGAACCTGCCCACCACACATCGGCGGACGACGGCAGGAGCATTCGAGCCGCCAACCATTTCCGGTCCACGGACCTGCCCACAAGATCTGCTAGTTGCCTGGAGCTCGAGCCGACCACGACTTCGCCGCCGAGGGCGGCGTAGAAGATCGGGCACTGACCAGCGAGGTCGCCAGCCACCAATACGTCATCTGATCGCACCGCGATCACCACACGGCTGCCGTCGATCGCTGTCAACGCCGCCGTGTCTCCACGGGCGAGGCGTTGGGCGACCTCGGGCAACTCGGCTTGAGGCGTTGTGCAGCAGCCGACGACGAGCAGTTGGCAACCGGGCACATCGGCCCGGCGAACGTGCTGCACAGGCCCAGACTGGCCGTGCCACAACCGGAATTCTCCGGCCGTGACAACGGGCCAGTCCGGTTTCACACCTAGCTCATGATCGTGTGGCGCTCTGCGGTCGACTCTCTTGGCCAACCACCATGTCATGAGAAGTGATCACCAGTACTTCGCGGTCTTCATGTCCGCCGTGTCATCAGCGGCCGTACCGCGCGTCAGCGCAACGACGTCGCCCATCTCGTCAAGCCTCGGCGGCTCGTAGCGAACGGGAGACTCCAGAACCTCGGGCACTTCAGTTGCGGCCATGTTGGCCCCTTCCTGCACGCCCACCCGTCGACCATCCTGCCGACCGGTGACGTCGAGCACAAGATCGGGCGCCAAGAGTAGCGGGAAGGGCAGGATGCGACGCGAGGAACTGACGGGTTGTACGTCATCTGGGGGTGCGTGCAGGTGCCACAGCCGCGGATCTTGGAACTGGGTGTCGACACACAGATGATCAAGAATGGTGGCAGGTCAGTGGGGGCGGGGGTTCCGTTCGGGTGGGTAGCCTCCTGCACATGGAAGACGACCACGTCCTGACGATCCACCGGCAATGGCAGGCGCAACGTCCCGACCTCGACCCGTCGCCGATCCTGGTGATCGGCCGCCTGACCCGCACGGCGCGCATCATCGAGCAGGAGCTGGACCGCTGCTTCACCGAGCTGGGTCTTCAGTCATGGGAGTTCGACGTGCTGGCGGCGTTGCGTCGGGCCGGTGCGCCGTACGAGCTCACCCCTACCCGGCTCGGCCAGACCTGCATGATCAGTTCGAGTGCCATGACCAACCGGCTCAACCAGCTCGAACGGGTCGAGCTGGTGCGGCGGCGGCACGGCGGTGACGGTGACCGTCGCTCGGTCTACGTCGGTCTCACCGACCGCGGGCTGTCCCTGGTGGACCGGGCCGTCGCGGTCCACCTCACGAACGAGGAGGCGCTGCTGAGCCAGCTGTCCGCGGAGGAGCGGGCGGACCTCGGTGCCCTGCTGAACAAGCTGGCCAGCTCGGCCCGGTTCAGCCGGTCGGGTGCAGACCGCACCGTCCACAGCGGATAGCGCGCCGGCACCACGACGGCGCAGGTTCTGGGTCATCAGGACGGCACCCACCACCACAACCGCGCCGACGCCCTGCCGCCGGGTCAGAGCCTGGTCGAGCACCGCGTAGCCCAGCACCGTCGCGACCAGTGGGCTGAGGAATCCCAGGAACGACGAGGTGACCGCGGGCAACCGCTGCAACCCGCGGACCCACAACGAGTAGCCCAGGATCGAACCGACCAAGATCAGGTAGCCGTAGCCACCGAGGTTGCGCCAGCTCAGCCGGGTTGGCACTCCCTCGGCGAGGAGCAACGCGGGCAACAGCACCAGTCCCCCGGCGGTCAGCTGCCACCCGGCGAACGGCAGCAGCCCCACCCCAGGTGGCGGGCCCCAGCGCTTGGTCAACACGATGCCGATGGCCAACGAGGTCGCCGCCGCGAGTGCCGCGAGCACGCCGATCCCGTCGAGGGTCGCATCCGCCCGCACCACCAGGAGGCCGACACCGGTGAACCCGACCAGACCGGCCAGTCCCTCGCGCCGGCTCGCCCGCTCGCCCAGCACGACCACCGCGAAGCCCATGACGAGGATCGGCTGAATCGACACGATCAGTGCCGCCAGACCGCCCGGCAACCGGTAGGCCGCCACGAACAGCAGGAATGAGAAGGCACCGATGTTGACCACGCCCAGCACCAGCACCCGCCAGATCCAGACCCCGCGTGGGACCACCCGACCCAGGCCGAGCAGCAACAGTCCCGCCGGCAGGGCGCGGGCCGCCGCCGCGAGCATCGGCCGACCCGGCGGGAGGAGCTCGGTGGTGACCAGGTAGGTGCTCCCCCACACTGCGGGCGCCACCGCAGCGAGCACGGTGTCCCTGAGCACGGTGTCCCTGAGCACGGTGTCCCTGAGCACGGTGTCCCTGAGCACGCTGTCCCTGAACGCGGTGTCCCTCATCGCGGATCGATCCGGCCATGACACACCACGGCGAAGGCCCCCATCGGCTCCGATCGCGATACGCGATCACGCCCCGCAATCTACCCACATCGAATCAATCGACGTCAAGTATTTCGATGTGGAACCACTTGCGGCGACGGTCCGCGCGACATGTGACGGCTGTCACTCGGCCGGCCGTACCAGCCCGAGGCGGGGCTCGGTCAGGACCCGGGTACGGTACGGCCGGCGGATCCAGGGACCCCGGGGAGCGAGCCATCAGCACCCACTCCGCAGCGGGCGAGCACCGGCTGACCCTCACCGGTGAACGGACGCTGCCCGGCATCGAGGTCGAGAACTACTGGTTCCGGCGGCACGAGGCCGCCTACCAGGCGCTGCTCCCGCGCTGCCGGGGGCAGCTGGTGCTGGAAGCCGGCTGCGGCGAGGGGTACGGCGCGGCAGCCCTCGCCACCGTCGCCCGGCGGGTGGTGGCGGTGGACTACGACGGGCAGACCACCACCCACGTCGCCACGACGTACCCGCAGCTGCACACCGTCCGCGGGAACCTCGCCGCGTTGCCGTTCCACACCGGACAGTTCGACGTGGTGGCCAGCCTCCAGGTGCTCGAACACCTCTGGGACCAGGCGGGGTTCCTCCGCGAGTGTGGACGGGTGCTGCGCCCCGACGGGTCGCTGCTGCTCAGCACACCCAACCGGCTCACCTTCTCGCCGGACCCGAATGCCCCACGCAACCCGTTCCACAGCCGCGAGCTCGACGCCGTCGAGCTCGATGAGCTGCTGACCGGCGCCGGCTTCCGGCTCACCGGTGGTGCCGGGGCGGGGCTGACCGGAGTGCACCACGGACCACGACTGGCGGCCATGGACGCCCGGCACGGCGGGTCGCTGGTCGCCGCGCAGCTCGCCCGGCCATGGCAGGAATGGTCGGCGGGGCTGCGCGCCGACGTCGCGGCCGTGCGGGCCGGCGACTTCGTGCTCACCGGGACCGAGCTCGACGGCAGCCTCGACCTGGTCGCGGTCGCCCGGTGGCCCGACGACCGATCCCGCAGCCCGGCGGCGGGATGAGGATGACCCGCGACCGGCCGGCCGGCACGTTCTGCCTGGTGTTGCACACCCACCTGCCGTGGCTGGCGCACGGCGGCACCTGGCCGGTCGGCGAGGAATGGCTGCACCAGGCGTTCACCCAGTCCTGGCGGCGGGTGGTGGTCACCCTGGAGGCGCTCGCCGCCGAGGGGCGCCGGGAGCTGGTCACCCTCGGCGTGACCCCGGTCGCCGCGGCGATGCTGGACGACCCGTACTGCCTGGCGGAGCTGCACACCTGGGCGGGGAACTGGCAGCTCCGGGCCGAGGGGCTGGCGGCCCGGCCCGAGCCGCACCTGCGGGACCTGGCGGCAGCCGAGTTCCGGGCCGCCACCGCCTGCCTGGCCGACCTGGAGTCCCGGTGGCTGACCGGGGGCGGATCAGCGGTGTTCCGCCGGCTCGTCGACGACGGTGTGGTCGAGCTGCTCGGCGGCCCCGCCACCCACCCGTTCCTGCCGCTGCTGGACGAGCGGGTGGCCCGGCTCCAGCTCGCCACCGGGCTGGACGACGCCCGGCTCCGGTTCGGCCGCGGCACGGCCGGCATCTGGGCGCCGGAGTGCGGCTACCGGCCCGGCCTGGAACGGCTGTACGCCGACCAGGGTGTGCGCTGGTTCTGCGTCGACGGTCCGGCGCTGCGCGGTGACACCGCCCAGGCCCGCACGGTCGGCGACACCGACGTGGTGTGCTTCGGGCGTGACCTGGAGGTCAGCTACCGGGTGTGGTCGCCCCGGGCCGGCTACCCGGGCCGGGGCGAGTACCGCGACTTCCACACCTTCGACCACCAGTCCGGTTTCCGGCCGTCCCGGGTCACCTCCCGGCGGTTGCCGCCGGAGGCGAAACGGCCGTGGGACCCGGATCTGGCGGCCGCGGCGGTGCGCCGGGACGCCGCCGACTTCGTGGCCGTGGTACGCCGCCAGCTGGACGCACTGGCCGGGCGGCTGGGTCGGCCCGGGCTGGTGGTGGCCGCCTACGACACCGAGCTGTTCGGTCACTGGTGGCACGAGGGACCGGCCTGGCTGGCCGCCGTGCTGCGCGCGCTGCCGGAGGCCGGCGTGCGGGTCACCACGCTGGCCGGCGCGGTGGCGGCCGGGCACGTCGGCGGGCCGGTCAGGCTGCCGGCCGGCTCGTGGGGCACCGGCAAGGACTGGCGGGTCTGGGACAACCCTGGGGTGGCGGAGCTGGTCGCCACCGCGGAGCGGGTGCACGCCCGCCTGATCACGGTGGTCGACGCCCACCGACCCGGTCGTGGCCGGGACGGCACGCTCGACCAGCTCGCCCGGGAGGCGTTCCTCGCCACGGCCAGCGACTGGACGTTCATGGTCAGCAAGGACACCGCGGCGCAGTACGCCCGCGACCGGGCGGATGGGCACGCCGCCCGCTTCCACCGGTTGGCCGACCTGATCACGGCGGAGGACCGGCCGGGCGCCTCGGCCCTCGCCGGCGAGCTGCGCCACCTCGACGGTCCGTTCGGCCACCTCGACGCGCGCCGCCTGTAGCCTCCGCCGCCTGTAGCCTCCGCCGGCTGGAGGTTCTTCGGGCTGCCCGCCCGGTGCGCGGATGCGACGGGACGGGGTGTCTGCGGCAAGGTTGACCACACCGGCACAATCGAGGGTGGCCCGTCGCACCGGAGCTCCGCTCCAGACCATGATCATGTGAGGTTGGACATGCGGCTCAGCACGTCCGATGTCCGGAACATCACGTTCCGCAAGCCACCGCTGGGCAAGCGCGGGTACGACGAAGAGGACGTGGACGCGTTCCTCCGGCTTGTGATGGCCGTGCTGGACAGCGCGCCAGGCGCCCGGCTCACCGCCGACGACGTGCGGCAGGTCAAGTTCCGCAAGCCGCCGCTGGGCCGGCGCGGCTACGACGAGGACGAGGTGGACTCGTTCCTGGACCTCATCACCACGGAGCTGCGCCACCGGGCCACCGAGGTGGCCGTGCCCCGCCCCCGATCCGGGGACCGGTCGGCCCTGTCCGGCAGTGAGCTGGTCCGGACGATCTGGCGGCGGGCCCAGGAGCGGGACTGGGACGGTGTCGCGGTCCTGCTCAGCCCCGACTTCACCGTGGAGTGGCCCGGCACCCAGGAGCGGTTCACCGGTCGGGACGCCTGGCTCGCCGTCAACCGGGCGCACGCCGACGGCTGGCAGCTGACCGTCGACACGATCATCGGCACCGGTGACGAGGTCGCCTCCCGGGTGCTGGTCATGTCGGACCAGGGTGCCTGGCACACCCTCTCGTTCTGGCGGCTGCGCGGCGGCGTCGCCACCTACCTCAGCGAGTACTACGTCGCGGAGTGGGGAGTCCAGCCCCGGTAGCTGTGGGCGCCGGGCTCCGCCGACGGTGACCGGCTCTGGCAGCATGGTGCGCCGTGCGGGTGATGATGCTGTCGTGGGAGTACCCACCGGTCCTGGTGGGCGGGCTTGGTCGGCACGTGCACGCGCTGGCCGAGGCACTGGCACGCGCCGGCCACGAGGTCACGGTGATCACGCGGTACGCCGACGGCGCGGCCCAGGACGAGGTGGTGGCCGGTGTCCGGGTGATCCGGGTGCCGGAGGACCCGCCGACGTTCCCCTTCGGTACCGAGCTGCTGGCCTGGACCATGGCGTTCAACCACGCGCTGACCCGGGCCGCGCTGCGGGTCGCCGAGCAGTCACCGCCGGATGTGGTGCACGCCCACGACTGGCTGGTCACCCACGCGGCCACCACCCTCAAGCACCACCTCCGGGTGCCGCTCGTGGCGACCGTGCACGCGACCGAGGCCGGCCGGCACCAGGGCTGGCTGCCCGAGCCGATGAACCGGACGATCCACTCGGTGGAATGGTGGCTGACCTACCAGGCGCGGCGGGTGATCGTGTGTTCGGAGTACATGCGCTGGGAGGTCACCCGGCTGTTCGACCTGCCGCCGGACTCCGTCGACGTGATCCCGAACGGCGTGGCCCTGGGCCGCTGGGCGGGGCAGCAGGACCGGGTCGCCGAGGTCCGCTCCCGCTTCGCCGGCAGCGGGCCACTGATCGTCTTCGCCGGCCGGCTGGTCTACGAGAAGGGGGTGCACGATCTGCTGACAGCGATGCCCCGGCTACGTCGGCGACACCCCGGCATCCGGCTGGTGGTCGCTGGCGTGGGGCCGCGGGACGAGGAGTTGCGGGCCCAGGCGAGAGCCCTGCGGCTGGGCCGGTCGGTGCACTTCACGGGCTTCGTGGCCGAGGAGGAGCTGGCTGGGCTCGCTGCCGCGGCGGACTGCGCCGTCGTCCCGTCGATCTACGAACCCTTCGGCATGGTCGCCCTGGAGGCTGCGGCGGCCGGAACCCCGCTGGTCGTGGCCGACGTGGGTGGCCTCCGGGAGCTGGTGGATCACGGCATCACCGGGTTACGGTTCACCCCCTCTGACGTGGCCGGACTGGCGGCCGCCGTCGATGCGCTGCTGTCGGACGAGGTGCTGGCCCGGCGAATGTCCCGGGCGGCCCGGACCGAGGTCACCCACCGGTACGCGTGGCCCCGGATCGCGGAGCGGACCTGTGGCACCTTCGCCAGGGCGATCCGGGAGGAGCTCGCGCTGCTCGCCGAGCGGCCGGCGGTGCCACCGCTGGCCCCGGTGATGCGGGAGGGAAACCTGCTGGCGACCGGCGACTGACCGGACGGCAGGGTCCCGCGGTCGCCGGATCCGGCCGGGCTGCGCGACACTGTTGCGATGCTTGAGGTGGATTTGCTCATCGTCGGCGCCGGTCCCGCCGGACTGTACGGCGCCTACTACGCCGGCTTTCGTCGCATGTCCACGGCCGTCGTGGACGCGCTGCCGGAGCCGGGTGGCCAGGTGACGGCGCTCTACCCCGAGAAGACGATCTTCGACGTGGCGGGCTTCCCGGCGATCAGGGGCCGGGACCTGGTCGGCAACCTCCTCGACCAGGCCGCCCCGTTCCACCCGCGGTACATCCTCGGCGAGGTGGCCAGCGAGCTGACCACCCGGCCGGACGGCTCCCTCGTGGTCCGCACCGACGCCGGGACCACCGTCCACACCCAGGCGGTGATCATCACCGGCGGGATCGGTGAGTTTCGACCGCGGCCGTTGCCGGACGGCGACGCCTGGCTGGGGCGTGGGCTCTCCTACTTCGTGCCGAGGCTGGCTGAGCACACCGACCTCGACGTGCTCATCGTCGGCGGCGGTGACAGCGCCTTCGACTGGGCACTCCACCTGCAGCCGCTCGCCCGGTCGGTGACGGTGGTCCATCGCCGCGACCGGTTCCGGGCCCACGAGCACACCGTCAGCCAGGTCAGCGACCTCGGCGTGCCGATCCTCACCTTCACCGAGGTCGCCGACCTGCGTGGCGCGGACCGGCTGGAGCAGGTGCTGCTCCGGCACAGCAGGACCGGCGAGGAACGGCTGCTGCCGGCCCAGTCGGTGATCGCCGCCCTCGGGTTCACCGCCGACCTCGGCCCGCTCGCCGGCTGGGGGCTCACCGTCAGCAAACGACATGTGCCGGTGGACCGCCGGATGGCCACCAACCTGCCCCGCGTGTACGCGGCGGGTGACATCGCGGACTACGCCGGCAAGGTGCGGCTGATCTCGGTCGGCTTCGGCGAGGTGGCCCTCGCGGTGAACAACGCGGCGGTGGCCATCAACCCCGACACCCACCTCTTCCCTGGCCACTCCTCCGATCCACACTGATCGGGAACCACGCACCGGCGGCCCGACGTCCCACCGCCGGCCACCAGCGGCACGGGAGGGCACCGTGGACACCTCGAACACCGACGGGGCGAACACCGGCGGGGCGAACACCGGAAGGGCGCTGACCGGCGCCCGGGCCGCGCTGGAACTCGCGGACCGGGCCCGCGACGCGGTGGCCGCGCTGGCCGGCCGGGGCCGCTCACCGGACGGGGCGGTGCGGGCCAGGGTCGGCGGGGACGGGCTGCTGGAGGCGGTGCGGTTCGGCCCCGACGCGCTGCGGCAGGATCCGGAGACACTCGCCGCCCAGGTGTGCGCCGCCGTGCGGGCGGCCCAGCAGAGCCTCACCCGGCAGGCCGGCGACGCGCACGCCACGCTGCTCGCGGGCCCGGCCGGCCTGGTGATCGACCCGGCCCGGCTGGCCGGGCAGGTGGCGACGGTGCAGGCCGAGCTGGTCGCCCGGATGGCGGAGATCGACCGATGCCTGGCAGATGCCCGGCGCCGGTGCGGCGGATGATCCCACCGCACCCCGATCCGGACGCCGGACCGTGCCGGTAGACCTGCCGTCCGGGCTCCGCCCGCTGCTGGCCGCCACCGGGCTGACCTGGCCGGACGCCGACGAGGACGCGCTGCACGAGGGTGCCGGATGCTGGCGAAAGCTCGCCGCGACGTTGGCGGCGCACGCCCCCGAGGTCGAGCGGGTCGTCCGGAGTGCCGGCGACGGCGCGGACCCGATCAGGGCACCTGCCACCGCCCGGGTCACCGGACCGCTGGCGGAGTGCGCGCGCGCGGCCGAGACCATCGGCTACGCCCTGGACACCCTCGCCGCGGCCGTGCTCGATCTCAAGGCCACCACGACCGCCCAGCTCGGGTTGCTGGCTGCCGGGGTGTCCGCCCCGGGGTGGGGGGCGGCCGATCGCGCCGCCGCCACGGCCGCCACCGGTGCCGCGGTGCGGGACGCCAAGCGCCGGGTCGAGGCCCTCGTCGACGGCGAGCTGCGGGCGATCCTGGCCGCCGCCGGCGCCCGGCTGGACCGGGCGCGCGCCGCCGCTCAGGGCTGACCGGCACCGGCGCCAGCACCGGCACCTGCACCGGCGGGGCGGCCGTCCGGCCGGGCCGCCGCGGCGGTCTTGCGGGCGATGTCGGCCAGCGCGACCCGCCGTGCCGCACCCGCCGCGAAGTCCGCGACCCGGTCACGGAGCACCCGCGCCGGCGCACCCGCGGCCACGCTGTAGGCCGGCAGATCCGAGGTGACCACGGCGTTCGCGCCGACCACGCACCCGCGACCGATGGTGACCCCACGCAGCACCGTGACCTTGGTGCCGAGCCACACGTCCGGTCCGATCCGGACCGGCGACTTGACGATCCCCTGGTCCTTGATCGGCACGTGGATGTCGGCGAACACGTGATCGAAGTCGCAGACGTAGACCCAGTCGGCGACGATCGAGGCGGCGCCGAACTCAACGTCGAGGTAACAGTTGATCGTGCTGTCCACACCGAAGACACACTTGTCACCGATCCGGAGGGTGCCCTCGTGGGCCCGCAGCGCGGTCCCGTGGCCGATGTGCACCCACCGCCCCACGATCAGCCGGCCGTAGCCGCGGCGGGCGGACAGCTCCACCCGCCGGCCGAGGAAGACGAACCCCTCGGTGACGACGTGCGGGTTGCGCACCTTGAAAACCAGGAACCGCCAGTACCGCACGAGGTACCACGGGGTCCACGCTCGATGCCGGATCACCCAGCGCAGGCTCGCGACGGTGAGGAACCGGGCCTGCCGTGGGTCACGACGACGGGCAACCATGCACCGACCGTAGCGACCCGCGGCACCGACCGGCCACCGGGGTCACCCGCGGCCGCGTTACCGCGGCTGCGTTACCGCGGCTGCGTTACCGCGGCTCCGGCTTCACGCCGGTGACCAGGGCGTTGTAGAACAACCCGGCCGGCACGACATGTGCCAGCACCCGGCCGTCCAGCTCCATCAACCGCTGCCACGTGCGGTAGGCGAACATCGCCCAGCCCCAGCCGAGCCGGTCCCGGAGTACCGCGCACTCGAAGGTGCGCACCGGCCAGCCGAACCAGGCCGCCGTCAGCTCCTCGGTGCGCACCTCGACGGCACCCGCACCGGCCCGCACGGCCAGCCGGCGCAGCTCGGCGGGCCGGAAGGTGTGCAGGTCGACCACCGACTCCAGCTCGGCGGCCCGGGACGACTCGGCCAGCTCCCGCAGCGGGCGGCGCCACCCCCGCAGCGGTGGCAGCCGGGTCGCGTTCGTCGTCGCCCACCAGGTGAGGCGGGACAGCCGGCGGGCGACGATGTCGCCGTGCCGGGTCGGCTCCCCCGCGAAGACGAACCGGCCGCCGGGCTTGAGCACCCGCAGCACCTCCCGCAGCGCCCGCTCGACGTCCGGGATGTGGTGCAGCACGGCGTGCCCGACGACCAGGTCGAACTCGCCGTCGCCGTACGGGATCGACTCGGCGTCGGCGACCCGCCCGTCGACCTCGAACCCCAGCGCGCGGGCGTTGCGGGTGGCGACCTCGACCATGCCCGGGCTGATGTCGGTGACGTGCCCCTCGGTCAGCACGCCGGCCTGGATCAGGTTGAGCAGGAAGAAGCCGGTGCCGCAGCCCAGCTCCAGCGCCCTGGGATAGGGCCAGCCGCCCCGCCCGGCGATCAGCTCGAACCGGTCCCGGGCGTAGCCGATGCACCGCTCGTCGTAGGAGATCGACCACTTCTCGTCGTAGGTCTGCGCCTCCCAGTCGTGGTAGAGGACGTTGGCCCGCTTCGGGTCGTGGCGCGCGGCCGCGATCTCCTCGGGACCCACCGACGCCCTCCCGGTCCCCTCCGGCACCCCACTCACCGCCCGACGAACCCGGCCTGGCCCGGGCCGTGCTCGACGAAGGACCGCATCCCGATCGCCCGGTCCTCGGTCGCGAACAGGGCTGCGAACAGGTGGCTCTCCAGCCGCAACCCGGTGGCCAGGTCGCCGTCCAGCCCCCCGTCGACCGCGGCCTTCGCGGCCCGCAGCGCGAGCGCCGGGCCGCCGGTGTACCGGGCCACCATCGCCCGGGCCGCGTCGTAGACGTCGTCCGGCGCCACCACCTGGTCCACCATCCCGATCCGCAGCGCCTCCTCGGCCTCCACGAACCGGCCGGTGTAGATCAGGTCCTTGGCCCGGGACGGGCCGATCAACCGGGGCAGCCGCTGGGTGCCACCGGCGCCCGGGATGATGCCGAGCAGGATCTCCGGCTGCCCCAGCCTGGCATTGTCACCGCACACCCGGAAGTCCGCGGTCAGCGCCAGCTCGCAGCCGCCGCCGAGGGCGTACCCGGTGACCGCCGCGACGACCGGCTTGGGGATGCGCGCCACCGCGTCGAACGCGCTGGACAGCGCCGCGGCGCGGTGCACCATCTCGGAGTAGGTCATGTCGACCATCTCCTTGATGTCGGCGCCCGCGGCGAACACCTTCGGCCCGCCGTAGAGGATCACCGCCCGTACGTCGGCCCGCTGGCCGGCCTCGGTGGCCGCGGCGCGCAGCCCCTCCTGCACCGCGGTGCTCAGCGCGTTCATGGGTGGCCGATCCAGCCGGATCGTGCCGATCCCACCGTCCACCTCAAGCTGCACGGACTCGCTCATCAGAGCATGGCCTCCTCGACTCCGCACCGGCCCGGGCAGCCTAGCCTGCGCCCGCGCGGGCACGGGCCAGCCCGCGGGTCAGCCTGCGGCCGCGCGGGCGAAGTACCGCCCGCCGACCCGGTCCACCCGCAGCGGGAGGCCGAACGCCGCGGAGAGGCTCTCCCCGGTGAGCACGTCGCCGAGCAGGCCGGCGGCCACCACCTCGCCCTCCCGCAGCAGCAGGGCATGGGTGAACCCGGGCGGGATCTCCTCGACATGGTGGGTCACCAGGACGAGGGTCGGCGCGTCCGGGTCGGCCGCCAGGGCGGCCAGATGCCCGACCAGGGCTTCCCGGCCGCCGAGGTCCAGGCCGGCGGCCGGCTCGTCCAGCAGCATCAGCTCCGGGTCGGCCATCAGGGCGCGGGCGATCTGCACCCGCTTCCGCTCGCCCTCCGACAGGGTGCCGAAGCGACGGTCGGCCAGGTCCAGCACACCGAAGCGGCGCAGCAGCATCCGCGCCCGGGCCCGGTCGGTCTCCTGGTACGGCTCCCGCCACCGGCCCAGCACGGCGTACCCGGCCGACATCACCAGGTCGAGCACGCATTCTCCGGGCGGGATGTGGTTGGCGACCGCGGCGCTGGCGAACCCGACGCGTGGCCGCAGGTCGAACACGTTGACCCCGCCGATCCGCTCACCCAGCACATGCGCCTCACCGGCCGTCGGATGCAGCTGCGCTCCGGCGATCTGCAGCAGCGTCGTCTTCCCGGCGCCGTTCGGGCCGAGGACGACCCACCGCTCGTCCAGCTCGACCGACCAGTCGATGTCGGTGAGCAGGCGCGCATCGCCCCGGCGCACACCGACCCCGGCGAGCTGGATGACCACGTCCTCGTGCACTCCCACGGGTGCCATCCAACCGCACCGGTGCCGCCGATGGGTCACAGGGACCCGCGGCGATACGGTACGGCCGGACCACGCCCATGCGGGGTCCGACAGGGAGGGCGAATGGGATCCGATGCGGTGCTTGAGGTCACCGGGCTGCGCAAGGCGTTCCGGGGCATCCGGGGCGGCCGCCGGGTCGCCGTCGACGGGCTCGACATGACCGTCCCGGCCGGCGTGGTGCACGGCTTCCTCGGGCCGAACGGCTCGGGCAAGACCACGACCCTACGGATCGTGCTCGGCCTGGTCCGGGCCGACGCCGGTGCGGCGCGGATGCTCGGCCGGCCGGTGCCGGCGGCGCTGCCCGCGGTGCTCCGGCAGGTCGGCGCGATCGTGGAGCAGCCGCAGTTCTTCCCGGCGTTCTCCGGGCGGCGCAACCTGCGGTCGCTGGCCGGCATCGCCGGACTCCCGCCGGGCCGGGTCGAGGAGGTGCTGGAGCTGGTCGGGCTGCGGGACCGGGCGAAGGACCGGTACAAGACCTACTCCCTCGGCATGAAGCAGCGGCTGGCGATCGGCGCCGCGCTGCTGAGGTCACCGCGGCTGCTCATCCTCGACGAGCCCATGAACGGCCTGGACCCGGCCGGCATCCACGAGGTCCGGGAGACGATGCGCAGGCTCACCCGGGAGGGTGCCAGCGTGCTGCTCTCCAGCCACATCCTCGCCGAGGTGGAACAGGTCTGCGACTCGGTGTCGATCATCAGCCGGGGCCGTCACGTCCGCTCCGGATCGGTCAGCGAGGTGCTCGCGGGCCGGCCCAGCGGTGAGGTGCTGATCCGGATCGCGGCGCCGGAGGAGGGGATCCAGATCCTCACCGAGGCCGGCTTCGGCGCGCGTCGGGACGGCACGCAGGTGCGGGTCAGCGGTGTCACCGACCCGGCGCTGGTCACCGAGCGGCTCGCGCAACGCGGCCACTACCTCGCCGAGCTGACGCCGGTGCGGGCCGACCTGGAGAGCGTCTTCCTGGAGCTGACCGGCCCCACCGAGGCTCGACCGGAGCCGGAGCGCAAGGAGGGCACACAGTGAGGCTGTTCGGGGTGGAGCTGCGCCGGTTGCTGGCCAGGCGGCTGTACTGGGTCACCGCGCTGGCGCTGCTCGGGCTGCTCGCGCTGATCGTCGGCCAGGTCGCGGTGAGCTCCCGGCCGGCGAACGCCGCGACCATCGCCGCGGCGGAGGCCGAGTCGCGGCAGCTGGCCGAGACGGCGCGGCGGGACTGCCGGCTGCACGCCCCGCCCGAGCAGCAGGCCAACTGCGATTCGCTGGTCGGCCCACCCACCGACCAGATGATCTTGACATTCCGGTTCGTCACCGAGACCGAGCCGTTCGTCGTCGGCGCGTCGGTCATGCTCGCCCTGCTCGGCTTCGTCATCGGCGCCGGTTTCGTCGGGGCGGAATGGTCCGCCGGCACCCTCGCCCACCTCCTCACCTGGGAGCCGCGCCGGCTGCGGGTGCTCGCCGCCAAGGTCGCCGCGGCGGCCCTCGGGTCCGGCGGCACGGCACTACTGATCACCGCTGGCTACCTCGGTGCGCTGTACACCGTGGCGCTGACCCGGGGCAGCGTGGACGGGGTCGGCTCCGGCCTGATCGGTTCGCTGCTGCTGCTCGGTGGCCGGGGGGTCCTGCTCACCATGGCGGCCGCTGCCGGCGGCGCCGCCGCCGCCGCGCTGGTGCGCAGCACCTCCGGCGCGCTCGGGCTGGTCTTCGGCTACTTCGTCGCGGTCGAGCTGGTGCTGCGCGGGTTCTTCCAGGGCATCGGTCCATGGTTGGTCGCCCCGCACGCCACAGCCTGGCTGATGCGCACCGCCCGGGTGGTCACACCGGGTCCCTGCCCGACCTGCGATCCGCGGGTGATCACGATCAGCATGTGGGGAGGTGCGGCGTACCTCGGCGGGCTGCTCCTGGCCGCCGTGCTGGTCGCCGGGCTCACCTTCCGCCGCCGGGACATCACCTGACCGGCCGCGCCGTGACCGCGTTCGCGGCCGGCGGTGGGCGAGAATGCGGGGATGCGTGCCTGGCCTGGACACCCGACCCCGCTCGGCGCGACCTGGAACGGCGAGGGGGTGAACTTCGCGCTGTGGAGCGCGGGCGCCGACGGTGTCGAGGTCTGCCTCTTCGACGGGGACGTCGAGACCCGGATCGCGCTGGAGGAGTCCACCTTCCACGTCTGGCACGGCTACGTGCCCGAGGTCGGACCCGGCCAGCGCTACGGGTTCCGGGTGCACGGCGGCTACCACCCGCCCAGCGGGCTGCGGTACAACCCGGCGAAGCTGCTGCTCGACCCGTACGCGCAGGCCATCAGCGGTGACCTGACGTTCGACGACGCGGTCTTCGGCTACCCGGGCGACCCGCTCGGCGATGAGCCCGACCGCCGCGACTCCGCGCCCTTCGTGCCCCGCTCGGTGGTCGCCCACGGGTACTTCCCGTGGGGCGACGACCACCGGCCACGGGTGCCGTGGGACGACACGGTCATCTACGAGCTGCACGTGCGTGGTTTCACGATGCGGCACCCGGACATCCCCGCCCACCTGCGCGGCACCTACGCCGGGCTGGCCCACCCGGCCGCCATCGGCTACCTGCGCGACCTCGGGGTCACCGCCGTCGAGCTGCTGCCGGTGCACCACTTCGTGACCGAGCCGGCGCTGAGCCGGCGTGGCCTGGTCAACTACTGGGGGTACAACACCGTCGGCTACTTCGCGCCGCACGCGGCGTACAGCTCGGCGGGCAGCTGCGGGGAGCAGGTCCGCGAGTTCAAGGCGATGGTGCGGGCCCTGCACGCCGCCGGGATCGAGGTGATCCTCGACGTGGTCTACAACCACACCGCGGAGGGCGACGAGTCCGGCCCGACGCTGTGCTTCCGCGGCATCGGGAACACCGGCTACTACCGGCTGGGCAGTGACGACCCGGCCCAGTACGTGGACTACACCGGCTGCGGGAACACCCTCGACATGCGCCACCCCTACGTGTTGCAGCTGCTGATGGACTCGCTGCGGTACTGGGTCACCGAGATGCACGTCGACGGCTTCCGGTTCGACCTGGCCTCGGCGCTCGCCCGCTCGATGCACGACGTGGACAAGCTGTCGGGGTTCTTCGACGTGGTGCACCAGGACCCGGTGGTCAGCCAGGTCAAGCTGATCGCCGAACCGTGGGACGTGGGCCCCGGCGGGTACCAGGTCGGCGAGTTCCCCCCGCTGTGGACCGAGTGGAACGGCCGCTACCGGGACACCATGCGCGCCTTCTGGGCCGGCGAGAGCCACGGCGTGCGGGACCTCGGCTACCGGCTCACCGGCTCCTCCGACCTGTACGCCGACGACGGGCGCCGGCCGTTCGCCTCGATCAACTTCGTGACCTGCCACGACGGGTTCACCCTGCGCGACCTCACCACGTACCAGGTCAAGCACAACGATGCCAACGGCGAGGACAACGACGACGGTACGAACGACAACCGGGCCGACAACTGCGGTGCCGAGGGTGAGACGGACGACCCGCGGATCAACGCGGTGCGCCGCCGGCAGGCCCGCAACGTGATGGCGACGCTGCTGCTGTCCACCGGGGTACCGATGCTGCTGGCCGGTGACGAGCTGCGCCGCACCCAGGGCGGCAACAACAACGCCTACTGCCAGGACAACGACATCTCCCACCTGGACTGGTCCCGCCCCGCCGACGCGGTGGAGCTGCACGGGTTCGTCCGGCGGCTGATCGCGCTTCGCCGCGCCTCACCGGTGTTCCGGCAGCGCGTGTTCTTCGAGGGGCGCCCGGTGCCGGGCGGTGACGGGGGCAAGGACCTCGCCTGGTTCCGGCACGACGGCGGCGAGATGACCGACGACGACTGGTTCGACCCGACCCTCCAGACGATCGGCATGTACCTCGACGGCCGCGGCATCCGGCACCGGGGTCCGCGCGGTGAACGGGTGGTCGACGACACCTACCTGCTGGTGCTGCACGCCGGTGGTGGCGATCGGACCTTCGTGCTCCCCGGCGAGCCGCTGGGCGCCAGCTACGAGGTCGTGGTGGACACCTGCTACGAGGACGGCGTGCCGCCGGGACAGCTCCCGTCGTACCCGGGCGGTCTGGAGCTCCCGCTGACCGCGCGTTCGGTGGTGCTGCTGCGGGTCCGCCGCTAGCCGGCACGGCGCCGACGCCAGCACCGGCCCCGCAACCGCGGAGCCGGCGCCCGTCGCATCGTGAGGTGGGCGGTGGCGAGCTGCGCCCCGGTCAGGCGAGCGTCACCACACCCAGCTCCGCCGGGGTGGCCAGCAGGCCGTGCCGGGGCAGCACCCGGACCGTGTAGCCGAACGCCCCGGTGACCGCCAACGGCACGGCACCCTCGAACCGGTGGTGCTCACCGGTGCCGACCGGTTGCATCGACACGGTCCGGATCTCGCGCAGGTGGTCGGACTCGTCCACCCGCCCGTAGACCGCCTGCACGTCCACGTCCGCCGGGGACAGCTCGCCGAGCTCGACCTCGGCCCGCAGCAGCAGGTTGTCCCCGAGCTCGGGCGTGTCGGAGGCCCCGGCCGACTCCACGTGCAGCACCCGCACCGCGGGCCAGCTCGCCAGCGTCATGGACCGCCACGCCGCCAGCTCCTTGGCGCCGGCGTACCCGTCCGCGGCCAGCTGGGCGGATGCCGCGGCGGCCGGCGCGTACAGCTCGTGCACGTAGTCGCGGACCATCCGGGAGGCGAGCACCTTCGGGCCGAGGGTCCGCAGGGTGTGCCGCACCATCTCGACCCAGCGAGCCGGCACGTCGTCCCGGTCCCGGTCGTAGAAGCGCGGCTTGACCTGGGTGTCCACCAGCTCGTAGAACGCCGTCGCCTCCAGGTCGTCCCGCCGCTCGGCGTCGGCGACACCGTCCGCGGTCGGGATCGCCCAGCCGTTCGCGCCGTCGTACATCTCGTCCCACCATCCGTCCCGGATGGACAGGTTCAGCCCGCCGTTCAGGGCGGCCTTCATGCCCGACGTCCCGCACGCCTCCAGCGGCCGCAGCGGGTTGTTCAACCAGACGTCACAGCCGACATACAGGTACCTGGCCATGCCGATGTCGTAGTCCGGCAGGAAGGCGATCCGGTGCCGCACCTGCGGGTCATCGCAGAACCGCACCATCTGCTGGATGAGCGCCTTTCCGCCGTCATCGGCCGGGTGGGACTTTCCGGCGATGACGATCTGCATCGGCCGCTCGCTGTCGAGCAACATGGCCCGCAGCCGCTCCGGGTCACGCAGCATCAGGGTCAACCGCTTGTACGACGGCACCCGCCGGGCGAACCCGATGGTGAGCACGTCCGGGTCGAACACCGACCCGGTCCACCCCAGCTCGGCCTCGCTCATCCCGCGCTGCAGGCACGAGTCGTGGACCCGACGCCGGATCTCCTCCACCAGCCGCTCGCGCAGGGTCCGCCGGATCGACCAGATCTCACCGGCCTTGACCCGCTCCACCGCACCCCAGCCACCGTTGTTGGCGGCCGTCTCGGAGCCGCCCTCACGCTCGGCCAGCTCCAGGATCTCCCGGGCCACCCAGGTCGGCGCGTGCACGCCGTTGGTGATGGAGCTGATCGGCACCTCCTCGGTGTCGAAGCCGGGCCACAACGCGCCGAACATCTCCCGGCTCACCACGCCGTGCAGGCCGCTGACACCGTTGGCACGCTGCCCGAGCCGGAGCCCCATGTGCGCCATGTTGAACACCGCGGCGTCCGCCTCGGCGCCCAGCTCCAGGATCCGCTCCATCGGCGTGCCCGGCGACTCGTTCGAGCCGCCGAAGTAGGTGGCGACCTGGTCGTGCCCGAACCGGTCGATGCCGGCGGGCACCGGCGTGTGGGTGGTGAACACCGTCCCCGCGCGAACCGCCTGCAGCGCGGCGTCGAAGTCCATCCCGTGGTTCTCGGCGAGCTCCCGGATCCGCTCCACGCCGAGGAACCCGGCATGCCCCTCGTTGGTGTGGAACACCTCGGGCTGGGGTGCGCCCGTCAGGTCGCAGTACGCGCGGATCGCCCGCACGCCGCCGATGCCGAGCATCATCTCCTGCTGCAGCCGGTGCTCGCCGCCGCCGCCGTAGAGCCGGTCGGTGACCTGCCGCTCGGGCTGCTCGTTCTCCTCCACGTCGGTGTCGAGCAGCAGCAGCGGCACCCGACCGACCTGCGCCTTCCAGACCTGCGCCCGCATCAGCCGCCCCTCCGGCAGCCCGACGCTGATCCGCACCGGGGAACCGTCGGGGTGGCGCAGCAGGGCCAGCGGCATGCCGTGCGGGTCCAGGGAGGGGTAGCGCTCAAGCTGCCACCCGTCCGGCGACAGCGACTGGCTGAAGTAGCCGGCGCGGTAGAGCAGACCCACCCCGATGATCGGGACACCCAGGTCCGAGGCGGCCTTGAGATGGTCACCGGCGAGGATCCCGAGCCCGCCGGAGTACTGCGGGAGTGCCTCGGTGATGCCGAACTCGGGCGAGAAGTACGCGACCTGGGCCGGCAGGTTCGGCTGCCGCTGGTACCAGCGCGGCCCGGTCAGGTACTCGTTGAGGTCGTCGGCGGCGTTCTCAAGCCGCCGGATGAAGCGCCGGTCCCGGGCGAGCGTGGCCAGCCGGTCGGCGGAGACCGCGCCGAGCAGCTTGACCGGGTCGCCCTTGCAGCTTCGCCATAACGCGGGGTCGACGGATTCGAGCAGGTCCAGTGTCTCCGGGTGCCACGACCAGCGCAGGTTCATCACGAGCTCGCCCAGCTCGGCGAGCTCCGATGGCAACGTGGCCCGGACGGTGAATCGACGTAGCGCTCTCACGGGGGGTGACCATACCGGTGCCGAGGGCTTCATCGGCAGTAGCCAATCGCGGAGCAAAACCGTAGTTTCGCCGCGAACCCGCGCGGAACGCGGCGACGGACTACCCACCCCAGCGAACGTCGGCGCGTCGCGACTGTGCGCCGGACGCCACTCGCCGGTAGCGTCGGCGCCGATGACCGGACGGCTCGGATTGATCGATGTTTCCCCCGCTGTATCGGGTGGTCGCTACCCCGCGCGGGCGGTTGTGGGCGAACGCCTTCCTGTCGCGGCGACCGTGTTCCGGGAGGGGCACGAGGCCGTGGCGGCGAGCGTGACGTGGCGTGCCCCGGACGGCGGCAGGATGCCGACCGTCCGGATGGTGCCGGGCGTGCCGGGCACCGACCGATGGCATGCCACCATCACGCCGACCAGCCAGGGCATGTGGACCTACGTGATCGAGGCGTGGGGTGACCCGCTGACCACCTGGTGGCACGCGATCGAGGTGAAGCTGGCCGCCGGGCAGGACGTCGACGAGCTCGGCAACGACCTCGCGGCCGGCGTGTTGCTGCTGGAGCGCGCGGTCCGGGCCGTGCCGAAGGAACGGCAGGCGGAGGTCCGGGCGGCCGCCGAGGCCCTGCAGTCGGAGTCGCTGTCGCTCGCGGAGCGGGTGGCGCCGGCGCTCGCCGACCCGACGCGCGAGCTGCTGTACGCCCACCCGGTCCGCGAGTGGGTGACCCGATCACGCCGGTACGAGCTGTGGGTGGACCGGCCGCGCGCGCTGCACGGCGCCTGGTACGAGCTGTTCCCGCGCTCCACCGGGGGCTGGGACCAGGCCGGCCGGCCGGTGCACGGCACCTTCGCGACGACCGCCAAGGAACTGCCCCGGATCGCCGCGATGGGCTTCGAGGTGGTGTACCTGCCGCCGATCCACCCGATCGGCGCGGTCCACCGGAAGGGGCCGAACAACGCCCTGGTGGCTCAGCCCGACGATGTCGGCTCGCCGTGGGCGATCGGATCCGCGGAGGGTGGGCACGACGCGATCCACCCGGAGCTGGGGACGCTCGCCGACTTCGACGACTTCGTCGCGCACGCCCGCCGGCTGGGGCTGGAGGTCGCCCTCGACCTGGCGCTGCAGTGCGCGCCCGACCACCCGTGGGTGCGGCAGCACCCGGAGTGGTTCGCCGCCAAGCCGGACGGCTCGATCGCCTACGCCGAGAACCCGCCGAAGAAGTACCAGGACATCTACCCGCTGAACTTCGACACCGACCCGCAGGGGCTCTACGCCGAGGTCTACCGGGTGGTGAAGCACTGGATCGACCACGGTGTGCGGATCTTCCGGGTGGACAACCCGCACACCAAGCCGCTGAACTTCTGGCACTGGCTGATCTGGCGGATCAAGCAGTCCGACCCGGACGTGCTGTTCCTCGCCGAGGCGTTCACCCAACCGGCCATGATGCACACCCTGGCCCGGGTCGGGTTCACCCAGTCCTACACATACTTCACCTGGCGCACCACGAAGTGGGAGCTGGAGGAGTACTGCCGGGAGCTCGTCGCCGCGGCGGACTACATGCGCCCCAACTTCTTCACCAACACCCCCGACATCCTGCACGAAAGCCTGCAGCACGGTGGGGCCCCGATGTTCAGGATCAGGGCGGTGCTGGCCAGCCTCCTCTCGCCGAGCTACGGCGTCTACTCCGGCTACGAGCTGTTCGAGAACGTCGCCCGGGAGCCCGGCAGCGAGGAGTACCTGAACTCCGAGAAGTTCCAGCTCCGGCCGCGCGACTACGCTGCCGCCGAGGCCGCCGGCACCAGCATGGCGCCCTACCTGACCCGACTGAACGGGGCCCGCCGCCGCCACCCGGCGTTGCGCCAGCTCCGCAACCTCCGCTTCCATCAGGTCGACGACGACGCGCTGATCTGCTGGTCCAAACACGACGACGCCACCGGCGACACCGTGCTCGTCGTGCTGACCCTGGACCCACACCATCCACGGGAGTCCATGACCCGCATCGACCTGCCGCTGCTCGGCGCCGACTGGCACCAGCGGCTCGAGCTGCAGGACGAGATGACCGGCGCGCACTACGACTGGGGGCAGCGAAACTACGTGCGGCTCGACCCGCACGTCGAGCCCGCCCACGTGTTCTCGGTGCGCCCACGGTAGTGATCGCAGGGCCAGCGATGGCTGCTGCCGACAATTCGAAAAGGGGGCGCCGTGACCATCGGACCCAACACCGGGGGTCTGGTCGACGACCCGGAGTGGTACAAGACCGCGGTTTTCTACGAGGTGCTGGTCCGGGGCTTCGCTGACAGCAACGGCGACGGAAACGGCGACCTGGTCGGGCTGACCAGGAAGCTGGACTACCTGCACTGGCTGGGTGTCGACTGCCTGTGGATCCCGCCGTTCTTCAGCTCGCCGCTGCGCGACGGCGGCTACGACGTCGCGGACTACTGCAGTGTGCTGACCGACTTCGGCACGATCGACGACTTCCACCGCTTCCTCGCCGAGGCGCACGCCCGGGGCCTACGAGTGATCATCGACTTCGTCATGAACCACACCTCCGACCAGCACGCGTGGTTCCAGGCCTCCCGGTCCGACCCGGACGGCCCGTACGGGGACTACTACGTCTGGTCGGACACCGACCAGGCCTACCCCGACGCGCGGGTCATCTTCGTCGACACCGAGGCCTCGAACTGGACCTACGACCCGGTGCGCAGGCAGTACTTCTGGCACCGGTTCTTCGCCCACCAGCCGGACCTGAACTTCGAGAACCCCAAGGTCCAGGAGGAGATCCTCAACGCGCTGCGGTTCTGGCTGGACCTCGGGATCGACGGCTTCCGGCTGGACGCGGTGCCGTACCTCTTCGAGGAGGAGGGCACCAACTGCGAGAACCTCCCGCGTACGCACGACTTCCTCAAACGGCTCCGGTCCATGGTGGACGGCGAGTACCCCAACCGGGTGCTGCTGTCCGAGGCCAACCAGTGGCCGGCGGACGTGGTGGAGTACTTCGGTGACCCGAAAAAGGGTGACGAATGCCACATGGCATTCCACTTCCCGGTGATGCCGCGACTGTTCATGGCGGTACGCCGGCAGTCCCGGCTGCCGATCTCGGAGATCATGGCGCAGACCCCGGACATCCCGCCGAACTGCCAGTGGGGCATCTTCCTGCGCAACCACGACGAGCTGACCCTGGAGATGGTCACCGACGAGGAGCGGGACTACATGTGGGCGGAGTACGCCAAGGACCCGCGGATGCGGGCCAACATCGGCATCCGCCGCCGCCTCGCCCCGCTGCTCGACAACGACCGCAACCAGCTGGAGCTGTTCACCGCGCTGCTGCTCAGCCTGCCCGGCTCCCCGGTCCTGTACTACGGTGATGAGATCGGGATGGGGGACAACATCTGGCTGGGCGACCGGGACGGCGTGCGCACGCCGATGCAGTGGACCCCGGACCGCAACGGCGGCTTCTCCACCTGCGACCCGCAGCAGCTGAACCTGCCGGTCATCGCCGACCCGATCTACGGCTACCAGGTCACCAACGTCGAGGCTCAGCTGCGCAGCACCAGCTCGCTGCTGCACTGGACCCGCCGGATGATCGAGGTCCGCAAGCAGCACCCGACCTTCGGCTTCGGCAGCTACGCCGAGATCGGGTCGCGCAACCCGACCGTGCTGTCGTTCGTCCGCGAGTACGCCCCCGAGGGTGCCGCTCCGGGGCGCCGTGACGTTGTCCTGTGTGTGAACAACTTCTCCCGGTTCCCGCAGCCGGTCGAGCTGGACCTGCGCCGGTTCGAGGACTGGACCCCGGTCGAGCTCACCGGGCGGGTCCAGTTTCCCCGGATCGGGGTGCTGCCCTATCTGCTGACGGTCGCCGGTCACGGCTTCTACTGGTTCCAGCTGATCCCACCGGACGGCACCGCATGATCACTCTTGACCGGCTGCTCGTCGACTGGCTGCCCCAGCAGCGCTGGTTCGCCAGCAAGGGCCGACGGATCAGGACGGTCGTCGCGGCCCGGGCCGCGACGCTGCGGGCCGCGAACCCCCGTCTCGACGTGCTGCTGGTGACGGTCGGCTTCGCCGACGGGCTGCGGGAGACCTACGTCGTACCGCTGTCGGTCCACCCGACCCCGCAGGACCACCTGCAGCACGCGCTGCTCGGTGACCTGGAGGTCGACGACCACGTCTGGTGGGTCTACGACGGGCTGGCCGACCGCGAGGCCACCACCGTGTGGACGGAGCTGATCGCGGAGTCCAGGAAGATCGACACGCTGTCGTTCCACCACGAGCCGGGCGTGCGGGTGCCGCGCGGGCTGCCCGGGGACGTGCTGGTCGTCGAGCAGTCCAACAGCTCGCTGGTGTTCGGCGAGCACGCGATCCTCAAGGTGTTCCGCAAGGTCGAGATCGGCCCGAACCCGGACGTGGAGATCCACCGGGCGTTGCGGCCGGCGGGAAACCCGCACATCGCACCGCTGCTGGGGCACGTCGAGGCGACCGGACCGATCACGGTGGCGATGCTGCAGACCTTCCTGCCGGTGGCCAGCGACGGCTGGTCGCTGGCCACCGCGAGCGTCCGCGACCTCTACACCGAACGGGACCTGCGGGCCGACGAGGTCGGCGGGGACTTCGCCGGTGAGGCGCACCGGCTGGGCGCGGCCACGGCGTCGGTGCACGCCGACCTCGCCCGGCTGCTGCCGAACGACAAGGCCGAGGCCGGCTGGCTCGCCGAGGTCGCCGACGGGATGGCCGAGCGGCTGCAGCGGACGCTCCAAGTCGTGCCGGAGCTGGCCGAGCACGTCACCGGGCTGACCGCCGCCTACGACGCGATCCGGGAGCTGCCGACCAGCCTGGCGCTGCAGCGGATCCATGGTGACCTGCACCTCGGTCAGGTGCTGCGCACCGCCCAGCAGTGGGTGCTGCTGGACTTCGAGGGAGAGCCGGCCCGCCCGCTGGCGCTGCGCCGCCAGCTCGACACCCCGCTCCGGGACGTGGCCGCGATGCTCCGGTCCTTCGACTACGCGGCGCAGCATCTGCTGCTCGACGAGCCGGCGGACCCCCAGCTGGCGTACCGCGGGACCGAGTGGGCCGACCGCAACCGCGACGCGTTCTGCGACGGCTACGCCGAGGCCAGCGGCGCCGACCCGAGGGAGCACGCCGTGCTGCTGCGTGCCTTCGAGACCGACAAGGCCGTCTACGAGGCGCTGTACGAGGCCCGCCACCGGCCGCACTGGCTGCCGATCCCGCTCGCCTCGCTGGACCGGCTGACCGGCGGCGAGGCGGGCTGAGTCACGGCGCAGAGAATGGAGACACCCGATGTCGACGGTGGACGTGGCCCACACCGAGCTGGACCGGCTGGTCGGCGGCGCGCACCACAACCCGCACGCGATCCTCGGGGCGCACCCGGGTCCGGACGGGACGGTGGTACGGACGCTCCGCCCCGACGCCACCCGGGTGGTGGCGTACACGAGCAGCGGCAGCGTGGAGCTGACAAGGATCCATGACGGCGGGGTGTTCGCCGGCGAGCTGGTCACCCAGCCCGGCGATGCGGTCGACTACTGGCTGGAGGTCAGCTACGGCGCGGACACCTTCACCGTCGACGATCCCTACCGCTGGCTGCCCACCCTGGGCGACGTCGACCAGCACCTCATCGGTGAAGGCAGGCACGAACGGCTGTGGGAGGTGCTCGGCGCGCACCAGCGCAGCTACCCGACCGCGCGCGGTGAGGTGTCCGGCGTCTCCTTCGCGGTCTGGGCCCCCAACGCCCGCGGCATCCGGGTGACCGGCGACTTCGATCACTGGCAGCGGCGCACCTACCCGATGCGGATGGTCGGCTCCTCCGGCGTGTGGGAGCTGTTCATCCCCGACGTACCGGCCGGCGCCCGCTACCTGTACTCCGTGCTCGGCGCGGACGGGACCTGGCGGGACAAGGCCGACCCGGTCGCGTTCCGCGCCGACCACCAGCCGAGCACCTGTTCGGTCGTCTTCACCTCCGGGTACGTGTGGGGTGACGACGACTGGATGGAACGCCGGGCCCGCACCGCCTGGCACGCCGCACCGATCAGCATCTACGAGGTCCACCTGGGCTCGTGGCGCCCCGGTCTGGGCTACCGGCAGCTCGCCGACCAGCTCGCCAGCTATGTCACCGACGCCGGCTTCACCCACGTCGAGCTGATGCCGGTGGCCGAACACCCCTATGGCGGGTCCTGGGGCTACCAGGTGACGTCGTACTTCGCGCCCACCTCCCGGTTCGGGTCACCGGACGACTTCCGGTACCTCGTGGACCGCCTGCACGGTGCCGGCATCGGCGTGATCATGGACTGGGTACCGGCGCACTTCCCGAAGGACGACTGGGCCCTGGCCCGCTTCGACGGCACGCCGCTGTACGAGCACGCCGACCCGCGGCTGGGCGAACATCCGGACTGGGGCACCCTGATCTTCAACTACGGCCGGGTGGAGGTGCGCAACTTCCTCGTCGCCAACGCGGTGTTCTGGCTGGAGGAGTTCCACCTCGACGGGCTGCGGGTCGACGCGGTCGCCTCGATGCTCTACCTCGACTACTCCCGCTCCCCGGGAGAGTGGGTCCCGAACGAGTACGGCGGTCGGGAGAACCTCGGCGCGGTGCGCTTCCTCCAGGAGCTGAACGCCACCGTGTACCGGACCGTCCCGGGCGTCATCACGGTGGCCGAGGAGTCCACCGCCTGGCCCGGCGTGACCCGCCCGACCCACCTGGGCGGGCTCGGGTTCGGCTTCAAGTGGAACCTGGGGTGGATGCACGACACGCTCAGCTACGCCTCGCGCGACCCGGTGTTCCGGCACTACCACCACCACGAGCTGACGTTCTCGATGATCTACGCCTACACCGAGAACTTCGTGCTCTCGCTCTCGCACGACGAGGTGGTGCACGGCAAGGGTTCGCTGCTGGACCGGATGCCGGGCGACCACTGGCAGCGGCTGGCCACGCTGCGGGCGCTGCTGGCCTACATGTGGGCCCACCCCGGCAAGAAGCTGCTGTTCATGGGCGGCGAGTTCGGCCAGCAGGCCGAGTGGTCCGACGGTCGGGGCGTGGACTGGTGGCTGCTCGAGCACGCCGACCACCGCGGCGTGCAGCGACTGGTGACCGACCTCAACCAGGTCTACCGCGACAACCCGGCGCTCTGGACGGCAGACTACGATCCGAGTGGTTTCAGCTGGATTGACGCCAACGATGCGGGTAACAATGTGTACTCATTCCTGCGCTCCGACCCGGGCGGTGGCCCGGTGATGGCCTGCGTGGTCAACTTCGCCGGCCACCCGTACGAGGGCTACCGGCTCGGCCTTCCCCGACCGGGCCGGTGGACCGAGGTGATCAACACCGACGCGGACCTGTACGGCGGGTCGGGGGTGGGGAACCTCGGTGCGGTCGACGCGGTCGCGGTGCCGTGGCACGGGCAGGCACACTCGGCGGAGCTGCGGGTGCCTCCGCTCGGGGCGTTGTGGCTCCGGCACGACGGCTGAGCGGCGGGGCGGCGGAGCGGCAAGGCGGCAAACGGACCGGGTGGCGGCGGACGGTGAGCGAGGGGTCATGACACGGACCAGACTGCGGTGGGCGGCGTACCTCCTCGTGGTCGGGGCGGCGGCGAGCGGTTGCACGCAGACCGTCCCGGGCACCGGCGAGTACTTCACGAGCTCCATCGCGGTGGCCGACGCCCGCACGGAGATCAAGGGTCTGCCGGGCGGCAAGCCCACCGCGGTCGACACGATCGCCGGGAACGCCGTCGCGGACATCCAGCAGTTCTGGACCGACGAGTTCCCGAAGGTCTTCAACGGCAGGTCCTACCGGTCACCGCAGGGCGGCTTCTACTCCGTCGACCCGGACCACGCCGCCGACGTGCCGTGCGTGAGCAGTCCCGACGACATCCGGGGCAACGCGTTCTACTGCCCGTCGCGCGACATCGTGGCCTGGGACCGGACCAACCTGCTGCCGAGCCTGAGGTCGCAGTTCGGCCCCTTCCTCGTCGCCATGGTGCTGGCCCACGAGTGGGGCCATGTGGTCCAGAACAAGAGCCACGCCGACCCCAAACGCACGATCGTGGACGAGACCCAGGCGGACTGCTACGCCGGGAGCTGGACCCGCTGGGCGCTGGAGGGTCAGGCGCCGCATTTCCCGATCCAGCGCACCGAGCTCGACGAGGCGCTCTCCGGCTACCTGCTCTTCCGCGACCCGGTCGGCTCCTCGGCCAGGGATCAGGACGCGCACGGCAACGGCTTCGACCGGATCAGCGCCTTCCAGGAGGGATTCGAGCAGGGCCCGAAGCACTGCACGACGTTCGACAACAACCGGCAGTTCACCGAGACCGGCTTCACCAGCACCGAGGACCAGCAGCGCAACGGCAACCTGCCGCTGGACGACCAGACCGGGTCGAGTGGAGCGGCCCAGCCGGGCGCGATCACGCTCGGAAAGCAGGATCTCAACGAGACGTGGCCCACGCTCTACCGCAAGGTCTACGGCAGCTCCTTCCGGGTGCCGGCGGTGACCGAGCACCGCGCCGGCCAGGCCACGACGTGCGCCGGAAGCCCGGTCGACAAGGCCGTTCTCTACTGCGCCCAGAGCAACACCGTCTACTTCGACCGGTCCGCGCTGCGGACCGTCACGGAGAAGGTCAGGGGCAGCGACTACGCCCCGATGACGTTGATCGGGATCGGCTACGCGGAGTCCGCGGCGGCCCAGGCCGGCCGGAGCATCGACGGCGCCGACGGTCTGCGCCGCGCGATCTGCCTGGACGGCGCCTACACCCGGGTGGTCACGGACCGGTCCACCGCGCCGTCCGGCACCGGCGGGCTCATCCTGTCCCCCGGGGACCTCGACGAGGCGGTCGAGGCGCTGCTGTCCTTCGCTGGCCAGGACGCCTACTTCGGTGCCCGCTCGATGGCCGGCTTCGACCGGGTGCAGGCATTCCGACAGGGCTTCACCGACTCGCGCAGCTGCGCCTGACCGCCAGCCGGGGTCACCCCGCCGTGCGGCTCAGAACAGGACGCTGGCGAGGTTGCGGCGGGCCTTGACCACCTGCGGATCGTCGTCACCGACCGTCGCGAACAGCTCGACCAGCCGGGTCCGGGCCCGGTCCCGCTCCTCGCCGGTGTGCTGGCGCACGGCCTCGATCAGCCGCCGGAACCCGGCCTCCACCGACCCGCTCGCGACCTCGACGTCTGCGGCGGCGAGCTGCGCCGCGAGGTCGTCGGGGTGGGCGTCGGCGACCGCGACCACGTCGGCGGGCGCCGCGCTGATCCGGCGCAGCAGCTCGACCTGCCGCAGCGCGGCCGCGGCCTGCTCGTGCGCCGGTTCCGCGGCGAGTATCTGCTGGTAGCAGCGAGCGGCCTCGGCCAGGTCACCGGCCGCCAGCGCCTCCTCCGCCGCATCCAGCCGCGAGTCGGCCGGCGCAGCGGGCGCCTCGCCGTCGGGGCGTTCGGCTCGGGTGGCCTCGACCAGCGCGGTGATCCACTGCCGCACCTGCGGCTCCGGCACCGCGCCGGTGAACTCGGCCACGAGCTGGCCGTCGAAGACCGCCTTGACGGCCGGGATGCCCTGGACCTGAAGGGCCTGCGCGATCGCCGGGTTCGCATCGACGTCGATCTTGGCGAGGATCCAGGATCCCGCACCCTCACCGGCCAGCTTCTCCAACACCGGGCTGAGCTGCCGGCACGGTCCGCACCAGGCGGCCCACAGGTCGATCACGACCGGTACCCGCTTGGACTGCTCCAGCACCTCGGCCTGGAAGGTGGCCTCGGTGACGTCGACGACGTACCTGCCGGTGCCGTTGCTGGCGGCCGGTGCCGCTGCCCGCGCCTTCAACGAGGACAGGTCAACCGCGCGACCAAGTGCCGCGGACAGAGGTGGGTTGCCAGGTTGCATGCCGCCGATTCTTTCACTGCGCGCCGGGGGCTCCCAACCGGGCTGGACCCGACGGACGTTCAGAACCGCGCGGGCTCGTGGTAGTCGCCCCACTCGGCCCGCAGCGCACCGCAGATCTCACCGAGCGTGGCCTCGGCCCGCGCCGCCGCCAGCATCGCCGGGATCATGTTGTCCCCGGTGCGGGCCACCTGCCCCAGCCGGTCGACGACGTCCCGCGCCGCCGCGGCGTCCCGGTCGGACCGGCGGGCGGCGAGCATCCGGCGCTGCTCCACCTCGACCTCGTGGCTGACCCGGAGGATGTCCAGGTCCGGGGTGACCGACCCGGTGTGACAGTTCACCCCGACGATCCTCTTCTCGCCCTTCTCCAGCGCCTGCTGGTAGGCGAACGCCGCGTCGGCGATCTCCGCCATGAACCAGCCGTCCTCGATACCACGCAGGATGCCGGAGGTCATCGGGCCGATCGGATGGGTGGCGCGCTCGTCACCGAGCGCCCGGATCCGGGCGAAGATCCGCTCCGCCTCCTCCTCCATCCGGTCGGTGAGCGCCTCGACGTACCACGAGCCGCCGAGCGGGTCGGCGACGTTGGTCACCCCGGTCTCCTCCATGATCACCTGCTGGGTCCGCAGCGCGATCTCGGCGGCCGTCTCGGTGGGGAGCGCGAGGGTCTCGTCCAGGGCGTTGGTGTGCAGCGAGTTGGTGCCGCCCAGCACCGCCGCGAGCGCCTCGACGGCGGTGCGCACCACGTTGTTGTACGGCTGCTGGGCGGTGAGCGACACCCCGGCGGTCTGGGTGTGGAAGCGCAGCCACTGCGCCCGTTCGCTGGTGGCGCCGTAGGTGTCGCGCATCCAGCGGGCCCAGATCCGGCGGGCGGCCCGGAACTTCGCGATCTCCTCGAAGAAGTCGACGTGGCTGTCGAAGAAGAACGACAGGCCCGGCGCGAAGGTGTTGATGTCCAGCCCGCGGGAGAGGCCGAGCTCGACGTAGCCGAACCCGTCGGCGAGGGTGAAGGCGAGCTCCTGGGCGGCCGTCGAACCCGCCTCACGGATGTGGTACCCGGAGACGCTGAGCGGCTTGTACCGCGGGATCTCCCGGGCGCAGTACTCGATCAGGTCGCCGATGAGGCGCAGGTGCGGCTCGGGCGCGAACAGCCACTCCTTCTGCGCGATGTACTCCTTGAAGATGTCGGTCTGCAGGGTGCCGTCCAGCGCGTGGATGTCGGCACCCTGCCGCTCGGCCGCCACGAGGTACATGCAGAAGATCGGGACGGCCGGCCCGGAGATCGTCATCGAGGTGGTGACCCGTTCCAGCGGGATGCCGGCGAACAGCGCCTCCATGTCGGCCGCCGAGTCGATGGCCACGCCGCAGTGGCCGACCTCACCGAGGCTCTTCGGGTCGTCGGAGTCCCGCCCCATCAGGGTGGGCATGTCGAAGGCGACCGACAGCCCGCCACCGCCGGCGGCGAGGATCATCTTGTACCGCTCGTTGGTCTGCTCCGCGTTGCCGAAGCCGGCGAACTGCCGGATCGTCCAGCTCCGGCCCCGGTACCCGGTCGGGTAGAGCCCCCGGGTGAACGGGTACTCACCGGGCCAGCCGATCCGCTCGAACCCGGCGACGGAGTCACCCGCGCGCGGACCGTAGACCGGCTCCACCGGCATTCCGGAGACGGTGCTGAAGTCGGCGTCGCGCACGCTCGCGGCGTCGTACCGGCGCAGCCAGCGATCCCGGCCCTCGGCGATCTCGGATGGGTCCACGCTGGCTCCTCGGTCGGTGCGTTCGGCACACGGGGGATGGAAGAGATGGGTACCACGAAAATAGTAGGACGTCCTAGTAACCGCGCATAGTGGCGCCGCACCGGCCCGTCATCGGATGCGGACCGGCGCCTCCCGGAAGTCGCCTGCGGCGGCGCGGACCCGACGTAGCCCGCCGAAGATCTCGGCGCGGTCGGCTTCGGCGATGCCGGCCAGCCCGAACTCGATCGCCACCAGCGCCGCCGTTGCGGCCTCCACCACCTCACGGCCACGGTCGGTGAGCTCGGCCAGCACGCCGCGCCCGTCACGGGGGTTGCGTCGGCGTACCACCAGGCCGGCCGCCACCAGCCGGTCCACGGTGTTGGTCGCGCTGGTCGGGTGGACCATGAGCCGGCTGCCGATCACCTTCATCGGCAGCGCCCCGCGCCGGGAGAAGCGGAGCAGCACCAGCGCCTCGTACCGGGCGAAGGTCAGCCCGTACGGCCGCAGCGCCTCATCGCAGCGCGCGAGCAGGAGCTGCTGGACCCGCATCACCGAGGTCGCGACCCGCATGGCTGAGGCCGGCCCCCAGGTCGACTCCCAGATCTCGCCGGCCCGGTCGATCGGGTCGAACGGGAGATCGAGCGGGGTGGCCATGCCGGGACGCTACCGCTGCGGTGGCATTCCGGCATGGCCCGCGCAGATGCGCCTCTGGCGATTGGATACAATGTCCGATCATGTCCCGTGGAAGCCTGGACGACCTGGTGGTCGCCGACTTCACCCGGGTGCTCGCCGGACCGCTGGCCACGATGGTGCTCGGCGACCTCGGCGCCCGGGTGATCAAGGTCGAGCGGCCAGGGGTCGGCGACGACACCCGCGCGTGGGGACCGCCACACACGGCCGACGGCGAGAGCACCTACTACCTGGCCGCCAACCGCAACAAGGAGTCGATCACCCTCGACCTGTCCAGCGCCGAAGGCCGGACGGTCGCGCGGCAGCTGGCCGACCGCGCCGACGTGCTGGTGGAGAACTTCCGCCCCGGCCAGATGGACCGGTTCGGCCTGTCCTACGAGGAGGTCGCCACCACCAACCCCGGCGTCGTGTACTGCTCGCTGACCGGCTTCGGCACCGGCGCGGGCGCCAGCCTCCCCGGCTACGACCCGGTGGTGCAGGCGGTCGGCGGGCTGATGAGCGTCACGGGTCCCCCGGGGTCACCGTCGAAGACCGGGGTCGCGCTCGTGGACGTGATCAGCGGGCTGTACGCGACGATCGGCATCCTCGCCGCGCTGCGCGACCGGGACCGTACCGGCGCCGGGCAGCGGGTCGAGCTGACCCTGCTCGGCAGCGAGCTGGCCGCGCTGGCCAACCTCGCCTCGGCGTACCTGCACACCGGCGCCAGCCCGACGGCGATGGGCAACGCCCACCCGAGCATCGTGCCCTACCAGGACTTCCGCACCGCCGACCGGCCGCTGTTCGTCGGCTGCGGCAACGACCGGCAGTGGCGTGCGCTGTGCCGGGTGCTGGACGCGGAAGGGACGGCCGGTGGGCTCGCCGCCGACCCTCGCTTCGGCCGCAACCCCGACCGGGTGGCCCACCGCGACGTGTTGGTTCCGCTGCTGGCGGCGGCGTTCACGCGGCGGAGCGCGGAGCACTGGGCCGACCGGCTGGCGGCGGCCGGCGTTCCGTGCGGACCGGTCAACGACATCGGCGCCGCCTTCGAGCTGGCCTCCCGGCTGGGGCTGGAACCGGTGGTCCGGATGGTCGAGGAGGACCGGGAGGTCCAGCAGGTCGCGAGCCCGCTGCGACTCTCCGGCACGCCGGTGCGCTACCACCGCGCGCCGCCGCGGCTGGGCGCCGACACCGTCGAGGTGCTGCGCTGGCTGGCCGGACCGGACAGCGGTCGGCACGCCCCGCCGCCGGGGAGCGGTCATGGCGGCTGACCGGCGGCCGTTCCGCCGGCCACCGACCGCGCAGCAGGCGGTGCTCGCCGAGCTGCGGGCGATGATCAGCGCGGGCGAGCTCAAGCCCGGCGACCAGCTTCGACAGGAGCACCTCGCCGAACGGCTCGGGGTCAGCCGGCTGCCGGTCCGGGAGGCGCTGCGGGCGCTTGCCGCCGAGGGGCAGGCGTCGTACACCCCGCACCGCGGCTACTTCGTGGCCCAGCTCAGCGTCGCGGAGCTCACCGAGTGTTACCGGGTCCGCGAGCTGCTGGAGGAGGAGGCGGTCCGGCTGGCGGTGCCCCGGATGTCCGACGCCGACATCGCCGGGCTCGCGCAGGCGATCGACGAGATGGACCGTGCCGACGCCGCGGGCGACCTGGTCGCGGTGGCGGCAGCGAACCGCCGCTACCACTTCACTCTCTACCGGGGCGCCGGGATGGCCCGCCTGGTCGACCTCATCCGGATCATGTGGGACGCCACCGACGTCTACCGTTCCCGCTACTTCGCCGAGCCGGCACACCGCCGCGCACTCAACGACGAACATCGGGCGGTGCTCGCCGCCGTCCGCGACCGTGATCCCGACACCGCCGTGCGGCTGCTCGCCGAGCACCGCGCACACACCCTCGACACCCTGACGACCCTGCTCGCCACCACGGAGGCCACCCCATGACCACCGACCTGCTGGCCCTCGACCCGGAGCTCACCGTGGAGGACCGGCTGATCCGGGACACCGTACGGCGGTTCGCCGACGACCACCTCCGGCCGCACATCGCCGACTGGTTCGAGGCCGGCGTGCTGCCCCGGGATCTGGCCGGCGAGTTCGGCAAGCTCGGGCTGCTCGGGATGCACCTCACCGGGTACGGCTGCGCCGGGTCGACCGCCGTGCAGTACGGGCTGGTGTGCACTGAGCTGGAGGCGGTGGACTCCGGCATCCGCAGCCTGGTCTCGGTGCAGGGCTCGCTGGCCATGTACGCGATCTGGCGGTACGGCTCGGCCGAGCAGAAACAGCAGTGGCTGCCCAGGCTGGCCGGCGGCGACGCGATCGGCTGCTTCGGCCTCACCGAACCGGACTCCGGCTCCGACCCGGGCGGCATGCGCACCCACGCCCACCGGGACGGCCCGGACTGGGTGCTGGACGGCACCAAGATGTGGATCACCAATGGCGGCTGGGCCGACGTCGCGGTGGTGTGGGCCCGCACCGACGACGGCGTCCGCGGCTTCCTCGTCCCCCGGGACACCCCCGGCTTCACCACCCAGGAGGTGGGCCGCAAGCTGTCCCTGCGCGCCTCGGTCACCAGCGAGCTCACCTTCACCGGGTGCCGGCTGCCGGCCGATGCCCAGCTCCCCGGCGCCACGTCGCTCGGCGCCCCGCTGTCGTGCCTCACCGAGGCGCGCTTCGGCATCCTCTGGGGCGTGCTGGGGGCGGCTCGGGAGTGCTTCCAGACCGCGGTCGACTACGCCGGGACCAGGGTCCAGTTCGACCGGCCGATCAGCGCCTTCCAGCTCACCCAGGAGAAGCTGGTCGACATGGCCGTCGAGCTGAACAAGGGGCTGCTGCTCGCGCTGCACCTGGGCCGGCTCAAGGACGCCGGCGCGCTCACCCCGGCGCAGGTCAGCTTCGGCAAGCTGAACAACGTCCGGGAGGCGCTGACCATCGCCCGGCAGGCACGCACCATCCTCGGCGCGAACGGGATCACCCTGGACTACCCGGTGCTGCGGCACATGAACAACCTGGAGTCGGTGCTGACCTACGAGGGCACCTCGGAGGTCCACACCCTCGTCCTGGGTGAGCAGATCACCGGGATACCCGCGTTCCGGTGACCCCGCCGTTCCGGCAATGCGCGCGGGTCAGCCGGAGAGCCGGTGCTCGATCGCCTCGACCTTGCTGTGCAGGCCGTCGGTGACACCGTCCCGCCAGTCCACCTTGATCACGACGCTGACCCGGGGAGCGTTCGCCTTCACCGCGTACACCGCGTCCCGGACCACCGCCATCACCTCGTCCCACTCCCCCTCGATGTTGGTGAACATCGCGTTGGTCTCGCACGGCAGGCCGCTGGCCCGGACCACCCGGACCGCCTCGGCCACCGCATCCGCCATGCTCTCCGACCCGCTGCCGTCGGGAGCCACACTGAATGCCACGATCATCACGGCACCTCCTGCTACCGCCCCATCCTCTACCCTGCTGCGGTGGACTGGAGCCTGCGTACCTGCGCCCGCAAGGGGCACATCACCTACAAGCCGACCGAGACCGACCTCGCCGACCACCTGCGAGCCACCACACCGCACGGCGAGGCGTGGCGGTGCCTGCGCTGCGGCGGGTACGTGCTGGGCACCCCGCACGGCAGCGGTCCCGCCGACCGGGCCCCGCTGGTCCTGCGCGGCCGCGCGCTGCGGGACCTGCTCGTACTCCGGCTGCTGGCCGTCGAGCGGGCCGGCCGGGGCCTGCTGATCCTGCTGCTGGCGTACGGCGTCCTGCGGTTCCGCTCCTCGCAGGCGACCCTGCGGCAGCTCTTCGAGCAGGACCTGCCCGCCGCCCGGCCGCTCGCCGACAAGCTCAACATCAACCTCGACGAGAGCGGGGTGGTGCACACCATCCGGACCGCGCTGGGGCTCCAGTCCCGGACCCTGGTCGTCGTCGCACTGGCCCTGGCGGCGTACGCGCTGCTCGGAATCGTGGAGGGTGCCGGACTCTGGTACGCCAAGCGCTGGGCCGAATACCTCGCGGTCGTCGCCACCAGCGCCTTCCTGCCGCTGGAGGTCTACGAGCTCATCGAGAAGGTCACCGTGCTCCGGGTCTCCGCGCTGGTCTTCAACATCGCGGCCGTGGTCTACCTGCTCCTCAGCAAGCGGTTGTTCGGGTTGCGCGGCGGCCACGCGGCCTTCGAGGCGGCCAGGCACTCCGAGTCGCTGCTGGAGGTCAGGGCCGTCGCCCGCACCCGCGGCTGACCGGCCGCCGCATCAGCGCGGCGCCGCAGCAGCCATACCGACAGCGCTCCACGTGTTCTCTACTCTTGCGCTTCATCACACCTAGTGATCGAATGAATACGGTGCCGCTGCAGCGCGGGAAACGGCACGTCGATTCCCCGTACGGCGTCCGGGCGGCCCGCGCCGCAAGGAGGAGGCGCGCATGGCGAGCCCATCCCGCCGGATCACCGACACGGGCGACTGCGGCTTGGCGACACGCGGATTCCTGGCCCACCTCGGTCCACATGCGCGGGAGACACTGCTTGGTGCCGGTCGGCCGCTCCGGTTTTCGGCCCATGAGACTCTTCTCCGCGAAGGCGAACAGTCGCAGCATGTACTACTGATCGTCAGCGGACGGGTCAAGATCGTTGCCACCGCACCGAACGGCTACGAAGCGGTGTTGGCAATCCGCGGGCCTGGCGATCTGATTGGCGAGCTGGCGTGCATCGACAACATGCCCCGATCGGCAACAGTGGCGGCCTTGGGGCCGGTCCATACGCGGATCATGCCCCGCGTAATCTTCGACGACTTCCTCACCGACCACCCCGTGGCCGCCAAGGTGCTGGTCCGGATGGTGGCGTGGAAGCTGCGCTGCGCCAACCGCCGCCGCCTGGAGTTCAGCGCCTACCCGGTCCGGCTGCGGCTCGCGTTGGTGCTGCTCGAACTTGAGGAATGGTACGGCCGAAGCGGCCACGCCGGCCGCGACCTTGACCTTGCGCTGTCCCAGACGGACCTTGCTGGCCTGGTGGGCGCGTCCATCGACTCGGTCTCGAAGGCAATCCGTGCGTTGAGCCAGGCCAGGGTGATCGCCACCGGCCGGCGCCGCGTCACGATCCTGCGGCTCGACGAGCTTCGCGAGATCGCAGCGCCGATCGCGGCCAGGTGCCGCTGAACCCGTACTTTTCCCTGTTCCTCCACGCGGGACACGCCGACGCTGAACCGACGACGCAACAACGACAACGAGGTGTCATGAAACTGGATCCGGTTTACCGCTATCTCGTCGCTGTCGACATTGAGAGTTACGGCAAACGCGACAACCAAGGCCAATCCGAGCTACGAGCCGCCTTGCGTCAGGTCCTCGCCGATGCCTTTGACGCGATCGACGTCTCGGTCGATCCGGCCGAGCGCCAGGATCAAGGGGATGCCTTCCTCACGCTCGTGAAGCCGGAAGTGTCGAAGGTACGTCTCGTCGACGACCTTGTCCGCGAGATCGAAAACGGCCTACGCCGGTCCAACCACTACCGCACCGCTGAGGGAAAGATGCGCGTCAGGCTCGCGCTCAATGCCGGCGACGTGCACCTGGACGGCACCGGCTTCCCCGGTGAGGCAGTCGTGGCCACCGGGCGCCTCATCGACTCGGTCCAGCTCAAGGAGTCGTTGGCACGGGCACCCAAGGACCTCGCCGTGATCGTTTCCGATGGGCTGTACCACGACGTGGTCGTCCACCGCTACCAGGCGATCGATCCAGCGGAATATCGGCGTGTGGATGTCGCGGTAAAGGAGTTCCGGCAACCGGCCTGGATCCGGATCCCAGGCCACCCGGCGGCGGAGATCGTTACCGAAGCTGCGTCCGCGACCGCGTCCCCAGCAGCCCAGCGGCCGGTCACCGAGCGGGACGCGGCGTCGCCGGCCGGCACGGCCTCCGCACTGCCCGGATCGATCAACCACAGCACGTTCACCGGGCCGACCAGCTTCGGCGGACCGGCCGCCGGGCGCGACGTCAACTACCACCGGTAGGTCGCCACGATGACCCTGCCAACGAGCACACCCGACCACGCCCAACGCACCGACTAGTCCGGCAAGCACCCCGGCACTGGCGCCGACCCGGCGTCGGGCACACGAGCGGCGACCGAAGACGCGCCGAAGGACGGGGCCACCGCCGACGGCAGCGCCGACGACCCCGATGCCGACGACGGGCGGCCAGAGGAGGAACTGCCCCGGGAGGAATGGAGCGCGGTCCGGGCTATCCGCCGGGCCGGTTTGGACAGCTGGGCC
This sequence comes from Actinomycetota bacterium, assembly GCA_016201065.1. Classification (GTDB taxonomy): domain Bacteria; phylum Actinomycetota; class Actinomycetes; order Mycobacteriales; family JACQDL01; genus JACQDL01. The sequence continues at coordinate 118,373 of JACQDL010000027.1, forward strand.
CCGACCTACTCGTTCGGCGGGCCGACCAGTCTTGGTGGCCCGTCCGCCGGCAGGGACGTCAACATTTACCCCGGGCTCCTGCGGGCCGCGCCAGTGGTAGGGCTGGTGCCGCCCGACGAGCTGGACGAGTTGCGCGAGGTCCACGTCCCCGGACCTGGCTACGACAAGGCGTGCGGCACACTTCGCGACCGGCATGTCCTGATCTTGTGCGGAGACGAGTTAAGCGGACGCCGGGCGACGGCTCTCCGCCTGCTCACCCACCTTGCCGGCAAGGCCGTCTATGGCCTGCGCCCTACCGATGGTCTGGACACGGTCTGCCGCGACCACCGCCCAGACCGCGGCTACCTCCTGGATTCGCGGCCAGGCGTCAGCGCTGCGACGCTCGACCAGGTCCAGCTGTCAGCGCTGGAGGACACACTGCGGCAGGTCGGTTCCTTCCTGGTGGTCACGATCCCGGCGCACGCCGCCCGCGACTTGCCGGACCTCGACCGCTACCTCGTCGAGCACGGCCACCCGAACCCGCACAAAGTGCTGGACCGCCACCTCAGGTGCGGCTCCAGCACCCACGCGAACCTACTCAAAGGATGGCTGGCGGACCCCAGGCTCGGCGAACGCGTCGACCGCATGGTCCGACCGCAGGATGCAGTCGCGCTGGCGCTGCAGCTCATGAAGGAGGCCGAGGCTGGGACGAGCCTGGACGACGTCCTCAAAGGGCTCGGCAGCAGCGCCACCCGGAGTGAGGCGCAGGCCTTGCTGTCCACCACGACCTACGGCGAACACGACCTGACCCGACTCCAGCAGCTGTACTGGCGTGCCTTCGTTGTCGCCCTTGCGGTCTTCAACGACACGCCGTACCTGCCTGTCGTGGCAGCGGCCCAAGACCTCGCCGAACACCTCGGCCGGACCGAGTACCCCCGCTGGGGGCCACCTGGCAAGGCGGCGATCTTCTCGTTGAAACGCGACGACTGGTTGACCGCACTCGGCGGAGAGCTCGTGTCGCGGGACCGGGAGGGCGCTTCGGACGAGCAGCGGGTGGAGCACGTGCGCATGCGCAACCGCGATCTCCCCGCCGCTCTGCTAGACGAGCTATGGACGGCGTACGACGGCGCCCGGACGCCGTTGCTGAACTGGTTGAAAGGTCTGATCCAACCGACGCAGCCGCCCGAAATACAGGTCCGAGCTGCGCAGTCCGTGGGCTGGCTCGCGGTACACGACTTCGACTCCATCTGCCGGAGGATCATCAGGCAATGGGCGGGGTCACGCCTGCCGAGCCAACATATGGCCGCCGCGTGGGCGCTGGAGTTCGCGGCGACCTCCGGCGGGTTGGCACCACGGGTGCGAGTCCTCCTGGCCGAGTGGTGCCGTAGCGCCAACCTGGCGCACCAGGCGACCGCCGTGCTCGCCTACGGCACCACCATCGGGGTGAGGGATCCAGCGGAGGCTCTCCGCAACCTGCGCTCCCCGGCACGGTCCGGCAACGCAACCATGACCGCCGTCGTGTCGCGCAGCGTGATCGACCTATTCACCGGCGGCGCAGAGCACGAGGTACTGAATGCACTCCAAGAATGGGACGCCGACAACGATGACCGGATACGCGTCGCTGCGGCGGGAGCGCTGGTTGAGCTCGCGTACGAGGCGGACGAAACGGGCACTCCAGCGTTGCTGAAGCTCTTCGCTGGCGCCGACCCGGCGGCCAAGTCGCTTACCGAATTGTGGCGAGCGGCGCTTCAGAACCAGCTGGTGAGAGCGGATGCCTGGGAGGCCCTCCGCAAGTGGTTCGTGTGGGCTGACAAGGATCCAACGCTCCAGGTCCCGCTGGCGCACCTGCTCACCGCCATCGAGAGAGTCGACCCCACCCTGCGGACGCGCGTTGCCTGGTACTTGCGCTTCTGGCAGCACCACCCAAAGGAGCCGTCAGCGACGGCCGAGAAGATCCGCTCCGCATGGGAGGAGTAGGCATGTCCGACGACAAGGTGCGCGAAGCTAGCCAGCCGCGTCGGTTCACACTGTTGCGGACCTGGCTGATCGACTGGACGCGAGAGATCAGGAGACGACGCCGCACTGAGATCCGGATGCCGAAGCACGACACCTACTCCGAGCTGCGCACATCCCAGATCTCCGCCCCCAGCAGCGACGATCGCTTCACCTTCCAGGTCACGGTGACGTGCCTCTGGTCCGGCCCCGGCGAAGCCGCCACGGTCGCCGAGGCGATCCGGCTGCACGAGCCCGAACAGCGCAGAGTGCTCACGCAAGACCTGCGGCGCATCTCCCGCACCATCGAGCCGGACGAGTTCGCCGTGGTGGAACAGCAGTTGAACGAGTCACTTGAGGAGCCGACGCGCTACCACGACGGGCTGCTCGCCTGTCACACCTGGGTCGAGGTAGCGCCCGAGGATACGTTGCGCAAGCACCTGCAACAACAGTGGATCACGAAATCCAATACCGACGCCGCCCATGCGTTGAAGAAGAACGCGGTGGGCCAGCTCGACGAGCTGACCAAGGAATGGGACAAGTTCCTACGTAACGTCAGGGAGGGCTCGATCTCCCCGCGTGCGGTGAAGCTTGCCGGGAACACGAACCGGGTCGGGGACGTTGCCGAACAGATGCTCAAGGACCAGGAGGAAACTCAGGCGAAGCTCCGAGAGATCTGCGCCAATGCGGTAAGCGCGCACGAGCGGCTAGACCTGTACGAGTTCGTGACGTCCTACGACTCGGCATTGCGCCAACTACTCGACTACCTGCAACTCGACCGGGCGGCGACCGACGGCACCATCCGTCAGGACGCTCACCGCGCGAGGTGAGCGGCGACCTGCCAGACGGCGACCGCCAGCGCGCTGACACCGGTCCACGCGAGTGCGCGGGAGAAGTGCCGGTACCGGGCCACAGCAATCACTGAGAGTACGTGCACCTGCCGCCATGCCTGTTCCAACAGAGCGCTCGCCGCGTCGTCTCCAAGACTGGCCGGATTCATCCCTGCGACGGAGGGAAACGCGAAGTGGTTCGGGTCTGGACCGCCACTGAGACGGGGACGCATGGCTGCGCCGAGATGCCGGGCGATTGCGAGCGACGAAACGGCAAACGCGGCCAGGGCGACGAGCGCCACCCTGGCCAGCGCGGAGCGGACCGGCCACACGTCCGAGAAGCCCTGTGTCACCACGAAGAGCGCAAGTGCAACGTCACCGGCGGCAAGCGTCGCGATCTTGGTGTCGACGTTGGTCACCCAACCGGCGAAGGCATCGACGGTCTGCAACGCCACGGCAATCTGTTGCGCCGGGCTGAGCCTATCCTCAAGATCATCTTCTTGCATCAGCGTCACCTCTCCGGTCGGGTTCCTTGGTCCTCGCGCCAGTAAACGAACTCGGGACCTCCGCGAGAAGGGAGAAATACGGTCTCAACCAGATCGAGCCGACAGCCGCGGCGGGCGACCGCACCTATGTGATGATCGTCAGGCGGGCGGGACAGCCCGAGCGGCCCCATTCACGATCAGTAGGGGAATCGAAGCCTAAGTCGGAGCTGGGTCGCGGGGTGGCACCGGGCGGTCCGGCGGCTCGCCTCCCCAGGGTGGCACCGCTCCTCAGCAACAGACCCAGGGCCCATCACATCCCTGACTGGCCGTAGCACGTCCGTAGGGCGCACTGGCGGGTGGGCGTTGGAGGGCCCATCATCGCGCGAAGCCTTGGCCCGCGTGGCTGCGGAGATTCACCTGGAGTATTGCCCAGCTCGTCCGCGGTGCACCGGGACGACTTCATGGTCGCCGACCCGGGGCGTTGGCGTGGCACCCGGCTGCTGGCCCACCTCACCGAACGCCTGACCAGCCTCCACGGATTCGTCGACCTCAGCGTGCACACCCTGTGGCTGCTGATGGCCCAGCGACACTGGTTGGCGCGCGACGACCCGGGACTGGCCCGTAGCCTCGAAGACCGCGGGGAACGACTCCTCAGCCAGGACGGGATCTCCCCGCAGTCCCGTCGAGAACTGATCTCGGTCCTGTACAACCTGCGCGCGATGGGATGAACACATGACGGACCAACAGCCTGACACCGGGCACGAGGCCGAAGAGGTCAGCGACGAACGGATCACCGGGGTCGCGTCGTACCTGTTCGAGGTCGGCGTCCTGAAGCACATCAAGCGCACGGGCTGGTGGATCGCCGGCGTCAAGGACCCCGAGACGATCGCCGAACACAGCTTCCGCACCAGCATCCTGGCGACCGTCCTGGCCGCGCTGGAGGGCGCCGACCCCGCCCGCGCCGCCCAACTGGCGGTGTTCCACGACACCCAGGAGACCCGCGTCGGGGACATCCCCCACGTGGGACGCCGCTACCTGACCGCCGCCGACAACGAAGCCGTCACCATCGACCAGGTCGCAGACTGCCCCCCGGTCGTGGCCGGAGTCCTTCGCGACATCGTCGCCACCTACGAGGCCCAGGACACCCCCGAAGCCCTCGTCGCCAAGGACGCCGACAGACTCGAATGCCTGATCCAGGCACTGGAATACCGGCGCCAAGGATGCGCAGGCGTCCAGGAATGGATCGACTCCTGCCGCACCGGTCTCAAGACCACCTCCGCGCAACGTATCGCCGACGCCGCCCTGACCCTCACCGGCCTGGAATGGCAACGCACCCACGCCTGACGAACGCCTCGGATGACAGCCGACAGGTCGCCTCCCTCCGCGAGGAACCCACAAGCGTGTAGGCGCAGTTCACGGACGAAGGTAAGCGGATGGTCAGGCGCTCCTCGGCGGGCTGCTTGGCGGCGATCTCCGCCAAGGTGTCCCTGCCGGGCTGCCGGGACCGAGCGGTCGGCGTACCGCGTCGACGAGCTCGTCGGCGGCGGTGTAGGGGTCGAGCGTGCCGGCCGCCACCCGGGCGGCCAGACCCGGCAGCGCCGCAGCGCCGGGCAGCTCCCGCAGCGCCGCCAGGGCGATCGCCTCGACCTCGGCCGCCGCCCGGGCCTGCCGGCGGCGGTCCAGCTCACCGGAGTCCACCAGCCAGGCGCGGTGCCGGTCGATCTCGGCCGCGAGCTCGTCGATCCCCTCACCCCGGACCGCGACGGTCTTCACGATCGGCGGGCGCCACCCGCCGGCCTCCGAATGCGCGCCGCCCAGCGCCTGCATCTGGCGCAGGTCCCGCACCGTCTGGTCGGCGCCGTCCCGGTCCGCCTTGTTCACGCAGAACACGTCCGCCACCTCGAGGATGCCGGCCTTCGCGGCCTGTATCCCATCGCCCATCCCGGGCGCGAGCAGCACCACGGTGGTGTCGGCCAGCGAGGCGATCTCCACCTCGGCCTGGCCGACCCCGACGGTCTCCACCAGGACCACGTCGACGCCGGCGGCGTCCAGCACCCGCAGCGCCTGCGGGGTGGCCCAGGACAGCCCGCCCAGGTGCCCGCGGGAGGCCATCGACCGGATGAAGACTCCCGGATCGGTGGCGTGCTCCTGCATCCGGACCCGGTCGCCCAGCAGCGCACCGCCGGAGAACGGCGAGGACGGGTCGACGGCGAGCACGCCTACCCGGCGGCCGGCCGCCCGGTAGGCAGCCACCAGCGCCGAGGTCGAGGTCGACGTCCCCACCCCGGGCGCGCCGGTCAGCCCGATCACCTGGGCGTGCCCGGTGTGCGGAGCGAGCGCCCGGGCCACCTCGCGGAGCACCGGGCTGGCCTGCTCCACCAGCGAGATCAGCCGGGCGATCGCGCGGGGGTCGCCGGCACGCGCCCGCTCGATGAGATCGGGAACGTCGGCGACCCGCCGCACCGCAGTCACCGGTCGGCTCGACTCAGACCTTGAGGATGAGCGCGTCGCCCTGACCGCCGCCGCCGCACAGCGAGGCAGCCCCGACCCCGCCGCCGCGCCGCCGCAGCTCCAGCGCCAGGTGCAGCGCGATCCGCGCCCCGCTCATCCCGATCGGGTGGCCGAGCGCGATCGCCCCACCGTTGACGTTGACCTTCTCCGGCCCCACCCTGAGCTCCTTCATCGACTGGATGGCGACCGCCGCGAACGCCTCGTTGATCTCGATCAGGTCCAGGTCGGCAACGGTCAGCCCCTCCTTGGCCAGCGCGTGCGCGATCGCGTTGGCGGGCTGGGACTGCAAGGAGTTGTCCGGGCCGGCGACGTTGCCGTGCGCGCCGATCTCGGCGAGCACCGGAACACCGAGCTCCTCCGCCCTGGCCCGCGACATCACGACCACGGCGCAGGCGCCGTCGGAGATCTGCGAGGCCGAGCCGGCGGTGATCGTGCCGTCCTCGGCGAACGCCGGCCGCAGCCGCCCCAACGACTCGACCGTGGTGTCCGCCCGGATGCCCTCGTCGGCGTCGACCACGATCGCCTCGCCCTTCCGCTGCGGAACCCGCACCGGGACGATCTCTTGAGCAAAGATGCCGTTCTTGGCGGCCTCGGCGGCGCGCTGGTGTGACCGCGCGGAGAACTCGTCCTGCTCGGCCCGGCCGAGCCCGAGCCGGGTGTTGTGCCGCTCGGTGGACTCGCCCATGGCGACGTGCTCGAATGCGTCCGTCAGCCCGTCGTGCGCCATCGCGTCGAGCACCTCGACCGAGCCGTACTTGAACCCGGACCGGGCACCGGGCAGCAGGTGCGGCGCGTTGGTCATCGACTCCATCCCGCCGGCCACCAGGATGTCGAACTCGCCGGCCCGGATGAGCTGGTCGGCCAGCGCGATCGCGTCCAGCCCGGACAGGCACACCTTGTTGATCGTGATCGAGGGCACGGTCATCGGGATGCCGGCCCTGACCGCGGCCTGCCGGGACGGGATCTGGCCGACTCCGGCCTGGAGCACCTCCCCCATGATCACGTACTGGACCTGGTCACCGGTGATGCCGGCACGCTGGAGGGCCGCGGCGATCGCAAACCCGCCCAGATCCGGGCCGGAGAAGTCCTTCAGCGAACCGAGCAGGCGCCCCATCGGGGTGCGGGCGCCACTGACGATCACGGATCCGGCCATTGTGGGGCCTTTCGACGAACGGCAGGCAGGCTGATCTCGCTCACGATACCCATCGGCCGCTGGGTTCGGTGGCGGGCCGGACCGGCCACCGGAGGGGACGCCGTCCGGTCCGCGCGCTAGCGTCGTGGCATGTTCACCGCGATCGATCACGTCGGCATCGCCGTCCCGGACCTGGACGCGGCCAAGCAGCTGTACACCGGCACGTTCGGCATGCGGGTGGTGCACGAGGAGGTCAACGAGGAGCAGGGCGTCCGCGAGGCCATGGTCGCCGTGGACGGCGTGGGCGGCGCGTGCATCCAGCTCCTCGCCCCGCTGTCGCCGCAGTCCACGATCGCGAAGTTCCTCGACGCGCGCGGTCCCGGGATCCAGCAGATCGCCTACCGGGTGAGCGACATCGACGCCGCCTGCGCCCAGCTCCGCGAGCGCGGCCTGCGCCTGCTGTACGACGAGCCCCGCGCCGGCACCGCGGGGTCGCGGGTGAACTTCGTGCACCCCAAGGACGTCGGCGGCGTGCTGGTGGAGCTGGTCGAACCGGCCGCCGGCCGGTAGCACCGGCGCGGGTGGCGGCCGCCCGAACTCCCTTTGATCACAATCCCGCCACGGACCGCCAAAGGTGCTGGCGCCGGGTGCCCTGACGAGAGACAGTCCTGCCAGGGCCGGGCCGTCGGCGCGGCCCGGGCGCCGCCGTACCGGTCTGGCGCCGCCGCACCGCGCCGCCGTGGGGGACCAGGACATGACCGTGCCGTTGGACCTCCCCGACTCGGCCCGCCGGGCCAAGCCGGAGGCGGGCCTGGCCGGCATGGGCGGGACGATCCAGGGACGGTCCCTCGGGCAGATCGCGTGGCTCCGGCTGAGACGGGACCGGGTCGCGCTGGCCGGCGGCCTGGTCATCCTCGTTCTGGTGCTGGTGGCGATCTTCGCCCCGCTCGTCGTCAGGCTGCTCGGGCACCCGCCGACGGAGTTTCACGAGGACCTGATCGACCCGTCGTTGCAGGTCGCGAGGGGCCCGCGGGGCGGGATCAGCTGGGACTTCCTGTTCGGCCTGGAACCGGTGAACGGCCGGGACCTGTTCAGCCGGGTCGTCTACGGCGCCCGGATCTCGCTGCTGATCGCCTTCCTGGCCACCCTGCTCTCGATGGCGATCGGTACCACGATGGGCATCGTCGCCGGCTACTTCGGCGGCTGGATCGACACGGTGATCAGCCGCCTGATGGATCTCTTCCTCGCGTTCCCGCTGCTGCTGTTCGCGATCGCGCTGGTCGGGGTCATCCCGGACCACGGGTTCGGGCTCAGCGGCAACACACTGCGGGTCGCCATGCTCGTGGTGATCATCGGCTTCTTCGGCTGGCCCTACATCGGCCGGATCATCCGCGGCCAGACGCTGTCGCTGCGCGAACGGGAGTTCGTCGACGCCGCCCGCAGCCTCGGCGCCCGGTCGCCGTACATCATCGTCCGCGAGCTGCTGCCGAACCTGGTCGCACCCATCCTCGTGTACACCACGTTGCTGATCCCGACGAACGTCCTGTTCGAGGCGGCCCTGTCCTTCCTCGGCGTCGGGGTCCAGCCACCGACGCCGACCTGGGGCGGCATGCTCTCCGAGGCCTCGCGGCTGTACACCATCGCGCCGAACTTCATGATCTTCCCGGGCTTGGCGATCTTCGTGACGGTGCTCGCGTTCAACCTGCTCGGGGATGGGCTGCGCGACGCGCTCGACCCGCGCGCGCGATGAGCACGATGGCCAGTTTGCCACCAGTACGTCTATGAATAGGGGTGAACCAGCAGTGAAGACAAGACCTGCGGTCACGGCGACCGCCACCGGCGCCGCGCTCGCGATCCTCCTCGCCGCCTGCGGCGGGGGTACCAGCACCAGCGGGAACGGGGGTGGTACTGCCACGGCCGGCGTGGCGGCGTTCAACGCGGGTGTCGGCTCGGTGTTCAACCCGTCCGACGCGAAGGGTGGCACCCTTCGGCTGGCCCACTCCGGTGACTTCGACTCCCTCGACCCGGCGGACACCTACTACGCCTACTCCTGGAACTTCATCCGCCTCTACGGGCGGTCGCTGGTGATGTTCGCCCCGGCCCCCGGGGCGAAGGGCAGCACGCTCGTCCCGGACCTGGCGGCCACGCTGGGGGTACCCAGTGACAACGCGAAGACCTGGACCTACCACCTGCGGCCGGGGGTGAAGTTCGAGGACGGCACGCTCATCACCGCCAAGGACGTGAAGTACGCCGTCGAGCGGTCGCTGGACAAGACCGTCTTCCCGGACGGCCCGACGTACTTCAACGACTTCCTCGACCTGCAGGGCTACACCAGCCCGTACAAGGACGCGGACCCGAACAAGCTCGGGCTGAAGGCGATCGAGACGCCCGACGACGCCACGATCGTCTTCCACCTGCTCAAGCCGTTCAGCGGGTTCGACTACTTCGCCCAGCTCCCGGCCACCATCCCGGTGCCGGCCGCGAAGGACACCGGGGCCAACTACAAGCAGCACGTGGTCTCCAGCGGCCCGTACAAGTTCGACACCAACAGCATCGGCAAGAGCTTCACGCTGGTGCGCAACGACAGCTGGGACGTCGGGACCGACCCCAACCGGAAGGCGCTGCCGGACCGGATCGAGGTCACCCTCAACGTCAACGCCGATGACATCGACAACCGGTTGCTGTCCGGAGACGTCGACGTCGCGATCGAGGGCACCGGCCTGCAGCCGGCCGCGCAGGGGCGGGTGCTGGGCGACCCGAGCCTGAAGAAGAACGCCGACTCGGCCGCCATCGCCCGGCTGTGGTACACCTCGATCAACCCGGACGTCGCGCCGCTGGACAACATCCACTGCCGCAAGGCGGTCGAGTACGCCAACGACAAGGTGTCCTACCAGAACGCCTACGGTGGGCCGGCGGGCGGCGACATCGCCACGAACATGATGCCCCCCATGATCCCCGGAGCGCAGAAGTTCGACGTCTACCCGGGCGGTGCCGACAACCACGGTGACGTCCCGAAGGCCAAGGACGAGCTGAAGCAGTGCGGCCAGCCCAACGGATTCTCGACGACCATGTCCTACCGGGCCGAGCGGCCCCGGGAGAAGGCCGTCGCCGAGGGGATGCAGCAGGCGCTGGCGCGGGTCGGCATCAAGCTCACGCTCAAGGGCTTCCCGCAGAGCGACTACTTCAAGCTGTACGCCGGCAAGCCGGCCTACGCCAAGGCCAACAACCTCGGGCTGATGACCAACGGCTGGGGTGCGGACTGGCCGGACGGCTTCGGCTTCCTGCAGCAGATCGTCGACAGCAGGGTGATCCGTGCCACGGGCGGCAACACCAACCTGTCGGTCAAGGTCCCGGACGTGGACAAGCTGCTCGACCAGGCGCTGCTCACCACCGACCTGGTGGCCCGCGAGCAGATCTGGTCGCAGATCGACCGGACCGTGATGGACAACGCGGTCGTCCTGCCCGGTGTCTGGGCGAAGACGCTGGTCTACCGGCCGTCGAACCTGACGAACGTCTTCGTCAACGACGGCTTCGGCATGTATGACTACCTCGCCCTGGGCGTGAAGAAGTAGTCATGGCGCCTGGGGTGCCTCCCGGCACCCCAGGCACACCACACATCGAGGGCAGGTGATGGCGACCGGTGGCCGGCGGGGAGTCTGCGCCGGCCACCGCAGCCGGGCAGCGTGATCGTTTTCATCATCAGACGCCTGGTCGGCGCGGTGCTGCTGCTGTTCGTGGTCAGCGCGGTCACCTTCTCGATCTTCTTCGTGGTGCCCCGGCTGGCCGGGGCGACCGCGGAGGACCTCGCCTCCCGGTATGTCGGCAAGACCGCCGACGAACAGCAGGTCCGGCAGATGGCGGACAAGCTCGGCTTCCACGACCCGCTCGTGGTGCAGTACGGGCGGTTCGCCAAGGGCATCGTGGCCGGCGCCGACTACGACTACGGCCCGGCCGCCGAGCACTGCCCCGCGCCGTGCTTCGGCTACTCCTTCCTCACCCAGGCCCCGGTCTGGCCGGACCTGCTCGACCGGCTGCCGGTGACCGCGTCGCTGGCGGCCGGGGCGTCGGCGATCTGGCTGCTGGCCGGAGTCGCCACCGGCGTGATCTCGGCACTGCGGCGCGGCAGTATCTTCGACCGGGCGGCGATGGGGGTGGCGCTCGCCGGCGTCTCGTTACCGATCTTCTTCACCGGCCTGCTGGCGCTCGGGATCTTCAGCTACACCCTCGGCGTGACCGCGCCGGGCAGCAGCTACACCGCGCTCGCGGAGGACCCCGCGCAGTGGGCCTACGACCTGATCCTGCCCTGGATCACCATCGCCTTCCTGTACGCCGCCGGCTACGCCCGGCTCACCAGCTCCGGCATGCTGGAGACGATGAGCGAGGACTTCATCCGCACCGCGCGCGCCAAGGGGCTGCCAGAGCGCACCGTGGTGCTCAAGCACGGGCTGCGGGCCACCCTGACCCCGATCGTCACGATCTTCGGTCTTGACGTGGGGTTGCTGCTCGGCGGCGCCATCCTCACCGAGAGCACGTTCTCGCTGAACGGGATCGGCCGGTACGCGATCCTCGCGATCGGCGCCAACGATCTCCCCAAGGTCATGGGCGTGACCATGGTGGCGGCGTTCTTCATCGTTCTCGCCAACCTGGTGGTGGACATCCTGTACGCGGTGGTGGACCCCAGGGTCCGGCTGACATGACCGGCAGGCTGTCATGACCGGCACCGAAGACATGGCCGGCACCGCCCGAGACCGGCCGGAGGACTTCCTCACCGTCCGCGACCTGCGGGTGCACTTCCCCACCGACGACGGTCTGGTCCGTGCCGTGGACGGGGTGTCGTTCCGGCTGCAACGCGGCCGGACCCTGGGCATCGTCGGCGAGTCGGGCTCCGGCAAGAGCGTGGCCAGCCTCGCGGTGATGGGGCTGCACTCCGGCGGCCCGGCGCGGATCTCCGGCGAGATCTGGCTCGACGGCGAGGAGCTGGTCGGCGCCAGCGCCGAACGGGTCCGCCGGCTGCGCGGCGCGAAGATGGCGATGATCTTCCAGGACCCGCTCTCGGCGATGCACCCCTTCTACACCGTCGGTGCCCAGATCATCGAGGCGTACCGGATCCACAACGATGTCCGCCGGTCGGTGGCCCGGGCGCACGCCATCGACCTGCTCGCCCGGGTGGGAATCCCGGAGCCGGCCAGCCGGGTGGACGACTACCCGCACCAGTTCTCCGGTGGGATGCGGCAGCGCGCGATGATCGCCATGGCGCTGTCGTGCGACCCGGAGCTGCTCATCGCCGATGAGCCCACCACGGCGCTGGACGTCACCGTGCAGGCGCAGATCCTGGACCTGATCCGGGAGCTACAGGCCGAGTTCCACTCGGCGGTGATCATCATCACCCATGACCTGGGCGTGGTCGCCGAGCTCGCCGACGATGTCCTGGTCATGTACGCCGGAAAGCCGGTGGAGTACGGCAGCGCGACGGACCTCTTCGACCTGCCGCAACACCCGTACACCTGGGGGCTGCTGGGCTCGATGCCCCGGCTGGACCGGGACCGCTCGGAGCGGTTGCTGCCGATCCCGGGCACCCCACCGAGCCTGATCACCGTCCCGCCGGGGTGCGCGTTCCACCCGCGCTGCGGTCACACCGATGCCGTCGGTACCGCCTGCCGCGAGAAGGTCCCGGAGCTGACCGAGGTCGCCCCGGAACACCGGATCGCCTGTCACCTCGGTGCGGCGCAACGGGAGCGGATCTGGCGGACCGAGATCGCCCCGAAACTGTGAACAGCGACGTTGTGAGCGCCGGAGTCGTGAGCGAGGCACCCATGAGCACACCCGAGCCAGGCGGCGCGCTGCTGTCGGTCTCCGGGCTGCGCAAGCACTTCCCGGTGCGGCGTGGCCTGATCCGGCACACCGTCGGCGCCGTGAAGGCCGTCGACGGGCTGGACTTCGCGGTCACCACAGGCGAGACGATGGCGCTGGTGGGTGAGTCCGGCTGCGGGAAGACCACCACCGGCCGGCTGCTGACCCGGCTGCTGGAGCCCACCGCCGGGTCGATCGTCTTCGACGGGCACGACATCACCCACCTGTCGCAGTCGCGGATGCGCCCGCTGCGCCGCGACATCCAGATGATCTTCCAGGACCCGTACTCGTCGCTGAACCCGCGGCACACCGTGGGCACCATCGTCGGCGCGCCGTACCGGTTGCAGAAGGTGCGCACCGAGCACGGCGTCAAGCGCGCCGTGCAGGAGCTGCTGGAGCTGGTCGGTCTCAACCCGGAGCACTACAACCGCTACCCGCACGAGTTCTCCGGCGGGCAGCGGCAGCGGATCGGGATCGCCCGGACCCTGGCACTACGGCCGAAGCTGATCGTCGCCGACGAACCGGTGTCGGCGCTGGACGTGTCGATCCAGGCCCAGGTGATCAACCTGCTGGCCGACCTGCAGGACGAGCTGGAGCTGACCTACGTCGTCATCGCGCACGACCTGTCGGTGGTCCGGCACATCGCCGACCGGGTCGCGGTGATGTACCTCGGCACGCTCGTCGAGCTGGCCGACCGGGACAGCCTGTACGCCGCCCCCCGGCACCCCTACACGGTCGCGCTGATGTCGGCGGTGCCGATCCCGGAGCCGTCCCGGCGCCTGCAGCGGGACCGGATCAGGCTCACCGGGGACGTCCCGAGCCCGCTCAACCCGCCGCCGGCCTGCCGCTTCCACACCCGGTGCTGGAAGGCGCAGCCGGTGTGCCGGCAGACCGAGCCACCGCTGGTCGAGCTGACCCCCGGCCACCAGGTCGCCTGCCACTTCCCCGAGGACGTACCGCCGGCCACCCCGGCCGGCTGACGGAACCCGCCGGTGGGCCAGGATGACGCCCATGCCTGCAGCCGCGCCGACGATCCTCGCCACGTCGATAGGGTTCAACCGTGCGGGTACCCCGTGGCAGCCTGGTCCCATCTTCCGGTACGCCTTCGACCTTGCAGGCGCCTCGACCGAGCCTCGGCTGTGCCTTCTGGCGACGGCCGGCGGTGACCAGGAGCTGACCATTGAGCGGTGCTCGGCAGCGTTCGCCGGTTCGGGCATACGGGTGTCGCACCTTGCGCTGTTCGACAAGCCCAACGTGCCGGACGTGGCCGCACACCTGCACGCGCAGGATGTCATCTGGGTCGACCGGGGAAGCCTGGTGAACCTGCTGGCGGTGTGGCGGGCGCACGGACTGGACGCGATCTTGCGTGGCTGCTGGCGGGCGGGCGTGGTGCTGGCCGGAGAGTCCGCCGGATCGTTGTGCTGGTTTGCCGGCGCCACAACGGACTCGTTCGGCCCGGTGCGCGGCCTGCGCGATGGTCTCGGATTCCTGCCGTACGCCAATGCCGTGCACTATGCCGAACGGCGTGCCTTGTTCCAGCAACTCGTTGGCGACGGCTCGCTGCCGACGGGCTACGCCACGGACGCTGGCGCGGGCCTGCACTACGAAGGTACGACGCTGGTGGCCGCCATAGCTGATCGCAGGAATGCGGGTGCCTATCGGGTGGAACGCCAACCTGATGGCTCGGTCAACGAGGAACCGCTGCAGGTAACCCGACTGAGACGTTGACGATCACGTCGATGGCGTCCATCGCCTCCCAGGCCGGCCGGACCGTCACCGCGTCACTGCCACCGGGACTCGATGCCGGTGACCGCAACCGTTGGCTCAGGATCGTTGAGGACCGCCCGCGGTCATCGCGCACCGAACTGGCCGGGCGGCGTCGTCACCGCTGACCCGGACGGGCAGCTTGTGACCGGGATGCGGTGGCCGGATCGTCCCGGCCGGCCACTGCCTTGATTTTCCGCCGCGGCTGGCTGGGAAAATTGGACTCATCAAACAGAATCCACTCATCAATGACGACCTCATAGAGGCGGGTCGGCGTCTCTCCGTTCGCCAACTTTCCAGGATCGATCGCTTCAGCGGACGCCGGCCAGCGTTCGATGAATGCGCTGATGGCAAATTCCACGTCGACGGTGGCCATCTCCCGGGCAGTACCGAGAAAAGTCACCCCACGAACTACCTGACCAAGCGCTTCGAGCTCAATCGCGACGATACTCCCGGCCACCCGTTCGTCGCTCCGTATGTCTGCGCTGTGGTTCCGATCGTATCTGGAGATGAATCGCAGCAGATCCGGAGCAAAATGTACGTCATACCACACGTTACATATTGCGGGCGAACCATCGGTGCGCAGAGTCGCGAGCTGCATGAGCTTCCCGTTCGCGACGTACTGTTCAAGTAGTTCCCGCGCATTGGGCATCAGAACGGTCCTGATCTTGTGGTGGTGAGAGCATGCTGCGGGGTACGTATGGCCGCAATTAAACAAAATCGGCCTCGCCCATCGGGATTGAGAGGTGCTCGAAGTCGTATCTGAACGTCCCATTCTTGATGAACAATTCGAAGGCGCTGAAGGTGTGGTCGGCGGTCTCTCGCTGGATGTTCGCGA